>NZ_QWZQ01000005.1 GCF_003885105.1 Lactiplantibacillus garii
TTATTCGGATTTAACAGCCCAAAAAGCAGGCTAGATTTTTTTACAAATCTAGCCTGCTTAATAAAAAAATGTTTTACTGATTATTATTAATGATTATAACCAGTTCTAACCCCAACGCTAATCAAACTAATTTTTCTTCGACTTTTCATGGATAATAATCGCCACGTAACCGCAAAACGTTAACACTAACACACCCCACAACGCGTACGCGGTAAAATCGACCATCCTCGGTCGTGCAAACCACGCCACAACTAACCCCATCTTGATTGGCAACATGTTAACCCCTACTTTCCTGATGTAATGGCACCAGTCTACCCGTTTCGTGCCACCGTCAAAAGCGGTGTTTATTTAGAAAATTATGAAAGATTCTCATTAAGGGGCATCACTCGGAAGCAGCGACCACCCCATAAAGTTCAAAGCTTGCACTACCTTGTATTACGCAACTTTTACCTAAACTAATTACCCTAGTTTGTTTCAAACTCAGCTTATCGATTCCAAGTTAGTTCGCACTTTCCAGCCCCCCGGTCGGCGTGGACTGGGTCCTGAACTTTGGGCACAAGCTTGAGCCCAAAGTTCAGGTCTCAACCATTGGCCTTTTACTAGGCCGGGAAAAGACCCCGACCAAGTGAAATTTCACCGCTGGGACCATCCACGCGCTCCCTCCAAGCTTCAATTAGTCGTTGGCGAGCCGTAGCCACTAATTTGCTTAGTCTTGATAGCACGTTGTTTAAAATATAGAAATTTCAAAGTGGCTATAACGTTGCATAAAAATAGCCAGTAAATTGGAAAAGGTAACTCCCAATTTACTGGCTATGATAACTAAACAATCCCTCAAATTATTCGAGTTAGAACACCCAGCCTAACCCACTAAACTGCACGTTCAATTTAAATAACGTTAGACCATTTAAGGGTCCGGAGCAGTTTTGGTATATCGCTGTGAGATTGTTGTTGGTCGCGGTCATTTCGCGATTGACAACCAGGCCAGCTTTTGAGATGATTCCGGGTTTGGAATTAGCTCAAAAGTGGGTCCACAGCTATCTATGCCAAGGTGCTGCGCCGGGCGCCGGGTCCTAACGCTACAACACGGATCAATATCTAAATAACTGTTTAGATTAAAAACGATAATCCGCCGATTTGCTTATTAGAAAGCGTGGTCGGTTGATTTGCCGTTTAAAATGGCAAGCACGTCGTCAAGACTAATATCAACCATGTTCTTGACCGCTAAGTTGGTGTAAAAACCCACGTGGGGCGTGATGATAACGTTAGGCATCTGCATTAGTTGGGCAACGTTGGTGTCTTGTAGCACTTCACCCTGGTGATTCTGGTTAAACAACGCCGCTTCACCTTCGACCGTATCAAGGGCGGCTCCGGCAATTTCACCAGCCTTTAAGGCGGCAACCAGGTCATCCGTCACGATAACGGGGCCCCGTGAGGCGTTGATGATGAACGCGTCGTTTTTCATGATTTTGAACGCGGCAGCGTCAATTAAGGATTTCGAAGTTTCGTTAAGGTCAACGTGTAAATCAACCACGTCGGCCCGTTTTAAAAGCTCTTCCTTGGTATCAACGTAAGTCAAAACGTCTTCTAATTCGGGATGACGGACCACGTCGTAGGCGATCACTTTAGCCCCTAAGCCGTGGAACAAGCGGGCCGCCGTACCACCAATCCGACCGGCACCAATGATTCCGACCGTTAGGGAACGAATTTCACGGGCTTGCAATCCCGCCCACTGGAAGTTTTGCTGGCCCACCCGGCTGTCAAAGAGTTCCAGGTTGCGAATCAACCGCATCGTTTGTGCGACCGACATTTCGGCAACCGAGTTGGGTGAGTAAGCTGGTACGTTGGTCACCGTTAAGCCGGCCTTCTTGGCAGCCGGAATATCAATGGTATCGACCCCGGCCGTCCGACTGGTTAACTGTTTGATTCCCATGTCCGCTAGTTTTTGGTAAACACTGGGATCGTCACCAATGGCACTCCGTTGTTGAATGACAACCCCGTCGTAACCCTTGACTAAATCCGCTGTCTCGGGGTGAAATTCTAAATCGTTGGTATCGACCTGTACGTTATTTTTCTGGGCCCATTCCTTAATGGCCGCCTCTTCATCGTCACGAACACTGTACATTAAAATTTTCATTTTTACTTTGCCTCCGCTGCTTTTTGTTCCACGTATTTACTAATGCGTTCAACCGCCGTCTTTAAATTATCCATTGAAGCGGCGTAACTAATCCGAACGTAACCTTCACCACCGGGGCCAAACGAACTCCCCGGAATTAAAGCGACCCGCGCTTCGTGGGCTAATTCCCGGCAAAAGGCCATGCTGTCCTGGGGTAAGCCCGCGGGAATTTTACTGAACAGGTAAAAGGCCCCTTCCGGCTTGGCCGATTTGAACCCAATTTTATTTAGCGCTTCGTACAAGTAGTCACGCCGTTGCTGGTACTCCCGCTTCATGTCCTGACCATCATCCATGCCGTTGCTCAACGCTTCGGCAGCCGCGGCCTGCGCGTTAGTGGTCGTTGAGGTGACCGTAAACTGGTGAATCTTTCCTAATTGCGCCGTTACGGCCTTAGGTGCGCACATGATCCCGATTCTCCAGCCAGTCATGGCGTGAGACTTCGACACCCCGTTAAGTAAAATGGTTTGTTCCGGTAAGTATTTGGCAATCGAAACGTGGGCTTCGCCGTAAGTTAACTCGCTGTAAATCTCATCGGATAAAACGAAAATCGGTTTGTCGGCTAAGACCGCGGCTAAAGCTTTCAAATCGTCCTTGCGGTAAGTTACCCCGGTTGGGTTGGACGGGAAGTTTAGGACGACCGCCTTAGTTTTCGGGTGGGCCGCCAAGGTTTCCTTTAACATTTCCGGTGATAAGACAAAGCCGTTCTTAGACGTGTCCATAAAGACCGGCGTCGCGCCGTTTAACTTGGCAATCGCAATGTACAGTGGAAAGATGGGGGTTGGGATCAAGACTTCGTCACCGGGGTTCAAAATTGAACTCAAAGCGGTGTAAATCCCCCCGGTCGCACCGGCGGTAATGATCACTTCACTCGCCGGATCGTAGTGGACATCGTACTTCTTTGCCAAGAAGTTGGCCGCCGCCGTCCGTAACGCCATTGTCCCGTTTGACGGAGCGTAGTGACTTTCATTATTTTCGATACTTTGAATGGCGGCCTGCTTAACGTGTTCCGGCGTATTGAAATCCGGTTCACCAAGTGTTAAGCGCACGATTCCGGGAATGTTGGCAATTTCCGCGTTAAAAGCTAAAATATCGGACGGTTGGATCGCGGCAATCTCGTGATTCATATTTTGAACTAAAGTTTCTGGACTAATTGACATGTGGGTTCCTCCCAAATTTGATTAGTTGGTGCGAGCGTCACGTGGGTGGGGGCAAAAAAAGACGCACCCCTTGAAAATTCAAAGGGTGCGTCACTAAAAAACACTTTAATTAGCCACCCTTGGAATTTTCAAACATCCATGGGCGCCGTTCAATCACAAAAAGCTTTTGGCAACCGCATCGATGCAAACATCGAGTCCGTGTTTGCACCTGATACAGCCGGCACAAACACTAGCGAAAATACCAAAAGTAAAAGCTAGTTGAAGTTTTTATGTGATTTAACGGTAATGACATATCATTAGCTCCTCATCAATTGTTAATCTAACTATAACGATTCAAAGAATCACTGTCAAGGTCCAATTTGATATACTAGAGACAAACGACTTAGAAGGGATGATGCATTTTGACTTACCAAGCACTAATGTTTGATATTGACGGCACCTTGACCAACAGTCAGCCAGCGTACACACTCGTGATGCGCCAAGTTTTACAAGAATATGGTATCGGTTTCACCGCCGCTCAGGCCCAGAAAACTTTTCCGATGGCCGCGGAACAGGCCATGGCCGAACTCGGCATTCCCGCCGACCAGTTCGACCACTTTCAGGCCCGTTACGAAGCCGTTATGGCCGACCACTATGGCGACATTCAACTTTACCCGGGAATCGAAACGTTGTTTGCTAACTTGCCCCAAGAACTTAAACTAGGCATCGTTACCTCCCAACGACGTAACGAAATGGAAACTGGCATGCAGCCCCACGCGACCGTCATGTCCAAATTAGCCGTTGCCATCAGTGCGGATGACACGCCCAAACGCAAACCGGACCCGCTACCGCTACTGACCGCCCTGAAACGGGTCAACGTCGCTCCCGACAAAGCCCTCTTCATTGGTGACTCCCTCAGTGACGAACAAACCGCGGCGGCCGCGGGCGTTGACTTTGGCCTTGCCGTTTGGGGCATGGATCCTAACGCGGCTCACCAACGCGTGGCCCACCGACTCAACCACCCGGACGACGTCTTACAACTACTCAAATAATTAACTGCCCGGTGTTGCTGACCATTTTACGGTCAGCAACACCGTTTTTTGGTTCCAGCTCTTTTACCAATCAAAATCTTAATTACTTTATTCAATTGCTTGTTTTACAATTCCAAACTAGTGCACACTATTAAATCCGCTATCAGGAACAATTGAGTTAGTTAACACACACTTCAGAAAATTTAAAAGGATTCGAAACCTTCGCTACCTAATTCCATTACCCGGCACCTGCTAACTCAGTTGACCTAGCTTGTTTCAAATTCCGCCTATCAATTCCAAGTTAGTTCGCACTTTCCAGCCCTCCGGTCGGCGTGGACAGGCCCGGAACGCGGTGGGCACAAGCCTGAGCCCATAACCCAGGTCTCAACCATTGGCCTTTCACTAGGCCGGGAAAATACCCCGACTAAGTGAAATTTCACCGCTGGGGCCATCCACGCTCTCCCTCCAGGCTTCAACTAGTCGTTGGCGGGCCGTAACTACTAATTTATTTAACCTCAATAGCACGTTGCTTGGAATACTTGGTTTTAAATGCCAACCGGATTAGGTTTCGCTCACTAACAATAAATTATCTTTAATCTATTACGCCTAAAACTTTAAAAATTTTCATAGCGTTGCGTAAAAATCGTCAGTAAGTTGAGAATTTCTTTCTCAACTTACTGACGATTTTTAATCCAGTGAAACTAAATTCTAGTTATCTTAGAAATAACAGGTAATTCCCAAAGTTATTCCAATTAGAATATTAATCCTAACCGACTCAACTACTTGTCCAATCTAAATAATGAGATTCCATCTAGGCGCCCGGTGAAGTTTTGGCATATAGCTGTGAGATTGTTGTTGGTCGCGGTCTTTTTGCGATTAACAACAAGGCCAGCTTTTGAGATGATTCCGGGCTTTGGAATTAGCTCAAAAGTGGGCCCACAGCTAGTCATACCAAGGTACTTCGCAGGGGGCCGGAGCCTAACGACAGCCACCGTGGGTCACTACTCAAATAATTGTTCAAATCAAAAAAGAGCCGTAAAAACGACTCTTTGATAAAACTATTCAGCGCGATCTTCGTAAGCAACCTGGGCGGTGACTTGGTAGTCCCCCGCCTGTTCGATGGTCGAAGTGCGGCCCGCAATTTTTTCCATCCCACCGGTGATAACCGTGGAAGCTAGGTATAACTTGTAATCTTCGTGAGCGTCGTGGACGTCGGTTAACCCCACTTTTTTAATGTGACCAACGGGACGTTGATCCATTTGGTTGATACCGGCGTAGATGACGAGCCGGTGGTTTTCAAGTTTCAATTGTGAAAACGGAATTTGAATGCCTTGGCCAATCGCGTAGACCGGTTCACCGGTCGCTTTAGCTTGGCGCATAATGGCACCGTCGCTTAGGCCACCGTAATCCAAACGAACGATGTTAGCCGCTTGGAGTTGGTCAACAATTTGGTGAACGTTATCCTGCTCCGCGCGCGACGTTTTAACGGTGGCGGGTAACAATTCCTGACCATCGAAAATACCGTTAGCTGGAATGTACGGTTGTTGTTGATTCCGGTGAGCACCCTTTTCGGCTTCGAGGGCTTCCTTAGGCTTGCCACCCAATAACTTTTCAATTTTCGGAGATAAGTCGTACTTGGCCGTTTTGTTGGTAAAGTAGTAAATAAAGTTCAACGTGATGAAGTAAATCAAGGCTAAGAAAACTAGCAGGTATAAAATTCCCCGCAACCACGCTCCGTTTTGAATTAAGCGAATCGCGACGTAACCTAAATAAAGGTTACCAGCAATCCCAATTCCAATGTAGATCTGGTTTTTGATCTTGACGTTCACGTTAACGTAACCGAGTGCGTGGTTGATCATATCTAAAATACTAAACATTCACTATTCGCCCCCGTCACTAGAAGCCGTATCGTCCGCGGATTCCGTCGTCGTTGCGGCACTAGACTGTGTCGTGCTGGATGACGCTGCCGATGAAGAGTCGTCGTCATCGTCCGTTGAACTAGCCGCCGAACTGCTGTGCGTGGTAGAACTACTGCTGGTTTTAGTCGCACTGGAACTAGCTGCCGAACTGCTGCTTTCATCGGTCGTTGAACTGCTATCCGTGCTTTGATCATCGCTGCTAGAAATTGAGCTCTGATCATCACTTGATGAATCGCTGCTCGATTTATCCGACGCTTTTTTATCACTGGAGCTATTATCTTCAGGTTTGTTTTTATCACTGCTACTTGATGACGATGTGACAACTCGACTAGTACTGCTAGCCGCCGCACCGTTCACCGTGTGGGTCGTTTTATTGACCACCACGTTCGTGGCACCAAGTGCTAACACGATCGATACAATTGCAAATGGTGAAATAAAGGGTGGTGTTCGATATGCCATCAGTGTCATTCCTTTCTCGTCATGCCGTTTGTTATCTCAAATAATAATTAAACCATGGACTGACTAAGAATGCATTAATTCTGCCACAAATTAATAAACTCTTTATGATGGCTAAAAACAATTCACCAATCAGCCCTAAAATAATCAAAAAGAAGTGTGGCACCACCCACCCGCTTGGATCGGTAGTGCCACTTTCCATCAACCACCATGTTAGCGCATGTTCTCCTGCGTATCAATATTCGGGTCCGTCACGTGTAACAGGGACGAAACCCGCCGAATCAATTTTTCAATCAAAAACAGGGCCGGGGTCTGAGTCGTAACGTTAGCTCCAGCAACGTTTTGGACCGTTGCAAAGTAGGTCAGGGTCAGTTGCGCCATTTTGGCAACCGTTGAATTAACGTTATTGGTGATCGCAATTACCGGAATATCGTGCTTCATAAATTCCGCCATGTACTGGATCACTAACCGGTTTTCTCCCGATACCGAACAAACGACTAAACACATTTCCTTAGCTACGGCCGAATTCAAATTAACGACGGGACTATTTAGCGGATCGTTAATTGCTAACGACATGTTAACGAGCCCCGAATAGGTCAGGGCCCCAAACTCCGCCAAGATACGGGACGTCCCGCACCCGAACCAGAGCACCTGTTTGCGGTTAAATAAGAGTTCGGCGGCCTGGTCGATTTGTTGCTGGCTGCTAGCCGCGTCCGTTTCCATAATGGACCGCACGATTTCCCCACTGTCTAAATCGGTTGGGTAAGCGTGCCGAGCCGCCTGGTTATCGAGGTAGAGTCGGAGTCTGGTCTTGAATTCCGACCATCCCGAACAGTCAAACTTTTGGCAAAAGCGCTGAATGCTGGCCGTACTACAATAGGTAGTTGCGGCCAAATCCCGGATGCGCATGTAGATGACCGTATTCATATTTTGAACGATGGCCCGGTAGATAATCATATCCGTTTCGGTCAAGTCCGGTGTGTGGTCCAAAAATAACATTGTCGTCCCCTCCTAACAATGGTGAGCCGTAATACCCGTTACGTCTATTTTAGCCGTTCACGTACCGGTGCCGCAAGCTTTAAATGGAACCGTTTACTAGTCCAGTCACGAATCAAGCGTGTTCACAATTAAGCGTGTCCTTAGTCCACCATTCAACGACTCACTAAAAATCAGCGCACCAGCGTCCAAGACGTTCGGCAAAGTTTGACCGTTACGCGGTGAAACAGTCGCAGCTAGGTTTAGCACCGTCCTGTTAACGTCAGTCCAATTCAAATGATCCGCTTAGTTTCGCGGATTATTCCGAACCAGGTCACTTTCATCCACGTTTTTGTAAGCGCTACCACAATTTACCTAATTGATAACAATAGTTGTCACAATTACGTCAATATGAAACAAATATCTTTTATGATACAACGCGTAACAATCAGCCCGCTCACCCCACCGTTATTAAGCAAGGTGGGGCCCAAAAAACAAAAAGCATAAATGACTCGGCTGAGTCATTTATGCCCTTGGCTTTCGGTATTAACGTTTTAAAACGTGCTTACGCAGTTGCTTCTTTAGCAGCCTGTTTCTTGTCGCGCCGCGTTTCCATCGCGGTACTCATGTAAACGAACGGTGCGTAAATCACGGCGGAAACGACGATGTTGATGGCGGCAATCACGCCCCCCTGCCAACTAGCGGTCGCAATTACGGCCCCAATAATTGGCGGTGTGACCCAAGGCGGCATGTTGGAGCACGCCGGCATGAAACCGGACACCGTTGCGAAGTACGCGATGCTGACACTGATCATCGGTGCCAGGATGTACGGTACGAACAGAATTGGGTTCAACACGATCGGCAACCCGAACGCGAGGGGTTCGTTAATGTTAAAGATCCCCGGTGCAGCGGCAAGCGAAGCAACTGACATGTACGGTTTGTTGCGGCGACCAATGATAAAGATCGCAATGATCAACCCAATGGTAACCCCGGTCCCACCAAGGTTAACGAACGAATCCATAAACGGTTTGTTAACCACGTACGGAATTGGTTTGCCCGCTTTTAAGGCGGCCGCGTTAGCCTGGATAGCCGGTGCGTTAATGGTCTGCATAAACGGTTCGATCATGTTGGCACCGTGGAGTCCGAAGAACCATAGGAACGGCGTAATAAAGGCAATCAGTAATGCGGTTGGGTAAGTGTTGGCCATCCCCATGAATGGTTGTTGAACAGCCTTGTAGAAGGCGGTCACCACGTTTTCAATGTGCATTGCGTTAAGTAACATTGTCACAAAGCCGAAAATTGTAATCGTAAAAATAGCTGGTAATAATGCGGCAAATGAACGCGCAACGGCTGGTGGCACCCCGTCCGGCATTTTGATCTCGAACTTATCAACGTTGGATAACCGCCGGAAGATTTCGGCTGAGAGCAACCCAACAATCAGGGCAACGAATAGCCCGGCTGAGTCCATCCCCTGCGCACCCCCGACAACGAAGAAGCTCCCTAAGGAAATAATCCCGGCCGAAATACCGTCTACGTGGTAAGAAGTTGCCAGGTTGTAAGCAACTAAGAACGCGATAAACAGGGATAAAACAGCGAACGTCCCGTTCCAGATGTTACCGCCAAGCAACGTCCAGACGTAGGACCCGCCGATTTTTTCGCTAAAGACCCCGTTCATGAAGTCTTGGAAGCCAGGTATCGGCAGATTATTGATCAATACGGCAAAGGCACCCAGAATCATTAGCGGCATGGTGTACGCAAAGGCGTCCCGCACGGCAACTAAATGACGCTGGTTACCAATCTTACTTGCGACTGGTAAGAAATACTTTTCCATAAAAGCAATAAAGTGTTTCATTTTTTCGAACCTCCTTTTCTTATATCTCGCTTGCACATTATTTATACCATGATAGCGGTTTCATTCTCAACGATACTTGTGACACTTTCCCGTATCAGTCTAGTAAAACCCGGATAAAATCAAAAAGAACTATCCAATTACGGTTAATTACCGTCATTAACCCGAACTAATTTGAAAAAAATGTTTAAAATAATAGATAAATACTGTTTTGTAGGTACTTCTTAGTATCTCCACTGACCAGACCATTTAGCCAAACAAAAACGGCCCCCGTGCACGCGCTGCACAGCGGTCGTTTGACGTTAGGATGCCGTTTTAAATCCTTCTATATTAATTGTTATTTGCTGAGTGACTTGGACGCTCCCAGCTTGGCCGTACAGTCGGCACACAACCCGTAAAACTCGATCCGGTGACCAGTGATCGTACAGCCCGGTAACTGGGCCTCAAACGCGTCTAACGGACACGCATCCAACTCCTGCACCTTGCCACAGTTGGAACAAATAAAGTGGTGGTGGTGCTGGTGTTTGAAATCGCACTGGTACTTGACCAGCGTTTGATTGGCCTGCGCTTTTAATTCTAATAGCCCCAGCGTCTCAAATTCCTTAACGTTACGGTAGATCGTGTTATGGCTCATTCCCGGAAACAGGGTCCGCATATGCTCGTCAACTTCAGAAATCGCAACGTAGTGGTCTTTATAAGTCACTAAATAATCAATCAGTGCTTGCCGCTGTTTGGTGATCTTCAGCTGATTACGGCGTAGGATCCCGACGGCCTGTTCAATTGTTGTGTCCATGCGGCGCAACACCTCCCGTTAGCCGGTTAACTTACCAGCTAAATCATAATCATTACTATTTAGTTTAGCATAGCAACCGCGGAAAAGAAATTAATTTGCCGGCCCGTTCACCGACTGGTACTGCTTAATTAGGGCGTCCAGCTTTTGACGGGTGACTTGCCAATCATCGTTCACTAACGGCGTGGCGTGCCCGACTAAACCGGCGGGTAACTCCTGATCACGCTGGTACTCCTGACTTGCGACCCGTTTTTTGATTCGGGCCGGGTGGTCGCCGCGCTTCGTTAACCGTTCGACTAAGGCCCCTTGATTCGGAACTTCTAAGTAAACGACTACGGCTTGTTCCCCGAGCTCGCGGGCGTAAGTAATTGCCCCGGCCGTGTCTAAAACGATACTGATCAACGGGGATTTTTCCCACGCCGCCGCCAAGCCTTCCCGTGAAGAGCCGTACTGGTTACCACTGTACGTCACGTGTTCTAGGTAGTGCTTAGTTGCAAAGCTGGCCGGGGTCTCAAAGTAGTAATCCTGGCCGTCGACCTCCCCATCGCGCGGGGCGCGGGTCGTGTGCGTGATGACTTGTGGAATTTGGTAGTGGTCCTTTAAATAGTGGCTGACCGTAGTCTTACCGCTCCCCGTGGGACCAGTAATTACAAAAACACGTTTGGTCGTCATTGGTTAATTAATCTCCTTATAAATACGTTAAGTGTAAAGCTTTTCATTTGCGTTAAACCGGGAATGCTAGTATGATATAAAAATTGTAAGGTTCACAGATGATGAAAGCATCTCGTAGCACAACCCAACAATTTTCATGAAGGGAGTTTTGTCAAATGAAATTTCAAACAACGAACAGCTGGTTCAGCATTGTGTTAGATACACAACGCCAATTATTTGTTGCAACTGACAAACTTCATCCAGAATTGTCCGCTGAAGGCGTAACAATCGAAGATGCAGTTGCAAACTTAAAAACTCAAGCTTAATGTTAATCACAACTTTAAAATTATTTTTTAAAAGTTTAGTTTAAAAATTACTGGTCACCGCTTATGCGACGGTACCAGTAATTTTTTTTGCTTTTTTCGGTTAATGCGCTTTGGACTCGATGTAATCGTTGGCCTGATCCAACATTTTTTTCAGATTATCGTAGGTCAACCGTTTGCGGGCGGTCGCGTAATCAAACCAGCCAATCGCACTGATTTCTTCCTTTTGACGGGTCACTACCACGCCGGTTGGAACTTTGCTGACGAATAACGTCACCTGCTTTAAATTTCCGTTGGGTAAGTCGTATTCGGTGTACGCCTTAAAATTGGTATCCAGCTGCACGTCCAGCTGAGTCTCTTCGCGAATCTCGCGTTTAGCCGTCTCCGCCAAGGTTTCCGTTCCTTCCAAGTGGCCCTTAGGGAAGCCCCAAAAATCACTGGTGGCACTTTGTAATAATAAATAAGCGGGGTGACCGTCTTTTTGCTGGTAAACCACGGCCCCACTAGCTACTTCTGTACTCATGAAAGGTTCCTCCTAGGTTTTTAACTACCGTTTAGTATAACATTTTTCAACCTTAATTTAAGGAGAGAATCGCCCGCAACATCCGTCCTAAGGCCACTCCCTGTCGCGGATCGGTTCGGCGCTGATCCAGCGTTTCACCGACCGCCACGTTCAACCACTGGTTAGCGAGCTCCAGACTGCGGGTCAGCGAGAATCCCCGCCCCATTAACCCGGCGATGGCGGCGGCGAGGGTGTCCCCCGTCCCGTTATAGTGCCCTGGCAGGCGGGGCTGCCCTACAAACTGAACGTCGCCAAACTCGTCTAGCCAGGCGCAGCCAATGTGATCGTCACGCTCCACGTCGGTAATCACGGCGTGGGCCCCCGGCTTTAATAACGCCTGTAACGCGCTTAGCGTTGGCTTTAAATCCGGGTGGCGCTGGTACGGCAAGTCGGTCAATAAGCTGGCTTCGGTCACGTTGGGTAAAATGACGTCTGCCGTTTTAATGAGTTCACGCATCGCGCCCACGTAAGCCAAATCAAAACCACTGTATAATTTCCCCAAATCCCCCAAGACCGGGTCGACGACGAGTAGCGCCAACCGTTGCTCTTCCAAATAATCCTTTAATAATCGGCACAGTGCCACCGACCCCACGTAACCGATCAGGGCCGAATCAAAGTGCAGCTGAGCGTCCATCCAATGTTTAAACACGGCGGGTAACCAATCCGATAAGTCAACGACTGCTGGCCGGCCGTAACCACTCGTATGGGTGGACAGTAGGCTGGTTGGTAAGGCCGCGACGTCGTACTGCATGGCGGTTAAGACGGGTAACGCGGCGCTCAGGGAGATCCCCCCGACCGCGGATAAGTCCTCCGCCACTAAAATTGCTGACAAAACGATTCCTCCCTTACAAGTGCTTACTAAAACTAAGAATATGTATGTTAAACCATTTTAGCTATCATTCTAGCAGAATCCCTTGAAACTGTAACCTGCTGGCAATTAATTGTTTTAAAAAACTGGCGGTTAAAAAGGTCGAGTTCTTAACAATTAAAAGCCAATTCTAATTGACTTTTAATAATTGTTCAAGGTATCATATTAGCATAGTAAATTGTCAATTGTTGACAAAGCACTGTTAATAATAACCAAAAAAGGTGGTTCATTCTATGGGGATTCGTCAGCGCATCTTCCAAAAGGAAAACTTGGAGCGCTATTTACAAAAAGATAGTCAATTTGAACGAACCCTAAGCGCGGTCGACCTGATTGCACTCGGGATTGGCGCCGTTATCGGGACCGGGATCTTTATTCTCCCCGGCACGGTCGCCGCAACGAAGGCCGGTCCGGGGATCATCCTCTCCTTCGTAATTGCCGCCATCGTCTGTGCGGTCGCCGCGATGTGTTACGCCGAATTTGCTTCGGTCTTGCCGGTTGCTGGTTCCGCGTACTCGTATGGTAACATCGTTTACGGTGAAATGGTTGGTTGGATCATTGGTTGGGCGCTCGTTTTGGAATACGTCCTGGCCGTGGCCGCGGTGGCGGTCGGTTGGGCCGCCTACTTTAATTCGTTCATCGCCGGCTTCGGACTGAAGCTTCCCAAGGCCATTACCGGCTCGTTTGACCCGGCCCACGGAACCTACGTGAACCTGGTCGCCATTTTAATTGTTTGTTTAATTGCTTGGATCATTGACGAAGGGCTGAAAACTTCGGTCCGTTTAAATAACATCATCGTCGCCGTCAAATTAGCCATTATTGTCATCTTTTTACTGGTCGGTGCCTTCTACGTCAAGCCGAGTAACTGGAGCCCGTTCGCGCCGTTCGGGGTCAGCGGGATCTTCAAGGGGGCCGCGGTCGTGTTCTTCGCCTACCTCGGCTTTGACGCCGTCTCGTCGTCGGCCGCCGAAGTTAAGAACGCCAAACGCAACATGCCGATTGGGATCATTGGGACCCTCGTCATCTGTACCATTTTCTACATTTTAGTCTCAGTCGTCTTGACCGGGATGGTTTCTTATAAATTGTTGAACGTGGATGACGCGGTCACCTTCGCCCTTCAACTCGTTCACCAAAACTTCGTTGCCGGAATCGTGTCCCTCGGCGCCCTCGCCGGGATGTTTACCATGATGGTTACCACGATCTACAGTAGCTCCCGCCTCCTTTACTCGATTGGACGGGACGGTCTGTTACCAAGCTTTTTAGGCCAAATCAACAAACACCACGCCCCCAAACACGCCATGATTACCGTGACAATTGTGATTTCAATTCTCGGTGGTCTGGTTCCGTTGGGGCAGCTGACCAACTTAGTTAACATCGGGACCTTAATTGCCTTTACCTTCGTTTCGTTTGGGATCGTGCTCTTACGCCGGAACCCCAAGCTCAACCAGATCAAGGGCTTCCGGGTACCTTTTTATCCCGTTTTACCGGTTGTTTCCGGCCTGCTGTGCCTCTTTATGATGACCCAGTTATCCATGGAAACCTGGTTGGCCTCGTTAGTTTGGTTCGTTCTCGGCCTAATCATCTACTTCAGCTACGGCGTCCATCACAGCAAGATGAATCAGGATATCACCAAATAGTGCGGTTTATTAATTGCATTTCGACCGCCTTGGTTCTAAGCTAAACTTGTCGCGGTGGGCGGTATTCACCCGCCGCGGGCCATACTAATACAATCAACGCACCGTCCGGTTGCTCATTACGAGTGACCGGGCGTTTTTGATTACCGCCACAAGCGATGACAGCGGTTCCACTTTAGGGTATGATTAGGGCAAATAACTAAAGGAGCGTGATTTAGATGCTGACCCCCAAAATGATTCACGACGATATCAGTACGCACCACGAACAATTTTTAACCATTTTAGAAAGGAACCCGTGGTTGATTCCGACGCTAACGACCCTCCACGTTATTCCGGTCGCCATCGCGGTCCACGGTTTATGCAAAAACCGGGCCCTGAGTAAACAGCTCAAGATCGAACGTGAAAAAACTAAACAATTAGCGCTGCAACAAGTGGATAAAGTCGCCACCGTTGCTGAAAAGCACCAGTGTCACTTACCCTTACCGGCAAAGTTAAAGGCCCATTTACATCCCAACGATTAAGTCTTGCATTAACAATCAAAACAAAATAAAACAAGTTCAGCGTTGCGCACCCACCGTCCGAAGCGCTGAACTTATTTTTTTACGCTATTCAGCTAGTTACAGGTGAATTTTAACGTTGACTGACGCTCCCAGTAACTTTGCGACCGGACAGCGTTGTTCCGCCAGGGCTAACCAGGCACTCGCCGTGGACTGATCCGCTTCGGGAATGGTCACCTGCGCGTCCAAAAAGAACTGGTAGCCAAACCGGTCGCGGGACATTTGGACGGTCGTCACGACCGTACTTTGGTGGGGCTGGTCATGCTCCCGTTCAATCGCTTCGAGCGTTGCGTTTAAACAGGTACTCAAAGCCAAACCTAAAAGCTGTTCCGGATTAGTCCCCGCCGCCGAACTTAACGGACTGGAGACGGCCACGCTCAAACCGTCGGGAACGTACGCCCGGCCCCGTAATCCATCCGCATTGATTGCCTTAGTCGTGTATAAAACTGGAAATTTTGCCATCCGATTTACCCCCAACGTTAAGTTAATTATCTTTAGTTATCAAAGTAGCACAAACTTCACCAACTGTCCGCTAGAAACATTGGCAGACTTGTAAATAGCGGTATAATGTTAGGTAAATTAAACTTTTAGAGGACGTTTGCCATGATAAATAATCAATTTGCGATCGTACCGACCGATTCGGAAGCGGCTATCGCAGAACTCACTAAGATTCACTTCATTACACCAAAAATGGAGGCACTGACGACGGTTCCCGCCGTTTACCGGGCCTTACTTGAAAAGAGCTTTCCAGAAGTTAAAACGGCCAGTGGTTTAAAACATAAGTTTGCGAACTTAATGGCGACCAGCCAGCACGATTTAAACGAGTGGCTAACTAACGCCACCGTTGTTAACAACCAGGTCTTTTATAACGTGGGACTACAATTACTCGGCTTCCTACCCGGCCAGGACTTTGACTTAGCCGACCCGCTGCTCGCGATGCGCGACATCCACCTGCCGATGGTTGGTGATAGCGCCTTTGACCGCGAGGCACTCTACTACGCGTGGTACTTACTACTTAACACCCGCGGTAATAACGGCCAAACGTTAATTGAAGCCCTGACCGCCCGCGGCTTTTTCGTACCGTTCTACCAACTGCCCAACGCCCAAAAACCGCTGTTTTTTAACGGTAAAGCCCAAGCGGTGTTCAATACGAACGATTTGATTCGCGACGTGGTGTACGTGGAAGCCCCGCTGGACACTGACCATAACGGCCAGCGCGACCTGTTGAAGCTCGAAATTTTGCGCCCCGCCGAAACCGCCACCGGGCTCAAAGTACCGGTTCTGTACACCGCTAGCCCGTACAATCAGGGGATTAACGATCACGCCGGCGACGCCCAAATGCACAACGTTGACGTCCCGTTAACCGCCAAGGAACCGGATCATAACACTTACGCCGACGTGGCCTACCACCCCCAACCGGCTGACCTGCCCGCGGCTCGGCCAGTCAAAGAAGTTAGCGCCGATGCCGAAGAAACCTTTGGCCGCGAAAAGTCTTACACCTTAAACGACTATTTCTTAGCCCGCGGGTTTGCCGTGGTTTACGCGGCTGGAATCGGTTCCGTCGACTCCGACGGGTTGGCGCCCACCGGCGACGTTGATGAGACAACGGCCACGGTCGCCATTATCGAGTGGCTGACCGGTAAACGCAACGCCTTTACCAACCGGGATGGCGACGTGGCCATCAAGGCTTGGTGGACTAACGGCGCGGTCGCCATGACCGGGCGCTCATACTTAGGGACCCTCGCCACCGCGGCCGCTACGACCGGAGTCGCCGGCTTAAAGACCATTATTTCCGAAGCCGCCATTTCAAGCTGGTACGACTACTACCGGGATAACGGCCTCGTCGTTGCACCGGACACTTTCCAGGGCGAAGACACCGACGTATTAGCGGCCGAAGTCTTTTCACGCAGTCTCAAAGCCGGCGACGCCCACCGCATCCAGGCCCGCTTTGACGAAAAGCTGGCCGAGCTGACTAAGGACCAGGACCGGACTACCGGGAGTTACAACCAATTCTGGGACGAACGGAACTACCTTAAAAACGTTGACAAGATCAAAGCCGACATCGTGATGGTCCACGGACTAAACGACTGGAACGTCAAACCGCGCAACGTGGCCAACCTGTGGGATAAATTGCAGGACGTACCGGTCACTAAAAAGCTGATCCTGCACCAGGGACAACACATTTACATCAATAACTTGCAGTCCCTCGACTTTACCGACATGATGAACCTCTGGCTCAGTCACGAGCTTTACGACTTGGATAACCACGCCGACGCCCTGCTACCGAACGTCTTAGTTCAGGACAACACCGCCGCCGAAACGTGGCACGGTTATGATAATTGGTGGCAAGACACTGACCAGTCCCTCGACTTTAAGGTTCAATACAAGGAACTGGTTCCTGCCGACCACCAAGTTGACCAGCGGGCGGCCCACTTTACCGATAAGTTGCCGGATAAGCTGTTCGAGCACTACAAACAGGACTTGAATGCCTGGCAGACCGACTTGTTGAGCGAATCCAAGACCAACCCGTTATACGACCACCGCTTACTCTTTAAGTCGTGGCAAGCGCCTAGCGACCAATTACTAGTTGGCCGGCCGCACGTCCAGGGTTCGGTCGCCGTTAACAAGGACTTTGGAATGTTAAGCTTCATGCTGATCGACTTCGGCCAAGCTAAACGCCTGACCGTCAGTCCCCAAATGATCGCGGCTAAGGCCCTCGACCTTGGTTTCCACTGGCGCGAAGACGACTTAAAGGACTTCAAGCTAGCCCCAGCAACACCGTTTAAGATGATCACGAAGGGCCACTTGAACTTACAAAACCGCCACCACCCGTGGCACGCAGAAGCCATCCAACCAAACGAGTTCTACAACTTTGAACTGGACCTGCAGCCCATTTTCCACCACCTCTTAAAAGGGCACCAAGTTGGACTGGTCATCTACGCGACCGACATGAAGATGACCGTCCGGGGAAATCAGGACTTGCAGTACTCGTTGAACCTTAACGACATTCAACTGCACGTACCAGTTAAACCCATCAATAACTAAAATTGACCAACAAAAAATGGTTGAGGAAAACTTCCTCAACCATTTTTTTAATTATTAACTTTAGCGATCTGCTTAGCAATTAAACTAGTCAGGTGCCGGTTTCCAGTGGGGTTCGGGTGCACGTTATCCGCCGCAAACCAACTGGATTGGTTCAACGACGCCTTGTGCCAGTCGACCACGTGAACGTTACTGTGCTTGGCCGCCGTCTTTTTGATCTGGGCGTTGACCTGGTTTTGCCAGCTTTGAGTTGGCACGTGGGCCGTGACCCAGAAAATCTGATGGTCCTTGCCAATCAAACTAACCAGTTGTTCCGCCTGCGCATTCGTAAACGCGCCGTTCGTCCCGATGTTCAACAAGACGTTGTGGGCTAACTGTCCCTGTTGCTTCAACGAGCTAATGATTCCGGGGACGTCGGACACTTGTCGACCAACTTTTCCTTGGACAACGGTTCCCGGAATAACTTGTTGTAAGTCGGACGAAACGTCCAGCAACACGGAATCGCCAACCGCCGTTAAACTGGTCGTTCCCATCGCTAACACGACTTGGGGCTTTAAGTTGTAGTCCTTAACGACCTGTTTTTGCTTGGGTGACAACTTCGCCATGGCCGCCTTAGTCTTCAACTGCTCAGTCTTGACCTTTTCCGAAGCCGCGCTGGCCTTAGCAGCGGCCTTTTGACGTTTCAGGGCCGCCGCGTTCTTCTTGCTGGCGTTCTTCGAATTTTTATCAATGGTCTTTTGTAAATCGGTCTTCTGCGTTGCCGCGGCCTTGCTAGGCTGTTGAACAAACCCGACCGCCGTGATGACAAACAAGATAACCGTTAAACCGGTAATCGTCCCGGTCACCCGGTTAAACTTCGGCTGCCGCATAAATTCCCGTAAATCGACCAATAACCGACTGTAGTCGTAGTGGCGCATTGGGTTTTCGATGAACCGGTAACTTAACTCGGTAACTAGTAAGATCAGCGCAACTTCGATAAAACTGTTAATTAACGGGTGGTCCCCGATGTTTTGAACCTTCGTTTCGTAAAAGATCATGACGGGGAACTGGTACAAGTAGATCCCGTAACTTCGCTGACCAATGTACGTAAACACGGGATTCGTCAACAAGCGGTTCATGTTACTTCCCGGGTGCGCAACGGTCGCCACGAGAACGGCCGACAAGATCGTAAAGAGCAACATGCCGCCCCGGTACGTAAAGTCCGCGGTCCCGGCCATCTGAAAGAACATCCAGATGAGTGCAATCAGTGAAGCGCCGCCTAAAACGTCCAGTGTGATTCGATTACTACCGGCGATGTCCGGCGATAATTCGCGTGACGGCCAGATGAAAGCCAATCCAGAACCAATCAGGATGGCAAACATCCGGGTATCGGTCCCGTAATAAACCCGGTTAGTGTTGGCCGGATCGTACAATAACGCCATGGCTAACGCGGAAATCCCGGCCATGATCATCATGAACCAAAAAATTCGTGAACGTTTTTTAAAAACAATCATCAACAACCCAATAATTAGTGGCCAGAACAAGTAGTACTGTGCCTCAATCGACAGTGACCACAGGTGGGTAAAGGGGGATTCCCCGTTAAACCGGTCAAAATAACTTTGCCCGTGACCAATTTCAAACCAATTATAAACGTACAGTAGGTTGGTCACCACGGTCGCCCGAATGTTCGTTAGTAACGTCCGTTGAAATAGCGTGATGTACGCCGTCGTTGCTAGCAGCATTGTGACCAGTGCTGGGTAAAGCCGCCGCATTCGGTGTCCCAAAAATCGCCAAATACGCACGTGACCATACGTTAACCAGTCTTGTAATAAAATATCCGTAATTAAATATCCAGAAACCACGAAGAAGATTGGTACCCCTAAGTAGCCTCCTTGCAACGACGCCGGCATTAAGTGATAGATGATGACACCGAGGACCGCCAACGTCCGAATGCCATCAAAGCCGGTAATGTAACGGCGGGGACGCATCCGGTGCCGATTCATCCTCGTCATCGTCCGGCTCATGTTAACTCTCCGCAAATTTTCACTCATTTTATAATTACCCCTTGAATTGTTTCTTTTGTATCTACCAAACCCGCTAGTATCCCAATACTTCTACTATAGTCTGTAAACGACCGTATTGACCAGCATAATTAAAACTTCTTTAATTATTTTTATTAACCGCTTTATTTATTAGGCTATTTAAGTATCTACCTAACGAGACATTGTCGGGGCGCTACGTAGCGCCCACTAAAATCTCCCGTTTTTCAGTACAAACCGGTAAACGATTGAACCAGTTGGTGTTCACTTTAAATTCAAGGGTTAGTTGCCTCAATTTACAAGCCCCACGGTACTAAATCACCTAGTCATTAAACCTTTAACTCGTTAGCCATGGTATTGGCCGGTCAATAAATTGACCTTCGTGATCTCACCACTGCTAAATTCTTGGACCCGGCCATCCGTTAGTTGTACGACCAGCGCGCCCGTTTGAGCAATGTCTAACACGACCCCGTCGTAGGTCCGCGCCCCGCTCTTCAAGGATACCCGCTGATTAATGACCATTGATAATTGCCGGTAAAGGGGCATAAAATCCCCACTCCGATAACTCGGATAACGCTCAAAAAAGGTCCGCAATAATTGCCGGATGACCTGATTACGGGTCACCTTCGTTGGATGAGCCAACACGGCACCGGCTTTCGACTGAAGCGGTGACGGAAAGGCCGCGGTGGTCAGGTTGATCCCAATCCCGACGACCACCGTTGAAATTTGCCCCGTTTCCAAGTTTGTGATGCCTTCCGACATAATACCCACCACTTTATGGTGGTTCACTAAGACGTCGTTGACCCACTTTAGTTCTACGGGTACATCGAATAATTGCCGGAGCGTTTGAGCAACAACCACCGCGGTACTGGTCGTTAACAACCCCGCATCCAACGGCTGGTCAGTGGTGACCGGTAGTCCGATGCTTAAATAGATTCCCGTTTCTCCGGGTGAATAAAACGTTCGTCCCGAGCGTCCGTACCCCGCCGTTTGGGAGTCCGCCACCACGACGACCGGTTCCGTTAACGGGGTCCGCGTCGCCATTCGCTTTAAATAAGCGTTGGTAGAGTCAACGGACGGGAGCACGATTAGCTGCACGGCTGGCGTGATATCCAGCCCATTTTGAATGCCAGCGACGCTGAGTTGATTGTTCTCCACGTAGCGGTAACCGCGTCCGTGGCGACTTTCAATCGAGTACCCCGCCGTTTGTAGCCCCTGGACCATTTTCCAAATCGCCGTGCGACTAATATTGAGTTCGTCAGCCAACCGGTCCCCGGAACAGTATTCCGGAGCGTTAGCCATTAATAACCGTAGCACTTCGGTCTGGTTAGCCATGCAAATCTCACCTTTTCCTCATTAGTTAACCCATTATTTCATATTGGTTAACTAACCGCAATTGAATAGAAAAAATGTAATATTACAATTTACTGCGGGTGTCAGTTTAGTCATTTTTCCAGAAATGAAAGCGTTTGTCAAGCCACAATTAAACGGTGGGCAGTGCCCTACCCCGTTCGTTTAATCGCTCTAACGCTTGAATGAGCTAATTGGTCTGGTTTGTGTCCCGTCTTAAAATCAATTCGTTAATACCTTGAATCCTAGTTATCTATTATCCCGCAGATTTAGCCGTGATGCTAGGGGCTTTGACCGTTGCGCGCTAACAGTGGTAAGATAATGGTTAAAATCTTTAGAAATAAGGTGATCATTTGAAACAGGGAACGACGATCATCACGCTGGATAACGGCTACCATTTATGGACCAATACCCAGGGTGAAGGTGACATCCAATTGCTTTGCTTACACGGTGGTCCCGGTGGTAATCACGAGTACTGGGAAAACTTTGGTGCCGAATTAGCCGACCTCGGCGTTCAGGTATCCATGTATGATCAATTAGGATCGTGGTATTCCGACCAACCCGACTATTCTGATCCCGAAATTGCTAAAAAGTACTTGACCTACGACTACTTCCTCGATGAAGTTGAAGAAGTTCGTCAAAAGTTAGGCCTCGACAATTTCTACTTGATCGGTCAGTCATGGGGCGGTGCTTTGACCATGATGTACGCCTTAAAGTACGGTCAACACCTCAAGGGTGCCATCATTTCCAGCATGGTTGACAATATTGACGAATACGTGACCCACGTCAACAAGGTTCGTGAAGACGCCCTGCCCGCCGACGCCGTTGCTTACATGAAGCAAAAGGAAGCGGAAGGCAACTGGGACGACCCGCAGTACCAGAAGTACGTTGACGTCTTAAACGCCGGCTACGTGGATCGTAAACAACCAACGGCGATCCGTCACCTCATTGATACGACCGCTAAGCCCGTTTACAACGCCTTTCAAGGTGATAACGAATTCGTGATCACCGGTAAATTGAAAGACTGGGACGTACGTGACCAGATCCACAACATCAAAGTGCCCACGTTATTGACCTTTGGTGAGCACGAAACGATGCCGCTGGACTCCGCTCGGCGGATGGCCCGCGACATTCCTAATTCCCGCTTAGTGACCACGCCAAACGGTGGCCACCACCACATGATTGACAACGCACCGGTTTACTTCGACCACCTGAAACAATTCATCAAGGACGTCGAAGACGGGAGCTTTAACAAATAACCAATCACAATACAAACGGTGTTTTCTTCGGAAAGCACCGTTTTTTGGTACAAAAAATGGCCACCAACGCGCCTTGGTTCGTCGGTGACCGTTTTGTTTAAATTTTACTTGTTTCCATATAATTAAAGGTTATCGCCGGTCGCCCGTAAAAGTTCACCCAGGGACGGCTGCTGTTGAACGTCAATGTGGTTGGCCTGCGCGTACTCGTCAACCGTTACTTGCCCGTATAACTGTGGATCAAGCGGCATGAAGGCCGTCCCAATCGGATCGTCCTGCTTAATAACGGCGTTTACGACGATCGGCCGTTTATTTCCACCGGCCTGTAATTGTTTGATCTGGTCAAACACGTCTTCCACGTCCTGATTGTTCTTGACGGTAAACCCAATACCACCTAACCCTTCGGCAACTTTAGCCCAGTCAGCATCGGTCAAATCAACCCCGTAGAGGTGCTGCTTGGTATCAACCTGTTCACGGTAAATGAACCCGAATCGCCGGTTGCTAAAGACCACGTTGATCACGGGTAACTCGTAGCGCGCTTCCGTAATGAGGTCCGGCGCAACCATCGCAAAGCCCCCGTCACCCGAAAACGACCAGGCCTGCGCGTCGGGAACACTCAACGCCCCTGCTAAACCGGCTGGCAAGCCAAAACCCATCGTGGCAAACAAACCCGACAGTGCAAACTTTTGTTGGCGATCCATTGGTAACCCCCGCACGGCCCATTCCGAAACGTTCCCGGTATCGACCCCGTAAGTATCCTTCGGACCAACCATGCTGGCGACCTTGGCCATAACGGCTTCGGGCGCCAACCCGTCACCATCGTCTTCGGCCCGGGTCTTTAACCAGGCATCCCAGTTCTGCTTGTTTGTCCGGTTAGCCTTAAGCCAGGCGGTTTCCGGCAAACTTTCACCGGTCGCAACCATGTCCGTTAAGTACGACTTAGCGTCACTAATAACGGCGTAGTCGATTGGAACCATCTTACCAATATCGTACGGGCGATCATTGACCTGCACAATTTTAACGTTTTTCGGCCAAAAACCGGCAAACGGAAATTCGGAACCTAAAAAGAAAATCAAGTCTGCGTGTTGTAGGGCTTCAAACCCCGACTTGGTTCCTAACCGACCGAACGTCCCAATGGCGTTAGGATGGTTGGTTGGCATGACACCGGTCGCGGGTACGGTGTTCATGACCGGCACGTTGAAAGTTTCACTGAACTTAACTAGTTCGTCCCGGGCACCCAGTAATCCCCGCCCCGCGTATACTAACGGGTGTTTCGCTGCTTTGAGCAACTTCAAGGTTGCGGTAATGGCTTGCGGATCAATCGTTTGCTTAAAAGTATTCGCAACGGTGTTCGGTGTTTTGACCGGTTCGTAATCAATTTCTTTAGCGGATAAATCTTCCGGAATAATAACAACGGCCGGCCCCTTCTTTTCATACGCCTCACGAATCGCCTGATTAACCACGTATGGTAACTGTTCCGCGGTTGTCGCGGTACGGTTATACACCGCCACGTCGGCAAACATCGGCGTTTCGTCCATTTCTTGAAAATAGTTCGTATTCATGGTTGGCTGGGGAACCTGACCAACTAACGCCAGAACCGGCACGTGATCCATCTTGGCATCGTACAGACCGTTGAACAAGTGGGTCGCGCCGGGACCGGCCGAACCAAATGAGACCCCGATCGTGCCATTGAACTTCGCGTCGGCCGCCGCGGCTAACGCGCCGACTTCTTCGTGACGAACCTGAATATATTTCATCCGGTCCTTTTCCAGGTACAGTCCTTCCACGGTATGGTTGATCGACCCACCCGGAATGCCGTAGAGGTGGTCAACACCCCACGCTTCCAACACCTTTACCAGCGCTTGTCCTGCTATCATCTTCGTCATATCACTCGCGTCCTTCCGTTACCAGGTAGTTGATTAGCTATCCGAATTAATTTAACAAGGGCATTATAAACCGCTTTCAAGAGTAAACTCAAGCAATAAGACTTACTTTTTGTAAGTGGATTTTGAAATTACTTATGATGACCATTTGTAGGTATCGGATTGCGCAGATGGTCTTTAAGCTAGTGTGAGTACCCGCCTTCCGCTCGGCGCTGACTGAGCTGGAGCGTGGTGGGCACGAGTTGAAGCCCGCGCCGGTCTCCAACCTCGGCCTTTGACATAACGGTCGAAAAAACCGACCGTAAGTCAAATTTCACCACTGAGCCCATCAGCGCGGTCGCTCCCGGCTTAAACTGGTCGTTGGCGCCACGACGGATAAAACATTTTGAGATTTAATAACTGGTCATTTCAAGCTTTAAGTACTAACCGGTAGCAAAGATTCAACTGAGTCACAGCCTTTCAATAAAGTCTTTTACGTTCATCATAATTACTACTCGCCCTACATTATAGGCAAACGGACCAATACATAATCAAAGGGTATTAATCTGTCATTCAGTTTAAAATAAGTCTTTTTCTTATTAAGGTAATAACCTTGATGTTAGCCTTAGCGTGTTATCCACCCGGAAGGCGGCGTAATATCGATCGTTAAGCGACCAATAACGTCATCCCATAATAAAAAATGACAGAGTGTGCCAAAAGTCGGTTAGCGGGTGAGCATTAACGGCGTATGTCAAATAATCCTGGGCTTGGATTGTTTGACATACGTGGTTAAGCGGAGCCCGCTGACTTTTGAAACCCGTTTCGACAATAATTGTTCGGGGATAAAAGAGAGGCTGTGACTTTTGTCACAGCCTCTCTTTTATGGCTTTAAACGTTTAATATCCAGAGATAAATAATAAAGATGAAGAAGAGCACGTACATTAACGGGTGGACTTCTTTAGCGTGCTTAGTGGCAACCATGGTGATGACGTAGGTGATGAAACCTAACGCGATCCCGTCGGAGATACTGTAAGTCAACGGCATTCCAATAACGGTCAGGAAGGCGGGCACGGCAATTTCAAAGCGTTCCCAGTTAATTTGTTTCAAGGATTCGGCCATTAAGACCCCGACAATAATTAGTGCCGGTGCGGTCACTTGGCTAGTAACCACGTTTAACAGTGGTGAGAAGAATAACCCGAAGAGGAACAGAATCCCGGTAACCACGGCACTCATCCCGGAACGACCACCAACGGCGATCCCAGCGGACGATTCAACGTAGGCGGAAGTTGGCGACGTCCCTAAAACGGAACCAACTAACATGGAAGTTGAATCAGCCATCAGGGCTTTCCCAACCCGAGGCATCTTGTTATTTTTCATAAAACCGGCTTGTTCGGCCAAACCCACTAAGGTACCGGCCGTATCAAAGAACGTCACCAGTAAGAAAGTCAAAACAACGATGATCAGTTGTAACGAATTAATGTCCCCAATGTGACCTAGCGCGACCCCAAAGGTTGGCTTGAGTGATGGCGCAGCAGAAACAATGGTTGACGGCATTTTAATGAGCCCAGTAACTAACCCAAGAATGGACGTTAAGACCATCCCGATAAAGATCCCACCCGGAACCTTCCGACTCATTAAGATCAACGTGACGATCAAACCGAAAATGGTTAACCAAGTCGTCCCCACGGTTAAGGAACCTAACCCAACTACCGTAGACTTGTTGGCAACGATCAGGCCCCCACCGTGTAGCCCGATAAAGGCAATGAAGAACCCGATCCCGGCGGAAATTGCTAACTTCATATCCCGGGGGATGGCGTCAATGATCATTTCCCGTAACTTAAAGATGGTGATCAACATAAAGATGACGGCGGCAACGAACACGCCGGCTAAAGCGGTCTGCCACTTAACGCCCATCCCAATAACGACGGAATAAGTAAAGAAGGCGTTGACCCCTAACCCGGGTGCAATGGCAATTGGATACTTCGCTAACAGACCCATTAATAAACAACCCAACGCGGACGCTAACGCGGTGGCGGTGAAAACCGCCCCCTTATCCATTCCGGAAGCCCCTAAGACGCTGGGGTTAACGAACAGGATGTAAGCCATGGAAACGAAAGTCGTTAGTCCTGCCAACATTTCCGTTCGCATGGACGTTTTCAATTCTGAGAAATTAAAATATGCCGCTATTTTATTCATGATTCCCTCCAAATATTAAAAATAATAGAAATAGCACAATTGTAAACGTTCGTGTTTTCGTTCCTTATCACAAAATTAATCCTAACATTGTTCTTAGTTAAAAGCAATATCCGAACACTAAATAATTTACCAGAACTTTTTTTCAATTTTTAAATCAAAAGGCGCTGCGTTAAAATGGAATTGTTATAAGGAGTGTTTTATAAAAATCGTTTGGGGAGTGTGATTGATTTGGCTAATTCCAAGGTTAGTGCCATCTTTTTTCTAATCTTATACGCCGTCTTACTCTACTTCGTTTTTACCATGAATAACATGATAGCGATGTACATTATGGCCATCGGCATGTTTTTAGAAGCCTGCGAAGGCGTATATTGCAACTTCTTTAAACACTAAAAAAATCCGGGAATATTCCCGGATTTTTTTAGTGCGCAACTGGCCGTGGGTGGTCTTGACCTTGCCCAAGCTGCGTCACCTGTTCGCAAAAGCCCGCCATCATCTGTAAAACCTGTTCAATTTGGTCGGCCCCTAGTTGGTGGACCCACGTATCAAAGTGTTTGCTGATCGCCTGGTTGACTAAAACCTCAACTTGCTGACCACGTTCGGTCAGGTGCAAGTATAACCGGCGCCGATCTTGTGGATCCGGCACCTGGAAAACGTAGTGCTGTGTTAATAACGCTTTGACCTGGCGCGAAATGGCACTACGCGTCACCTGCCGTTGCACGGCGATATCGTTTAACGTCACCTGATCAGTGGTTGCGATCCGCCGCATGATCAAAAATTGTTCAAATGAAAGTTTATTTTGACTTAACGGCCAGGCGACCAAGTCCATCATGGTCTTAGTAGTATCCTGATACGCGTCAAAATACTTATTTAAAAGTTGCCCTAATTCAATATTTTTCATGATTATTACCGTCACCCCATTGACTTTGAATTAAATATAACACGCCTTTAACTAATTTACAGTGATTGACCCGGCATTGACCGCTTTTTACGCACGTAAGGCATCCTGCCTAACATTTTACGGGACTAAAGGAGTATGATAATAGGTAGTGAAACGCTTACGAGAAGGAGATGATCCAGATGGCCCTCACACCCTTGCACCGGGTCGAATTACGCCTGATGCAAACCGTTATTCAGATTTGTGACGCCGAAAACATCGACTACTTTTTAATTGGTGGCTCGTTACTGGGAGCCGTCCGTCATCAGGGTTTCATCCCCTGGGACGACGACATCGACATCGGTATGCGCCGCAGCGAATACCAACGGTTTATCGCGGTCGCAAACCAGCACCTTGATCCGGACCAATTTTTCTTACAAACCGGTGCCAGTGATCCCGACTACGCACTGAGCTATATGAAACTGCTGGACGTCAATACGTACATTGAAGAAAAAAACAACGTTAACAACGCCTTCAAGGGTGTCTTTGTTGATATTTTTCCGTTTGATAAGATTCCGGACGACGAGGCCCTCCGGCGGTCGCAAATGATGCACTTCCGCCTTGAAGACGCCGCCATCCTACTTAAACTCAACTACAACTTCGTTAAAACCCCGTTGCGGAACCGTCTAACCAAGCACACTCCCCAACAGTTGGCCGAAGTGAACGGACATAAGCAGGACCGGGAAGGCTACATGCGCCTCTACGAACAATCCGATTCACGCACCTATAAAAACTTAGCCTCGCAGTATGACTACGACAAGGAGATTATGTCGTATCAGGAATTAACGACGTTGCGAGTCGTTCCCTTTGAGACCCTGCAAGTTAAAATTCCCCGGGCCTATGATCAAATTTTGACCCGGATGTACGGTGACTATCACCAGTTGCCACCGGTTGACCAGCGGGTTGAAAAACATCTGAACAAACTAATTATTAACAATCACGAAATCTTATAGTCATAACTAGCGTGGTTCGGACGTTCTCGCAACCGCCGAACTGCGCTTTTTGCGTATTGCGGGCATTTAGCGCTTGCAAATTTAAATTACAATCACGTCACTATTCATTTCACCCACCGTAAACGTGTGTTAAAATTAAAAGAATTATCTAACCTAAACGTTACGTTTACCAGGGGGGTAAAAACATTTAAATGGGGGATCTAAATGGCAGCAAAATTATTTGGTATTATGATGATCAACGTTCAAAGTATTGAGCTATCCATCGTTAACTTGCGGACCTTGAAGCAAGTCGAACGCGTGCGTTCCGACGTTGCGCTTGGCGAAGATATTTACGATCAACACACGATCGATTACGATTCGGTCGAACAGGCGGCGTCCGCGTTGACCGGCTTTGTTCAAATTATGAACGACTACGGGGTTGAGGATTACCGCTTATGGGGATCGTGGTCCTTATCCACCGCAAACAACGCCGATTACGTCCAAGACCAGTTACTGGTACGAACCGGTTTAAAAATCGACTGGTTATCCAGTAGTCAGGAAACTTACTTACGCTCGGCCGCCGTTGCGGTCCATTTTCCACGTTTTAAACAAATGATCACGGAACCGACCTACTTACTCGGAATCAATTCCGGCAGCGTCGGTATTTCCCACTATGATCAGGGGAACTTCGTCTTTTCACGAAGTTTGCGGCTCGGGCCGGTACGGATCGCCGAAGTCTTGGAAGACTTACAGTCCAGCGTACCGAACTACGTTGAAGTCCTTGACGACTATATTTCCAGCCAAATTGCCGACTTCGGTCGTTTTCTACCCGGTCGACGGGAAGAACCAAGCAACGTCGTCATGTTGGGCGTCGCACCGTTTTCCAACTTGTTCCGGCAGCAACAATCCAAGGCCGGGGTCGAAGAACTGAGCAAGTGCGACTTTCAGGCCCTGTATGACGACGTGATCGACGCGTCCGACCAGTATTTAATGGATAAATACGAGGTTGACGAAGAGGACGTCCGGTTAATCGTGCCCGAAATGTTACTGATTAACGAGTTACTTCAACTGACTAACGCGCAAAAAATCTGGCTTGGCAACGTTACCGTGCTCGACGGACTGATTATTCAGGAAGCCGTTAAGCTTGGTTATAAGAAGTACAACTTTAACGACCAGATCGTGACCGCCGCAAAAAACATCGCCGACCGTTACAACGTCGAACCTAAACACCGCGACTTAGTAACTAAGTTCGCGCTGCACCTCTTTGACCAGTTAAAACCGTTGCACCACCTGGGTAAACGCGACCGGTTACTCTTACAAGTTGCGTCGATCGTACACGACGTTGGGAGTTACATCGATCCGCACCAGCATTACATGCACTCGGATTATATTTTACAAGCAACCGAATTAACCGGTCTAACCGATGATGAGAAAAAAACGATTGCGATGATCTCGCGCTACCACAGCGCGCAAACACCGTCAAAGGACCTCAAACACTTTGAGCACATGCAACTCGAACAGCGGGTCCTAGTTTCCAAGCTTTCCGCGATCTTACGAATTGCGGACGCCTTGGACGATGGTCGCAAACAAAAAATTGATAAGATCTCGGTGTCGATTAAGAACCCGCGGGTCATTATCACCTGTTTTTCCCACGACGACCTGTTTTTAGAAAACTGGGTCTTCGCGCAAAAGGCCGAGTTCTTTAAAGAAGTCTTCGGTCTAACGCCAGTAATTAAATTACGGGGGGTACGTTAAAATGAATTACCACAAAGAAAGCTACTACACCAACCGTGAACTAAGTTGGATGGATTTTAACTACCGGGTATTGGACGAGGCCCGCGACAAGGACAACCCGCTCCTGGAACGCGTCCGTTTTCTGGGCATCACCCAGAGTAACCTCGACGAATTTTTCACCGTACGAGTGGCCTCGCTGCGTAAACTAATGTCCGTTAACTATAAAAAGCCCGATCCGGCCGGCTTAACACCGGAAATGCAAGTCCAGGCCATTAGTGCTAAGGCCCACGAAATGGTCAAGCGGCAGTATAACACGCTCAACCGTTCGCTATTACCGCTCCTAGAACAACACGACATCCACCTCTTACACATGGCGGACTTGACCGAAGAACAGCACACCTTCGTCAAAAATTATTTTGACGACGAACTGTACCCGGCCTTAACACCGATGGCCGACGATTCATCGCGACCGTTCCCGTTCATTGGTAATAACACGTTAAACATCGCGTTACGAATCTATAAAAACGGGGATAAAAAGGACCGTAAGTTTGCGACCGTCCAAGTTCCCGACGTGTTCCCACGGGTCGTGACCTTACCCGGCAAGCCGAACCAATTTATTTTAATTGAAGACATCATCAAGGCCTTCGTCGGTTCGCTGTTCATTAACTACACCGTTAAAGAAACTAGCGCCTACCGGGTCATGCGCGACCTCGACCTTGACGTTGCCGAAGAGGATACTTCCGACCTATTAAAGGAAGTTCAAAAACAATTAAAGATGCGTGAACGCGGGAAAGTCATGCGCTTAGAAGTTGAAAAGAGCATGAGTAAACACCAGCGGGCCCGTTTGTCCAAGGCCCTCGGAATTGACGAAAGTGCCCTGTACGTTATCAACGGACCGTTAAACTTAACCTTCCTGTCCAAGCTGGTGAAGGCGGTCAGTGGTCATGACGACCTTAATTACCCGAAGTACAAGGCAAACTACCCGGCCGTTTACCGGGAACGCTCGATTTTTGATTTGATCAAGGCCCACGATATTTTGATGCAGTACCCGTACGACGACTTTAAACCGGTGGTGGACTTCATCCACGAAGCGGCCGAGGACCAAGACGTCTTAGCCATTAAAATGACGCTGTACCGGGTCTCCGCGGATTCACCAATCATTAAATACCTCGGGCAAGCCGCCCAAAACGGTAAACAGGTCACCGTTTTAGTCGAAGTTAAGGCCCGCTTTGATGAGGAAAATAACGTCCACTGGGCAAAGAAGCTGGAAGAAATGGGTTGCCACGTGATTTACGGTTTGATTGGTCTAAAGACCCACTGTAAGCTCGCGCTGGTTGTTCGCCGGGAAAACGAAGGCATCAAGCGTTACATGCACATGGGGACTGGAAACTATAACGACGTGACCGCCCACTTCTATACTGACATGGGACTGTTTACGGCCGATACCGACATGGGCATTGACGCCTCCAACATTTTCAACATGCTTTCGGGCTACTCGGAACCACCGTACTTCCATAAATTGCACATTTCACCGGACGGGATCCGCGACTTTATCAACGAAAAATTAGACGATGAGATTGCGATTGCCAAGGCCGGCAAGCCGTCCCTCGTGCGGATGAAGATGAACTCGTTATCCGACCCGCAAATCATCAGTAAACTTTACGAAGCCTCCCACGCCGGGGTCAAAGTTCAACTGATTATTCGGGGCATCTGTTGCTTAAAGACCGGGATCAAGGGAATTTCCGACAACATCGAAGTCCACTCAATCATCGGCCGCTTGCTCGAGCACAGTCGAATCTACTACTTTAGTAACGACGGCGAACCCCAGATCTACCTGTCCAGTGCCGACATGATGACCCGTAACCTGAACCGGCGGGTGGAATTGCTGTTCCCACTCCTCCAACCAGACATTAGTCAACGGGCGATGGCTATTTTTGAAACGATGTGGCAGGATAACGTCAAGACCCGGATCCTTCAAGCCGACGACACCTACACTAAGGTTGATGGGCGGGGTCTCGAAATGCTAGACTCGCAAGCCTACTTCATTCACGAAGCCGAACAGGAAGTCCAAGCCGACCACGGTGAACCGCAACCGACTAGCAATAGTCACCAGTTTATTCCGATGATGAGCCCTAAAAACGAGCCCAATCCTTTAGAAAGTAACGGAAAGGAAGACTAGTATGGAAAACTTTGCCGTCATTGACCTCGGTTCCAACTCGTGCCGGATGACGATCACCCAGATCCAACCAGATGGGAGTTACGCGGTCACCCACCGGCTAAAGGAAATGGTCCGTTTATCCGAAAACGAAAACAGTGGTGCCACCCCAACGTTACAGCCGGCCGCCATCGAGCGGACGATGACCGCACTGGCCTCGTTTAAAGCCATCTATGACCAGTTGCCAAACTTAACGTTAACGGCGGTGGCCACCGCGGCGACCCGTAAGGCCAGTAACCAGAAAAAGTTTTTAAAACGGGTCAAAAGCGAACTTGATTTAGACCTTGAAGTCATTCCGGGAACCACCGAAGCTTATTACGACTACCTTGGGGTAATCAACACCCTGCCGACCACGAACTGCGTCATGGTCGACACCGGGGGTGGTAGCTGCGAACTGGTTTTGATCGTCAACGGTCAGGCCAAGGAACTGATCAGTTTACCGATTGGCGCCGTCAGTTTATCGGAAAAATTTGACCTGAGCGATAAAATTGCGGCGAACGAACTGTTTAAAACCATGACGTTTGTGGATAAACTGTTCAACAGTGTCTGGTGGTTACGTAACGGACTTAACTTACCGTTAGTTTGTCTTGGTGGCAGTAACCGGACGCTCGCCAAGATCAACCGCCGCAAGAGTGACTTCTTGAACTTTGAAGATATTCACGGCTACCGGCTTCGCGACACCGCCATTTACGAAACTTTTGATGACGTGATCGCCAAAAGCGCCGCCGAGCGGGCCGAAATTCCGGGGCTGGCAAAGGACCGGGCCGACATCATCGTGGGTGGTCTGATTCCGGCCATTACGCTGATGCGCTTCCTTGATTCCGACCGGATGATTTTCTCACAAAACGGGCTACGGGAAGGTATTTTGTTCGAACACCTGACCCGCCTTGCCGCCCAAAATAAAAAAATTCGGCAATAATTGCCGGTCTGAACGTTAAAATAGAGGCTGTGACTTTTGTCACAGCCTCTATTTTATCTCCGAACAACTATTGTCGAAACGTGCGCCAAAAGTCAGCGGGCTCCGCTTAACCGATTTTTGGCACACTCTGTATTTTGCTGCGTTCATGATTTAATTTAATGTCAAACTCCGGCTACGACTTAGTTTGTTGTTGTGCCTGCTGGTCTTGATGCCAGCTGGTGGGACTCCACAACTGGCCTTCCATTGATCCCCGCAAGCTTTCAATCTCAGCTTGCTGATCATCGATCACTTTAATGATGCCATCAATGGTAAAGTGGTTCCCGTCGGTTTGCAAGTCCTTCAATGCTTGGATGGCCCAAGCCGCCTGATCACGTTCACTCATCGTCAAATCCTCCTCAATTCATAGTTTCCTATTACATTGTACGCAAGCTTTACAATTTAACCAAGGATTTTGTTTAATGCGGTTCGTGGTTAGCTACGTCACCAGTATTATGTCAAAACTGCACGCCTTACCTTGATTGCTAAAACGTGTTCAAGTTCGACTGGAGCTTCCGGTTAGCTACGTAGCCAGAATTATGCCAAAACCGCATAACACTGCCTACTAGGCTAATCCTCATCTCCAACCCGTCGAAACCTCACACTCTATCGAAACGTGCTCGGGTCAAGCTGGGGCTGTGGTTAGCTACGTTACCAGCATTATGCCCAAACCGCATAATACTGATAACTAGGCTAATCCTCGCCCCACCCGCTTGAACCTCACACTCTATACAAAAAAAGGTCCCCTGCCTCTCAGCAGCGGGACCTTGCGATGATTAACCGACCGCTTGCTGGTCGTCATCGTATAATTTTTGTTGAATTTCACGTAGTTCAGACTTACGCACTGAACGTGGCAAGAATGCCCGAATATCTTCTTCGTTGTAGCCAATCTGTAGCCGGCGCCCATCATAAATGATCGGCCGCTTTAACAGCTGGGGCTTTTCTACTAATAAATCTAACAGTTGGTTAAAACCAAGGTCAGACAAGTCGATGTGCAATGCTTTGAAAGCCTTAGAACGCGTTGAAACGATGTCCTCGAAGCCGTTTTCAGTGAGCCGGAGGATTTGTTTCAATTCATCGCGATCCAGAGGGTTAGCAATAATGTCGCGTTCATTGAAAGGAATGTTGTTAGCAACCAACCATGCCCGCGCACTACGGCTTGACTTGCTAGATGTTGAATAATATAAGTTTACTGTCACGATGAATTCCTCCTAAGTTTACAGTAAATGAATCTAACACTTACTTTTATATAGTAAGTATACGAGATTAGTCAAGAATAGTCAAGGTTTGTCAGAATATTTTTCTTGATTTATTTGTGACGATTATTTGACCATTTTGCTCACCCTTATCCGAATTAGACTAGCATCTTCGACCAAATTGGTGACGTATAAAAACGGTACCTCCCTAGAGATACCGTTCAAAGTACTATACGACACTAACTGCCCGGGCTGGGATCGAACCAGCGACCTCTTGATTAACAGTCAATTATTCTACCGCTGAACTACCGGGCAATGACTATGTCTGTATTTATACACGCTTTTTAATTAAATTACAACCTTTTATCAAACATTTTCAAATTATTTTCACATAATTAATAATCTAGCAATCCTCATAGTGGGTATAGGCCTAACCACGATAGCACATCAAAATCTTTTGGTTTTATCATTTTCAAAAGTGTATTTCTAATTTCACGTTCGCTTAAATTGGTTTCCAAATTAAAGTAATAGTCCCCCTGCTGATTTTGCATTGCTAACCGCCAATTACCCAGTTCCGCCCAGGCCTCGGTATCGGGAACTTGCTGTTGGTGGCGGAAGACCACGTGAAAAGTCGGTTTCCACGTTCCCTTATCCTCACCAGTGATCCGAATCAGACGGCAAACCTGCCCGTGAAATCGGCCGGCAGCGGTACCACAAATTACGATGGCCGCAACGATCATCCCGGCCCCTACGCCAAACGATCCCAGTAACAGGCTGGTCAGTAACGGCGTCGCGGTTAGCTTGGTACTGATCATCACTTCCACGCACATCAGTAACCAGATGCCCACGACCCAGCCGTTCATCCAGTTTAAGGCCACTTCGCGCGCCCGCCGGTAAACGGCCAAGCGGTAATGGTTGTCATCACTTACCACCCGTTGCGCCGTTTGGACTGAGGAATAGGCCACCGCCATTTTACCGTTGTTAAACGTGAAGGTCGTCAACGGGTGAAAAACGTCCGCCATGGCCGTCAGCGTCGCCGGTCGCAAATATTCAGCGACTACGGGCCGGGCGTCGGGAACGGCCTTAAATTGGTACGTCATCCCCTTGATACCCGTCAGTTGGTAACCACGCTGGGCCTGCCGATTCAACCACGCCGTTTCCGCGGCGGAACCCTTTAAAAAGAACCGTATTTTTTGCATGTCGGGACCTCCTGCTAATTAGAATTAATTAATTGAATCCTAATTATATGCCGATTGGTCTATTTTACAAATATAACCACACCATCGTTCGACCGGGTTACAAACTGGCTAATTATGACTGTTATTAACCCAATAAGAATGTAACCCTTTTCTATATTTCTCAATTGGTATAGTTCAATTTCATCAAAAATCCCGGTTTGACAAGGCTGGGCCCCTGTTTATTAAGTTTCTTATATTTATTCACAAATCCCGGTAAGCGTGCTAGTATCAATTCATAATACTTTCGTATATAAATATTACTTTTTGGAGGAATTGAATATGCCTGCCGAATACATCATGGCCATTGATGAAGGCACCACGAGTACCCGGGCCATCATCTTTAACCACGCGGGCCAAAAACTCGCCGACGCTCAACGCGAGTTTCCCCAATATTTTCCCCAGCCCGGCTGGGTCGAACACAACGCCAACGAAATTTGGAACGCGGTTTCTAGTACAATTGCCGACGTGCTAATTGAATCCGGAATCTTACCGAACCAAATTAAAGCGATTGGAATTACTAACCAGCGTGAAACAACGGTCGTTTGGGATAAAAAAACGGGGCAACCCATTTACAACGCAATCGTTTGGCAGTCTCGCCAGACCGCGCCACTTGCCGACCAGTTAGTTGAAAACGGTGCCGGTGAAATGATCCACCAGCGAACCGGTTTAGTCACCGACGCCTACTTCTCCGCAACTAAAATTCGGTGGATCTTAGACCACGTCAATGGCGCTCAGGAGCGGGCCGAGCGGGGCGAACTGCTCTTTGGGACGATTGATACCTGGTTAGTTTGGAAATTGACCGGTGGCGTCACCCACGTCACCGACTACACCAACGCGAGCCGCACGATGCTCTTCAACATTCACGATTTACAGTGGGACCAAACCATTTTAGACCTACTCAACATTCCGAAGGCCATGTTGCCAACGGTGCGTTCGAACTCTGAAATTTACGGAACAACTCAGGATTATTTATTTTATAATTGCAAAGTTCCCATCAGTGGCATGGCCGGTGATCAGCAGGCCGCTCTGTTCGGCCAAATGGCGTTTGAACCCGGTATGGTCAAAAACACGTACGGGACCGGAGCCTTTACCGTGATGAACCTCGGTGAACAACCGCAACTCTCCGACCATAATCTGTTGACCACGATTGCGTACGGTATCGACGGTCACGTCAGCTACGCGCTGGAGGGGTCGATCTTCGTTGCCGGCTCCGCTATCCAATGGTTGCGTGACGGCATGCAGTTAGTTCAGTCCGCGCCGGAGTCGGAAGCGCTCGCTAAACAGTCACATAATCACAACGAAGTTTACGTCGTTCCCGCTTTCACCGGCCTCGGTGCCCCTTATTGGGATTCTGATGCCCGTGGTGCCGTTTTTGGGCTTACCCGCGGTTCCACTAAGGCCGACTTCGTTAAGGCCACCCTGCAGTCGCTAGCTTACCAATCCCGTGACGTCATCGACACGATGAAGCAGGACGCGCACATTGCGATGCCCATTCTGATGGTTGACGGCGGGGCGGCCCGTAACGACTGGTTAATGCAGTTTCAAGCCGACATTTCCAACGTCCAGATCAACCGTGCCGCGGACCTAGAAACGACCGCGCTCGGAGCCGCATTCCTCGCGGGGCTGGCCGTCGGTTATTGGCAGGACCTTGACGAAATTAAATCAATTCACCAATCCGGGGACGTTTTTAAACCCCAGATGTGCGCCGCGGAACGCGACAACCTCTACACGGGTTGGCAAACTGCCGTCAAAGCCGCGCAGCTCTTTAAACACGACCCTTATCAGGGCTAGGAAACCGAAAGTTACTTGGTTTGTGTGAACTGACTTTTCAGCACCATTACTACGAAAAATAAAGGAGGCTGTGACAAAAGTCACAGCCTCTGTTTTATCTCCGAACAATTATTGTCGAAACGGGTTTCAAAAGTCAGCGGGCTCCGCTTAACCACGTATGTCAAACAATCCAAACCCAGGATTATTCTCCATACGCCGTTAATGCTCACCCGCTAACCGACTTTTGGCACACTCTGCTTTTATCACGCACTTTTTTGCTATTGCGCTTTAATTTTTTAGTTCTGGCAAAAAGCCCTGACGCCGAACAACCTTCAAGAAATCCCGCCGCTTAGCCGCTGAGTGTAACGCTTCAGCGGTCATGTGGTCCAAGTGTTCATCACGGGCGTGACTGCTGCGTCCCTGGTAGTACGCGTGAAGCTGTTCATCAAACTGTCGTAAAGTTGCTTGGTAAGTCGCCGGTTCCTGATAATGATCCTTAAATAGGATTGCTGACAACGGTAAGCGGGGCTTTTTTTCCGGCCGTTCCGTTGGGTATCCGAGTTGTAACCCAAATACCGGCAACGTTAACGCCGGCAAGTGTAATAGATCAATCACGGCCTGCGTGTCATTATTAATGGACCCTAAAACGACGCTGCCCAGTCCCAAACTTTCCGCTACCATGACCATGGCAGCCGTCATTAACGTGGCGTCCTCGATGCTCCCGGCAAAACGGTCAAATTCGGTCAATGCGCGCTTAGTCGCCGCTCCGGGAACCAGACCGGCATTGCGGTGCTGATCCGCCAGAACAACTAGTAACCGCCCGTTTTCACCAACCGTCGGCATCGTGGTAATCTTGGCCAACGCCGCCCGTGCCGCCGGGTCCGTCACTTCAACTAAGCTGTACGCTTGTAAGTATTGGCTAGTTGGCATCTGCTGGGCCGCCGTAATAATCCGTTCAAAAGTTTCATCCGTCACCGGCTGCGTGGTAAACGCCCGCTGGGTCCGATGAGCAGCTAAGGTCTCAATAACGCTTAAACTCATTTATAAATTCCTCCTGTTTGTGGCGTAGCTCCTTTGACCAGTCCGTTAATTGGGGTAACACGTCTAAATTTAAGTTAAAGACGATGCGCTCACAAACTTGGTCGATCTGAATGCTGCGAAATAGTGGGTACTGGATGCGCCCTTCGGCGGGGGTTACCACTAAACTAAGGTTAGTTAATTCGTCTAGTGCCGTTTCCAACAGCGTAATTGTGCGCTGGGGAAAATACTCCCGTTGGAGCACCGGATCGTCCAGTGAACACCCGGTCAGCGTTTCAATTTCCCGCCGGGTCAAAAGCAAACTTTCCGAATGTTCCAAAATCAAGCGGGTCAAAATACCGACGGTCAAACGCGATTCAAAGGCATTTCGAAAACGAAAGCGAGTCTGAAAGCGTTTTTGGATAAATTGTAATAACTGGTTGTTCAATTACAGGTTCCCTTCTTAGTCTGCCCGGTTCACGAATCAAATTAAAAAACACCAGCGACAACTGATGCTTAACAAGCCCGTGCTGGATTACCCAACGTGGTTTTCCTTCAAAATTAAGTTAACTTCTTCCTGCATTTCGGGAGTTTTAGTCCACTCTTCCCAGTGGTCCATCGATTCATCGGGAATCTCAAACGTCTCGTTAACGTACGCCTCGTACTTGGCAACGTGGGTCGAATGGGGAATGTTCAACTGTAAGATCCGTACTTCTTTAATAAAACCGCGTTCAGCGGCCAGTTCAGCCCGCCCGTTCATCAGCATGTTGCCGATTTCCATGTAAGCCGTCCCGTCGTTACGGGTAATTTCCTGAATTAAATCCAAAACTTCATGATTTTTCAACTTGATCCCTCACTTCAGATTTTAGTATACCGACGCACGGAAAGCGTGTCAAAAAGTAGCCCCACCAACCCATGCGTTACCACTCACGATTTCCCGTACCCACGTGAAAAAGTCCCGCTTACCATGCAACTGGGATCTTCTTATCACGGCAAGCGGGTTGTTAATTTCTGAAAACTGGGTAAGTTGGGACTTGGTTCGGGACGGCAACAGCATGATGCCCTAACCGCTCAACTTACCTTAATTGCCGAAACGTGTTCCGGTTCGACTGGCGATTCCGGTTAGCTACGTAGCCAGCATTATGCCCAAACCGCATAATACTGCCTACTAGGCTAATCCTCGTCTCCAACCCGTCGAAAACTTCACACTCTATCGAAACGTGCTCAGGTCAAGCTGGGGTTGTGGTTAGCTACGTCACCAGCATTATGCCCAAACCGCATAATACTGATGACTAGGCTAATCCTCGCCCCAACCCGCTTGAACTTCACACTCTACAAAAAACCACTATCCAAAGATAGTGGTCGGCATAAGAGAGAAAGAGAATTGATTAGAAGGTAACTAAATACCTTACAAACTAAGGATAAGCGAAATTGTAAGCGTTGTCAACAGTAAGTCAAAATAAATGGATAAATTATTTAAATTTAATTTTGTTTATCATTCACAAATTTATAAAACCCGTTTTCCACGTTTCAATACCGACCTGACGCTATTTAAGCGGCCTATTCGCCCTTTGCAGTTTTGTAAGTTCACCTTATTATTTACTATTTAACGCAAATCGCGTGCACCAAAAAACGTAACCACCGAATCAAGTGATTACGTTTTTTTATGATGATTATTTCGTGAAATTTATTAGTGCTGGGTTTCAATCTGGTGCACCACGTAGTTGACAACTTTTAGGGAGGCCAATCCGTCATTAATGGCACAGAAGCGTTCGTAAAATTTCTGGAACTTCGGGTCGTTACTCATATCCGGTTGCTGTAAGTACTCCGCCACCCCGTTTAATAGGTCCGGCTCGTTCTGGGCAATTTTACCCGGCAGGTCTTTCTCATAATCGAGATAGAAGCCCCGTAACTCGTCCTTATACAGGTGATAATCGTACGGATAAAAGAGAATGGGCCGCTGCAAATAGGCGTAGTCGAAGAACACACTCGAATAGTCGGTGATCAACAGGTCCGACACTAGGTACAATTCCGAAATGTTCGGGTAACTCGAAAGGTCGTACACAAAGTCACCGTACGCCGAAACGTCTAGCGCGTTAGAAATGAGGTAGTGCATCCGTAAAATTAAAACGGTGTCTTCCCCGAAACGTTGTTGGAAATCATCCAAGCTGAACGGTAATTCAAAGGTGTACTTTCCCTTCTCCGCAAACTGGTTATCCCGGTAAGTAGGCGCGTACATGACGACCTTTTTATCTAAGGGAATGTTTAACTTCTGCTTGATTGCCGTAATGTCGTCCGCCGTTGAATTGATCAACTCGTCGTTACGCGGATAACCAACTTTTAAGATCTGGTTTTTAAACCCAAACGCCGAACGGAAAATTTGGGTCGAATAGTCGTTAGGACTGATCAACGCGTCCCAACGATTGGCTTCCTGCACAAAGTTACGGTGGTACGCCGCCGTATTCGTCCCCGGCATCGTGACGTTTTCAATGTCTAAGCCCAGTTTTTTCAACGGGGTCCCGTGCCACGTTTGGACGTAAGTTAAGTACTTGGGTTTCTTGACCCAGGCCGGAAAACGGGCGTTACTGATCCAGTACTGGGCCTTTTCCATCGTCCGAACCCACATGGTCGTGCGCCGCACAATGTACGGGATGTCGTTAGCTTTACAATACGGAACTGTCTCCCGTTCGACCGACCAGATGAAACGGAAACCGGGGTACAACTTCTTAAACATCTGATAAATGGCTAACGGACTGTCACTGACCTGCCGACCGCCAAAGCTTTCAAAAATGATGGTTGTCGCGTCAAACGGCCGGTGCCCCTTTTTAAACAACCATTTCATGTAGCGGGTGTTGACCTTTTGGTTTAACCGGTGCACCACGTTTTTAACCCGACCAGCTTTACGCCCAACTGCGGCCACCTTGGCACTCAGCGGGACGGGCGGGACCGTCTCAACGGCAATGCCGTTATTAAACGTTTTGCTGATTCGAACGACTTGCCCCCCACTTTGAACCTGGGACACACGCTGACCAGCCAGTGGTCGGGCCAAAATGACCCGTTGGCGCACGTGTTGCTGGCCAAAGTCGTACTCAATGTAGACGTTAAAGGGCCCGTTTTCCGTTAAATTATCTACCGGTACCGTAATTGAGAAAATGCCCCGCAACAAGTCGGTCGTATCACTATATTGATAAACCGTCTGCGTAGCGTGATTTTCCAAGAACAACGTCTGGTTGACCAGTGGTTCGCCGTTGATGGAGCTGTACCCGGTCACCGTTAACCCGTCCTGCGTTAAGTTAATACTATTAATTGCGAAGTCCGTACGCGTCTGCTGGGTATGAATATCAAACAGCGCGTGGTCCTGCGCGTCGGAGTTAAACTGAAAATAACTGTCTAACGTTAACTGGTGCCGGTCAGAAACGTACTCACTTTCAACTTGTAACAGGTAGTGCTGGTCTTCAACGTTAAACGTAAAGTACATTTCCCACGAAAATTCACTCTGACCCGGTTGTTCAAAGGTGAATTTTTGTGCGTCAATCGTAAGTCTAACCATGTTATTGCGGACTCGCCGGTGAATGGGAATACACAACGAGGTCAACGCGTTTTTTTCCATAAAAATCATTGCGAGGTTTTCAACCGCGAAGGGGACGTCAATTAATTCGAGTTCTAACGACTGCTTGCCCTTTTTGGGATGAACGCCTGATAAAATTGCACGCATTAAAAACGCCCCTTTCTAATAATTAAAAATCAACTGGTTCGGTAACGCCGTCGATAACGCAACGTTGTGTTCAACGTTGATGTACAACCGCTGATGACGATAATCCAGTCGCTGCAACGCGTAACGGTAAAAATCGTAGATACCGTCAAAGTGCCCCGCGTGGACGTAATCCATCACGTCAAAACTGAGCTCGGGAGCGTTGCCCACCGTTAACGTGTTGCGTTTTTCCGCCCGGGCCCGCTTACTACGGGGCGGTTGGGGCTGGGCCGCTTCAAGGCTCGTCAATTGTAAATTCGACGTGTTGTCCATGTTAAACAACCGTTGAACGGGCCGTTCGGTTTGGAGGAACCGGTATAACAGGGCCCCGTCAGCATTTAACAACAGGGTCTCTTTTAACGCACCCGCCTGAAAATTACTGATTGTTTCGGGCCGTGCTTGGCGACCATAGTAGACCGCTTGAACGAGCTGGTTATCCGTATAAAAATTTTGGTAAAACAGGTGGCCGTCTGCGGAATAGTGACTCTCCTCTAGCAGTTGATCATTTTGCAAATAACGGACGTAGTAGCGACCATCCTGGTGCGTATGCCGTTGCGTCGCCAACCCGGCGTGGGCTACCCGTGTTAGGGCCGTTGCCCCCAACGGAACGCCGTCATCGTGGCAAAAAATATCGTATAAGCTTGCGACCGAAACTGATTGCTCGTGGCCAACGATTAAGGTGGCTAACAGTTGGTCAAAATTAACCCGTTCCACAAAGTTGAGGTTTGCAAAGATGATCCGCACGGGGATAGCTTGATCAAGCAATTCGTGCAGTTTTGTTCCGAAGCTATCCTTTTTTACGTCGGCTAACGCCGTAACTAAAAAAACGGCTGGTTCCATAGTGGTGCCTCCATCAAACTGATTTCTCATTTTTTATGATGCCAAATTAAAACGCCAATAACGGGAAAGCCCTCCCCCGTCAGTGGCGTAGTACGTCAACGGGCCCAAACGTGGGCTTCCGTTGCCAATTATACCAAATTTAGTCAGCGTCGACTTGCATACCCAAGTCGTGCTTGATTTTTGTCGTTGAAATGCCTTCGGTCCGTGGTAAATAAATGACTTCACAGTAATCCTTCAAGAAGTCAAACTTACCCTTCCAGTCGTCACCCATTACAAAAATGTCGATGTTGTTATCTACGACATCGCTGATTTTTTGATCCCAGTCCTTTTCAGGAATCACTTCATCAACGTAGCGGATGGCTTCTAAAATGTACTTACGATCTTCAAACGAAGTGTAGGCTTTTTTACCCTTGATCGCATTAAATTCATCCGTAGAAACACAAACCGTTAAGTGGTCACCAAGTGCCTTTGCCCGCTTTAATAAACGGATGTGACCCTTGTGTAATAAATCAAACGTTCCGTAAGTAATTACTTTTTTCATAATATCTCCTAGATATATCTATCATTAATTCAATACCATTCATAGTACCATATTTCCGGCCTACGTCAATTAGGATTTTAATTTTTTACATTTTCATAAAAACATACCCGCACACGAAAATAATCGTTACTCTGGATTAAATTACTCATGTTCCCAACCAAAACGGTTCCGCCAGTCTCCCAAATCATTATATAATGGTCATGGACGGTTCACTTTTCATGCTATAATAGCCGTGATTCCGTTAACAATCATTAACTTTGATTATCTAGTAGAGTAGGAGGAATTTTTGATGAAACGTGTCATTACGTACGGTACCTTTGATTTGTTGCATTACGGGCACATTGAACTGTTAAAGCGGGCCAAGGCCCTCGGCGATTACCTAATCGTGGCCCTGTCGACCGACGAATTCAACTGGGAAAGTAAACATAAAAAGGCCTACTTCTCGTATGAAAAACGCAAGGCTTTATTGGAAGCCATTCGTTACGTTGACCTGGTGATTCCTGAGAATTCTTGGGATCAAAAAGTTAACGACGTTAAATTTTACCAAATTGATAAGTTTGTGATGGGTGATGACTGGAAAGGCCAATTCGACTTCGTGGGTGAACAGACTAACGCCGAAGTGATCTACCTCCCACGGACGCCTGAAATCTCCACCACGAAGATTAAACACGATTTAAACTTCGGCAATAAATAGGATGGTTGTGAGGATTTAATTCAATGTCTCTTAAGGAAATTATTAGCCATATTTACCGCCGGGCCTTCAATTTAATTGCTAGTGTTTGCCCGGTAAAAAAACACCTGGTACTATTCGAAACGTTTAACGGTAAGTTGCCCACGGACAACCCGTTGTACATTTACCAAGCTTTACAAAAAGCCCACCCCGATTGGCACCTCGTGTGGGGTGTTAAGCACCGCTTTTTCAAGCAGGCTCAGCGTGACTACCCCGAACTCGACTTCGTTGTCCGCTTCTCCGCGAAGTGGCTGACGGTTGCACCGGTTGCCAACTTCTGGGTTTTTAACGCCCGGATGCCCTACTGGCTCAAGAAAAACCGCAACACCATTTATATTCAAACTTGGCACGGGACCCCGCTTAAACGGCTGGGAATCGACATTCCCAACGTGTCCATGCCGGGCACCGACACCGACAAGTACCGCCGCAACTTCTCCACTGAAAGTAGTCGCTGGGACTATTTAATCAGCCCCAACCAATTTTCACAGGACGTGTTTAAACGGGCTTTTGATTTTGATAACCAATTTTTAGATTACGGTTATCCCCGTAACGACCGCCTCGTTCGTCAGCAACACGATGGCGCTGCCATTCAGGCCATCAAGCAACGGATCGTAGGGCACCAAGCCGGCCGGGTCATCCTTTACGCCCCCACTTGGCGGGACGATTTTTATATCCGTAAGGGCATGTATAAAATGGACTTGCCGTTTAGTTTGAAAAGCCTGACGAAGCTGTTAAATAAGGACGACGTTTTGATTATTCGGCCCCACTACCTGGTGGCCGAATCAATCAACATCGCCGGGTTTGAGGACCAGGTTCGGCTGTGCGTGGACGAGGACATAAACGACCTGTACTTGATCAGCGACCTGCTGATCACCGACTACTCATCGGTCATGTTTGACTTCGCCATTTTAGACCGGCCAATGCTGTTCTACCCTTACGACCTGGACCACTATCAGGACGACATTCGTGGTTTCTACTTTGACTACCACGACGTTCCCGGCCCAATCGTCACGACCGAGCCCGCCTTTTTGACCGCCATTCAACAGTTTTTAACTACCGGTCACTATCCGGACTACGCGGCTAAAATGCGGGCCTTCAAAACGAAGTTTACGGCGTGGGAACGAGGTACCGCGAGCGAGCGGGTCGTGCAACTCATGGACGGCACCGCTGACCATTCCCGTTAACTACCTTTAGCGCGCGTTTCAATTCCATGACCACGAAAAACAAAACGAGGCTGTGACAAAAGTCACAGCCTCGTTTGTATCTCCGAACAATTATTGTTGAAACGTGCGCCAAAAGTCAGCTTGCTCCGCTTAATGCTCACTAGCTAACCGCCTTTTGGCACACTCTGTTTTTATTAAATCTATTTAGTTGATTTAGTCACACCCGGCCCCTTTAAGGTCGTCGTTGGGTGTAGCACTTGCGACGGGTGCTGCACCACGCTAGTTAGCGAGTGGCCCGAAACGTTGACTAACATCAACAAAACCACCACAACGCCCACGACAGTCGTGAGAATTCGGTTCCCCCACGACATCGTTTCAGAAATCACCCCACCGTAAAAGTCCTTGTGAACTTCCTTAGCGACGTGCGGATTCTGCGGGTCGGCCTGCTGACGTTCAGCCGTGACCTGCTGTTCGTATTCGTCAATCTTAAACGCCTTTTGTTTCTTCTTAGCGTCAGTTTGATACTTCTTTTTGTCTTTCTTAGAAAGTGCCTTGAACCACTTAATAAATTTCCGGTACTCGGCAACGACTTCCTTAGTTGGACCAATCTGCTTTAAGTCACCGTATTGAATCCAGGCCACCCGGTCACACATGATCTCGATTTGCTTTAAGGAGTGGCTGACGAAGATAATCGTTTTACCTTCCTTTTTAAACTGTTGGATTTTCTCCACACACTTTTGGTAAAACGTGTCGTCACCAACCGACAATGCTTCGTCAATAATTAAAATATCCGGATTAATGTGTACGGCGATTGCAAACCCAAGCCGCGACTTCATCCCGGAAGAATAACTTTTGACCGGTTGATAAACAAAATCACCAATGTCGGCAAAGGCGATGATGTCATCCAACATGGCGTCAATTTCTTTATTCGTCAGTCCCATCATCAGGGCCTTTAACCGGATGTTTTCCATCCCGGTCAATTGTCCCCGCAAACCGGAGTTGATGGCAACGATCGAGGTATCCCCCCGGACGTCTACCACCCCGGTCGTTTGCGGAATCACGCCGGAAATAATGTTTGACAGCGTTGATTTACCGGAACCATTGACCCCGATCAGTCCAAGCGTTTCACCGGGCGCAACTTCTAACGAAATTCCCTTTAACGCCCAAAATTCTGGGATGGGCTGATTAGAGATCGAGAAGAACGCCTTCAATTGATCAGAACGGGTTTTGAAGAGATCAAATTCCTTGGTCACATTTTGAACCTTAATTTTATAATCAGTTGTCATTTTAATACTTCCTATATATTTTACGATTTATATCATAATTACCAAGCATAACTAACTGCTATATGGTACTAGAGAAGTTCACGAGCGTCAAGCACGACCACGGGAGCTTAATTTAAAATTAAGGCGTCCAGATGCAACTTGTGATATTTAGCGCAAACTTTTCCATTTAATTAGTTCGGCCACCGGGCAATCGTTCGCATTATCCCCAATAATGAAATATACTTAACTTAACAGGTTAATTGTCAGGCAGACATTGGAGTGGATGAGATCATGAAAATAATTGAGCACCAGGCAAACGGAATAAATTATTATACATTAGTGAACAATCATCACATGAGCGTCACCGTGATGGACTGGGGAGCGACGGTCACCGCCATTAAAACTCACGACAAGGACGGCAAATTTGCCAACGTCGTTTTAGGGTTTGACGAGGGCGAGGACTACATCACTTACCAGTCGTTTTTCGGTGCCACGATTGCCCGGGTCGCGGGTGTGATCAAAAAAGCTAAGTGGCGGAATTACGAGCTGACCCAAAACGCCGGGGAAAACCATTTAAACGGTGGTAACATGCCCCAAATTGCCTTTGAGCCTTGGTTCCTGGAACGCAAGCTGCAGACCAGTGAACAGGTCGGCTTAGTCATGCAATACATTACCTTGGACGGGGAAAACGGGTATCCCGGCACCATGACGATCACCGCCGATTTTATTCTGGACAACAACGGTAAATTCACGATTAGTTATACTGGCAAAAGCGATAAGACCACCCTCTTTAACCCGACAAACCATACCTACTTCAACTTAAGCGGTAACGCCGAAAGTCTGATTAACCACGACATTTTAAAAATTAACGCCGACGAATACGCCGCCCTCAACAAACACAACCTGCCGACGGGTAAACTGCCCTGGGTCACGGATAGTCCGTTCGATTTCCGCGACCCCCGCGAAGTCGGTCCCCAAATTGCTAAAATCAAGGGCGGATTGCGGCACGGGTTCGTTTTAAATAAAACCCCCTACCCGCAAGTCGAATTGTTCGACCGGGTCAGCGGGCGGAAAGTGACCCTGCGGACTAACGCGCCAGCCCTAGTCGTGTCCAGTGCCACTAACTACCGTGACGACCGCTACCGGTTAAACGGCGGCAAACCGATGCGTTCCCAGTTGGGACTGGCCTTAATGCCGCAAGTTCTTCCCGACGCCATCCACCACCGGGAATTTGGCAGCATTATCATCGAACCGAACGTGCCGGTGACCTACCAAACCGCCTATCAATTCTCGAACATTTACGACGTTTAGAACGTCTTATCAAAAAACACCCAGTAACTCCGTGAAAATGGCACTCACGAAGTTACTGGGTATTTTTAAACTGATTGACTACTCGTCATCATCGGTCGCCGCTGATGACGGTTCCGCTGGTGTTGACGGCGCTCCATCCGCCGTGGCGGGAGTCGGTGCGGCAAAATCAATCCGCCGTAACCGCCCGCGCCGCCGAGCAAAGAATAAAATACTCAGGGCGGAAAAACCTAACGCAATTAGGAAAAGAAGCCCCATTTCGGATAACGCCGTATTCCCAATCATCAACGTTTCCCGTAAGCCGTTTACCGCGTAAGTCATCGGCAACCACGGGTGAATGGCCTGGAAGAAACCGTTGGAAAGTTCAATCGGGTACGTTCCGCCCGAACCGCCTAACTGCAACACTAGCAGGATCATACTAAAGAAGGATCCCACCTTACCCAGAACCAGGTTCAACCAGTACACGATGCTCATAAAAGCGAGGGCGATACACAGGACCATCCCGAAAGTTGCCCAAACGTGGACCGGAGCCAAACCATCGATCAGCATCAAGAACGTGACAATCAAAATACTTTCAAACAGGGCGAAACCGTCCAGGACGGAAGCCTTGCTTAGCCACCAACCAATTCCCGTCCGCGGATACTTACGGGGGGTATAGGTATCAAACATCATGTTAAACGCTAGGGCCCCCACGAATAGGGAAACCGACATCATGTACGGTGCCATCCCGGTCCCGTTATTTTTGGCCCGGTCCCGTTCGGTATGGCTAGTCGTTGCCGGCTTAGCAACCTGCGCGTAGGTCAGCTTGGTTGGGTCAACCTTTGCTTTGGTACCGGCTTGTGTCAATTTAGTGCCTAACGTTTGGTTACCCGCTTGAACTTTTTCCAGCCCCGTTCCTAACTGCTGGGAACCGTTTGCTAATTGTTGGCTGCCCGCATTTAATTGGGTTGCGCCACTCGCAAGTTGGCCGGCACCACTAGTCAGTTGCGTCCCCTTACTGCCGAGGGTCTGTAATCCACTGGTGACCTGTTTAGAACCATCGGCTAACTGGCCTACGCCCGCCATCAAACTCGGAACCTGGCCGTTTAACGTACTAAGGCCCGAATTTAAACTAGCCGCACCGCGGTTTAACTGGTTCCCAGAGCTAGCTAAACTTTGGGTGCCCGCGGCTAACTGCTGGCCCTTAGACGTTAACGCGGCCGTCCCGCTGGCTAAACTAGTCGCACCGTCACTTAACTGGGCTACCCCGGCCGTTAACGCTGGCGTCGATTGTTGTAAGGTTGCCAGGCCTTGGTTAAGGGTGTTCATTCCACCAGCCGCCTGCTGAAGCTTAGCCGTTAACGTTGCCGCACCGCCGGCTAAACCAGTCAGGCCACTTTGCAGACTTTGCTGGCCGGCCGCAACCGTCGTTAAGGTCTGCTTGAGCGCCGCTAACTGCTGGGTTGCCGCGGTCGTATTAACGTTACTTTGACCAACGTTACTCAACGCGGTGTTGAGTTGAGCTGCCGCAGTCTTGACCGCATCAGTCGCCGGACTACTTCCACCACTGACCGCCGCAACCATCGCGGCTTTCTGTTCCGCCGTTAGCTTTTGGGCATCGGCCGCCGCGGCGACCTTCGCTTGTAAAGTGGCCTGCTGTTTTTCCTGGTCAGCTTGCAGACTTGCCAGAGCCGTCTGCAACTGATTACTGGCCGCTTTAACTCCCGTTAACTGCCCCGTATCACTACCGGCCCTGCTTAAAGTTGCGGCCAATTGTTCCAACTGAGTGGTCAACGTTGATTGCTGGTTGCTTGTAGCGGCTACGCCCCGTTGCATGGCTGCCAGATTCGTGGCCAACTCCCCGCTGCTACTGCTTAACGCCTGTAAGCCGGTCGTCAAGTCCGCGCTGGCCGTCGTTAACCGTTGCGTCCCGCTCTGGATCGTACTCGTCTTTTGATTTAGCGTGGCTAAACCGGCCTGAATCCCCTGCGCACCCTGGTTAGCACTGGCCACCCCGTTGACGTACTGTTGGGTACTACTATTCAACGTTTGCGCCCCGGCAGTGTAATTTTGAACCCCACTGCTAAGTTGCTGACTACCGTTTCTAAGCGTGCGGACCCCGCTGGCAAGTTGCTGACTATTACTTAACAGGCTGTCTAATCCGGTCGTCACTTGCTGACTACCGCTACTAACTTGGTCAATCCCGTTAATGTACTGATTTAGGCCCTGGTTAAGACTTTTAGCCCCGTTAGCTAGTGTTAACGTACTTTTAGCTAACGTGTTTAAGCCGGTCGTGATTTTCTGATTAGCCTGCTCTGCTTGACGACTGCCCTTAGCCAACTTCTGGTTATTTTTGCCGGCAGTCGCCATCCCAGTTCCTAGCTGTTTCAGACTACCGAACAGGGTCTTAGCGTACGTTTTAGTGATTTGTTCCGAAACGCTAGCGGCCGCGCTGTCAGCCGCCGACGCCGTCATTTTAGAAGCCGTAAAGTTATGGCCGGCGCTGGTTTCATAGTGCAGCACCATTTTCTGGGGCTTTTTTTGCATCAGCGTCGTTGCGTTGTGGGAAAAACTTTTAGGAATCGTTACGACCATGTAATAGTCCCCACGCTTTAACCCGTTTTTAGCCGCCGTTTCCGAGGAAACTAATTTAAAATCCATCCCGTTGGAACGTTTTAAATTGGTGGCGAGCTGGTGACCCACGTCAAGGTGCTGCCCCTGATACGTTACCGCCTGATCCTGATTGACCACCGCAACCGGTAAGTCTTGTAACTTTCCGTACGGGTCCCACATGGACTTTAAAAACGTAACCGCGTAGATTGACGGGATAAAACCAATGACGATGATCACAATCAACATCAACTTGTGCTTAAACAAATACTCCCACTCCGCCTTAAACATGTTCGTTAACCCCCATCAATTCAAATTATGTTATGCTATCGTTGAAATAATCCTCACGTGTGGTTTACATCATAGCGACAAATAAAACGAAATACCACCACACCATTAACTATTTTGGGGAATAAGCCCCATTTAGACCACAAGTGGGGTCTAACATTCTAGGAGGAACTTACATGGTAAAAACAGATTTACGGGTCCAACGTACCCGTTCCGCGTTGCGCGCAGCCTTTCGCGAGTTAGCACTTAAATATCCCCACTACCGTGACATCACCGTTAAGGAACTGACCGCGACCGCTAACGTTAACCGTAAAACGTTCTACTTACACTTTGATTCAATTGATGACCTGGCCGAGACCTTTACCCAGGACAGCGCGGAAAAGCTTTTAGCGATTATCAACCCGAAGGACTTTAAAGCCAACATTGCCCAACCCGGGTTAATTTTTGACATGTTGATGAACTTTTACCACCAGTCGATGGACTTTCACCGGGTCATCCTACTCAACGACGACTACAGTTTTCTCGCTCGTAAAGTCCAAAGCATCGTTGCGGACGGGTTAACTACGACCATCCAAGCGAACTACCCGCTATCAAAAGACGACGCCAAGGTCTGTGCCACCTTTTTAATTCATAACAACCTGACTTTCTTTCGACTATACTTCACCCATCAATTAAATTTAACCACGGATCAGTTAAAACAGCGGCTAGTGTCACTCAACTCCTTCGGGATTCACCAGTTTTTTTACCCCAATGAAAAGTAATTGATTAAAAAAATGGTTCTAGTTGACGAACGTTATTCCGTTCATTCACTAGAACCATACTTTTTAGGTTAATAAAATGTGTTCAATTGTTGCCAAGACCCCGTCGTGTTCGTTATCCAACGTCGTCACGTGGCGGGCCGCGGCCTGGACCGCAGTGGGGGCGTTAACCATCGCATAACTATGCGTGGCGTACCGCAGTAACGGGACATCGTTAGCCCCGTCACCAAAAGCCATCACTTCATCGGCGGTTAGTCCCCGCTGGGCCGCTAATAATTGGACCGCTGGTAATTTGCCCACGTGCTGGTCCACAATGTCCACCACTCCGTAGCCGCTGTCGTGCGCCCGGAGTTTACCCGCAAAATAAGCGTTGATTTGATCAACTAAGGCAGCCGCATCGCCCGGTTGAGTTGAAACGCTGATCTTTTTAATTGAATCCTTGACCGCCGCCAAGTCGTCAACCAGTTGTAAGTTATCGTAAAACTTGCGGGCCATCGCCACCAACTGTTCCGGAGCACCCGCTTCAGTGTACGACCCGTGACTGCCCACCAAAATCAGGTACGCGTGCTTAAACATCTCCTGAAAACGGTCAACGGTCACAAAGTGGTGGTGCTGCTCGGCACTCAAACTACCGTCAAACACCTGTCGACCACGGGCGTAGATCGACGCCCCGTTTTCCGCCACCATCACCAGGTTATCGGCTAGGACGTCGGCAAACAGCTGCTTTAAATGAGCGTACTGGTTGCCCGAGGATAGTACTAGCGGAATGTTTAACTGGTTTAATCCGGTCAAGACCCGTTTAAACCGGGCGTGGTCAAAACTCTGATCCGCGCGCAGCAACGTTCCGTTCAGGTCGGTCGCAATTAATTTTATGGACACAAAAGTTCCTCCTCAACATTGGTTTTACGTTTCATTATACTCGTTTTACGTTGTCGTCGGAAAACATTCACCATTATAAAAAGGAACGTTTCGCTCACGCGCAACGTTCCCACCCACACCTAAGCAAGCTGCTTAGCCGTTAATCATTAGTCTTTATTCAACCGTGACACTCTTAGCAAGGTTCCGGGGTTTATCCACGTCTAAGCCCTTGTTAAGACTCGTGTAGTAGGCGAGTAACTGACCAGGCACAACGCTAAGTAGTGCGGTCAAGCGTTCGTCTACGGCTGGTAACACGATGGTGTCACCGTCTTTAGCCAAATTATCGGTAACGATGGTGATCGTCTTGGCACCCCGAGCGGCAACTTCTTGCAGATTAGAACGGGTCAAGCCCGCGGTCTTTTCCTGCGTGATAATCCCGATGACCGGCGTATCCTTTTCAATCAACGCAATCGTCCCGTGCTTCAATTCACCGGAGGCAAAACCTTCCGCCTGAACGTATGAAATTTCCTTGAGCTTCAGTGCCGTTTCCAACGAAACCGCGTAGTCTAAGCCCCGCCCAATGTAGAACGCGTTGGGCGTGTGTAACAGGTCGGCCTTAGCAATGGCTTCAAAGGTCTTCTTTTCATCAACTAAGCCCTGCATCCCATTCGCAACTAGGGCCAACTGCTTTTTGACGTCGAAGTCCTTAGCAGCTGACTGGTTATCCGCAACACCTAACGCTTTGGCTAAAATGGCTTCCAGAGCAATTTGGGCCGTGTACGCCTTGGTTGAAGCTACCGCGATTTCAGGACCCGCGTGCAGCAACAACGTGTAAGTGGCTTCCCGGGATAACGTCGAGTTAGGAACGTTGGTGATCGTTAAACTTGGGAATTTCTGTTCGTTGACGTTCAGTAAGACTTCCCGACTGTCGGCCGTTTCACCGGACTGGGTCAAGAAGATGAAGAACGGGTGGTCCGACAACAGTGGTTGGTTGTAAGCAAATTCAGACGAAACGTGGACTTCGGTTGGCACGTTAGCGAGCGATTCAAACAACTTCGCCCCAACTAAACCAGCGTGATAACTCGTCCCCGCCGCCACGATGTAGAGCCGGTCAGCTTGCTTGATGGCGTCCAAGAGGTCTTGGTTAATGACCGGTTGACCATCATCATTCAAGTAAACTTGGGACAATTTCCGCATGACGTTCGGTTGTTCATCAATTTCCTTCAACATGTAGAATGGGTAAGTCCCCTTATCCGCAGAAGCGGGGTCAATGTCAACGTGGAACGTCTTGCGTTCAACGGCTTGACCCTGTTGGTCGGTAATTTTGATCGCGTTTGGTTTAACGACCACAATTTCACCATCGTGGAGTTCCAAGAAATCCTTCGTTTGGTCAAGCATGGCCAAACTATCGGAACAAACCACGTTAAAGCCCTTACCTACCCCAATCAGTAACGGACTCTTGTTTTTAGCCACGTAGAGCGTATCGGGATCTTCCTTATCCATTAACAGGAAACCGTAAGAAGAATGGCCTAGTAAGCTCAAAGTCTTCCGGAAGGCATCTAGCGTGGAGAGATTTTCTTTGGTTACAAAGCGGTCAACGAGTTGCACGATCACTTCGGTATCCGTTTGTGATGTGAAGGTCACGTCGCTTAAGTACTGACTCTTCAAATCTTGGAAGTTTTCGATCACACCGTTATGAACCAAGTAGAAACGGCCATCCGCCGAAACTTGGGGATGCGCGTTTGCAACGCTTGGTGCACCGTGGGTTGCCCACCGGGTGTGGCCGATACCGGTTGAACCGTGTACGTTCGAACCGACTTCTTTACGTAAGTCGTCGATACGGCCCTTTTCTTTAACTAAATAATCGTGTCCGTCCTGGTCATTAACGTAAATACCAGCTGAATCGTAACCACGATATTCTAGCTTTTCCAAACCATTTAACAAAATTGATACTGCGCTGTCTTTACCGGTAACTCCAACAATTCCACACATAAGATAATCTTCCTTTACTGTTTTGAATTGTTTCTAGCTGCTTGGTCAAAATGTCTGTCACCAGTCTCACAACTGGTTTTTGTAATTGCCCTGTAGAGTGCAGTCCCTGACGTCACCCGTCGATTGTCGATAAACGTCATCCTCGTCAACTTTAAAACTTAAAGTCCTGGCGCTATTCCGATTTAACCAATTAAAAATTGGTCTAGTCTATCCTCCTATTGGTATATTTTCTAGAAACAAGTTAACTTTAACTTTACAGCGGTAAAATGTCAACAATCATTCGCATTGGTATACCCGTTAGTTCGAACGTATACCAATCAAATTACTTATATTTCGCGGATGAAAGCTAGTTGTGCTTTTTTGATGAAATTTTCATTCTTTCCTGGATTACCGTCATCATTACGGCGCTGATATTCTTTAAGCCAGCTGACACTTTCCGCCGTCCAGTCGGCCGCGATTGGGCCGGAACGCGGTGGACACAGCTTGAAGCCAAGCACACCCCGCTTGTCTCCAACCTCAGTCAGCGTCGAGCGGAAGGCGGAAAGCTAACCCCAACTATGAGAACATCTGTACACTTTGGTTAAGTCACCACTGCAAAAAAAGCCCGCCGGTGATTAACACCTTGCGGACTTGTAATAAAGTACGGACGACTAGTTAGTCGACACCGACTTCGGATTTAACAACGTCAACGATGCGGTCAACGTAGGCCCCGACGAGTTCGTCGGTTTTAGCTTCTGCCATGACCCGGAGTAGGTCCTGGGTCCCGGAAGGCCGAACTAAGACGCGGCCTTCCCCGGCCATTTCGGTTTCAACTTCTTTGATAACGGCTTGGATCTTGGCGTTATTCAAAGCAGCTTTTTTATCTTGAACCTTCACGTTAACTAATTTTTGTGGGTAAGTCGTTACTTCAGCGGCTAATTCGGATAACTTCTTACCCGTTTCTTTCATGACGTGTAGCAGTTGAATCCCAGTCAACATCCCGTCACCAGTGGTGTTAAAGTCTAAGAACACCACGTGACCAGACTGTTCGCCACCGAGGTTAAAGCCGTCTTTCAACATTTCTTCAACTACGTAGCGGTCCCCAACCTGGGTTTGTTCACTGTGTAAGCCGGCTGCTTCTAAGGCCTTGTATAGGCCGAGGTTACTCATCACGGTCGTGACCACGGTGTCCTTCTTTAACTTGCCGCGTTCACTTAAGAACTTACCGCAAATGTACATAATCTTATCACCGTCAATGATGTTCCCTAATTCATCAACCGCGATACACCGGTCCCCATCACCGTCAAAGGCCAGCCCAACTTGCGCACCCTTTTCAACGACAAACTTAGACAAGGCTTCGGGGTGGGTTGAACCCACGCCCTTGTTAATGTTCAAGCCGTCGGGTGAAGTCGCCATCGTTTCAAAGTCTACGTTCAGATCAGCAAAGATCCGTGAAACTAAGTTACTGGTTGAACCGTTGGCACCGTCCACGGCCAAATGAATCCCACTTAAGTCGTCGGGAATGGTTTGTTCCAAGAATTGGGAATACTTTAAGTTACCTTCTGGGAAGTCGGCTACCGTTCCAAGGCCTTCAGCAGCTGGCCGTGGTAAATCGTCGGTTTCCTTTTCAAGTAAGGCTTCAATTTCTTCTTCCTTAGCATCGGACAGTTTAAAACCGTCGCCACCAAAGAACTTGATGCCGTTATCTTCAACCGGGTTGTGGGAAGCGGAGATCATGACCCCGGCGTCAGCGTCTTGGATCCGAACTAAGTAGGCAACACCGGGCGTGGTGATTACCCCTAAACGTAAGACTTCGATCCCAGCCGATAATAACCCGGCAACTAAGGCTTCTTCCAACATTTGACCAGAAATCCGGGTGTCACGGGCAACTAAGACCCGGGGTTGACTATCCTTATCCTCGGCGTGTTCGGTTAAGACATAACCACCGGCACGGCCTAAACGAAAAGCTAATTCGGGTGTTAACCCTGAGTTTGCGATACCGCGAACCCCATCAGTACCAAAATATTTCATTATTAATTTACCTCGTTTCAGATTAATCAGTTACTTTTAACTGTAATTTTTACCTTAATTGACGTTGGACTGACCGATGAAATCCCATCTTCATCGCTCGTTGAAATTTTAACCGTCTTCGTCGTGGTTGACGTGACGTTTGACACGTCAACGTCCACCGGCAACGACGATAATTTGGATAAGGCCGCCTTAGTCCCAGTGACCGTTACCGACTTCGTATCGGTCGAGAACGAATAACTCGTATCGGCCGACGTTTTACCACTGGCCTTTAAATCCACCGACACGTCCTTAGTGGTGGACGCCTGGGTAACTGGAATGTACACCGACGTGGTCGACGGCGTTAGGACCGCGTTTAGCGTCTGACCGTTAGCATCCAGGGCTTCAATCATCGCCTGCTGGTTAACGGATTTTTGTAAGTTCTTCGTGGTGTTGACGACCGCCACAACCTTGGCGACCTTGCTGACCTCGCTGACCGCGCCCGTAACCTTGACCGACGACGTTCCTAACCGGGGCGTCCCCGCTTCGTAGCCCGATGCCAAATTATCCTTATTAAAATCAGCGTGGACTTTATAAGTAGCCGTGCGACGCGGCTGAATGTTGATGTGAATGTACTTTTGGTTTAAAGCGTAGCTGAGTTCCTTATTTAGCCCGTCGACCTGCACCTTAACACTGTGGCGCCCAACCGATAGATCGGATAAGTTCGCGTACACCTTAAAGTTTTGCGTGTTAGCGGTGGTGGTCACTAACGCCGCCGGTCCTTCAATCGTAACCTTAATATTTTCCGGGTAGCCGGTCACAAAATACTTCGTACTATTGACGTTGAGTTCCAGTGGAGCGCTGATCGTCACTTTACGGTTCGACGTCAGCGTCGTTTTTGAAGAACTGTTCGTTAAAATACTAGCATTGTGTGACGACTTGAGCGAGTTAACGTAGGCAAACAGGACTAACGCGCAAACTAACGCTAACAGGCGCATAGCCCAGGCACTATCCATAAATTTTTTCATTTACGAGGACCCCCTCCAAAAATGCGGGCAAACCAACTTTGAACCGCATTTTGACGAGTTTGATCTTCCGGTGTCAGCAGCACTTGACGGAAGTAGCGTAAATAATTTTCGCGCGTCATTCCCCGCATTAATTCGTTATCCTTCGTAATTGAAACTTCACCAGTTTCTTCGGAGATAACGATCGTCAGGGCGTCCGTCACTTCACTGATCCCCACGGCGGCCCGGTGCCGGGTCCCCAGTTCTTTAGGAATCAGGTTACTTTCCGACAACGGCAAGTAGGCCGCGGCCACCTTAATTTGATTATCTTGAATAATGACCGCCCCGTCGTGCAACGGTGTGTTGGGAATAAAAATATTAATTAATAATTCTCCCGTAATGTCGGCGTCTAAGGCAATCCCGGTTTCAATGTAATCTTCCAAACCAGTATCCATCTTGATCGACATCAACGCACCGATTCGCCGTTTGGCCATGTATTGAATAGCCTTATCCAGCTCGGCAATCATCCGTTCCTCATCTTCATTTTGACGTTTGCCGCGCGTAAAAATCGAACCGCGTCCTAAATGTTCCAAGCCCCGCCGAATTTCGGGTTGGAAGATGATGACCATTGCAATCACGGCCCAATTAATGATTTGATCCATGATCCACGAAACCGTATCAAGTCCAATCAAAACACTGACGAACTTAATGATTGCAATTACCACGATTCCACGGAAAAGTTGAACGGCCTTGGTTCCCCGCAACAGCACGATCAACTCGTAAATGACAAACCAAACCGCAAGAATGTCTAGGAGCCGGACAAAGTTTTGCACTGTCAATAAAGCGCTCCAGTTGAAGTTCATGATCCTCCTCCTTATGAAAATTATTTACTTTCACATTATAGCACGGCGCACCGCCTCACGTTGACTGATTTCAAACAAGACCGGCAATTAGGATAGATTTTGAATTAATATTAAACTTGTGTTTATTTAATATAGCTTATTTAATATTTCTGTTAAAATTGACAGTGAAAGCGTGGTGATCAAATGACAAAAACACAGCGCTGGCTCATTCGGCTCGTCTACTGGGCCTTCATTGGTTTTGCAGCGCTTGAATTGCACGGTTCATTTCGATTCTTACTTTTAAACACCGTTTTGGCGTACGTTCCGGTTGAACTTAGTTTTTGGCTGACCCAGCGGCGGTCAAACTGGACGTTTTGGGCGTTAGCGGTCATTTGGTTGCTCTTTTATCCCAACGCGCCCTACCTAATGACCGACCTGTTTCACCTTAGTCTGCTCAATCCATACGGGTTAAACGGGATGTTACGGTTCAACCTCGAAATGTGGCGGGAATTTGCCTACCTGATTGGACCCATGATGGTCTCAACCTTAGTTGGAACTTGGGGCGTTGACCAAGTTGCCCAAGAAAGCGTGCGGCGCTTGCACTTAACCCGCTTACCCCTGGGTCGCGAGTTGATCAGCGGTGCCCTGTTCTTATTTGCGGGGATTGGCGTTTACGTTGGCCGTTTCTTACGCTTACATTCGATTTATCTTCTAATAACCCCGCAGTACATCGTCGACCAGTTGCTGGGCATGTGGTCCGCAAAGATGCTGGCATTCGTCGTGATTATGTGGTGTCTACAATTACTTATCTACGCTGCTTGGCGCTTTACGAGTACGCCGAACAATCAAAAATAGCAAGCTCACGGCCATGATGACCGGAGCTTGCTATTTTGATTAATTCTTAACTTTGGGATCACTATATTCAGCGTGACGACCACGCTTATCGTGTAAACCGCTAAAGCCGCTAAAGCCAAGCTTAGTGGCCTTCTTTTCGGCGTCGTTAATGTAGCGCAACGTGTCCCCCGCGCGCTTCTCACCGTAAACTTGCATCCACTGGTGGAAACGTTCGTCGGACGCGGTCGTAATCGCCTGCTCAACCTTAGCACCGGACGGCGTCAATGATAAGTACTTAATGCGTCGGTCGTGTGCGTTCGTTGTCTGATCGATATACTTCAAATCCAATAAAACGTTGATTTGACGGGCAATCGCGCTCCGTGACACCCGTTGTTCATTAGCAATTTTAACCAGCGTCAGCGGTTCTTCACTGGTAGCAATCATTCGCATCACAGTGTAAGCTTCAAACGTAATCTTGTACGGCCGCGTTGGTACCGATACAAAGTCCCCAATGTATTTTAAAATGTGCATGTAAGTCTCCACAAACTGTTCGTGGATCTCTGATTCACTCATGTTACGTCCCCCCGCAAATTCTTTCCCGAATGTAAATGGTTCTTTAAAGCCCGTAACTAATTGGTAGAGCTAACCATTCACTATCAATACTACTCTACATCATTATAACCTAGAACTACTTCTTTACAACATTTAAATATAATTAATCATCATCGGCTTCGACGTCGTTGAGCATTAATAGGTTTTCGGAATAGTTGATGAATTGACGTAGCTTAGCCGCCGTGCGTAAACTGATCTGTCCGCTTTCCAACAAATGTTGGACCCCCGCGCGTTCAGCGCCTAAACTTTTAATTCGCAGCGTGTGAATCTGCCGTTCATAATCGGCCCGTGACAGGCTATGATTGGTTTTAGCATTTTCGATTCGGTTCCGATAGTGCACAATCAGGTGGTACAACGCCTGCCGGTCAAATTGTTGTTCGTCAACGTTGGCCCGTTTTAAGTACTGTGACAAAGCTTTAATGGCCGCCTTGGACGCGACTCGTTGAATTTCAAGCTGCTCTGCCCGTAATTTGTCACTATCGGCCGGGGCGAGCCATAACCGGAGACCCTGCATCCCCCGACTGATCAAGATTCGGAGTGAGCGTAACGTCGGTAAGCCCGGTTTATGCGTGGCTTGGGCTAACCGTTGCTCCCGGTGGTCCACCCGCCGTAAGTAGGCCTGAGCCGCCAATTTCGACGTTTCTTTATTCGCCACCATTTCCTTAACGGCCTGGCGTTCACCCGCTAACGCGACCAACCGCAACTGCGCTTCATCGGTCAGCATTGGTGCCAATTCGTCCGCGGTCTGGGAAGCAACTTCTAGCCGGCGGATCTGAAACTGTTGATCCAAAATCAGATCGTAAGCCGCCCGTTGGTTTTCTGGACGCCGGTGTTCTTCAATGTTGCGTACGGCGAGTTGTAAAACGTAAATCCGGGCCTGCTTGTAAGTAATTTGTTCCGGTTGATCCCCATCCTCCTCGTCTTCGGGTAAATCAGGGCCGGCAGCCATTACCGCGTCGTCATCATCCAAGCTGGAACCCCGGGTCATGAACGGTAGTGACTTGGCAGCCATCAACGGTAAGATCCCCGCCGCGGCCACTAAACTAACGATAATCACGCCCGCCGCAATGAATAGGACCAGGGCGCGTTCGGGAAAGGCGTCCCCGTTAGCAATCACGGTTGGGATCGTAAAGACCCCCGCCATGGTAATCGCGCCCCGGACCCCAGATAAGCCGGAGAGGGTTGCAATCCGTAAACTAGGTTTGGACTTATCGTGATTCCGTAACCAGTTAAACAGCATGTACACGTAGGTCCACGCGACCCGGATCAGTAGGAGGATTCCCCACACGATCAATACGTCAAAGATAGCGTGAAAGGTATTGGTGTGTGAGCCCTGAATGGTAGCCTGCGTAGCGACCGGCAACTCAATACCTAGAATCAGGAACACGATTCCGTTTAACAAGTAAACGATAACGTTCCATACTTTTTCGGTCACTAGGCGCAATTCCGGCGCGTCTTCGGCTTCGTGGGAATTCTGCACGTGGGCTAACACGCCCGCGGCGACAACGGCAACCACACCGGAAGCGTGGAACCATTCTTCAGCGATGAAGTAAATCGCAAACGGCGTCATAATTTGTAACACCACGTTAAAGACGGTGTCGTTGATCCCTTCTCGGCGCAAAATGTCCCGGATCAGCTGAATCACCGTAATCAGGGCTAAGCCGACTGCTAAGCCGACTAAACTGATGTAAAAGAAATCACCGACCGCTTTACCAAGTACGAAACTCCCGGTCACGGCCGCGGCCAGGGCGTACTTAAACCCAATCAGTCCGCTGGCATCGTTGATCAAACTTTCCCCACTCACTAGGTGCAGGATTTCTTTCGGTAACTTGACCCCTTCCGAAATCGACTGCACCGCCACCGGATCGGTCGGTGACAAAATGGCGGCCAGCGCGATGCTGACGGCTAGTGGAATGGACGGAATTAAAATGTGTACTAGGAAGCCACCCAAAATGGTGGTAATAAAAACGAGGACAATTGCATTGGCAAAAATTGCCCCGCGTAGCTCCCATAATTCTTGTTTTGGAAATTGGCGGCCATCGTTATACAGCATCGGTGCAATGAAAACCAGCATAAACCAGTCCGTTTGCAGCTTAACCTGTACGTTTAACAATAAAGCCACTCCTAGACCCAGCCCGACTTGAATTAAACTGACCGGGATTGCGACTAGATAGTGGCTCAATACGTTCGACAGCAGCACTAAACATGCCAATAAAATCACTAATTCTATAATCGGCACGTGGTTGCCCCCTTTGTTCAATTGACAAAAACTTACTTCGTGACGTCTTCTCCGATGATCCGGACTTCAGTTTGTAAATGCACCCCAAACTTCTCAAAGACCACTTTTTGGACGTAGTGGATCATATCCATGTAATCCGTGGCGGTCGCGTGATCAACGTTAATAATAAAGCCGGCGTGCTTCTTCGATACTTCCGCCCCGCCAATGCGGTGGCCCTGTAACCCGGCATCGTGAATCAATTTACCCGTGAAGTAACCGGTCGGGCGTTTGAAAACACTCCCACAAGACGGCCATTCCAACGGTTGCTTAGCTGCCCGGAGGGTGTTTAGTTCGTCCATGCGGGCCTGAATTTTGGTTTGGTCACCGGGTTTGAGTGCAAAAGTGGCCGTGACCACCGTATCGTCGTAATCCTGAACGGTACTGTGCCGGTAACCGAAATCCAAATCCGCGTTCGACAGGGTCTTCAACTGACCTTCACGGGTCAAAACGGTGACTTCTTCAACAACTTCGCTGATTTCACCACCGTAGGCCCCGGCGTTCATGAAGACGGCCCCGCCAACGCTCCCGGGAATTCCGGCTGCAAATTCTAAACCGGTCAAGCTAGCCCGGCACGCGACCTTGGTCGTTGCAATCAACGCAGCCCCGGCTTCGGCGACCACGTGATTTTCGCTGGCGTGAATCTGGTTCATTTTAGTGAGAATCATTGTTAAACCACGAATCCCACCGTCCTTTACGATCAGGTTGCTGGCATTACCGATGACGGTTAACGGCACCTGTTCGCGATTGGCGTATTCGATTAGGGCCTTGGCCTCACTAATTGACTTCGGAAACGCAACGAAGTCAGCGGGGCCCCCGGTTTTAGTATTGGTATAGTGACTAAGCGATTCATCTTTTTTTATTTCAATGGCTGGAAAAGTGGCCAAGACATCTTGAGTCATGGTGGAAGTTCCTTTCGTGTTTCGTTTAATAATTGAACAGTTAAGTTATTATTTGACCCCAAAGACGGCCCGCACCGGGTCATCCAAGGTCGCTAGTCTATCAATTAAGTTTATCACTTTTTAACGGCTTAATAAATGACGGCACACCGCGTGACTGGTAATTGCGGACGTTGGGTCGACCGGGTTCGTTCCGTGGGTTGCCACCGCCGTCAGAAATGCTCGAATCAACGGGGCAAAACCGCGTTTTTCCAAAGTGGGTTCCCAATCCGGAAAACTCGTGGTCGTCGTTTGGGCCGTTTGGTAATTGGTCAACATGCTGAGGTCCTTCACAACGGCACGGCCGTGAGTGGTTTGAACGGTCGTTTGTTCTAAGTTGACCCCGCCGTACATGTTCGTCACGACTTGCAACTGTTCGTGGGCGGTCTCAGCCGTTAAGTAACCCTGTCCCAGCGCACCGGCTTCGGTCGTTAAAACGCGGCCACATGTCGTTTCTAGCGGTTCATCTAACAAGAACAGGCCGGTATCGACCGAGTGGATCATGAGATCAAATACCGCCGTTTCCGGGTCCTGACCTCCAGTTTCACGGACCTTTTCCGCTACGACCATGCGCTTATTTGGTAACGCCTTTAATTGTTGGTTTAACGGGTCAAAACGACGGTTAAACCCGCAGGTCAACATTAAATGGCGACTCGCCGCCAAATCGTACAACGCCTGAACTGCCTGAAGGTCCGTGGCTACCGGCTTATCAACGTACACGTTAATGTCGTTTTCTAATAATTGGCGGATAATGCGGGCGTGCGTTGAGGTCGGCGTGTGAACAAACACGGCCGCTGGGTGGACGGAAATTAGTTCGTCCAAGTCAGCGTGCGTGTGTTGAAAGCCGTACTGGGCGGCCAGTCGTTGCCGTTTTTCCGCGTTGCGGGTCGTTAGGTGAAATTCATACTGATCCTGCATGGCGGCCATCACTGGTAAATACGCCTTTTGCGCAATGTTTCCGAGTCCCATAACCCCAATTTTTAACATGTCGATTCCTCCATTTTCGTCCGCATAATGCGGTACAATTGAATAACTAAGCGACGTTGTTCGATTAACGTTCGCCACTTTATACGAAAGGTCTGAACTACTCTTGAAACTAATTTCTTGGAACGTTAACGGACTCCGTGCCGCGGTCAAGCACGGTTTCGTTGATAGCTTTAACCAGCTCGACGCCGACTTTTTCTGCGTACAGGAAACCAAATTACAAGCTGGCCAAATCGACCTTGATTTGCCCGGATATCACCAGTACTGGAACTACGCTGAACGGAAGGGCTATTCGGGAACCGCTATTTTCACCAAGCACGAACCGCTCAACGTCACGTACGGCATCGGCGTTCCGGAACACGATACCGAGGGGCGCGTCATCACCCTTGAATACCCCGACTATTACGTTCTGACCTGCTACACGCCGAACTCGGGCGGTGAACTCAAACGTTTGGATTACCGCCAAACTTGGGAAGACGCCTTTTTAGACTACGTTAACGGACTGGATGCCCGTAAACCGCTGATCTTCTGTGGGGACCTCAACGTGGCCCACGAAAACATTGATTTAAAAAACTGGCGAAGTAACCACCACAGTGCCGGTTTTACCGACGAAGAACGCACAAAGTTCACCCGCTTACTCAGCAACGGCTTTACCGACACGTTCCGGCACTTCTATCCCGACCAAACCGAAATCTATTCATGGTGGAGCTACCGGTTCCACGCCCGCGATAATAATTCGGGGTGGCGCATCGACTACTTCATCACGTCTAACCGGTTGGATGACCGGCTGTTAAACGCCCGCATTTTAAACGACGTTTACGGTTCCGACCACTGTCCGGTCGAATTAGATATCCGCCTATGATTCGGGTCGCAAACTTGAAATCTGGACGGTCCCTTAGTACGATGAACTTAATTCTTTAGAAACGGTGGTGGCACCTTTGAACTTTGTCGCAATGGATTTTGAAACTGCGAACGCCAAGCGGGACAGTGCCTGTTCCTTGGCCCTGACAATTGTTCGCAACAGTCAGGTCACGGACGAATTCTACACCCTGATCAAACCAGAAAGTGACTTCTTTTGGCGCAACGTCCAAATTCACGGCATCCACGAAACGGACGTCGCCAACGCACCTAAGTTTCCCGAAGTATGGAAACACATCGCGCCGTTCTTCCAGCGAGACCGGTTAGTCATTGCCCATAACGCACCGTTTGATACCGGTGTGCTCCGGCAAACCCTCGCCCACTACGGCATCGGCGCCCCGGAATACTTATCCATGGACACCGTTAAAACTAGCAAACGGTTTTACCCGGAGCTCCCTAATCATAAATTGGATACGATGTGCAACGCGCTGGACATTGAACTTCAGCATCACCACAACGCGCTGGATGATAGTCTAGCCTGTGCCAACATTTTACTGGCAGAAGCCCGGCAATTTGGAACCGAACAACTTAAACCGTTCGTCCGTGTTCAGGGTTAAATAAAGCGTGCGTCAAACTGCGATTATTGCGATTTGACGCACGTTTTTTAGACGGCTAAAACCATATCGACCGCCGCCACCTTCGCGCCAGTCGGATCAACTACGTCGTACGCTTGCGGCGTACTTTCTTTAAAACCGAGGTGTTGGTAGAGCTTAGCGGCCCGGGTATTCCGTAACTGTACGGTTAAGACTAATTGTTTGAGGGTACTGAAATCCCGCGCCCAGTGGATCAACTCTTCAACGAGGGCCGTTCCCAGACCCATCCCCCAGAATTCCTTCAGCACGGCGACCCCGACTTCACCCTTGGTCACGGTCGGGCCTTCAGTTGCCTGAACCGTCGCGACCCCGATCAACTGTGCGCCCAAAGCCGCCACAAAAATTGTGTTGGTCGTCGTTCGGGTCAACTGTTCAATTTGTTGGCACTCATCCCGTTCACTAAGCTGACCCAGTCCCTCATCCACCGTAAACGTATTGGATTCGTGGGACAGCCGTTTTAATAATTTTAACAACCGGGCAGCGTCGGCTGGCTCCGCCGGTCGGATATCCACAACTTCGTCCGCCATGGTCGCTCACTCCTTTAACTGGTCAACCAATTGCTGGTAGCGCGTCCCTTGGGGTGTCAGGGTGATTGTTCGACCGTCGTCACCGGCCCCGTTACGGGTCAAGCCAATTCGTAAATAGTCGGTTGGTAATAAATCGGCGATGAATTCGGACCACTCAACGACGCTCACGCCGTCACCATCAAAATATTCGTCTAGCCCCAAATCTTCCGCGCCACCGTCCTCTAACCGGTAGACATCCATGTGGTACAGCGGCAAGCGCCCCTGATGGTATTCCCGAATGAGGGTAAAAGTCGGACTCTTAACGTTATTCGGAATGCCCAAACTCTTAGCCAACCCCTTCGTAAAGGTGGTTTTACCCGCTCCGAGGTCCCCGTCTAATAAAATCAGGTCGCCCGGTTGGACGCGTTGGCCAATTTTTTCTCCCAGTTGCATGGTTTCCTCCGGGGACGTTACCGTAATCGAATCCATAAAATGTCCATCTCCTCATCTAACATACTGCTTTCATTATAGAAAAAACGGGCGAAACTTCAAAGTACAAGCTCTGAAGTTTCCCCGTTTTAAAACTACTCTTACTTATTAGCTTAAGCTAAGCCTTGAGCGGCCGTGATAATGGCCACCTTGTAGACGTCTTCCTCACTAGCTCCCCGGGATAAATCGGAAACCGGTTTGTTCAATCCTTGCAAGATGGGACCAACCGCTTCAAAACCACCGAAGCGTTGGGCGATCTTGTAACCAATGTTCCCGGATTGCAATTCTGGGAAAACGAAGACGTTAGCATGCCCGGCAACCTTGGAGCCCGGCGCCTTTTGCAACCCAACTTTTTCAACGAAGGCGGCGTCAAATTGCATTTCACCGTCAATGGCTAAGTCGGGTGCGGCAGCTTGGGCCTTGGCCGTGGCTTCCTGAACCTTGGTGACCATGTCGCCCTTAGCAGAACCCTTTGTCGAAAAGCTTAGCATGGCAACCTTCGGGTCAATGTCAAAGATTTTAGCGGTGTGGGCACTCTGGGTCGCAATTTCCGCTAACGTGTCCGCGTCAGGATCAATGTTGATTGCGCAGTCCGCAAAGACGTACCGTTCGTCACCCTTTTGCATGATAAAGGCACCGGAGATCCGGTGTGAACCGGGTTTCGTCTTAATAATTTGTAACGCCGGCCGCACCGTGTCCCCGGTAGCGTGCACGGCCCCTGAAACCATTCCGTCAGCCTTGCCCATGTATACCAGCATCGTGCCAAAATAATTTTCATCTTCAAGCATCTTAGCCGCCTGTTCCGGCGTATTCTTGCCCTTCCGACGTTCCACTAACGCGTCCAGCATGGCCTGTTTGTCAGCAGCTGGGTATGTAACTGGGTCTAAAACTTGGACACCGCTCAAATCCGCTTGTAAATCCTTAGCGACCGCTTGAACCTTGTCCGTAGCGCCTAAAATGATTGGTTTAACTAACCCGTCAGCGGCTAACCGGACCGCTGCACCGACGATGCGGGGTTCCGTACCTTCGGGGAAAACAATGGTTTGATCTTTACCAGTAATTTTTTGTGCCAATGATGTAAATAGATCCATGAGATAACCCTCCAATAAAAAATTAATTATTTAAACTGACGTGTTCTGGAAGTTGCCAATTAATGGGTTGTTCGCCAAATGATTCTAACGCAATGTTGGTCTTAGAAAATGGTTTTGAGCCGAAGAAACCGCGGTACGCTGACAACGGACTCGGATGGGGCGCTTGTAATACCACGTTGGTTTCCGTATTGATCAGCTTAACTTTTGAGCGGGCGGCCTTACCCCACAAAATAAAGACAACCGGGGTCGGCCGTTCGGACAGTTGGTGAATCGCGTAATCCGTCAGCTTCTCCCACCCCTTATCCGCGTGAGAAAAAGCGATGCCATTTTGAACGGTCAAAACCGAGTTCAACAGGAGCACCCCCTGCTTGGCCCAGCTTTCTAAGTAGCCGTGGTTGACCGGGGTACAGCCAACGTCGTCTTGTAATTCTTTATAAATATTGACCAGTGACGGTGGTACCGCAACTCCCGGCAACACGGAAAAGCTTAATCCGTGTGCCTGGTTGGGACCGTGGTACGGGTCCTGACCTAAAATAACGACCTTTGTGTCGGCAAACGGCGTCCATTCAAAGGCTTGAAAAATATTATACATATCCGGATGAATATTTTTCGTCCGGTACTCTTCTTTTAAGAATTCGTGTAACTGGTGGTAATATGGTTGTTCAAATTGGGGCTTTAAGACGTCCCACCAGTCAGTATGAATAAACGCTTTCATCCTTAACACCTCTACATTATTGTAGCATACTAAAAACCGGTAATGATAATAATTCTGAATTCACTCCTAAACATGTTAGAATGTATCTATCAAGACAATTAAGGATGTGACAACATGATTTCGATTATCGCTTCTGACATGGACGGCACGTTACTGAATAACGAAATGACCGTTTCGGACTTTAACGCCGACGCCATCCGTCAAGCGCAGCAGCAGGGTGTCCACTTCATCGTTTCCACTGGTCGCCGCTACTCTGAAGCACAACCACTCATGGCCGCTCAAGGGATTACGGCTCCCCTGATCACGTTAAACGGGGCCGAAGTTTACGACGCTTCCGGAAAAATGCTCGACATGGTCCCCATCACCAAAACGGTTGCCCGGGCCATCTTTCACACATTGATCTCCAAGGGTTACTACTTTGAAGTGGTTGGTAACGATGGCATCTACTCAAATAACAAAGCTAAGCGAATCGAACAAATTGCCCACCTACTAACGAATTTAAACCCGGATACGTCGTTTAAGATTGCCGTGACCTTAGCGTCGGCCCGACTCGAACTTATGGACATCAATTACGTTGACAACTACGACGAGCTGCTCAACGACCCCACTAAGCACGTGATGAAAATTATCACCTTTAGCGAAGAGGGACCGGCTAAACTTAAACCGCTAAGCGACGAACTACTCGCTAAACATTCATCCTTAAAGATCACGTCGTCTTCACGCTCCAACATTGAAATCAATAACGTTAACGCTCAAAAGGGAATTGCCGTTGAACGCTACGCCAACATGCTCAACACGCCAATGAGCGACGTAATGGCCATTGGTGATAATAACAACGACGTTTCCATGTTAAAAGTGGCCGGTATCAGTTACGCGATGGGTAACGGCACGACCGAAGTTAAACAGTTAGCTAACCGGGTGACCGACACGAACGTCAATGACGGCGTTGGTAAGGCCATTTTGGAAGTACTCGCGCAACAATAGTTCACCGGGAAACGAGGGTTGAAGATGCGTAAATTATATTTCAGCCGCAATAGTTTCGCCAAGGGCGCGCGTGTCGTTCGTGATGAGCATAACCAGTCACACTACTTACTCGTAGGTCGCTGGGGGCGGCGTCAGGACGCACTCAGTCTCTACGCTATCCAGGGCGAGCTACTTGCCGAAATTCGACAGACCACGCTCGGCTTATTACCAAAGTTTGATCTGTACTATAACCGTCAAAACGTGGGGTCCATCAGTAAAACACTGGGTTTCTGGCACGAAATGATCTACGTTCGCAAATTACGGTGGATCATTATGGGCAGTCTCAACTCGGAAACCTACCGGGTCTATCACGGTACCGAGCTGGTCATGACCATGCGCCCAGTCGTCACGAGTAACGGCGAGGCCTTTGAACTCGCCATTACCGACCGTGCGACCGAGCCCCTATGTATTTGCATCGCCGCCATTCTAGACCATTGGCAAAAACCAACGAACCGGGAACGTTCTTCTTCCCTATCCAGTGACGGCTTGCAAGTCAACTTTGGTGAAAGTAACTACACGTTACACCATAAATTACCGCAAAACTAAAACGGTACCGGCTATTCGGTGCCGTTTTTTTGCTGCACTCATTTCTGCATAATCTAGCTAAAATTACGCTTCTCGATTCTAAGGTAGTTCGCACTTCTCAGCTCTCCGATCGGCGTGGACTGGTCTGGAACGCGGTGGGTACCTGTCAAAAACCGCCAGTTTCAAAAGACGACCTTTCATTAAGTCGGGAAACAACCCCGACCAAATGAAATTTCACCGCTGAGACCATCCACGCTCTCCCTCCGAGCTTTTGATGGTCGTTGGCGGGCAATCGGCCACAAGTTTTTAAAGTTTAAGGGTGATTACTTAGATGATCGGTTTTAAGTACCATCCGAATCAGTCAGCTGTATATATAGATATGTGTACTAGCCATTTTAAAATAGGAATATAAAGTCTCAGTTGACTAGTCGTTATCAGGTCAGCTTTAATAAACATTTTCTGAATCAATGCTACGTTTAATTTACAAAAATTAGACGTTACTGCCCGCCAACGACCAGTTTAAGCCGGGAAGGAGAGCGTGGACAGGCCCAGTGGTGAAGTTTCACTTGGTCACCGTTTTGTGGTGACTTACGTGAAAGGCCAAGGTTTGAGACCTGTATTTTGGGCTCAAACTTGTGCCCACCACGTTCCGGCCTGAGCCACGCCGACTGGACAGCTGGAAAGTGCGACCTACTTTAAAATCGAGACACTCCAGCTCCCTTTAAAATGAAACGCTAACCGCTAATTCAGACATCAAAAAGCCCATCTTCAACGGCAGCGTTAAAGATGGGCTTTTGATCAATTTCGATTAAACGTTAATGACTTTGTTCAAGAAATCTTGCAGCCGGGGGCTCTTCGGGTGATCAAATAAATCGTCCGGTTTGCCACTTTCTTGAATCAACCCGTCGGCCATGAAAACGACCCGGTCGGCCACTTCCTTGGCAAAGCCCATTTCGTGGGTCACCACGATCATGGTCATCCCTTGGGCGGCTAGGTTCTTCATAACATCGAGCACGTCACCGACCATTTCAGGGTCCAAAGCGGACGTCGGTTCGTCAAAGAGCATGATGCTCGGATGCATCGCTAAGGCCCGGGCAATCGCAACCCGTTGTTTTTGACCACCGGAAAGCGACTTCGGCATGGCGTCGGCTTTGTCGGATAAACCAACGGTGGCAAGTAAGTCCCGCGCCGTCTTTTCGGCTTCGGCTTTCGACTGTTTGCCCAGTTGAACCGGGGCTAACGTAATGTTCTGTAAAACGGAAAGGTGTGGGAACAAGTTAAAATGTTGGAACACCATTCCAATATTTTCGCGGACTAAGTTAATGTTAGTCGCTTTGTCGGATAAGTCGTAACCACTAATTACGATTTTTCCCTCAGTGGGAACTTCAAGGTCGTTTAGGCACCGTAAAAAAGTACTTTTACCGGAACCGGACGGCCCAATCATGCAGACCACTTCATTATCTTGGACTTCTAAGTTGAGGCCCTTTAAAACTTCGTTATCACCGTAGCTTTTGTGTAAATTTTCAACACTCACTTTAGCCATGCTTAGTTAATCCTCCTTTGAACCCAGTTCGAAAGCCAAGTCAGTAACGTAATGATGAGCAGGTAAATCATCGCGATCATTAACCAGATCTTGAACCCTTCGAAGTTGCGGGCGATAATCAGCGTCCCAGTTTGGGTTAATTCAACGATCCCGATAACGGATAGGATTGACGTATCCTTTAAGGTGATGATGAATTGGTTGATAAATGACGGAATCATAATGCGAATCCCCTGTGGCATGATGACCTTGCGCATTGCGGTCCAGTATGGTAGGCCGAGGGATCGGGCCGCTTCCATTTGCCCGTCGTCCACGGCTTGAAAGCCCCCTTTAACGAAGGCCCCGGTATACGCCCCTTCGTTTAACATCAGGGTGATCATCCCGGCAATGAACGCCGGAATCTTAAACCCGTGCCCAATTAGATCCGGGAACCCAATGTAAATGAAGAAGGCCAACACCATTAACGGCATTCCCCGGAAAATGTAAATGATCGTACTGGAAATGGCCGGGCCAACTTTACCAGGCATCACACCTAAGACCCCGAGGACCAATCCCATAATCGTTGCTAAAATAATGGAAATAACGGTCAATTCCATGGTCATCCATAACCCACTACCAATGGTGCTGAGGTTTTGGGTAAACAACCCGATGAAAGTCCGGCTGCTGGCCGTTTCACCGGTCAATGAAGATTCACTGGAATTTAAATATTTATCAATAATTTTCTTGTAAGTACCGTCCGCCTTGATAGCTTTTAAACCAGCGTTAAACTTCTTCAGGAGTTCGGCGTTCTTACCCTTCTTAACGGCAAAGCCATAATCACCGGCCTCGTATTGCTTCGAAACGATCTTCAAAGCAATTCCGTTTTTAATCCCGTAGGACATGACCGGATAATCTTCAAAACAAGCAGCGGAGTTGCCGACCTTAACGTCGTTATACATATTATTAGAATCATTGAAATACTTTATTTTAAACCCGTACTTGCTTTCAATTGACTTCGCGTAGGTCGCACCGGCCGTCCCGGTCTTTAACGCAACCGTCTTGCCCTTTAACTGACTGAAACTCTTGATCTTACTATCCTTAGCGACCGCCATCACGACCCCGGAAGTGTAGTAAGCGTTTGAGAAGTCAAACGTCTTTTTACGTTCGGGCGTCACGTTCATCCCGGCAATCACCCCGTCGACCTGGTTCGCGCTTAACTGCTGAACGGCGGCCCCAAAGCTAATTGCCTTTAACTTATAATTGATATTTTCTTTTTTAGAAATTGCTTTTAAAATATCAATATCGATGCCTTTATACTTACCACCCTTGGCCTGAAATTCAAACGGCGCAAAGGTCGTATCCGTTGCAATCGTGTACGTTTTCGCCTGCGCCTGGGTGCCAACTGTAAACCAGCTTCCAAGTGCGGCTAACAACATGACAACTGCAACTTGCCATTTTTTCATCAATGTGAGACCTCCTAATTCATTCTACCGGATTGGTATGTCATAAAATATAACATAATTCATGCAATCTAACCAACTCAAACTATAATATTATTCTCATTTTGTTTTAATGATTACGGTATCATTTATATTTCACTTAATTTTCTTAAGCTAAAACATTTTTTAAGCAAAGATTCAGAGGAAAATGGCCATTTTTGCCGTTTTTAAATTTTTTTATTCAAATTGACTAATTACTTCACATTTTAACTAAATTAACGGACTAATTTTGAGCCCCAAAAGCACAAAAAAGCGTATGTTAGAACCGATTAAATCGTTCCTAACGTACGCTTGTGACGCAACAATCAATAGTGTTTCATTACTCGATCGATTTGTCGCTGCTGTTCACGTTTCTTAATATCTTGCCGTTTATCGTATTCCCGTTTCCCGTGAGCCACCCCAATTAAAACTTTGGCAAAGCCGTGTTTTAAATACATTTTGAGCGGAATCACGGTGACACCCTTCGTCTGGGTGGCTGCGCCGATCTTGCTGATTTCTTTTTTATGCAACAAGAGTTTACGGTTACGCAACGGATCAACGTTAAACCGGTTACCCTCTTTAAACGGACTGATATGGACATTTTGCATCCAGGCTTCGCCGTTGCGAATCTGAACAAAGCCGTCCTTTAAATTGACCCGCCGATCACGAACAGACTTGATCTCGGTCCCCGTTAAAGCAATTCCCGCTTCGTAGGTTTCTTCAACGGCGTAATCGTGCCGGGCTTTCCGGTTTTGAGCGAGGGCGGTATCCGGGTGCTTACCGTGTTGTTTGGCCATTGCCGCACATCCCCTTACTTAACTTACCGCCGGTTATCGGTACTCGACCGACGATTATTATTGTTACTGTGATTGTTATTGCGGTGGTTATTATTGTTGTTCCGTCGGTTACCACCGTTACCGTTGCCACGGTGATCATTGTTGCGATTGCGGTTACCATTACCGTGACTATCATTGCCGCGACGGTTGTTATTGTTACCGTTGCGCCGGTAGTTACCGTTACCACCACGCCGGTTATTACCACGGTAGTTATCGTGGTGTTCCCGTTTTGGTAATAAGTCCGTCTTCGGAGCTTCTTCTGGATTTAACAGTTTAAAGTCGATTTCACGCTGGTCCTTGTCGACACGCATTAATTCAACCTTAACGGGTTGTCCGATCCGGAAAGTTCGCTTCGTCTTACGACCAACTAAGGCGAGTTGTTTTTCAACGTATTCGTAATAGTCGTCGTCCATCACACTAATGTGAACTAACCCTTCAACGGTATTTTCCAATTCAACGAAGAGTCCGAATTTCATAACGGAGTCCACCACAGCGTCAAAGTGTTCACCCACGTGATCAGCCATGTACTCGGCCTTCTTCATGGAATCAACGTCCCGTTCCGTGTCAATCCCCCGCCGTTCGTGATCCGACGTCGTTTCCGCAATGGTTGGTAAATTATCACGGTACTTCGCCCGGGCCTCTTCACCAGTCCCGTTTTCCGCGTAGTGGCGGATCAAACGGTGCACCATCATATCCGGATAACGCCGAATTGGTGACGTGAAGTGGGTGTAATACGGTGCGGCCAACCCGAAGTGTCCTAAGGACTGATCCGCGTAACGCGCCTGCTTCATACTCCGCAACATCATGACGGAAACCATGGCTTCTTCCGGCTTACCGGCAACCTTCTTCAAAACGTCTTGCAACATTTTAGGCTTAACGTCCTTCGACGAACCCGTTACGTTGACCCCAAAGGTCGTGACAAATTCGAAGAAACTTAACATCCGGTCACTATCCGGTGTTTCGTGGACCCGGTAAATGAACGGTACTTTTAATAAGCTATAGTGTTTAGCAACCGTTTCGTTGGCCGCCAGCATGAAACTTTCAATCATTCGTTCGGCTAACCCGCGGACCCGTAATTGAATATCAATTGGGTGGCCCGTTTCATCAACAATGATCTTAGCTTCGTTATCATCGAAGTCAATGGCGCCACGGTGCCGCCGGTGTTTGTACAAAATCCGGTGTAAGTCGCCCATGACGTCAAACATGTCAACGAGGTCGGCGTACTTTGCGCGGGTCTTAGGATCGTGGGCTTCCAAAATTTGGTTGACCGCGTCGTAAGTCATCCGGGCATGGGACTTGATCACACTCTGGAAAATCTTGTGGTTAATGATTTCACCTTCGGGGGTGATCTCCATCTCACAGCTCATTGCCAGGCGTTCCACGTCAGGGTTCAACGAACAAATACCGTTGGACAAACGCCGCGGCAACATTGGAATCACCCGGTCAGTTAGGTAAACCGAAGTTCCCCGCTTGTAAGCTTCCCGATCTAATTCAGAGTTTTCCGTAACGTAGTGGCTAACGTCCGCAATGTGGACACCTAAATGGTAATTACCGTTATCCAGTTTCCAAGCAACGACGGCGTCATCCAAGTCTTTAGATTCGGCCCCGTCAATGGTTACTAACGGCTGGTCGGTAATATCCACACGCCCCTGCTTATCCGCTTCGGTCACGTAATCTGGAATACGGTTCGCTTCGTCGGTGACTTCTTCAGGGAAAACGGACGGCACGTCGTGTTGGTAAACGACCTGTAAAACGTCCATCCCAGGATCATCAACGCTCCCAATGACCTGCTTAGCAATCCCAACGATGCGGGTCGGGTGCTGAGCATCCGGATAAGCCGCAACTTCGGCAATGACCACTTCACCCTCCGTGGGGTGGATGCCCTGGTCAGTGACTAATAACTGGTACTTAGAAAGTTTCTTTTCTTTGATCTCAACGGTCCCAATAAAGCCCGGAAACTCGGTCGATGGTGTAAAGGCCCCGACAATTTGTGAGTAGTTCCGTTTAACGATACTGGTGATTTTACCTTCGGGACCCCGGTCTGAACCAGGACGCGCTGGCCGAATAATTTCAACCGCAACGTCGTCACCGGTAAAGGCAAACATCGTGTTATCCGGATTAATGTAAATATCAGGCAGGTCTGGATCGTAGCGCACAAAACCAAAGCCCTTGTCGTTACCGTGAAAAGAGCCTTCAACCGTTTTAGTATCCTGGACGATCTTAAAGTGATCGTGATCATCGGTGCTGACCAGTTTTTTACGTTCCATGTTCGCAAGTTCCTTCACTAAAAACGTAAAGGCAGTTGCGCCCGTAAAGTGTAGTTCATCCGTTAATTGTTCGACACTGTAACTACGGTCGGGATGAGCTTGCAAAAAAGTCAGGATTTGTTCTTGTAAGTTTGTTTCTGACATTATTTACCTCATTTGTTAAATATAGTTTTTAAATACGTTAAGACATCTTGTTCTAATTGGTGGTGCGCGGTGTTGACCGTAATGACGTGACCACTGTCGGCGTACCAGTGAAAATCAACCGTCAATCCCTGCTCGGTCAAGCGGGTACGGAGTTGTTGTGCAACCGTGGCGTCGATTAATTCGTCCTGACCACCCTGCCCAATAAAAAACGGACGTTTGAGCTGGCCTAGACGGGCCGTCACCTCACTGGCTGTAAAAGTTTCAATGGTCCGCAACTGCGCCGCGACTTGTGCGGGCAGTTGCGCTAAAATGGCCCGTTGTTGGGCCGGCAAAAGGTCCCGCTTAGCTAACTGCGCACGACTAAGTTGCAAAAACATCGCCGCAACGCGACTCGTACTACTTGGTAGGATTGGTGAACTAAACGTTCCGCCACCTAACAAGGCTGGGTCCCGTTCTAACGCCGCGGTCGCAAAAATTCCACCGAGCGACAAACCAAAGATACTAATTTTAGTATAGCCTTTTTGACGCATAAATGATATCGCTTGTTGTGTGTCTTGCCACCATTTTGCCGGCGACCCCTGGGTTAAAATATCGCGGGGATCACCGGTCGCGTGCCCCCTAAACTGAGGGGCGTAAACGGTGTAGTTGGCCCGTTCCAAAGCGCGTCCCAATAGCCGCACGTCGTTGGCACTCCCGGAATAGGCGTGCAGTAAAATGACAACCTGGTCACCATGCTCAAAAAGAAAGGGTTCTGGTCGTTTAAACACACTTACACCTACCTTAAAAAAAAGCCTCCTGAAATCACAGGAGGACGGTTAATTACTTCGATGAGTACCATGCTAAAGCTAACGCTAGTACGAAGAAGATGATTCCTAGTACCACGGTCACTTTTTGCATAAAGGCTTCAAAACCACGCGGCTTTTGTTTTGCAAACAAATCGTCCGCACCACCGGTTAATGAAGACATGGCATCATTTGTTTTGGATGGTTGCATCATTACCGCGATGATAATCACAACGGAAACGATCAATATTAACGTCATCAGTAAATTATACAATAAAAGTGCCTCCTAAAAGAGTCCGCTATGTCTATAACAATTTAACATATTTAGCTTTACTTTTCCAGCCCCAGCCGCAAATCCTTCGTTTCACAAGCGGTCAAGGCGTTGCCGGTGTTAAATCATCAATTTGATGCCGAACCCAGGCCCGGTTTCCCCGGTCAGTTAAAATAATCAGAGTATCTCCCGCTCGCATCAACGTATCACCGTGGGGAATCACTTGCCGTTCCCCCCGCCGAATCGCAATGAGCAGCGATTCCTTGGGCCATTTGAAGTCCCGCACTTGGCGACCTTCTAATTGTGACCCTTCAAACACCGGTACTTCTAAGCGGTCCTGAACGCCACTGTGTTCGGGTAGTCGGGGCTCGATCAGCTTTTCTAACAACGCTTCGTAAATCGGAGCACCGCCAAGCAAGTCGACCACCAAGTAAGCCGTCATTGACACCACCGCCAACGGCATTAAGTGGTGCAGTGTCCCGACCATTTCCGTTATTAGTAAAATGGCCGTAAAGGGAGCTTTCCCGATACCCGCAAAGTACCCGGCCATGGCAAAGATGATGAAATTCGGAACAAAACCGGCGGGCATCCAGCCCAGGCCAACCATGGCCTGCGCGTATAACGCTCCCAGAATGGCTCCCAACGACAGGATCGGTAAAAAGATCCCACCGGGCAACCCGGAACCGTACGAAACCGTAGAAAAGACGAACCGGAGCACAAAAATTCCCACTAACGCCAATAACGCGGGCGTTACCGCGGCCAAATTTAAAATAACGGCGTTACCGCCACCAAGTAACTGTGGCCACTTTAACCCGATGGGAATTACGAGTAGAAACGGCACCAGCCCGTCAAGCCAACTAGGCAGTCGTAACTTAGCGTACCACGTGGGCATCGTCAGCGTCACATTTTGGTAGATGTAACCGAAAATCCCTAAAAAGATTCCTAAACCAATTAAATTACCATACTGGTTTAGGGGTAAGTTTTGCGCGTACGGAATGTGGAGTACCGGAACCAGGCCAAAAAAATTCAGTGAAATAAAATTGCTAGCAATCGCACTGGCTAACGCGGTCGTCCAAATAATTGGTGAAAAATTATGGTAAACTTCTTCCAAAATAAACAGGGTGCTGGCAATCGGGGCGTTGAACGCCGCCGATAAACCGGCCGCTGCACCACCGGCAATCAGCGAGCGGCGGTCAGCCCCGCTTTGATGGAGCTTCTCGGCAACTCCCTGACCAATGGTGGCCCCGAGTTGAATCGACGGTCCTTCACGGCCAAGAAATAGCCCGGAACCAATCCCTAAAATTCCGCCGACAAATTTACGCCATAAAACCGGCCACCAAGCGTAATCCAGCTCACCCGCCAATTGACCTTCAACTTGGGGAATCCCCGACCCCTTAATGTCCGGTGACTGTTTGACCAATAAACCGACAAACAGGGCTACCGCCACACTAACGACGATCCACGGAATCACTAAGCCCGGATTCTGGTTAATCTGACCATAAACCCACTGGACAAATTTCAAACCATATTCAATACAAAACCGAAAAATACTGACCACGACACCGGCTAAAAGCCCCACGAGTAACCCACGTCCGATTGCGCCGAAGCGGGTCAGATCCAAATGCCGTTTGTGTAGTTTAGGTTGATACCGCACGTTTTCTGCCCCCTACTCAATGTTGATCAACGTTGCTAATTTAGTCTGCAAAGCAGCAAACGTCGTCGGTTGTCCCGCCATTAACCGTTGTACGTAAGCCGGACCGTCCGCCCGCCATAGCAGACCAAGTAATAGATCCATTAATAAATCGTTCGAACTAAGCGTTGCTTTTAAGCCACTTAAAAAGTCGGCATCCATTGCAAACGCGTCAATAACTAGTGGGACCAATTCGGTTTGCCGGGGTGCTTGCCGGGCCGTCGCAAAGTGCCGAAAGCCCACCTGGCCACTAGTCACAACGAGATTCTCCGGTATCAGTTGGTAATGAACAAAGTCATTTTCAGCAACCGGGTGACTCGCTAAAAAGTCAGCACGTTCCGCTTTAAAGTTTGCGCTCAACGCGTCCCAGTCGGCAGTGGCACTTGCTTGGTCATTATCAATCTTATTAAACGCACCCACTTCCCCGTTCAACCGGTTTAACGCCGTACCAATTTGGCGCGCTAACGTCGATTTAGCCAATGGCTCGGCCGTAGCCGCGAAGTCCGTTAAATTAACCCCCGCTAACGGACGGTAAATCACGTAATAAAACTGGTAAGCGTCAAAGATAAAACCCGCGTGTAACAGTTCCGGTGCGGTCAGTTTTAAGCGGGTCATCCGCGTCAGGCCAAAACGTTCGGTCTGGTACCGTTCACGGGTATCAGCCGCCACGTTACTTGGCGGAAATATCATGATTTGCGTGGGTCCCACCGCAAAAACGGCCGCCGTTTCGTCGACAACGACTTCGGGGGTCTTAAACGGTTCGTTCTCACTTGAATAAATTTGTTTAATTAATGGTTCAAAAACCGTGGTATTTTGACGGGCCGCAACCCAGTCAGACCACTGGTTGATCTGTGTTTCAAAATAATCCATTCTCAAAGCCCCTTTAAAGTCTCGTGATTTTATTTTACCACGGGATCACATTTCCGACCGGCTTTTAATCAGTAAAACCGCAATCAAGGCTTAAACGACAGTTCACTTATTGAACTTGCTCCCAACCAACAAACGACCCTTTATGTAAACAAAAACGCCGCTCAACGAGCGACGTTTTCGTGAAAACTCAGAATTAAATTACTTGTTAGTAATTGCATCACGAGCAGCTTCATCTAAGTTGTAGAAGCCGTGGATACCCTTGTATTCTGAAGTGCTTTCAAGTTGGTCTTCAATCCGCATTAATTGGTTGTATTTAGCAATCCGTTCAGTACGGCTCATTGAACCAGTCTTGATTTGGCCAGCGTTCATTGCGACAACTAAGTCAGCAATGGTCGTGTCTTCAGTTTCACCAGAACGGTGTGAAACAATGGCAGTGTAGCCAGCTTCTTTAGCCATTTCGATAGCTTCAACCGTTTCAGTCAAAGTACCAATTTGGTTAACCTTGATTAAGATTGAGTTAGCAACGCCCATCTTGATACCCTTTGCAAGGTAGTCCGTGTTAGTAACGAATAAGTCATCACCAACGATTTGAACTTTCTTACCAAGCTTAGCGGTTGCCATTTGCCAATCTTCCCAGTTGTTTTCATCCAAAGGATCTTCGATGGAAACGATTGGGTACTTGTCAACGATGCTGTCAAGTAAGTCAACGAATTCTTCGGCAGTAAATGATTTACCATTTTCGCCTTCACCCTTTAAGTCGTACTTGCCAGTTTCCGTGTTGTAGAATTCTGAAGCAGCACAGTCGAAGGCGATTGAAATATCTTTACCTGGCTTGTAGCCGGCACGTTCGATAGCTTCAACCAAGATTTCGAATGGTTCTTCGTTGTTCTTCAAGTCAGGTGCAAAACCACCTTCGTCACCAACGGCAGTGGAGTATCCGCGTTCGTTCAAGATAGCTTTCAAGTTGTGGAAAGTTTCTGAACCCATCCGGATAGCTTCCTTAACTGAAGAAGCACCAACAGGCATAATCATGAATTCTTGGAAGTCAACGTCGTTGTTCGCGTGGGCCCCACCATTGATAACGTTCATCATTGGAGTAGGTAAGACGTGAGCGTTGAACCCGCCAAGGTAGTTGTATAATGGCATTTCAAGTTCGTCAGCAGCAGCACGTGCAGCGGCAATTGAAACACCTAAGATAGCGTTCGCACCTAACTTAGCTTTGTTAGGAGTACCATCTAATTTGATCATTGCTTGATCAATGGCACGTTGATCAGTTACATCGTAACCAACGATTTCCTTAGCAATAATTTTGTTAACGTTGTCAACGGCTTTAGTAACACCCTTGCCCATGAAACGGCTCTTGTCACCGTCACGTAATTCAACGGCTTCGTGTTCACCAGTTGAGGCACCTGAAGGAACGATACCGCGACCAAATGCGCCGCTTTCAGTATAGAGTTCAACTTCAACAGTTGGGTTACCACGTGAGTCTAAGACTTCGCGAGCATAAATATCTGTAATAATAGACATTAATTTCTCTCCTTAAATTTTGCTAAATTTGGTTCACATTTATTGTAGAAGTTTGCATTGCAACTTGCAATAACTAATTAGTTATTTTGGTAGTTAACAAGTTCCAAGAACGAATCAGCTTGTAATGAAGCCCCACCAACTAAGCCACCGTCGATGTCTTCTTTGCTCATTAATTCGTTAACGTTAGCAGGTTTAACACTACCACCGTATTGGATCCGAACTTTGTCGGCAACTTCTTGTGAGTACAAACCGGCAACGGTCTTACGTACTACGGCACAAATTTCTTCGGCTTGATCACTAGTAGCAGTCTTACCAGTACCGATAGCCCAGATTGGTTCATAAGCGATAACTAATGAACTAACTTGGTCAGCAGATAAGTCCTTTAAAGCAGCCTTGATTTGACCAGATACCCAGTCTTCAGCTTGGCCAGCTTCACGTTGTTCTAATGATTCACCGCAGCAGATGATTGGCTTCATGCCATTCTTAAAGATAGCGTGAGCTTTCTTGTTGATGTCTTCATCAGTTTCGTGGAAGTAACCACGACGTTCTGAGTGACCAATCACAACGTAGTCAACACCTAAGTCAGCTAAAGCGGCTGGTGAAGTTTCACCAGTGAAGGCCCCAGCATCTTCAAAGTAGGCATTTTCAGCAGCAATTTTTAAGTCAGAACCCTTGGCAGCTTCAACCATTTCTTGTAAGAAAAGGGCTGGAGCAGCTACGACTGATTCAACTTTTGATGGATCTGGTAATTGATCCTTAACCGCGTTAACGAAAGCTAAAGCTTCGCTAGCAGTTTTGTTCATTTTCCAGTTACCGGCAATAATAGGTGTACGCACGATAAACCTTCCTTTCGGAGAACAGATTATTTGTTAGAGATTGAAGCGATACCAGGTAATTCCTTACCTTCAAGGTATTCAAGTGAAGCACCACCACCGGTTGAGATGTGGGTTAACTTGTCGCCAACGCCGAGTTGTTTAACAGCGGCAGTTGAGTCACCACCACCAACGATGGTCGTTGCGTCTGATAAGGTTCCTAAGAACTTACCAACTTCAAGCGTACCCTTGGCGTAGTTGCTCATTTCAAACACACCCATTGGTCCGTTCCAAACAACCGTCTTAGCGTCTTTCAAGACGTCTTCGAATTCTTGGATTGACTTAGGACCGATGTCTAAGGCCATGTAACCATCAGGAATTGAGCCTTCAACAACCTTGTGAGGAACATCGTTGTCAAACTTTTCGGCAACAACGGAGTCACTAGGTAAGACCAACTTATCGCCGGCCTTTTCAATGATTGACTTAGCTAATTCAATCTTGTCCTTTTCAACAAGTGAGTTACCAATGCCCATACCCTTAGCGGCGTAGAAGGTGTAAGTCATCCCACCACCGATGATGATCTTGTCAGCTTTGCTGATTAAGTGATCAATAACACCGATCTTGTCGGAAACCTTGGCACCACCTAAGATGGCAACGAATGGGTGCTTAGGATTGTCAACGGCGTCACCTAAGAACTTGATTTCCTTTTCCATTAAGAAACCAGCGGCAACTTCGTCCATGTTTGAAGCAATCCCAACGTTAGAAGCGTGCTTACGGTGAGCAGTACCAAAGGCATCGTTGACGTAAACGTCACCGAGTGAAGCCCAGTACTTGCCTAATTCAGGGTCGTTACCTGATTCGCGCTTAACTTGTTCGCCGTTAACAACGTCTTCGAAACGGGTGTTTTCAACAACTAAGACGTCACCGTCGTTCATGTTGTTGATGGCCGTTTCAAGTTGTTCACCTTCAGTAACGGGTACGAAGGTAACGGGTTTGTTTAATAAGTTTGAGAGCCGTTCAGCAACTGGACGTAAGCTCAAGCCCTTCTTATCGTCTTCACTCTTAATCCGACCTAAGTGTGAGAACAAGATGGCTTTACCATCATGTTCAATAACGTATTTAATCGTTGGTAAAGCAGCAACGATACGGTTGTCATCACCGATCTTGCCGTCTTTAATAGGAACATTAAAGTCGACACGAATTAAAACTTTTTTATCTTTAACATCTAAATCTGAAACGATTAATTTAGCCAATGTTAAATCCTCCTAAGAATTCGTGAATACTAATAAAAAAAACGGCAAGAGGAGTTTTGCCTCCCCCCGCCGTTATAAACCGTATGCGGTTTTAAAGTTCTTGCCCGTCTAACGGATTAGAGAGTGGCGAACTTCAATAAAGTACGTACCATTTGGCAAGTGAAGCCGTATTCGTTATCGTACCAAGCAACAGTCTTGACCAATTGGTTGTCACCATCGGAAGTAACTTCAGTTTGGGTAGGATCGAAGATAGAACCGAAAGTAGTACCGATAACATCAGATGAAACGATTTCGTCATCGTTGTAACCGAATGATTCGTTACCTTCAGTATGCTTCTTGATTGCTGCGTTAACTTCGTCAGCAGTAACTTTCTTGTCTAAGATAGCAACTAATTCAGTTAATGAACCGTCAACAACACCAACACGTTGTGCGTGGCCTTGTAATTTACCGTTCAATTCTGGGATAACTAAGCCAAGGGCCTTAGCAGCACCAGTTGAGTGAGGAATAGTGTTTACACCGGCAGCACGGGCAGCACGGAAGTTACCACCACGTACAGGGCCGTCAAGTAACATTTGAGTTGAAGTGTAAGCATGGATAGTAGTCATAGTACCAACCTTGATACCGAATTCTTTGTTTTCAAAGAATGCTAATGGTGCAAGGCAGTTAGTAGTACATGAACCAGCAGAAACGATACGGTCATCTGCAGTTAAGATGTCATCGTTAACGTTGTAAACGATGGTCTTCAAGTCTGAACCAGCAGGTGCAGAGATCAATACACGCTTAGCACCGGCGTCCAAGTGAGCTTGTGACTTAGCCTTTGAAGTGTAGAAACCAGTACATTCGAGGACGAAGTCAACGCCATCATTCTTAACCCAAGGAATGTTTTGTGCTTGTGGTTCAGCGTAAACACGGTATTTCTTACCGTTTACGACGATTGAATCGTCAGTAGCTGAAACATCAGCATCCAAAGTACCATGAGTTGAGTCATACTTCAAAAGATGAGCCAACAATGCAGGTGAAGTTAAATCGTTAATAGCAACAACTTCGATATCACTTGACTTTGCACCAAGTTCTAAGATACGACGGAATGCTAAACGACCGATACGTCCGAAACCATTAATACCAATTTTTACAGACATACTAGAATTTCCTCCTTGTGGAAATAAAAATATTTTTATTTTAAAAAGCAACTTCAATATAGAAGATTACTTTTTTAAAATCAAGTTTGCTGCACTTTCGTCCGTGATTAAACACGTCCGTTTAGGTGCAATGTTCTTCATATACGCCTCAATTGCGGTTGCCTTAGAAGCACCTCCCGCAACTGCGAGTATAATCTCCCGATCGGCCAGTTCTCCGATTTGCAAGCCAATGCGCGGAATGCGGTAAACTACGTTACCCGCTTGATCAAAGAAGTAACCAAAGGCTTCCCCAATCGCATGGCGACTACGTAAAACCTTGATTTGATCCTCCGACATATTCCGCCGGTGTGCCATAGCAATGGCATCGCCAATGCTATGGATCACCACGTTTGCTTGCCTGATAATCGCCAACACCTCTTGAATACTTGGTTCTTTAAGGAGTGGTTCATACGTTCGTTCACTGACCTGTTCCGGCACGAACAGGGACCGGAATTTACCACCGGTATGCTGTGCCATCTGTGACGCAATCGTGTTGGCCTGAATCGCAACCGATTCACCAACGCCACCGCGCGCTGGCACGAATAACAAATCACGCTTGTTTGCTAACTTATTAGTAAGGTGATTTGCAACGTGCTCCATGGTGTGACCACCCATCACTGCAACGATGTTACTACCTTCCGGCAATAATTGCTGTAATAGTTGGTTTACTTCTTCGCCCATGGTCCCAATGACTTTTAACTGTCGGTCAGAATCGCCCGAAACGATAATACAACGTTTAATGTTGAAACGTTGTGCTAGTTGCCGTTCCTTTTGACGAATTCCCATTAGCTCATCCATAAACTGACTCAGTCCGAGTAACACGTCCTTACCTTGTTGGGTCACTTGCATACCCGATTTGTTCGTCATGATCAAATCAAGCTTGCGCAAAGTGTCCGTTTCGGTTCGTAACGTTCGCTCACTGACGTCTAAGGTTTGGGCTAACAGCCGGCGTCCAACTGGGGCCATCCAATTAATAGTTCGCAATACCAAGTAACGACGACTCAGCATGTCCACCATATCTGGGGCAATTGCCTCAATCCATTGAATATCTGAATGCATGGCATCCAACCTGCTCTCTAGTGGGACGGATCTTGTCCAGCTATGTCGAATAACGACCCAAAGACTTCAAAAAACAAAGCACACAACGAAAATTTACTACGAAATCAATGTTGCATACCTCTCTTACCACAACAAGAATTATAACAGGTTCATGTAGTGGTTGCAAATGAAACCAAGTCTTGCACCAGACACGACTGGTCTAAATGTCCATATTTATTATTATTCGGTTTTCAAGTAACGCTTACGTTTTGACGACGATGGAATGTTAAGATTTTCCCGATATTTAGCAACTGTCCGCCTTGAAAGTTCGACATTCTCTGACTTAAGAATCTGAACTATTTTCTGGTCTGAAAGCGGTTTTTCTTTATTTTCCTGTTCAATCAAGGTCACAATACGGTGCTGAACGTCGTCCGCAGAGACAAGTTGACCACCGGTGGGACGCTTAGCGACCGCTTTGGTAAAGAAACGTTTAAGTTCAAACATCCCAAAGTCCGTTTGGATGTACTTGCCGTTAATGCTGCGACTAATTGTCGATTCGTGAACCTTTAATTGTTGGGCGACGTCCCGCAATAGGAGTGGCTTTAACACCGTACTCTTTTGCAGGAAAAAATCAGCCTGCCGTTCAACAATGGTACTCCCGACCCGAAAAATCGTCGATTCGCGCTGTGCGAGACTACTTGCAATCCAGTCGTACTCGGACTTCTTTTCTTTTAAGTACTCGGTAACTTCTCGGTCACCGTGGTGGCTCATTTGTTGATAATAATTCCCCTGAAATTTCACTACCGGTTGGGCCATGGAAGCCGTTCTCAGGGCCAACTGGCCATCATGGTTCGTGACGACGAGGTCCGGGAAAATGTAGCCGGTCGTTTCCTGACCCACGGCTGCTCCGGGGGTCGGACTTAGTGTTCGAACGTAATCGTAGACGCTTGAAATGTCAGCTAATCCGACCGCGTAGTGTTTCGCTAGCTGTTCCCACTGCCGGTTAACAAACGCATCGAAGTTTTCTTCTAATATAATGTACGCTAAGTTTGGGGCGTGGTCGTCGTTCTCAGTTTGCAGCATCAACGCTTCCTGTAAATTACGGGCCCCAACACCCGGTGGATCTAATTGTTGTAACAGGGTGACCGCGTCTAATAATTCAATGGGAGTAGCATCCGTTTCCCGCTGTGCGCGTTCCTCATCAACCCGTAAGTACCCGTTAACGTCCACGTACTCGATCAAATACAAAACAATTTTTCGCAGGTGGGTATCCCGCATCGTTAAATGAATCTGATCTAATAAGTATTCAAACAATGAATGTTGATTTGTCGTTGAGACCCGCTCAATAAAATCGTCCTTGGTCGTCACGTTTTTAGCCGCGCGCAAATCAGCATGGTTAGCATTCCAATTCGTATCAACGTCAATTAGTGGGTTCTCGAGGGCTTTTTGGGTAAGAAAGTCTCGTAATTCCTCAACGTTAAATTGCAACATTTGAATCGATTGTTGCAATCGTTGAGTCATGGCCAGCTTTTGTGATTGCCGCTGTTGCTGGCGAAAGCCTGGTCCTAATGCCATAAATAATTCCTCCCAAATAAATTTTTATTTAAAACCCTTGTGTTTTTATCCATAATCCGCTAAACTATAATATGTTGTTTAGGCGCCCGTAGTGTAATGGATCGCACGTAAGATTCCGGTTCTTGAAATGGGGGTTCGATTCCCTCCGGGCGCATCAGTTAGCTGAGATAAGTTCTCAGCTTTTTTTGTGCCCAAATCGCGGTATTTAACGGACTATACCGCTTCCACTTTCATATAGTAACGGACTTTTCATTCAACCACAAGTCCCAGACCTAATTAACCCGCATAACGTTTAAGGGTTTCCACTTGAATGTCCCCCCGTGATTGGCTATGCTAATGAGCAAATGGAAGGTCCGTGAACCTGTACGACGCAGTTTTTGATGATGCAACTAGTTTTGTTTGCAAAGCTTTCGAAACGTGCTCGGGTCCGACTGACGATTCCGGTTAGCTACGCCGCCAGCATTATGCCCAAACCGCATAATACTACCTGCTAGGCTAATCCTCATCTCCAACCCGTCGAAATCTCACACTCTATTGAAACGTGCTCGGGGGGACTGAAGTCTGTGCTTGCTACGTCAGGGAAACAGTGCAAAAACCGCATACCCTATCCTTATTGCCGAAACGTGCTCAGGTTCGACTGGCGATTCCGGTTAGCTACGCCGCCAGCATTATGCCCAAACCGCATAATACTACCTGCTAGGCTAATCCTCATCTCCAACCCGTCGAAATCTCACACTCTACAAAAAAAGAGACCGGGTCCTCCCGATCTCTAGCCGTATATGATAGAAACCTAAGTATACCACGTTGGCTCAGAAAACGGAATTTTGATTTTGAGGTTTTTCTTTTGACCTTTACTGACCTTAGGGGTAAACTACATTTATATTAGCAAGTAGCTAATCATTACATTGAAACTTTAGGAGGCTAACAGTTATGTATCCAGTTCCGACAGTTATCGAACAGTCATCACGTGGCGAACGTGCCTATGATATCTATTCACGACTATTAAAAGACCGTATCATCATGCTTTCCGGTCCAATTGAAGACAACATGGCCAACGCCATCATTGCCCAGTTGCTTTTCTTGGATGCCCAAGATTCAGGTAAGGACATCTACCTTTATATCAACTCTCCAGGTGGGGTTGTCACTGCCGGCTTAGCCATTTACGATACGATGAACTTTATCAAGTCCGACGTTCAAACGATCGTTATGGGAATGGCCGCTTCAATGGCCAGTGTCCTGGCTTCGTCTGGTACCAAGGGTAAGCGGTTTGCTTTACCTAACTCCGAAATCTTGATTCACCAACCATCCGGTGGTGCGCAAGGTCAACAAACGGAAATCGAAATCGTCGCCGAAGAAATCTTAAAGACCCGTCACAAGATCAACCAGATTTTAGCCGATAATTCCGGTCAATCCGTTGAAAAACTGAACCACGATACTGAACGTGATAACTACTTAACGGCTCAAGAGGCCAAAGAATACGGTTTGATCGACGATATCATGGAAAACAATAACCTTAAATAAGACTCATTGAGCTGAATCAACCCGCCGGTTGGTTCAGCTTTTTTGATTGCTAATCAGTTGTATCCGAACGCCCAAACGTCCATACTAAACCTATTACTTACGATAAAGGACTGTTATTAAATGGCTAACGTATACATTGCCGGTGAAATTCCGGTCAAAGCTGCCACACTACTACGGCAACCCGATTTAGAAGTTGAAACGTACCACGGTAAAACTTTAATCGACCACGCCACCCTCAAAAACGCGGTTGCTAACGCCGACTACCTGATCACGCCCCTTTCCACCACCGTGGATCAAGATATTCTGGACCACGCACCCCACCTAAAATTAATTGCTAACTTTGGGGCCGGAACGAATAACGTTGATACCGCCTACGCTGCCAAACTTGGCATCCCGGTCACCAACACCCCGAACGTTTCCGCCGTCGCGACCGCGGAATCCACGACTGGTCTGATGATCAGCCTGGCACACCGAATCGCGGAAGGCGACCATTTGATGCGGACGACCGGTTTTAACGGGTGGGCCCCGCTCTTTTTCCTAGGCCACAACTTACAAGCTAAAACCTTAGGTATCGTTGGGATGGGTCAAATCGGCCAACAAGTGGCCAAACGAATGCACGCCTTTGACATGCCCATCGTATACACCCAGCACCACCGCCTTCCCGTTAGCGTGGAAACACAACTAGGGGCAACCTTCGTTTCCATGGACGAACTACTGGCCACGGCCGACGTGGTTTCGTTACACCTCCCATTGAATAAAAATACAACCCACCTAATTGACGCCACCGCTTTATCCAAGATGAAACCCAGTGCCTATTTGATCAACGCCGCACGGGGACCAATCGTCGACGAAGCCGCGTTAGTCACCGCGCTTAAAGCCCACCAAATTGCCGGTGCGGCCCTCGACGTGTACGAACACGAACCCGACGTGGAACCCGCGTTAAAAACCATGGCTAACGTGGTTTTAACTCCCCACCTCGGTAACGCCACCGTGGAGGCCCGTGACGGCATGGCGGCCATTGTAGCTAATAACGTTTTGGCTGCAAGTCACCACCACTTCCCAAACTACGTGGTTAACGGGGTCACCACTATTAAACGCTAAGCTTAAAAAACACGGTCCGCGGGACTGCTCCGAGTCAAGTAGACAGTTCAAATAATTAAAATAGCTATGCAGTTTTTAGAATGGCATGATTCCGAAATTCTTTCGGGGTCATGCCATTTAGTGTTTCTTGGCGACGCTTGTAGTTATACCA
>NZ_QWZQ01000060.1 GCF_003885105.1 Lactiplantibacillus garii
CTATTATATTTTAACGGTTAACTATTGATAATTACTTAATAACCACTTGCACCGCTTTATTCACATCGTTCTTTTCCGCTTCCACCAGTGCCACGCGACTTTCGATGACCTTGGTGTCCATCTTGATTTCACGGGTCAAACCAGGGGTGTTGATCTTCGGTTCAAAGAAGGCTTTAAACTCTGCCAACCGTTCCTGGGTATGGAAGACGCGGGAAACCACCGTGATGTACGTGGTGAATTCCATGTCGCCGCCGACCGTGGCTTCCAACCAGCCCCAGTCGTTACGGATCCAGTCCCAAGCCAGTTGTTCGCCAGCATGGTTAGCTAAGACGCCCCGGAACCAAGCCCGCAAGTCTTGTGGCTTAATCGTTTCGGCGTCTTCAAACGCTTCAATAACTTCGCCCAGTAATTTCTGATCCGGCGTAGCCGTCAACGCGTCGCAAATGTCGGCCTTGTAGCTGGCATCGGACGTCTGCCGGTAAGCGTTCAACAACTGGTCAAACAGCGTCTGGTTACCAAAGTTTTTGACTTCGTTACGTAAAACGAAGACCCGGATATCGGCGGGTAAACTTGGTAAGTCGTTCTGGTTGCCTTCGAATAGTTCGTGGGCGGCTAAAATGGCGTTCTGATTCTTAGCGTACAGTGCCGCGCTCAAAACGTACGGCCGGGTCAGCTGGTCATCGTAGGATTCACCGGCTTTAGGCGTCCAGCCTAAACGTTCAACCTGCTTAGCACTTAACTGGTCATAAAGAGCCTGCAAATGCTTTTCTTCGTCAGAATCCGGCATCACGAATTTGCGTAAATTACCGGCCAACTGGTACAACGCCGCGTTAACGACCGTGGAATGACTTTCCGCGAAGCGGGCCAGTAACGGTACTACGCTGGCGTATGAAATTTGCCGGCCTTCCGCTAATAACCGGAAGTCTTGGAGTAATTGTAACTGATCGATTGGCGTTAAGTCGTCGACGTGGTTCAAGATGTCGTCCATTAGCGTTTGGTCGTACTTCACGATAAAGTGGGAGTTATTGCCAACGTTCAAACGGAACGGTTTGCCGTTTGCTTGCCGCAGGGCTTGGTAGTCGCCTAAGTCAGCGGATTTATCGCTGAAAATGGCCGGTGCAGCGGCGTAGTTACTGTTTAACGGCAACTTCCACGAACGGCCGATTTCCTTACCGTCACCGATAAAGAACTGTTGCTGAGCAATCGTTAAATGACCGTCCTTAACGGCGGCCGTGATCACTGGGTAGCCCGGTTGTTCCAGCCAAGTGTTCATGATGTCGCCCACTTGGATGCCGGAAGCGTCGCCAAGTGCCTGCCATAAATCGTCACCGGTAGCGTTGCCGTACTTGTGATTAATGAAGTACTGCTTCAAGCCTTTCCGTAGAGCGTCGTCACCGAGCATCCCGCGGACCATTACTAACATCCGGGCACCCTTGGCGTAAACGATGGCGCTGTCGAAAATGGAGTCAATTTCAGCCGGGTCTTCCACCTGCACGTGTACGGATTGTACACCGTCAGTCGCATCCCGTTGCAACGCCATTGAAGCTTCGGACGTTTGGAAAGTTTCCCAAATGTGCCAGTCGGGTTCGAGGGCGTCGATGGCGACGTATTCCATCATGTTAGCAAAGCTTTCGTTAAGCCAGAGGTTGTCCCACCACTTCATGGTGACCAGGTCACCGAACCACTGGTGCGCCAGTTCATGAGCAATCACGGTAGCGACCCGTTGTTTAATTTCTAAGGCGGTGTTATCGGGATCTAACAGTAAGTAGGCTTCCCGGTAAGTAACCAGCCCCCAGTTTTCCATGGCGCCGGCGGAAAAATCGGGTAAGGCCAATTGCCATGAATGTGGCAACGGGTACGGCGTTTGGTAAAAGTCTTCGTAAAATTCAATCGAACGCTTGGCAATGTCCAACGCGAAGTCGAGTTCGTTGGCTTTGTGGGCCTTGGTTCCGAAGACGCCGACCGTTACACCGCTCTTGGTCTTAGTTTCTTTACCCTGCAATTCACCGAAGGCAAACGCAATTAGGTAAGTTGACATCCGAACGGTCGTGTCAAAGTAGTGCACGCCGTCTGCTTCCCGCTTTTCGGGCATGTTACTTAAAATCGTTTCGCCAGCGTGTTCGTCGTATTTGATGGCGAGGTCAAAAGTAGCCTTGGCTTCCGGTTCGTCGACACACGGGAAAGCTTGCCGGGCCGCGGTCGTTTCAAACTGGGTCCCGATGATCTGCTTCTTTTCGCCGTTAACTTCGTAGTAGGACGGGTAAATTCCCATCATGCTGTCGGTCAATTTGGCACTGTAGTCAATGGCTAAGATCACCTTTCCCGTTTGTGGGAGGCTGATCCGAATCCCTTGAATCGCATTGTCGACGCTAAACGGGACGTCCTTGCCGTCAGCTTGGACGGTCGCAATCGTTAAGAAGTTCTGGTGAATCAAAACTTCCTTCGTTTGCGCGTCCCCGGTAATGGTTGATTTCCCGGAAAACTGTTTCTTTTCACGGTTAATGTCGATATAAATATCATAATGTTCTGGTTGGAACGTTTCGTAAAAATGAGTTGTCTCTGCCATGATAATCTCCTCGTTTTTTAAGAATACATTCATTATACGACAACTGCCTGCAGATTGCGCTATTGCTGGTTTTAATCGGTGAGTAATTCAAACGCATGCCACCATTCTACTAATTATCGTTTTGATAATAATAGTCATCCAATGTATAGGTTGTTATCGACAATGTGCCACTTTTTTCATCCAAAATAACGTACTACCCGCAACTAATTATTTTTTCTTTCAATTAACCGTGTGCTACCCTAATTTTAGGGGAGATGAATTTCATGCAAAAAAGTTTACTCACGGGAATGTCACTGCTCGTTCACGGAACTACTGCGCTAGGTGTCAACACAACCAATGACCGCAAGCGCACAAAGCGTTCATCAAAAAATTCCAAAGGCTTACCGGGGTACGTGGAAGTTAAAACACGCTAGCAATTTTAAAATAAAGAAGCATTCCAAGCTCATCGTTAAGTCCCGTTACGTTAAGGGGCCGCAACCAATTGGCACTTTTAAGGGACACAAACTTGGCGTCCATAAGGGCAAAAAATTTGTTTCATTTTATTTAATCAACAAAAAGGGCCATCAAGTTAGCGAATCCACAACGATGCGTTTGACCCATTACAAACACAAAAAGGCGCTTGCCGTCGGTGTCGACGTCAGCACCCTATACTTCACGAAATAAGATAACCGCGGATTCTCATTTTAACGAGAACCCGCGATTTTTTAATCCACTTGATTTGGCACTAGTACAAACCGCTGCCGGTAATCCTCCCCGGCCTCCAGCGCGGCGTGCACGGCACTTGCCTGCGCAAACGACCGGCAGGCAACCTGGTCTTCCAGCAGACGGCCCCGCTGAAACTCCCGGTTTAACCAGTTAGCGGCCGTACCGAGTTGAGCACCGGTGGCGTGACTGATAACAAAGCCGGCGATGCGTTTTTGGGCCATGTAGAATGGCCGGACCGCGAAGTTAAACTGATTATCCCGCGGCGCGGTAATTAACGTTACCTGCCCGTTTAAGCGCAATAAATCCAGGTTAGTTTGCAATGGTACCCGGCCCGACGTATCGATCACGTGGTCAAACTGACGGTCAGCAGTCTGCAACGCGGCGGCAAAGTCGGCGTGGTAATCCAGCGTTGAGTCGCTTCCCAGTGCCCGACAGCGTTCAAAGTCGGCCGGATTCGACGTCGTGGTGACGCTGGCGCCCAACTCGTGAGCCAGCTGAATGAACTTGCGGCCCACGTTACCAGCCGCGCCCTCAATCAAAATGGACTGGCTCGCCGTTAAGCGCATCACGTCGTTTAAAACGATGGCTGCGGTCGCCGCCGAATGGACGGCAGCCACTAACTGCTGCTCATCCACGCCGGTAGGCACCGGGTACAAGCGGTCGGCGTCAACGGCCACGTACTCGGCAGTCGCACCCATCCTGCCTTCGTAACCGGCGGAATTGGTCCACACCCGTTCTCCCACCGTAAACCGAGTTTCCCCAGTTGGTACTTGGGCAACGGTGCCCACCAAATCACGTCCCGCCACGTGTGGCTCGGCTAACGGCGTTTTAAACGCGCCACTGCGCACAAAGGTATCCACGTGGTCGACCGCCACGGCGTGTACCCTTACCAAAACCTGATTAACGGTTAACGGCGGCACCGGCAAAGTTGCCGTTCGAAGAACCGTGGGGTCGCCAAACTGATCAAAAATAACTGCCTGCATCGTACTTTCCTCCCTTTTGACTAGCATACGCCTAAATTATCAGGACTGGTAATTGGGGTGTTAAACGCGTGAACAGACTTTTAACGCCAAAAATAGTCGGCGCTCGAATTACGAGCTAACCGACTATTTAGTAATTGATTTCTAGTCCACTTCCACAAACTTACCGCTGCTCTGGTCGTACTTCGCCAAAATATCGTTAACGTTATCGTAACGGTAAGTAGCGGTTAGCTTATTGGTGTCGCGGTCGTATAGCTTGATTTCGTAAACGTCGGTGTGCGGCTCGCTTTCCGTGTAGGTGTAATCGTCAGTATCCACCCCGTCGGCGTCACTGATGCGGTCCACCGCCGTTTGCGCCGGACTCGTTAAGTGATCGTACGAGTTCCCGGTATGTTTCTTGACCACGCTCGGAGCTTTTGGACCGGCCGTCGCCGTTTGCGTGTCTTCGTCCTTAGAACTCGTGTCGTCCTGGGAACTGGTCTTAGTTGCCACCAGCAGCTTGATCTTCTGGTTAACGTTGGCCTTCCCCATCAAAACGGCGTCCTTGCTGGCCGAATCGGCACCACCGACCAGCTTAAAATGGTAGGTCCCGGGCATTAACGGCCCGGCCGTATAGTTTTCATGACTATACTTAGTGGTCGAAAGCTTGGTCCCGTTGGCCTCAATGTCCGCGTTTTTTAAATTCGTCTCAATCTTCGGGTGCATCGTCGTGACCTGTAACTTGTAGACCGGTACGACTAACAACTGGTGACCGGCCGTGACCACTTTAAGCGTATGGTCGCTGGTGTAACCGTTGTGCGGCAAGTCCGTTTGGGCGTCCTGCGCGTAGGACGAATGCTGCTTAACGTAGGTAGCGAGTGGCGCCACCGTCGTTTCGTTGATTTTCAAACTTGGGTCGTCACTGACCAGGCTCTTGGCCAGCGTCGCCTTGTCGCCGTCAACTAACGCCTGGGTGATTTTAGCCACTTGCTGCTGCTTGCTAAACGTCCCCCGGTAAACCAGCGCGCCGCCCCCCAATACAATGACGAGTACCGCGACTAAAATAACCCATTTAAGTCCCGACGGCCGCTGCTTTGGCGAAATGGCTTCCCGTGACTGCCGCGACGGACTAACCACCGTAGATTGCGGTTGATTAGCACCCCGCGTAGTTGTTTTTTCAGCTTCATGACTAGCCACATTCGACTGGGCATTCGCCGTGGTCGCTTCCGGTAACCGCTGACCACACTCCCCGCAAAAAACACTGCCCGCCGCGTTTTCGTGGTGGCAATTTGGACAAATTATCATTCGTTGTCCCCTCCTTTTTTCATAACCTGGTGATTAATCACGCTGCTGACCAATCATGATATTTTCCCGCCGGCACTTTCGCAAAACTAGCGGGCCCGCGATTGGGGCAAGAAGTCCCGCAATGAGGACCCCACCAACCATGGTCGCGATTACCTTACCAATCACGGACCAGAAGCCGCCAAAGTAATACATGTTATTTAATAACCGACCGATGAAGCTTTGTAAATACCAGTACCGTGAAAACGGGTAAAAATACGCCCCGACGACCGTTAAGAAAACGTGGAGTACCATGAATACTAGCGTCAATACCGTTTGCATGGGACCCGGCGTTGCTAACGGTTCCAGGAAGAACGCGCCTAAGATCAAACCGTACATGATCCAATCTAAGACGGCCATAATTGCGACCTGAAGATACATCCGTTTCCGGTAAGCCGGCATTAAGTAGTCGTAGTTCCGTTTAACGTTATTAACCGTTTGTTTAAAATTACTATTCTTGGGTGGTTGCACGTAATGCTTCTTTTCTGACATCTCTTTTTTACTCCCCCTAAACTTGCCGTTATTGCTGGGCGTCAGCTAAATCCTGCTCAGTGATCTGCGATAAATCCGCTTGCGGATTCTTGGCTAACCGTACCGCCATCTTACGGACCACTTGTTCATTCAAGTTGCGAATCCAGCGCCCATTGCTGTGATCGTTATCCACTGCAAAGTTATGGTCAACCAACGCGGTATAGGCCGCCGCGTCTACCCGGTAATTCTTAGCCTTTAAGTCTGACAAACCAATGGCAACCAGCTCTTTTGGTGTATAGTCTTCAAACATAAAGCGGTTCGGAATCCGGCTGCGCAGCCCGTCGTTCATCTTTAAAAACTTCTCCATGTCGTCCGTGTAACCGGCAAAAATAATGACGATGTCACTGCGGTGATCTTCCATAAATTTCAAAATTTCGTTGATGGCTTCCCCACCAAAATCTTGAGCACCACCAGTTGCTAAGGTGTAGGCTTCATCAATGAAAAGCACCCCGCCCACCGCGGACTCGAGCACTTTGCGCGTTTTGATCGCCGTTTTACCGATGTATTCACCAACTAGCTCCGCACGGGAAACTTCCACGAAGGTCTGCTTGGCGATGATGCCCTTTTCGTAAAGAATCTTTCCTAAAATGCGGGCCACCGTCGTTTTCCCGGTCCCCGGATTACCTAAGAACAGGGAGTGTAACGTCATGGCCGAGCTATCCAGCCCCTGGTCGCGCCGTTTTTTATTCATCTCCGCGATGGCGATAAATTCGTTCACTTCGTCCTTCACGTTTTGAATTCCAATCATTTGGTCCAGCTGTTCCAACGCGGGTAAGTCACCGAAGTACTTAATTTCACCCTGGTGGTCGGATAACAGTAAGTAGCCCTGTTCGTCAGTTACAAATTGGTCCTGTTTTTGATCATACTGGACATAACTTAAATGTTCAGTATTTAAACTCACGCTATGGTCCACCTTAATATTGGGTACCGACAGTATCCCGAAATTAAGCCTCTCAACGTCCACGACCGAGTTTTGTTCCGCGTATAAGTTAATCTTGCCATTATTGTGCCCAACCAAATAACCTTGCGAGCCGCTTAATTTGGACTTTTTGAACAACGCCACACTTTCCATGATGAACGTGTTATTCAGTACGGCCGTTGATTGGGTGGCGTGTAAAGAATCAACCTTACTATTATCCAGCGTGGCCGTCGCCCCACTCAGGCTGAGTGCCTGGTTCGTATTCGGCATTGCAATCGTCGTGTCCTTGGTACTCAACTGCGAGTTAACGATCCGCACACACGGAAAATAGCGCTTGTCGCCAACTTTGCCGCCCTGGATCAACGTATTAATCACCGTGACCTGACTCTTATTCTTGGCAAATAACGCATTACTTTCCCGATTCGTGATGGTCGTATCCTGCGTCCGTAACGTGCCGTGATCCATTGAAATGGTTGCGGCAATCGTTGAGTTTTGAGTTTCAAGGGTACTATTTTGCGCAAAAATTTGAAACTTGCCGTCGTGAAGTTTAGTAGGGGCGACTTCAACGTGGTTTAGTTTAACTTGGGACTGCCCACTGATAAAAATCACCGGGTAATTTTTCCCACTTTCAGCACTCGAGACCAAGTACACGTTGTCCGCAATCAGCGTAGCACCCTTTTTGACGGACAGACAGTTACTCTTATCAACCCGTTTTTGCACGCAAATATCTTTAAGCGTCACCGTAGCACCGTCGACCACGACGACCCCATCAATAACGTTAGTAAAGTTCTGACCAGTCTCGGTCGCCTCAACGTGCCCCTGAATAGTCAAATCCTTGTTAATCACGATTGATTGGTTATTTTGTTCGTCAACCGGACAGAAACCAGCCTGAATTTCAATCACGTCCCCGCTTTCCGCGGCTTCAAGTGCTTGATCAAAATCCCAAGTTGATCGCCGGCCAAATAGGTTCTTCTTATCAGGACCCACTAAGTAAGTATTCATCGTTTCCCTCGCCCTTCCATTTATTCCGTATCCTAGTCGCGGTAGTACGCCTCACTCGCGTAACCGCCCTGACCGCCGCCCATGATCAAACGGTCCTTTTTCACGTTTGAGTCATCGCCCTTTTCCGCTTTGACCCCCGCCGGCACGATCAGCAGCGGTTCCATCGTCATGTTACTAAAACTGCCGAAGCTTCCCTGAATCATCCCGTTGGTGACTTTTCCAGCGCCAATGACCTGTTGCTTACCGTCACTGCTTTTTTCTTGAATTACCGCGCCAGCGGCCAACGCTAACTGGCTACTCTTCGGTCTTTTCGCCACCCGGTTCGTGACCGTCAGTACTTTGCCGGCCGGGTTCTTCCAGCGACCGACCAGGCTGGAAAAATTATTATCGGCTAGTTGTGCTAAGTTTAACCGTTTCGTCGTGGTTTTAGCCGTCGACGGCGCGAAAATGGCGGTGTACTGCGAGCCGCTATCCCAGATCGTAATCAGGTCCTGAGTATTCTTCTTAGTATCCGAATTGAGCTTGATTTTATCGGTCGAACCCTTCGGATAAAAAGTGACCGCCCAGTTAACGCCAACTTTATCGGAATCGTCTAAGAGCGTAACTAAGCTGCCATGATCCCCTTTAAAATTAACCGAATGGGTATCGCCACCGTCATCGGTAAACTGGTCGCCACGCAACGTGACATTACCATCCGTAATAGTACTTTTAGAAACTGATAAGTGTTTGTCACCACCCGTTTTGTAGTGCACGCCCTTGCCGTCCTGGCGGTTATAAGTCATGGCGACTTGGTGCCAGTGGCTAGCCAGCCCACTGTAATCGCCGCGCTTGATTTGAGCCAGATTCATCGCAGTCCCCGATGTTTTAGTGGTTGTTTGGCTGGTGGCCGTGGCGGTTGAACGACTCGCCGCCTTGTTAGTCTTAGTGGTTGTTTTTCCAATCCGTTCGTGCGTCGCGCTGGACTTGCTGGCTGATTTCGCCTGATTTTGAGTTTTTCCACAAGCACTCAACGCTAGTAGTAACAATAAGCTGGTACTCATCAAAGTTATTTTTTTCATCAGTTACCAACCTTCGTATACTTAAGTCCGGCCGCTAACCAGAACGGTTTGATTTTTTGACTAGCCAGGTCGGCTAAGTTGGTGGTCTTTTGCACCACCGTGTCAGTGACCTTATGTACCGCGTCCGTCCCCTTAGCAGACGTAGATGTCGCGCCCAGTTTCTGACCACAGGTCGTACAAAATTCCTGTTCGGCCGTGACGGCTGCCCCGCAGTTGCCACAAAACTTGTGCCCAGCACCTTTTCCCGCGCCACAAGTGGTGCGATAAGTTTTACCATGCTCCATTTTATTCACCCCGTTTTATCCGTGTCGCTGACCATTGGAATGCCCATTGATCAGCTTTCGCTCCCTTTTCGTTATGCCGAATCACGTGATCTGTACCTCACCCCGTTTTGTCATGACCGGCCACTATACTTAATTGATTAACACAATTAAATAGATGATTTTTTATTTAACTATTAATATACCTTTATTATACCGAAATATTTCACCCGTGCCATCTTTGCCCGGTTAAATTATTCATGGCGCACGCTACCCAGTTAACATCAACTAATCTGGTAGTCGCTTTTCCTCCATAAAAAATGCCTCATAATCACTAGACTTTGGTCTAACAATTACGAAGCAATCAATAGTATATTTTGGATGCGTTACATGGCCTCGTTAGCCTTGTCTAACGTCGTACGGTCAACCGCAAGTTTAGCCTGTAGTTTGGCAACTTCCGCCGCTTGATTTCGATTTTGGGCAACTTCAAGCGCCCTTAAATCAACATTATAGGCGTACTGGGCCGCGGCCTGCTGGGCATTGGGTTTAATGGTCGCCTTAGACGTAATCCCGTAGGTCGGCTCAAAGTCGGCGTGATTTAAAATTAGCTGCGTATTAACGGTATCGGTCACACTGACGACGTGCACATCCGTTTCATAAGTCGTCATCGGGATCCCCGTTTGCGCCTCGTCGCGTTCAGCCACGGCCAACGCTAGCCCGTAGTTATTGGCGGAAATCAAAATCCCCTGAGCGTGCCCATAGTTTGAATTGGCATCACCAGTGATAAAGTTCGTCACCTGATCGTAAATCATTTTATACAACTCGGCTTCCGAGTATAAATAATTCTTCGTAAAACTAGTTGCCCCAACGCCAAGGTTTTCATAAAAATTGAGGGTCGGGTGGGTTCTAAGTCCGCGGGCCTTTGCCGCCGCGTTGATCACCGGTAAATCATGACCGTACTTGGACCACTGATAATTCCCATAATGTTGCGCAATGTCCTTAGCAAAGGCAATGTCGTTGGTATTAACGTAGGCCGTATCGCGATAACCCAGGTCCGTTCTGGCACCGTTCACCAGTTGCATAAAGTATTCGTTTAACTTAAGCAGTTCTGAATCCGGCAGGTTGGCCGTATTGTATTGATGGGCCGTGCTCAAACCACCGGCGCTAAACTGATTCAGTTGGGCCTCACTCTGCGCCAAACCATCTAGTGTTTTTTTGGCCTGGGCTTTCTGGTTCGCGTCGTTAGTCGTGGTGTACGTTTTAAAATTCTGAATCCAACTGGTACTCAACTGAATGTGCTTCGAATACTGCCCCTGTTGGCTCGGAGTCGTGGTTGGCGTTTTAGGTGTCGTGGGCGTCACTTTAGGCGTGGTCGTCGGCTGGGTGACCTGCTTAGCGGGCTGACTCGGTGTTACCTTTGTTTGTGGTTGCGTTGCCGGCTTGGCAGTAATGGTCGTCGTCACTTTTACCGGTGTCTTCGTGGCAGCTTTGCGCTTCGCCTTCAAGCTGTGATTCCAAACCCAGCCCTTTACGCCGTGTGAACTAGTGACGTAATAATACGTCACGGCCTTGCCGCGCTTGTAAACCGTCCGGCGTTTCGTTGCTTTATAGGTCTTACCAGCCACTAACGCCCGCCCCTTCGTGAATTTAACGTAGTTGCGATTGCCTTTTAGTTGGTAAATTTTGCCCTTCTTAGCCCGGACATACCGCTTCGTGGTCATTTTTTTAGGATTTGTCATTTGAAAGTTACGACCGGCTTTTAAATAACTGCGCCGGACCCAACCACGCGCATGGTTGCGCGCGTTCGTCACGTCATAATAAACCGTCTTATGACCGTGTTTGGTTAGCGTGACTTTGCGCGTCGCAACCCAGGTCGTTTTTTGATAACTTTTCAGCTTATGATTAGCCGTTAGTTTTAAATGCTTGGCCTTACCCTTGAAACGATACGACTTGCCCGATTTCGTCGTATAGTACGCCCGGTGCTTAATTTTAGTGATTTTCCCCCGGTGATACGTAGCACTGGCCTGCCCGTTGATGGGAGTAATGCCCCCAACCGTCACTACGGCAGCTACGGTAACGACTTTAATTAACATCCCTTTATTCATTTGCTTATCCCCGCTTAAAATTCTTTTTTGTTTAAAATGATTACATGCCTTTTAATTAATATAAT
>NZ_QWZQ01000061.1 GCF_003885105.1 Lactiplantibacillus garii
GATTATTAAGTTTTGCTTGCCTAAATATACAAACGGGATGTCTTTCGCTACAATAAGAGTATTGAACTATCGGTATACGGGGAGGGGGTGCAGTCATCGTCTACGTTTATTGGTACATCGCCGCGTTTGACCACTGGTATTCGGTCATGTTGGTGTTTATTTTACAGATCCTGATGAACCACGAATTACGGCAGCGCAAAGTCTACGCCACCGTCGTGTTGATGGCGGCCTTCTTAACCGGACTTTACATGCTGTACGACGATTATTCGGATATTATTACGTTCTTAGTGAACTTAGGGCTGTTAGCGTTTGTTCGTAGAAAACGGTACTTTATCGTCACGAGCTTAACGGCGACGCTGGCCTACATTTTGTTCAGTTTCTTTGGCAATTACGCCACCGAAATGATTTTTCACCTGTTTAACTTCGGACTCGACCAGTGGAGCGGTTGGTTGTTCGAAGTGGTCGGTGAAATCATCGTCACGGCCTGCATGTTAGCCGTGGCCCTCAGCTTTAAAATGATTCAAAAGCGGCACCCGCGGCAGTTCACGGATGACCTGATGCTTAACGTGGTCGTGAGTGCCCTGGTAGTGGTCGCCATTGCCTTTTTCGCGATTACGACCGCCGCGGATAATTACAACATCGGCTCTGGATTTTTAGGAATCTTAATGATCATATTAGTCGCGATTTTGATGATCAACGCCGGGACCTTTATTTACCTGTTCTATAGCTATACAATGCGGGTACAGGCGCACCGCCAAGCGTTAGAGCGGCACCAGTACGACATTTACGTCGATAATCTTGAAAGTAGTTATCAAAATTTAAGAAAATTTCGGCACGACTACCAAAATATCCTGTTGTCGTTGAGTGAATACATCAACACGGCCCACGACCCTGAATTAAAACACTACTTCGATTCGGTCGTGGCGCGCTCCAAGCAGAGTTTGACCCGGGATTTCGGGCACTTTGATAACTTGGAACAGATCAAGGATAAGTCGCTAAAAGCCATCATTCAAAATAAGTTTTCCGTCGCGCGCCAGGCCGGCATCCAAGTCCGGCTAGAAGCCGACGCGCCGGTGGAACACTTGGCGATCGACCCGGTCACGCTGGCGCGGGTCAGCGGGATCTTACTGGACAACGCCATTGAAGCGGTGACTGGTCAGCCAGACGGTCAAATTGCCGTCGCGGTCGTTAAGTATCCGAAGATGGTGGAGTTAATGTTTACCAATTCGTTACGTCAGCCCATCAAACGGCTGGACGATTTACTAGTTGCCGGGCACACCTCGAAGGGCGCCGGTCACGGGCAGGGCTTAGCCACCGTCCGCGAACTACTGGACCCGCTGGAGAACGTGACTTACGAGCTGGGGGCCCGCCAGCGATTTGAATTTATTATTAGTATTGAAAGTGAGTGAAGTCAGGGTGTTAAAAACTTTTGTCGTTGAAGATGATCCGGAACAATTAGCTACGTTAAAGCAGACCATCGCGAACCACATCATGATCAATGATTTTGACATGGAACTGACGCTCGCCACTGACCGGGCGCAACAGTTAGTGGATTATTTACAAAGTCAGCCCGCGGTGGAGGGACTCTACTTTTTAGACATTGAGTACCCGGGCCAGACGCTGAACGGGTTGGAGTTGGCGACTAAAATCCGTGAACTGGACGTTAACGCTAAAATCGTGTTCGTTTCGACCCACTCGGAAATGGCCTTTTTGACCTTTGAACGGCGGATCGAACCGTTGGACTTTATCGTCAAGGACTTGGGTCCCGACACGGTCAAGTCCAAGGTCGAAACCGATATCCGAATCGCCTACGACCGCTACACTAAGCAGGGCGCTGTTAGTAAGGCGATGTTTTCCTACTCGAAGGGCGGCCAGCTGTTCAATTTACCGCTGGACCAAGTGCTCTTCATTGAAACCGGGACGAGTCGCAATAAATTGGTGCTGCACTTAGTCGACCGTTTAGTTCAGTACAACGGTAAGATCAGTGACGAGACCGTGGCGCACCCGGAACTTTTTCGGGTCCATAAAAGTTTTCTAGTCAACCCGCAGATGCTGGTCCGTGTTGATAAGCAGCACCAGCTCGGTTACTTTGAAAACGGCGAGACCGTCGACATCGCCATTCGGAAGATGCACGACCTTTTACAGCTGATCAAGAAGTCCGACTGGTCGGTTGAACTGAGTTAATTAACTCTTATGTAACAAAACCGTTATTTTTCACGAAAACGAATTAACGTTGGTGCAAGCTATTTTAGGCTTTGCACCTTTTTTGTGTTCCCAGCGTTTTCCCCGGTTATGATAAGACTATCGAAGGACCAGTTATGGGGACTGGTCGAAGGGGGTGCGTTGATTGAAACAATTTTGGTCATTGACCTTAATGGTGTTTGCCGGTTGTCTGTTAATTTTGGGCTCGGAGTATAGTTTGCAGGGGGATTACCACCGGCACAGCCATCACCAAGTCGTGGCTAAAATGGATTATCAGTCAAACGCCGAAACCGCGACCATTAGTGGCCGGACGAAGCACGGGGTGATTGTCACGTTTAGGAGTGGCAAGAAGGTGCGTCAGGTGATTTCTAACAAGCAAAGTGGTCGCTTTTTGGTCCGAATGTCCGTGAAGGGTCAAAAGCGAGTAGTGGTTCAAGTCGTTGGGTTAAAGTCGAAGGTGCTCAAAGTACCGGTAGCGTCAAAGAGTTAGCGAAAATGAATCATTGGGATGCGGCCTAGACGTGGTCTAGGCTTTTTTATTGCTTCCAGGTTTTGCTAAAAAAACGTTAAGCTTGGTGTGAAGCGGTAGGCGGGGTGCGAATTTTAGCGTAAGGTGAAAACGACAGGTAAAGGAGTCGTGAATCACACATGTTAGTTATTGGCATTATTTTGATCGTGGGGATCATCGGGACGGTCGTCCTGCGTTACGGGTTTCATTTTCGCTTATCAATGGGGACGCTGACCGAGACGGCGTTTGCCTGCTCGCTTTTAAATATCGGGGTATTTTTGCTATTCGTGTTGCTGGGGCAACTGACCGGGCCGGCGTTTGTCGCCGAACAGGCCTACCTGCCGCTGTACCGGATTTTTCAAGGGGGCCTGATCCCGTTGATTGGCATGGGCTTATCGGTCGCCGGGATGGTTCGCGAGAAGGGCTTGATGAACTGGTGGTTATTACAATTTAACTTGCTATTTTTAATTTTTGACGTGCTATTGGTTTGGTTTGGCAACCTGGCACGCTAGCAACGCCGGTCTGCGGACACGGCGCTTTTTTTTGACGTTATTTGCACAATCGGGTTCCGTTAAACGTTAATAAAGTGTAGGCAACGTTTGTTTAACGGAGGGGATTTGGAATGAAAATGAGTAAGGTGGTCACAACGGATTTTACGGTGTTTGATAACCGGGTCGTGCGGGACGCGACGTTGAGCTGGAAGGCCCGCGGCGTGTTTATGTACCTGTGGTCGTTGCCCGACGACTGGGATTTTTACGAAACGGAACTGGTCACCCACGCTAAGGACGGCCGCGACGCGTTACGCAGCGCCTTAAAGGAGTTACAGGTGCACGGATACCTGCGCCGCGTTCGGGCCCGTGACGCGCAGGGGCGGGTGCTTAAAAGTGAGTGGCAGTTAGCGGATCACCCGCTGTGGGCAACTGCCACGCCGGCCGCACCGGAGCCGGTAAAACCGGCGGTGGCAGCCCCCGCACCGGGCACGCCCATACTACTAAGTCCTCACGCAGTTAGTCCTGAATTACCAAGTCTTGATCAAGGGGATGAAGAGGAGGGCGCTGCCCCGTCCACGCCCGTACTGGCGACTTGGTGCGCACTGTGGCCGGCACCGAACGTGGTTGCCCGCCGGCAGCTGACCGCCTGGTTAGAGCAATTTCAACCGGAACTGGTTCAGTTCGCAATCGAAACGGCCGGAACCTACAACGTCCAGGCAAACGGGGCGCTCAAGTACGTGGGCGCCATCTTGACGGGTTGGGCGGCCCAGTCGGTGACCACCTTGCCCGAAGCACAGCGCGCCGTCGCGATGCCCCGGAAAAAAACGGGTCCCCGCCAGCAACGTACCGCAACTCGGCGGCGTGAAATTATCCCCAAGTGGGCCCAACACCCGGCAAGTGGGGCTCCGGCTAAGACGCCACCCCGCCAGCTAACGCCACAGGAACGGGCGGAGTTGCAACGCCGACTGGCACGGTTAGGGGAACCGGTGAGCGCTAAAACGTAGTAGTGCCAAAAGCGCGTGACGGGGGTCCAAAGTTGACGGGTGCGGGGTCCAAAGCTTGATGGCGTTTCAGACCTTGCTTTAGGTTAATTGTAAAATCATCAGACTGATGGCCGCGGCGTTGATGACAAAGTGCAATACAATCGACGCTTTGATTTTACCCGAACAACGGTAGACCGTGGCTAAGATCAAGCCCATCACGACGTAAATCAAAAAACTCGGTAGCGTTGAACTACTATGTAAACTGCCAAAAACTAGGCCGCTCAACAGGATTTTGAACACCGTGCGTTTAAAAAACAAGTTAGTCAACGCCCCGCGAAACACCAGTTCTTCCACGACTGGCGTGATAAAAATGGCACTGAGGCCCATCATCCATAACGCTAATTGACTGCCACCCATTAGGTTTTCAATGGCGGCGTTATTCGCGGTCTGGGTTTGGTGGTAAAAGAGCCGGTTGACGACTTCAAAGCCGCTTTCGAGGATGATGATCACCAGGTAGCCCCCAAAGATCAGCCCCCAGTCGCGGCGTTGCAGGCGTTTTAACTGGTATTCGCCGGTGTAATGGCGGGTCACGCTGGCCGCCGCCAGGATCACGACCCCAAACACGATAAAGTAGAGCCCTACTAGGGCAATGCGCCAGCCGAGCATGCTGGGATCACCTTTTAATTGGTTAATTAACCTAAGTAACATTGGCGGCACTAAAACGCCCCCAATTAGCCCAATCATCACAACGGTTCGCCAAAGCCAACTTAACCCATGGTCAACAATTTCCATTGGTACTCACCTCCGGCCCCATTCTACCGCAGGGTGGGGGCGTAGACACGCGTTCGCATGTCTAATTTATTGAGCGGTGTTTCTAGTCGCCAACCCACGGTTAAAACAAGTCATACATATAGGAAAACAATCATACATTTAAAAATAAATATATATTTTTTTGCCGTTTTGGGCCAATCTTCACACTTTCTTCACAATTATGTAATAGTATACTCTTGTACCTAATAGTTATACACTTGTTCATTTTACTCCCCCAAAGTGGATGGACAAGCAAGTACAATCCCCCATATTGTACTTAAACCTAACTCTTTGGCCCTACTGCTTCTGGCGGTAGAGTCATTTTTTTTGCGTTAAAAATAATTTTTGCCTAAAAAAAGACGCCGGACAAAACATCCGGCGTCTGCTTAAACTGCTAATTAAAGTTCGTTACTCGTAAACTTGACCGTTTTCGGGTCGGCATTTTTGATCCGTTCCGCCGCGAAATTGACGGTGTCGCGGGTAGCGTTATAGGTTTTTTCGTCCATTCCGAGCAGGTCCATGCACGAATTAACGTGGGCGAAAATTTCCGGTTTGGCGTCGATCGCCTTTTGCGACAACGAAATGTTGACTTGGCGTTCGTCGTTTTCGTCGCGTTTCCGTTCGACCCATCCCTGTGTCTGCATGCGTTTTAGCAGCGGGGTGAGGGTACCACTGTCTAAGTTGACGTGTGAGCCCAATTCCCGGACCGTCATCGGGCTATTTTCCCATAAAGCTAACAGCGTAATGTACTGCGGATAGGTAAGCTTAAATGGCGCTAAAGCTTCGGCGTAGAAATGGTTAAACCGTTTGCTAGCGGTGTAGAGGGCGAAACACAGTTGTTCGTCCAATAAGATGTTTTTAGTTGGTGTTGCCATTAAAACTGACCTCCTTGATTTCTTTCTAGTACATTGTACGCAATTAATTAGCTAAATGCAATAAATATCCGTCATACTTATAAGATTTAATGCAAATAATTATAAACGGTTGGTTAGCTGGCGAAAGCAAGGGCGTCGTTGCCGACACATTTCAAGAAGAGTTTTGCCATCGCGGTCTGGTTAATGGTCAGTTTGTGACTATCCGTGAAGACGTAGAGCGGCACTTGGTCGGGTAACGTTTTGGCCACGTGCTGGCTGACCGGGATCAAACAATCGGCGCTGACCTTCGCGTGCTGCAGGTCGTGGTCGGACTTCGGGGTCCGTTTAACGACCAAGGTCGCGTGGACTTGGTAGCTGGCCTTGCCGGCGTGGTGCGCGTGGTTGATCCGCACGCCGTGGAGCCGGGAACGTAACTGGAACCCGGACGTCGCGGTGAGCTGTAAACGTTGTTTTAACTCTAGGTCGTAGTCTTGCTGGCTATCAATGTTTTTGAGCCGGAGCTTAAAATGGCCAAACGGGATCGCACGGTCCTGGTGTTGGACCGCTAAGGTGTGTTGTTCAAACTTGGTGGTCGTGGTGACCGGTTCGAACGTATATTGTTGTAAAAGTTGAGTTGCAGTTGTCAAAATATCACTCCCTAGTTCCCGTTTTAGTCTTTTTATGAAAAATGGTCAATTAATTTGCCAACGTTTGCGAGCTTACTTAATATCAAGTAGAATTAAGACAACGTAGGGAGTGGTTACGATGTTTATGACAACCGGAGATTTACAACGGTCCCACATGATCAAGGGGGTCGTTTCGGTCACGAAACACTTAATGTTTGAATCGGACGGGATTGATCAGTTTGAACGCTTTGACGACTTGATCGAACAAGTTAAGCCGGCGTTGTTAAAAAAAGCCGAAGAAAGTGGGGGTGACGGCTTAATTTACGTGAACTTTAACACGGAAATTGCGCAAATGAGCGTGGCCCCGCGGTTTTTGGTCGTTACCGGTTACGGGACGGTCGTGAAACTGGTCGACGAGTCCGTTTAGTTCAGATTTTAAACAAAGGGTTGAACTTCGGTTTCAGTCCTTTTTTTAGTGGTGCGCTTCGGCGCACGGGAAGGGGTCAGTATGCAAACGGAATTTACCCACGGTTTTATCGACGTTCAAGACGCCCAGCAAAATAATTTAAAACACGTTAATTTAAAGGTTCCTAAATACGCCACCACGGTGTTCGTCGGTTTATCGGGGTCCGGTAAGTCGTCACTAGTATTTGATACGATTGCCGCGGCGTCCCGGCGTGAACTGAACGAAACGTTTCCGAGTTTCACCCAACAGTACCTCCCCAAGTACGGCCAGCCGCACGTGGCGGCAATCGACCACTTACCGGTGGCCATCGTGATCGCCCAGCAGCGGCTCGGTAAAAACGCCCGTTCAACTTTGGCGACCTACACCGGCATCTATTCGTTGTTACGGCTCTTATTTTCGCGGGTGGGGCAACCGTTTATCGGCTACTCCGACACGTTTTCGTTTAACCTGCCACAGGGGATGTGCCCAACCTGTCAGGGGCTCGGTTACGTGGACGACATTGACGAAAGTCAGCTGATTGACCCCGAAAAGTCGCTGAATCAGGGCGCCATCACCTTTGTCAGCTTTTCGCCGGATACGTGGCGGTGGCGACGCTATGCGACCAGCGGGCTGTTTGACGACGACAAGCCCATCAAGGACTACACGGCCGCCGAGTACGACCTGCTGATGCACGCGCCACAACAAAAACTCGCCCATCCCGGGGAAGGCTTTCCCCGCACGGCGCTGTACGAAGGGGTCGTTCCCCGAATTCGGCGTTCAATTATTGGGAAAAAGGAAGCTCAGCACCACCGCGACGCGATTGCGGCGATCGTCACCCGTAAACCGTGCCCGGCTTGTCACGGGACCCGCCTGAAACCGGAAGTTTTGACCAACCGGATCAACGGGAAGAACATCGCTGAAGTGAGCGCGATGGACCTGAAACACGTGCTAAGTTTTCTAAACGCCATCGACGCGCCGCTCGCAACTGACGTGGTACGGGAATTGACCACTAAGATCCAGTCGCTCGTCGACATTGGTCTGGACTACCTGACGTTGGACCGCGGGACCAGCTCGCTGTCCGGCGGGGAAGCCCAGCGGATCAAGATTGCCAAGTACCTGACCAGCGCGCTGGTCGACATGGTCTACATTTTGGACGAACCCAGCGTAGGCCTGCACCCGCACGACATTCAGTTGATCAAGCGGGCGCTGACCAAGTTGAAGGACAAGGGGAACACGATTTTGATCGTGGAACACAACCCGGCGATGTTCAGTTTTGCCGATTACGTGGTGGAAATGGGCCCGCAAGCGGGTCGGGCTGGCGGTCAGGTCACCTTTACCGGGACGTACCCGGAGCTGTTACGTTCCGATACGCTGACCGGTAACTGGCTGCGCAAACCGCACCACTGGCGGCAAGAGCGTTCGGCCAGTGGCCAGTTGGCCTTGAAAAACGTCCGGGATAACAACTTAAAGGACGTCAGCGTGGCGATTCCGCTCGGCGTCATGACGGTGATCTCGGGGGTCGCCGGTTCCGGGAAAAGTTCGCTGGTCACGGCGCTAAAACGCCAGTTGACCGGGGACTACATCGACTTAGCCCAAACGCCGGTCGGCATCAACATCCGCTCCACGCCGGCGACGTATTTAGGCATTTTAGACCACGTTCGCCAGTTATTCGGCAAGGCCAACGGGGTCGCCACCAGCTGGTTTAGTTACAATGGTAAGGGCGCTTGCCCGCGTTGTAAGGGTAAGGGCGTGACCATCACCAACATGGCCTTCATGGACCCGGTCGTTCAAACTTGCGAACTGTGTCACGGTCAGCGCTATAACGCGACCGCGTTGGGGTACCGCTACCACGGGAAAACCATCGCGGACGTGTTACAGCTGTCGGTCACGGCGGCCCGGGAATTTTTCGCCGAGACGCCTAAAGTTGCGACCCAGTTGAACGACTTGGACCGGGTCGGGTTAGGCTACCTGACGCTGGCCCAGCCGTTAACGACCTTGTCGGGGGGTGAACTCCAACGGTTAAAACTCGCCGTTGAACTCGGCAAGCGCGGGACGGTTTACCTGTTGGATGAACCGACCGCCGGCTTACATTTACAAGATACCGAACGGTTATTAAAACTGTTTGATCAACTCGTCACGGCCGGAAACTCGTTAATTATTATTGAACACAACTTAGCGGTGATCAGTCAGGCCGACTGGTTGATCGACGTGGGGCCGGACGCCGGCCAGTACGGCGGTCAGATCATGTACAGCGGTACGCCGCGCAACGCGGTGCAAGTCGCTACGTCGCGGACCGGCGCGGCCTTAAAGGATTGGATCAACGCGGAATAATTAAAATTAGGCCTCCTAAACTGAACAAGCTTGTTCAGTTTAGGGGGCCTTTTTAGAAACGTGGGGTTAAGCGGGGGACTTTACGAAAAAACCAGCGCCTAAATGACACCACACCGGGTGGTTTAGGTGCTGGTTTTGTGCTGGCTGAAGCCAATAAAAAAGCCCGACAAATTAACGTTTGTCGTGGCTTTTCTTTTACTCGTGTTAACACTAATGCCCCAGGCAGGATTCGAACCTGTACATTGTTGCCAATACAGCGACCTGAACGCTGCGCGTCTGCCAGTTCCGCCACTGGGGCATGAATATTTAACAACATCATTAATTATAACCAAAAATCCGACAAAAAGAAACCTTTTTCTATATTTATGCAAAAAAAATTGAGAACTTACTAAAAAGGACTTTGCAGACCGTTAAAATAGTGTATACTAAATTGTGTTGATGGCGGTAGTGGTGAAGTGGTTAACACACTGGTTTGTGGATCCAGCACGCGTGGGTTCGATTCCCACCTACCGCCCTTACGAAGACCCAGTTGTGGGTCTTTTTTTTATGTCTCTTTGTCAACTGGTGTTGATGAGGATTAATTCGTTGGGAGCCAGATAAGGCTGCCCGACGAATGTATGCTCAATTTCAAGATGTGAAGCGCGACCAAAGTCATAACATTGTTCAGTCTGAATGGGCCACGTTCAAGAAGAAGCTACCGCTAAGAGTTACGACGAAAGTGACATTGATGTGTACGAGTACATGGCTACTTTAGAAAGCCACACTTGCGACGTTTACGGACGCCTTGACGGCCCGCATTTTGCAGTAAAGGATCGTAAACCGGGAATTAATTACCCACTGATCATGCCGTTGTCGCTGTACTACGGTTCCGTGGATTGTCGACTTACCGGACGTTGGCGAGCGTTAGATGCGTGGACCCAAAACTGGCAAGGGTAAGCTAATAAAGAACGTCACCTATGCTGATTGGCGGAAAGAGTACGAAACGGTCAAAAAGGTTTGGAATAATGGTGAGATTACTCAAATGTTGAGTAAGAAGCCAGTTGCCCGTATCAGTGAGCTAACCGCTGCTCAGCTTAAAGGCATGATAGTTCAAGTTAAACGGTCACGGCCAGACGTACCGGACGATATTTATCACGGGGCATACCGCCAAAATATGTTGGACTGTGCTCACCAACTGGGCTATGATGTGAAACCAACTATTATTAATTGGAAGGATTCTCTGTTGATTCCTGATGGTGCGAAAATTTATCATTATACCGATCGTAAATATCAGTTATTACGTGGGCCACTGGAATATTCTACAAAGTTCCAGTCCCGAAATGGACGTGGGATATACTTTGGTAAAGACTTTGGTAAAACTGCTGAAAAATATGCAACCGAAAACAATGAGCTGGTTACGGCAGTTATCAAGTCTGATGCAGTAATTATTAACCAATTAGATTTTATGAGTGAACTATTAGAGCAAATGCGGACGCTTGGTATTAAGCAGTATCCGGTTCCACGAGATGGCATAAACTTTTTTGACTACATTGCCATGCAACTTGGTGTTCATGGGTGGTATAATCCACAGATGAGGAAGGTTATAATCATTAATCGCGGAAAGCTGGGAATACTCGATGAAGATAAATGATCTAAGCGTAGATATTAAAG
>NZ_QWZQ01000062.1 GCF_003885105.1 Lactiplantibacillus garii
TTCTTGGCTTAGTCCGCTTACGTATGCCTTCTAGATCTGTCCGGATTAGTTCAAATTGTTCACGAGAGATGTCGCTACTATAATGGTGTGCAAAGCTTTTCATGGATTAAAAACTCCTGTTTTTGATTTAATTTAACTAAAATCAAATCGAATGTCAAAGTATCCAAACACGTTCTAAAGGAAGCTGATCTTTTTTGTCCGAACAGCGTTCGGATTAATTTTACAATCTACCGTTAAGCCAAAAAATAATCCTGAAGATAAAAACGATCGGCCTAGTTATTAGGTTGATCGTTTTTGAGTTTATTTGGTTTATGGGCATTAATGTAATCGGCAAATATTTTTAAAAGCTCTTCGGTTTGTTCAACCGAAAGGGTATCAGCTTGAAAGTATTTTTCTAACAAAGCACCTTTTTGAATTAATCGGCGAGAACGGGCTTTGCGGGCTTGCCGATTTTCGTAGTATTTAGATTGCCGCAGCTTAAAATCTTCCCGCTCAATTTTTTGCTTTAAACGTACTTGTTGCTGAACTAGTTTTTCATATTGATTAGGCATAGTCATTACCACCTAACTATTATTGGTTATTTTGATCTTGATTTAAAAAGGCGGAAAATTTTTTAGCAATCATTTTAATTTGTGGAGTGGTTAGCGTTGCATAATTCAAATTAGCCGATTTAATGATTTCCTTACCAAGGCTTTGTTCAATTTTGTTTTTTTCAGCTTTAATCTTTTGATTAAGCTGTTTTAATTTAGCTTCTTGTTTTTCTAAGTTACTTTGAGTCACAATTATCCCTCCAATCATCTTAAAAATAATCACGGACACTATATCATAAGGTAAACGTTAAGTCAAAGTATAAAAGTTGAAATAGCGAAGCGAAAGTCATACACTAAATTGAAGTCAAGGTAATCATCAGACCGAGTGAAACGAGGTCAATGCGCACTTACACGTCATCTTTGATGACGTTGTGCTAAACCCATTAAAACTTGTATTAGAAGTCGCCGATGGCGACAACAAAGTCAAACCCATAAACCCAAAGAAAGGTGGTGACCGACATGGCAATTTTTCACATGAGCTTTAGTAATATTAGTGCTGGTAAAGGACGAAGTGCGATTACCAGTGCCGCTTATCGAAGTGGTGAAAAGCTATTTGATGATAAGGAAGGTCGCCGCTATTTTTATGCCCGCTCGGTTATGCCAGAAAGCTTTATTTTAACTCCCAAAAATGCACCAGAATGGGCCAGTGATCGAGAACAATTATGGAATGAAGTTGAAAAGAAAGATCGTAAATCAAACTCACGGTATGCAAAAGAATTTAACGTGGCTTTACCGATAGAATTAAGTGAATCCGAACAGAAAGAATTACTGACAAAATATGTGCAAGAAAATTTTGTTGATGAGGGCATGGTAGCCGACGTGGCAATTCATCGCGACCACCCAGATAATCCGCACGCACACGTGATGTTAACTAATCGCCCATTTAACCCCGATGGTACTTGGGGACAGAAAACAAAAACCGAATACATTTTAGATAGTCATGGTAATAAAACTAAGACCCCTGCAGGGAATGTGAGAAACCGAAAAATTTGGTTGGTTGATTGGGATAAAAAAGAAAAAATGATTGAATGGCGGCACAATTGGGCGGTTAGTGTAAATCAAGTTTTAGAGCAAAAAAATATTCCCGATCGGATCAGCGAAAAATCATTTATGGAACAGGGAATAGCTGATACACCAACTCAACATGAGGGAATCAATAGTAAGCGGCATGAAAGAAAGGCATTTAATCAACAAGTTAAGAACTATCGTAAGTCCAAAGCTGGCTATAAAAATATGCAGGAGAAAGTAGTTAATCAAGGCCACTTGGATAGTCTAAGTAAACACTTCTCGTTTAATGAAAAACGGGTAGTTAAAGAGTTAAGCCATGAACTGAAAACTTATATCAGTTTGGAGAACTTAGATGATAAGCGGCGCATGCTATTTAATTGGAAAAACAGTACCTTAATTAAGCACGCTGTTGGTGAAGATGTCACTAAGCAATTATTGACGATTAACCAACAAGAAAGTTCACTAAAAAAAGCAGATGAACTCTTAAATAAAGTGGTTGATCGCACGACTAAAAAACTTTATCCAGAGCTTAATTTTGAACAGACCACACAAGCTGAACGACGGGAATTGATTAAAGAAACTAATAGTGAACAAACGATTTTCAAAGGCAGTGAATTAAACGAACGTTTAATGAATATTCGTGATGATTTGTTGGCCCAACAATTATTGACCTTTACCAAACGGCCATACGTTGGCTGGAAGTTATTAATGCAACAAGAAAAAGAAGTCAAAATCGAGCTTAAATATACGCTGATGATTCATGATGATAGCTTAGAAAGTCTAGAACACGTTGATCAAGGTCTACTAGAAAAGTATTCACCAACCGAGCAGCAAAAGATTACTCGCGCAGTCAAAGACCTACGGGCAATCATGGCTGTTAAGCAAGTTATTCAAACCCAATACCAGGAAGTTTTAAGAAGAGCCTTTCCTAACGGCAATTTTAATGAATTACCAATGATTAAACAGGAACAAGCCTATACAGCCGTGATGTACTATGATCCTGTTTTAAAGCCATGTCAGGCTGAAACAATTGAACAGTGGCAAGCAAATCCACCACAGGTGTTCAGTCCCCAAGAACATCAACAAGGACTAGCTTATTTATCGGGACAGCTGAGCTTAGATCAGTTAGAAAATCATCACTTACAACGGGTTTTAAAGCATGATGGCACTAAACAACTCTTTTTTGGCGAATGCAAAGCCGATCCAACGGTTAAGAACAGTCAGATCGAGAAAATCCAAAAGCAGTTAAAAGGGCAACAAGCCAAGGACGACCAGTATAGAAAAGTAAATATTGGACATTATCAACCGCTAAATTACAAACCAGTTAGTCCGGACTATTACTTAAAGACGGCCTTTAGTGACGCGATCATGACTGTTCTATATGCTCGTGATGAAGATTACGAACGGCAAAAACAGGCGCAAGGTTTAAAAAAGACCGAGTGGGAAATGACGAAAAAGCAGCGGCAACACCAAACTCGAAACCGGCATGAAGATGGAGGCATGCACTTGTAATCACAAAATTAGCGACTGGTTAATTGGTATGAATGGTAGCCCATAATGTATTTTATATTGAGAAAAATTTGGTACGTAGAGCGTGCTCGATTAGTTACGTATAGCTGCCAGCCTTGGGTATGGTCTATCAAAGAGACCAGGTAAACAAAACCTTTAAGCCGAAACCCTATTTTGAACTAAATGCGGAAATTTTAGCTAATCAGCAAAAATTCGTCGCAAAATTAGACCCCTATCAGCGATTTAAAGACGAAACAGGGCTAATAACATTCATGCAAGCTAAGCACGTTCAGAAAGGCTCACAGGCCGGTTTAATCAAGGACGTCCAAAAACAAGACAAAAAGCGTGCTAGTCCACAACTCTTCTCACTATCCAGTCTGCAAAGTGCCATGAATGAACGGTATCATGGCAGTGCAGCCATTAAGCAACAAATCGATCACCAACAGCAAGCGCAAAAAGCCGCCGAAGTATTCTTAGAAACACCGCAAGCGACCGTTTTAAATAAACAGAAGTTTTACATTGTGAAGCCCAAGCAAGGTGAAGATTTTACCTTACCTAAGAAATGGAGTAGCAAGACGCTCGGGAAGACCGCAATTAAAGCGTTTCAAGAGCAAAAAGGGGAAGTCGTTTGACGCCAAGTTAAAGCTTGACGGCCATAAATTAAGTTTTGATTTTGATTAGAACCTGCCTACCGCCCTTCACGTTGTTCCGGTTGGTGAACCCGTCATTTAAGTTCACTTTTACAATCTACCATTTACACAAGATATTTTACGCTCTCAAAAGATTTGTTAAAGTTCCGTTATTGCTACTTTTTTGTGATAGTTTTGATAAAAATGCTTATAATTGAAATTTAGTTTTCAAAAATATGTATTTAAGGAAGAATTTATAAATTATCGCAATATTTTTAATTCAATTAATAATGAAAGTAGATGATGAATTATTAACCATATTTCAAAATTATTTGCCTGGGTATTATTAGGAATTTCAGCCTTATCAATTTGTTTTTTATGTTTTAGCCCAATCTTACCTATTAAATTGCCATCGTCAAATCAAGCTATTAGCTTTATGATGATTGGTAAGGCACCAGTTGCTTACATTCCCTTTCAAGAATTAGATCAATTAGGATTCTGGCTAAATATCATTATGACTTGTCCCTTAGGAATATTTACCTATATTTTATTCTCTCCCAAATTCAAAATTTCTCATGTGATTACAACTGGAATCCTTATTGGATTCACTATCGAATTTATTCAATTTATAACAGACAATTTGGCAATAACACATCGTTGGGTAGATATAAATGACGTGATTGCTAATACTTTAGGATTTGTAGTTGGTTATTATCTATCAAAGTTAATTGATAAATAACCCGTAGGTAAATTTATTTGGGTCTAGAATTTTTGGTGTTGGAAAGTATTTCCATTCCAAAAGTACTAGGCCCTAATTTAAAAAGCCATTGATAATGGATCAAAAACGGCCACTAGGGTATACCCTAGTGGCCGTTTTTATTTCTGTGCTATACTAGGAATTAAAAGTGTTCATTAGAACTGTCCAAAAGGAGAATTGGAAATGCCTAAAATCGGTTATGCGCGTGTGAGTTCCAAGGAGCAACATTTAGATCGACAGTTAGCGGCTTTAAAAGACGTTGATAAATTATTTACGGATAAATTAAGTGGGGCTAACACTAATCGGCCAGAACTGCAAAAAATGCTGGCCTATATTCGTGAGGGTGATATTGTAATGGTCACTGAATTAGATCGCTTAGGCAGAAACAACCAGGATTTAACTAAGATCATGAACACCATTCAAAATAAGGGTGCCACCCTAGATGTGTTGAATTTACCGTCCATGACAGGGATTGCGGATCCCAACTTACGGCAACTGATGACCAATTTGATTATTGAACTCTATAAGTATCAGGCTGAAAGTGAACGGAAGCGGATCATTGAACGCCAGCAACAAGGCATTGCCCTGGCTAAGCAGCAGGGGAAATATCATGGGCGCAAACCCCAATATGCCAAAGATGATCCCCGTTTGCAACATGCTTTTAAGCTTTATCGAGCTGGCATGAGTGACATTGATGTGTCCCGAAATACAGGTATTAAACGGACGACCTTTATTCGATACCGTGTGAAATACGGTATTAAAAGAAAATAGGGCCCCCTTTTGGTTAGCACATGTTAACTGAAAGGGTCCCTATTTTCTTTACTTAATAAGTCTAATTAAATTAGTGGCATTGGTCGAAGAAGGCATCAACTATTTTAATCAACTAGATCGTTCACCAGCAAGAAACGACCTCACCCCAGCTGAATACTGGAATGAGGCCGTTTAAGCAAAGCAAAACTTATATTATTTCAAATGATAACTTGACAGGGACTAGTACAACTCAGGGGGCTTTACTTTAATATTTCCTGTAGATATTAGCCTTTTTTTAATTTTAATTATGCCTAGAAGCCTATGTTAGAAGTCATAGTCGCCGCTACTCATAGCTTCAGCATTACCCATTAGATAGCCAGCACCAACTTGTGAAAAGAAATCATGATTGGCCGTTTCGGTTGAAATTCCGTTCATTACGATTGGGTTGATATCTTTAATCTCAGCATTGGGGAAGCGGGATTCAAAGCCCATATTTTGGAGCGCCTTGTTGGCGTTGTAGTGAACGAATTGTTTAACGTCTTCCGCTAACCCAATCGGCGCGTAAACTTCTTCGGTGAACGCAAACTCGTTCTCAAGGAGATCGTCGAGCAACTCATCCATCCACTTTTTGAATGTTTTTTGTTCAGTCGCCGATAGCTCGTTATATCCCAATTGAAATTTGTAGCCGAGGTAGGTACCATGAACAGATTCATCGCGGATCACCAGTTTGATAACTTCAGAAAGATTTGCCAGCTTATTGTTACCACGGTACCAAAGTGGGGTAAAAAAGTTGGTGTAGTACAAAACTCCTTCAAGAAAGACGCTTGCAACTTTCTTTTCAAGGTTGTTTCCCGTTTGATAAATATCATTGATCCGTTTGGCTTTGTATTGCATTCTGGGATTATTGTTCATCCATTTGAATACTTCGTCAACAGTGGCTTGATCGTTCAAAGATGTCAAAATAGTGCCGTAGCTTTTGGCATGAATTGACTCCATCATCAAAAAGTCATTGAGGACTGCTGCTTCTTTTCGTGTCCGAACGTCGGGCCGCATCACGTCGACTCCTTCTTCGGATTGGAGTGTGTCCAGCAAGGCTAATCCACCCACAACCCGATTGATAACCGATTTTTCGGTGCCAGAGAGTGTCCGCCAGTCCCGTAAATCATTAGAAACAGGTACTCGCGTATCCAGCCAGTATTGTGCCGTTGCTTTATCCCATACATATTCGTCAAGTTCGTCTTCGATGATGTCCCAATTAATTGTTTTATAGCTCATTAGTTGAATACTCCTTAAAAGTCGTAGTCTTCATCGGTCATTTTTTCAGTGTCCGATTCATTGTTTGCAGCCGTTACCTGTTGCAAAAATTGATTTTGGTCAATCATCAATTTCTTGATCTGCGCCACTAGTGGAGATGGCTGAAACTCGTAGCTAGCATCGAAACCAAGTGATATTAGTGCATGATTAGCACCATAGTAGGCCAAATTGATGGCTTCGGTGGCATCGTCAAGGTTAGCTTCTAGGAAATCTTTTTCGGTTTGCATGAGTTGATCAAACTGGGTGTTAATCCAATGCTGCAGTTCAGCTTGGTCACTTGACGCGAGGTCTTCAAACCCAAGGTGAAATTTGTAGCCGACATAGGCACTAAAGATGGCACTTCCACGAAGAATATTGGCCAACATTTGGTAGGTATTGACGAGAGAATGGGTTTGAAGGGTTGTCCAATATTTACCAAATGAAAGGCCAGTTTCGGTCAAAATAAAAAGGGCTTTTTTTTGTAAAGCCGTGCCATTGGTGCTCGTTTGAGCGAGTTGGTCGATTTCAGCTTGCAGATCAGTATTATTGTCTGCCCAAGTGAGATTTGCGCCACCATTGCCTGGAATCAGGGCCCGGAAAATGGTCGTGTAACTCTTAGCATGGACTGATTTCATGAAGGTAATGGTATTTAATACGGATTCTTCTTGTTGGGTTCGCCGATCATGGCGAATGGCAGGAGTGCCGACCTCTGATTGGTAGACGGCTAACATCGATGCACCTGCCAACATGCGGGTAATGGCCTGTTGTTGAGTGTCTGCTAGCTGTTGCCAAGCTGGTTGATCATTCGTGACGGGAATCCGAATGTCCAACCAAAAGTTAGTGGTGAGTTGTTCCCACGTGTATTTATCGAAATTATCTTTAATGTCATCCCAGTTAATTGCTTTGTAGTATAAATAGTCCATCGTTATTTATTCGTCTCCCTAGTTAGAATTCACAGGTGTACGGGCACCGTGATCCAATAACGTGTTGTCGGTGGGTTAAACGGGCGCTAACCCTGAATACATCCTCTAGATCATGCATGACTCGCATTCATTTGCGGTTTTGATTTCGTCGTCTTCTGTGAATGTTCGAATGTAGTAAAGTGACTTGATACCCTTGGTCCAGGCGTAATTCCGTAACCGGTTAAGGTCCCGGGTCGTCATCTTCAAGTTGTCATTGTCCTTCCACTCGTAAAGGTCGGGTTTCAAAACTGAACGCATGAACAGTGTCAGACTCATGCCTTGATCAATGTGTTTTTGCGCTACGGCATAGGTATCGATGATTTTGCGTTGGTCGATATCATATGCGGGCGTGTAGTAGGGCAAAGTTTCGTTAGACAGGTAGGGTGCCGGGTAGAAGATTGATCCCACTTTATTTTCCTGCCGTTGTTCTACTAATTGTGTGATTGGGTGAAGTGACGCACTCGTTTCATTGACGTACGAAATGGAACCATTCGGTGCCACGGCAAGTCGGTTACGATGGTAAAGACCATCCGCCATGACGGCCTGTTTGAGGGCCTCCCAGTCGGCAACAGATGGTAATTTAATGTTTTTGAAAATCTCTGCAACTTTGGTACTCTTAAATTCAAAGTCTGCGTTCAAGTATTGATCGAAGTAACTACCATCAGCGTACTTTGATTGGTCAAATTTAGCGAAGGTTTCGTGGCGTTCACGGGCAATTCGATTGCTCGTAGCGAGTGAATAGTAGTTTAAGGCTAGGAAGTAGGCATCAGTAAATTCAAGGGCCTCTGGTGAGCCATACTCAATTTGGTGGCGTGCAAGGGCAGTATGCAGACCCATAGCCCCTAATCCAATCGTGTGGTAAAGTTCGTTACCATGTTTAACAGTCGGTACTTCCTTAACGTCGGTTGTGTCAGTTACGAGGGTGAGCGCACGAACAGCAACCTCAACTGAGTGACCGAAGTCCGGCGAGTCAATCATATTCATGATATTGGTTGATCCGAGATTACATGAAATATCGGTGCCAGTTGTCTTGTACGATAGGTCATCATCAAGTTTTGACGGTTCTTGAGGCTGTAAGATCTCACTACAAAGGTTACTCATAATAATTTTGCCATCGACAGGGTTAGTTTGGTTGGCCGTATCAATGTTCAAGATGTAAGGATAACCAGATTCTTGTTGGAGTTGAGAAATCTTTTGTTCTAGTTTCCGCGCGTTAAAGACTGACTTCTTAATATTGGGGTTAGCGACCATGTTGTTATATTCTTTGGTGATATCGATGTAAGCAAATGGCGTACGATATTCACGTTCGACATCATAGGGGCTAAAAAGATACATTGGTTCGTTAGTCTTGAGTAATTCATAATATTTATCAGGAACAATCAAACCGAGGGACAAGGTCTTCACCCGAATTTTTTCGTCCGCATTTTCCTTTTTGGTATCCAGAAAATGTAAGATGTCAGGATGGAAGACGTTGAGATAAACCACTCCGGCGCCGTTCCGTTGCCCAAGTTGGTTACTGTAGCTAAATGAGTCTTCAAGTAACTTCATCACTGGTACAACGCCAGACGAGGCGTTGGAAATCTGCTTAATAGGATCACCTGAGGCGCGCAAGTTTGACAGGTTAACGCCGACGCCCCCACCGATTCGAGATAGTTGAAGGGCAGAATTAACGCCACGTCCAATTGAGAGCATGGAATCGGCCATATCAATTAGGAAACACGACACCATTTCTCCGCGGCGCTTTTTCCCCGCGTTGAGGAAAGTGGGAGTGGCGGGCTGGTAACGTTGTGAAATTAATTCATCGGCAACGTCATTAGCAAGTTGCTCATCACCGTTTGCAAGGTAGAGAGCATTGAAGACAACACGGTCGATAAAGCCTTCCAAGAATTGTTGTCCGTCGTTGGTTTTCATGGCGTACTGTGTGTAAAACTTGTACGCGCCGAGAAAGCTGCGGAAATGGAAGTGATGATCTTTTATTCGGTCGAACAAGGACCGCACAAATTCGTGGGAATACTGATTCAAGATATCTGGATCAATGTAATCTTCGTCGACTAAGTAGTTTAATTTGGCATCCAATGAATCAAATTGTTTAGTCTTTGGTTCGACCGTCTCTTCAAAATAGGCCTTGAGGGCTTCTTGATCGTAATATAGCGGAATTTCTCCGTCGACAGGGATGTTTACGAGGTTATTTAAGTAAAAATAGGTATTTTCCATTTCTGGGGTGCTAGTTACCATTAGGGATTACTCCTTTGTTGTTTGAAAACAAAATTGATTGCGATAGGTTAAGATGGCATCGGCAATGCGAGGAATGTCGTGTGCGGTGCCACGTAGCTCAAAATCGGTAATGTAAGGAAAATCGAAGCGTTTAGCATATTGTTTAGCCGTGAGTGCAAACTGCTTATTAAAATTACGATTACCGCTACCGATAATACCGTAGCAATGCTGGTAATTGCCTTCGTACGCGAGGTAATCTCCCAAAATAGTGGTTAATATTTCAGTATAACCGTTATTAACCCCATTACCACCTTTAAGAAAGGCTGGTAGGAAGGTAACAAACGGCTGGTCAAGAGTGGTGAATTCACGGTGTTCTTTAACATTAATTGAACTAACCCGAACATGACGTTCTTTCTCAAAGTATGTTGTCAGTCTGCTAATAAAATATTTCGTGTTGCCACTCAAACTGATGTAGAGAATATTTATGGTTTCCGTAACTAATCATCGTCCTTTTTTCTATATATAGTGGTTAGACAATCATTGTAGCACTATATGTGGTGTCTATGCAAATTGGTGGACGATCTGATTGATCTACAAATTGTTTTGAATATAAAGATTCATGCGAGGTGGCTAAAATGGGCCCACCGTTGGTATTTTAAGCTGCGCTAAGAGACGATAAACGGGACTTTTAATGAATGGAAGCAAGCTCCCAGGACCCAGCTCACAGTTTGCACCGAAGGCCTTGTTATCAATTGAGAAGAGCACACTGTACGGTTCATGATCAAAAAATATTTTGATTATGTCTACTAGTTTTTACCTTTGTTTTAGAACGTGTTTAGAATCTTTTCAAGAGTATTCGCAGGAAGGCTAAGCTAATCATCATCTTACTGGTGTTCAGCTTTCGCTCACAATTGCGCCAGAGGCGCCGATATTTTCCTAGCCAGCTAAAACTG
>NZ_QWZQ01000063.1 GCF_003885105.1 Lactiplantibacillus garii
AGAGTAGTTGGGGGATCGCTCCCTGCGAGGGTAGGACGTTGCCATGCGATTATTCCGACATAGCTCAGTTGGTAGAGCGCTTGACTGTTAATCAAGATGTCGACGGTTCGAGCCCGCCTGTCGGAGTGACAGTAGATGTTGGCATTAATGTTAACATCTCTTTTTATATCATGCCGGCTTAGCTCAGTTGGTAGAGCATCGGTATCGTAAACCGAGGGTCATCAGTTCGACTCTGGTAGCCGGCACTTCGAAAGACGAGACGTGGTTCTCGTCTTTTTTAGACCAGTCAGCATATTAATTGAACGGGCGGTTTTGCGCAGATAACGCAAAACCGCCCGTTTTTTGACTAGCCGACTTCGCAGAAGGTCCGCGCTCAATTTATTTAATTAGATTTTTAAGCAAAAACTACGTTAAGAAATCGTTTACTGTTCATTAATATTATTATATTAAATTAGAAATTAATGTTAGTGAAAATATAATCTTAGGATCAGTAATTACAATGTTATTCGGTTATTTCGTGAATTGCCGGGCTTTGTTATCACCCGATAATGATATGCTTGAATTTTAATTAATGACCATTAGATTAGAAAATGGTTAGGCGTATTGTTGATTAAGATTAAGGCTAGTATAATAGTTATTATGTTTAATTAAGAAACAAATTTTGTTACTTTTAAACGAAACACAAGCTGTATGATTAAGTTTGGAGGAAATTCAATTGGATAAAGAGCAAAAACTGGATCGGTCGTTTTTTGGCCAACCACGTGGACTGCGTACGTTGTTCTTCACTGAAATGTGGGAACGGTTCAGTTACTACGGGATGCGCGCCCTATTAATCTACTATATGTATTATAGTGTCGCAAAGGGTGGCCTTGGCTTTGACCAAGTGACGGCTGCATCCATTATGTCAATTTACTCAGCGTTAGTTTACGTTTCCAGTGTACTTGGTGGCTTTCTAAGTGACCGGGTCTGGGGAAGTCGTAGGACGGTCTTTTACGGTGGTATTTTGATCATGGTTGGGCACATCGTGCTATCGACACCGTTTGGTGCACCGGCACTATTTGCTTCAATCGCCCTGATTGTTATCGGGACTGGTTTATTAAAACCTAACGTTTCAGACATGGTTGGTCAATTATATAGTCCGGAAGATACTCGGCGTGACGCCGGCTTCAGTGTGTTTGTATTTGGGATTAACTTAGGTTCCTTGATCTCACCAATTTTAGTTGGCCGGGTCGGTTTAGGAATTAATTTCCACTTAGGTTTCTCATTGGCTGCAATCGGGATGTTCTTCGGTTTGTTACAATATTACTTTGATGGTAAGAAGAACTTGAGTACTGCCAGTTTGTACCCGACTGATCCGTTAGAACCCAAGGACGTTAAGAAACTCGTTTGGCGAGTAACTTTTGGGGTCGTTGGTTTAGTTTTAGTTTTGATTTTAATGCAATTAATGAACGCTTTGACGTTAAACAATATTATTAACCTGATTACGATTTTGGTTTTAGTAACGCCAATCATTTATTTCATTTTGATGTTAACGTCGGAAAAGACCAACTCCACGGAACGTTCCCGTGTACGGGCCTACATCCCACTCTTCATTGCGGCCGCCTTATTCTGGGCCATTGAAGAACAGGGATCCGCAGTGCTGGCATTATTCGCCGCTAACCGGGTCAACTTGAACCTGGGCTTCATGCACTTAGCTGCATCCGACTTCCAGACTTTGAACCCGCTGTTTATCATGCTATACACCACACCGTTCGTACTGTTATGGACGAAATGGGGGAAGAAGCAACCTAGTTCACCAACTAAGTTTGCGGTTGGGTTAGTTTTTGCCGGTGCCTCTTACTTATTGATGGCCATGCCGGGAGCCCTCTTTGGGACGGCTGGCAAGGTTAGTCCGTTATGGTTAGTTGGTAGCTGGGCATTAGTTGAAATTGCTGAAATGTTGATTTCACCAATCGGTTTATCCGTAACGACGAAATTAGCGCCGAAGGCTTTTGCCTCACAAATGATGAGTATGTGGTTCTTAACCGATTCTGTTGGGAGTGCTTTAAACGCTCAAATCGTTAAGTTCTACTCAACACAAACCGAAGTTCCGTACTTTGCCATTATCGGGATTTCCAGTGTTATTCTCGGAATCATCCTCTTTGCCATGGTGCCATCGATTAAACGGTCGATGAAGGGGATTCTCTAAAACGAAATTTTTTAAAAGGTATGTTATCTTATGGATAACGTATCTTTTTTTATTGGGAGGTTAGCATCATCGTTCGTTTAGCATTTAGTAGTGATAACCATTTTGACGTCAACCGGGTGGATGCGGCTGCGATGATGCAAGCCCAGGCCGCGTATTTGGAACAAAACGGGGTCCAGTGGTATTTGATTGCCGGGGACCTATTTAACGATTTTCAACGCAGTCAGCAATTCGTTGTTGATTTACAGGCCCTATTAGGCCCGCACACGCAAGTTCGCTGGATTGCGGGCAATCATGACATGGTTCACGGCGTGACGTTTGACGAGCTTGAAAAGGGGGGCTTTGCCGGGTGCCTGCATAATCAGTACGTGGATATTCCGAACACGGATTGGCGAATCATCGGTAATAACGGTTGGTACGATTACCAGTTTGCAGCGGGCATTCCGGGGACTACTAGCGCGGACTTTTTGCATTGGAAAAATGCGTTTTGGATCGACCGGGCGATTGAGCAGCCGTTAAGTGATTTAGAACGGACCGATTTGGTCTTAAATCAGGTTAAGGCCCAACTGAGTTTGGCACGTGCTGAACGTAAACGGGTCGTTTTTATGACGCACTTTGTACCACGGGCGGATTACATCCGGATTTCTGATGATAACCGTTTCTGGAACCGGGCTAACGCCCTAATGGGGACACCCCGATTAGGGCGTTTACTGGAAAAGTTTGACGTCGCCCACGTGTTGTTTGGCCACCTCCATATCCATCCGGCGCCTAAAACTTTCGGCGCAACGACCTACTACGATCAAGCAGTCGGCTATGGCTTGAAGCGAATTAACGAGTGGCGGGCGGATAGTTTCATGGCAGAATGGTACCAAGAGACCCGCTTGCTTGATTTGAATTAAAATCAAAAAAGTTTGAAAAAAGCCTTGATTTTTTATTCAAAATTATGTATTCTAATATAGTTGAATGATTTACGGAGGGGTAGCGAAGTCTGGCTAAACGCGGCGGACTGTAAATCCGCTCCTTCGGGTTCGGTGGTTCGAATCCACTCCCCTCCATTTCATTTTTGGGCTATAGCCAAGTGGTAAGGCAACGGGTTTTGATCCCGTGATGCGCTGGTTCGAACCCAGCTAGCCCAATAGAGGATAAACAATAGCCGTCAATGAGGTGCAAAAAGCCTTGATTGACGGCTTTTTGTTTGCCAGAAATTACAATAGCACACATTGTGGTGCAAATAATCTGCACCACAAGTGCACCACAAAATGCACCACGGATTTATATATCCATGTAGCGAGCCAGTTTAGAAGCTGCCTCGTTTTTTTGTTTCTTAGTGACGTGTAAATAAATTTGCTGGGTGATTTTTAAATCAGCGTGCCCCAGGGTCTTAGATACCTCGTTGACGGATGCGCCCGCTTCAAAGGACAATGTGCAAAAAGTATGCCTAAAAGCGTGAATTTTTATACGCCGGAGGTCATAGGCTTTACAGATACTCCGGTTCCAATGATCGGGCATACTAGGTGCCAGCGGCTTATTATCCTGACTAGAGAATACAAGCTGTTTAGGGGACTTAGCGTTATAACCAAGCTCAAAGTACTGCCGTGCTTGCGTTATTCGCCACTTATGGAGCCATTGCAGCGTTTTAGCATCCGTGGTAATGGTTCGATAGCTACTATTGGTCTTAGGCGTCTGGGTAACGATATGCCAGTTTTCACCGAGTGACTGGGTTTTGTTAATCGTTATTTCACCGGTATCAAAATTAACATCCCGCCACTGTAATGCCAGTGCTTCACCACGTCGCACGCCAGTAAAGGCTAACAGCCGGAATAGCATAAACGCTTGCGGGTTGTCGTAGTCATAAGCGCACTCTAGAAAGTGAACTAGTTCGGACTTCTCATAAAATTCTACTTTGGGAGCCTGTTGCTGTGTTTTCTGCTTAGGGATGCTAGTTTTTGCCATTGGGTTACGGGTAATTAGTTCCATCCGTTCCCCAAAGTCAAAGACGCTAATTACATAGGTGCGAAAGCGCCGGTACTGTTTTAAGCCCTGTTTAAGCCAGTTATGAACGATTGTCTGGCATTGGGCGACAGTTATACTCTTAACCCGTTGCGAGCCTAATAAGGGCGTGATATGGAGCCTGAATATATCCGCCGTCTTAGCCCACGTTGATTCTTTTACCTGCTGTTTGTATTCTTCCTTGAACCATTTGTTATATAATTCGGTAAAGGTAATATCATTGTTGGAAATATAACCCTGTTTCTCATAACTTACTTGCATGTTGGAAGTCCATAATTGGGCTTCCTTTTTTGTTTTAAAGCCCCGTTTGTGCATCCGGGTAGCTTGACCATTGGTATTTTTACCAACGGATGCAAAGACTTCCCAATATGAACCGGACTTAGTTTTGTACTGCTTGAATGTTGCCATGTTAAGGATCCTTTCATATCCAGCTGGCGGGCACGGGTATGTAAGGCGATTGGTTAAAATTCCACTCCGTTATGATTCATATATTCCACAATATCTCTTTGCTTAAGAACAACAATAAATTCTCTTTCTGGATCAAAATCATCTTCCCTCAGCTTCCAATGAATTATAAAAGCTGGCAAACTCGTATTCTCCATTTTCCAAATTTCATTGTTATAGGGGCGTTCGGAGTTGCCAATTGCAATACAAAATCTAAGTAGTAACTCGATTGAGAAATCATGCACCAATGATTCTTCTAATTGATTAGAAATTTGAAAGGAGTGCAGAATATTTGCAGACCTACTGTTATCAATTGAATCAGGCACTAAAGACATGGCAAGATTAGTGTTACCAGTTGATAAAGTAGGGGTGTCCTTAGAATTGGTTACGAGTTTAAAAAAAGCAGGCCAATTATCATCCCCACTTACAGGAGCAGGGCTTGAGAAAGAAAAAATGTTATCAAAATATTTGAAAGTGGTAGTCAACAACATTGATTTACTTTCATGGGTTGTTTTATTGCTATGCTTTGCCAAAAATGTAACAACGTTGTCATCAGTGATGGTTAAAGCTGATATTGTAATAGTTTCATCACTAGAGAAGTTTAATATTTCATTTACAGAGACGCCAAGGACATTAATCAATGTATTGAGAGTAGAAAATTTAATACCATTACTTTTATTGTCTGCAAGCATTGTCAGCGTTTTTCTTGATATTTTAGTTGATTTTGATAGATCGGAAATGGATATATTATTTTTGTCCAAAATTGAACGTAAGTTACTTTCTATCATGTAGGCCAACTCCTAATTGCAATAATTTATTACATATTATCACACCTAAAGGTAACAAAATCAAACGAATGTGGATATTATGAGTTGCACGGTTTCGTTCTCGGGTGTATCGTATACACATAATTAAATAATTGATACCTATAGGAAAGAGGACGCAATTTCTATGAATAATAATTTTTCTAAAATTTTGGGCGCAAGATTAATTTCAATTTCAACTGTCCAAGAATCAACCGGAATTTCCCGTAAGACATTGACAGATTTGTACTATAAAAGAACTAAAAATACCAAATTTAATACGTTACGGAAACTTTGCGATTACCTACAAATCCCACTTAGTGAACTGATTGAATATAAGCCGAAACCGGTAGCCAAGTAGAGGAGGACAAGCCATGAACGACCTAGTAACACTGACTTCACAGCGGTTAGACGCCACGGCGTACACAACATCCGACATTATTGCGGATAACACAGGTATAAACCGCCGTTCGCTTAAACGTACTATTCAAAATCATATAAAACGATTAGAACGTTTTGGAAAGGTGGGAACGGTATTCACACCTTTATCAAGCGGGCAGACGGCAGTTTCTTATCAGCTAAACGAGCGTCAAACAATGCTGCTATTTTTCTATTTGAGCCATACGCCACAAGTTGAAAAGTTTCAGGAACGATTAGTAAATCAGTTTACTGTAATGAAACGTGATTTGATCTTGCGACAAGCTAAATTTGAACTAGGTAAGGAGTTCTCCAAAAGTTTGCACGCTGCTATTAGTGAAAGCCCAGCACTGGGTGAACACGGTCATTTGTATATCAATATTAATAAGCTGGTATATAAACAGGCGTTAGGGGTCAACGTGAATGAATTGCGTAAAGCTCGGAACATCCCTAAAACGGAAGCCATTACCCACTATCTAAGCGCTAGTGAGGCGGATGCAGTTAAACGAGTTAAACAGCAAATTAAAGTGTTACTAGGTATGAAACATAACTATCAACAAATTAAGGCAGATTTACAGATACAAGGGGTTGTTTACCAAATTCGGTTAACACTGCCGGCTAAGACAACTATTAATTAAATTGTAGAGTTGGAACAAGCTTTGTAGAGCCTTGAAAGGTGGTGAGGACAATTGAGCGAGAAGCTAAGTGTGATTCTAGGGGATGACCAGAGTAAACAACTACGGGACTACGTTTATAACTTGGTCAGTGATTCGGTAGCATCCGCCAAGCGGGATGCCGGAATTAGTCAGAAGTGGTTACGTAAGCAAGCCGGGGCGGACTACGCCGGGGTATCAAGTGGCACTTTTAGTGGCTGGATTAAAAGCCGGGGACTACCGGTGCATGTAATCAACGGTACAACGTTGGTCAGTAAGTACGATATTGACAAGTTTATTAACGGCAATGGGATTATTACTAAATAAAAGATGCTGGCGGCACGGGCATTGCTATTAGTTAGCTTAGTTACAACGTGGCGGACATATTTGTCCGTCACGGTTAAATCAATGTTTTACGGCCAAACAAATTTGTTTGATTGCAGCATTTTATAGGAATGGGGGAAAACGAATGGCAAAGACACACAACTTTGAGTTAACTGATAATCAATTTAAGGAACTAATACGAATAGCTGGCCAAATGTTAGCCATACAGACTAGTAATGCCGGGCAGCGGGTAACGGTTGACCATCTTACTAAGTTGATTATGACCCAGAATGAGCTATTAGAAAAATACAACAACGGTGAGGTAAACACGTCTGTTGTATTGGATAACTATTTATCATTGATGGCAATACTGGAAGATGGTGTATCTGAATATGGCGGTCAACTAGACAATACAACGGTGATTGCTAAAGATACGTACACGTTTTTAGAGGGAATATTTTAGGAGTGTAATGATGATTGAGCGTAAAAAAAGAACCCTGCATAACTTTGGCGAGTTACAGGGTTCAAGGTTGCTAAGTCCTATTAGATAACCTTTTTACGTCTTTCATTTTAACAGATTTAAATAGAAAGGCGAATAAAATCAATGCAAAAAAGGTATAACGATCTTTACCAGTTAACCGATATTAACAGTGATTGTGAGAAAGCACTAACCCTATTAAGTGAGGTAAAGCAACCATGCCGCACTGCTTTAGTTGCGAATGATTTAATTAGGCGAGTACTTAAAAAAGCAGTTGATGAAATGCCCGATTATTCTCGATTGGATGCTGACGAGTTAAGAAAAGAGTTGGATAACCAATGGATTCTTTTCTATAGTGCTTTATCTGAATTTCAGGCTACGGATAATTCAATTTCAGCCATTGAAAATAAATTGGCCGGTGTTAAACACGTTATTGCGAACATTAACGATACCGCAGCGGGGGTTAATGCTGCTATTAAAGAAGTTATGACGCGGGATGAGGAGGATACAGACCATGAATAATACACAAATACAATTAAACCACGCTAAGGCCACGTTACAAGGAACCTTAGTTCAGTTAGATTACTTACAAGAGCTAGTTAATGGCACCGCCATGAATGAACGGAAGTGGCTAAAGATTAGCCAGCAGATCCATAATATCAAGTTGAACAGTATTGGGGCGGCGGATGAATTGGCGTCCGTCCAAATCATCCCGTTAATTGGCGAAACGGTCTAAGGCGGGTGAGTATGTATGAAACAATCGGAGGTACTTACCACAGCGTTAAAGCTGGCCGGTGACGGCATTCCAGTCTATCCGCTAGCACCTAACAGTAAAGTGCCACTAAAGGGCAGTAGCGGTTATCAGGACGCTACCACTGACATCCAAACTATTGCGGGGTGGTTTGAGCATGTACCAAGGGCAAACCTTGGTATGCGATTAGATCAAGCCGGCTTATTGGTAGTAGACGTTGACCGGCACGGTAAAACAGACGGCGTGCAGACCATGAAACAACTAAATAACCAGGGCAAGACGTTACCGTCTGATACCTATATTGAGCGGACACCGAATAACGGACTGCACTACTTTTTTAGATGCGCTACCAGGCTAGCCGTTAAGAGGCATATAAATCTATACCCGGGCATTGATGTACTAACTGATTTTATTTTGATTGCCCCTAGCATGATTAATGGCGGTGCTTATAAATCAATTGAAGCCGGTGCGACTATTCAAGACGCACCACAGTGGTTAATGAATGACCTGTTACCCAGTCAACGGATGAACAGGACGCCAGAACACGCCTCACGGATTCGTAAAACATGGGCAGGACGGTTGCTAGACGAGTTAACAACTGGGACTAGTGAGGGCAACCGCAACAGCTATTTAACGTCATTATTAGGAAAAATATTGCGGACGGGTTGTGATGGTGGCACAGCCTACGAATTGTTGCAATATGCTAATGAACGATTACAGCCGCCGTTACCGGATAAAGAAGTAAATACGATTTTTAAATCAATTATTAAACGAATTTGAAAGGAGGTTGAGCCTTGGATGATGATATTAAAGAGGCAATAGCTGGTTATAATCACAAGCCGAAAAAAACGGCTAATCTGCAAAAGAAATTTAAAAACCGGGATGAAATGGCATCCGTTTTACATGATGAAGTAGAGCTATGGCAATTAGATCATCAGACCGATAGGCAAATTAAGCAAGATAAGCTACCGCCGCTAACAACTTTAGCCGGGGCGGATATACTACGGCGGCACTTCCATTTTTGCCTGTTTGCTAATAATGAAAGCGAGCGGTTAGCGGTCTATTTGCCAGATCAGGGGATCTATACCCAGAACTATCTATTTTTAAAGCAGTTAATTGCCATCATGTACCGGCCTTTTGTGGAACGGCAAGCAGAAGATGTTATCTATCACTTAAAGACGGTGGCCAAGGTGCAAACCTTAACGAATGATCGTTATTTAGTGCCAGTTAATAACGGGATATGGAACTTACACCAACACAAGTTAATGCCGTTCAGTCCTAGGTACGTATTTACAACTAAGATTGCGACTGATTATCATGAGAACCCGGTACCGCCTAATATTAAAGGGTGGACGTTTGACGGATGGCTAAATGAGCTGGCTTGTGATGATCAGGAGATTGTAAAATTGTTTTGGGAAGTCATTGCGGACAGCTTAAACGGAAACTATACCCGAAAAAAGGCTATCTTTTTATTTAGTGAACTAGGTAGCAGCGGTAAAGGCACCTTTCAGGAATTAATTAGTAACTTGGTTGGAAATGCTAACGTGGCCACGTTGAAAGTCAATGAGTTTGATATGCGTTTCAGGCTAGCGGGATTAGTTGGTAAAACGGTTTGTATTGGTGATGATATTGCCCCGGATATCTATATTAAGGACAGTAGCAATTTTAACAGTGTGGTTACTGGGGACTTGGTAAACGTTGAGAATAAAGGACAGGACGGCTATACAGCCCGGCTAATGCCTACGATTATTCAATCATGTAACGGCTTGCCAAATTTCCATAATAAGGGCGGTACTATACGGCGGATTGTGATTGTGCCGTTTAATAATCACTTTCAAGGTAATGGCGATAATTGGAACGTTCGCAATGATTATATAGCCCGGCAAGCGGTGTTAGAGTACGTTCTCTATCAAGCCTTACAATTAGACTTTGAAAAGTTTGATATTCCTACAGCGTCACAGCAAGCTCTAACAGAGTTTGAAGAAGATAACGATCCGCTAATAGGTTTTAAGTCTAGTTTCTTTGACGAAATCAATATCAATAAAATTCCTACGTATTATCTATACGAATACTATAAAAAGTATTGTAAGGTGAACGGATTAGGAATATACGGGCAAACTAAATTTGTTAGACGTTTTATGACACTGATTACTGGTTACGAAAAAAAGCAGGCTAAGTTATCAAGTGACGACTTAAAAAGAATTAGTGAGATCCGTCATTG
>NZ_QWZQ01000064.1 GCF_003885105.1 Lactiplantibacillus garii
GGCCTTCACTGACCAGTTGAGCTAGCGCACCACGTTGAAAACGTGATAAAGTAGAAGTACCCAAAGTAATCACTCCTTATAGCTGGTTGGAATTAACTACTACCATTGTAAGAGATTGCTTTGGGCCTTTTTTTATTTTTGTTCGGATTAATTATAGAATTTGCCATTCCAATAAATAAGACGAATTTACGGCATTCCGGGTCAAACCGGGAAACGAACCGTAAATCCGTCTTATATTGTAAAGGATTAGTTCCGAAATAAATAGGTTAAAAACGACTACTTGGCCATGTAAGCGCTCTTGAAGTTATAGTTGATACCGGCCGTGTTGTAAACGAGCCCCTTTAACTTCGGGTTGACCATTTGGGCGATAACGTTTTGTGATAGTGGTGCCACCCCTTGATCGGTGCCCATGGTCTTTTCAGCCTTGGCGAGGGCGGCCCAACGAGCCTTAGTGCTGGTCGTTGAATTGGCCGTACTGATGGCGTTGTCGTAAGTTGAATTGGTCCACTTACCAAAGTTGTAATCGTTGGTCGACGTCATGATACCAAGGTCGGAAATTGGGTCGGCAAAGTCGGCTTGCCAAGCGGAGATAACCAACTGGAAGTTACCCGCAATTTCGCGAGCGATACGGGTCTTGTACGGAACGGTGACGCTGTTGACTTTCAAACCAGGAAGTTCCTTTTCCAACTGACCCTGAACGTATTCGGAGATGGCCTTCATCTGGTCGGTATCGTCGTGGGTCAACGTAACGGTCAGTGACTTTTTGCCAAGTTCCTTTAGGCCCTGTTTCCAAAGTCGTTTGGCCTTAGCGTTGTCCTGAGTAACCGCCGCGCTAACGGTGTTTTCAGTGGCAAAATCTTTACCAGTTGTCGGGTCGGTAGCCAGGCCGGTCGTGGCAAAGCCCTTAGGTTCAACCGAACCATCACCTAAAACGTCGTTAACAAGTTGTTTACGGTTAAGGGTCAACGACATTGCTTGGCGGACCTTAGTATTTGCTAAAGCTTTGACCTTCTTTTGGTTAAATTCCAAGTAGTTTAACCGCGACGATTTACGGATAACGAGTTTACTGTTGTTCTTTTCGTTTTTAACTTGTTGACCAGAAAGGACGGCGGCGTCCAGCTTACCACTCTGGAATAGGTTAAAGGCGGTCGTCGTTGACTTAACGACTTGGTCGTTGATCTTAGTCAGGTAAACGTGTTTTTTATCCCAGTAAGAATTGTTGCGTACTAAGCTCCAAGAAGAATTGGTTCCTTTCCAACCAGTCATCTTGAACGGGCCGTCGTAGACCATCTTGCTAGCGCTAGTCCCATACTGCTTGCCGTACTTTTCAACCGCGTGTTGGTTTTGTGGGAAGAAGACCACGAAGCCCATGAGGAGTTTAAAGTACTGCATCGGTTTTTCCAATGTCACGGTTAACTTATACTTACCGTCCGCTTTGATCCCTAACGTGGAAGGCTTGGCCTTTCCCTTAACGATCTTATCGGCATTTTTAATCCCCGAGTACAGGTAGGCGTATTGAGAGGCCGTCTTAGGATTAACGGTTCGCCGCCAACCGTAAACGAAATCTTGGGCGGTTACTTGATCCCCGTTACTCCACTTAGCATTTTTCCGTAACGTGAACGTGTAGGTCTTCTTGTCCTTTGAAACCTTGGTGCCCGTCGCGATCCCCGGGGTGGCCTTACTATTTTTACCTAATCGGTAGAGCCCTTCTTGCGAATTACTGATCATGGTCCCACTAATGACGTCGGTGGCTAACGATGGGTCCAGGGTCGTGATATCCTGTCCGTTTTCGGACCAATTCAGTACCTGGGTTTTGGCCATGTTGGCCGTGGTATTCCCGGCATTTTCCGAACTAGAACTTGATTTACTCCCACAACCTACTAATAATCCACCGGCAGTAACCGTTACGGTGGCCGCCGTTGCTAAAAATTTCCATTTCATAAAATATGTACCCCCTACAAAAAGTGACTAAGTATGATATAAAAATGAGAATACATTAAAAATAGATTAAAATCAATACTTAATTCTTTAATTATTTAAATATAAACCAGCAAAAAAGGCCGTACGACCAATGAATTAGGCGTACGACCGCATTAGAAAAATATTTAAATTTAGTTGTGGCTCAGTAACCGAACCCGGGTAACGGCTGGAATTGCGTTTAACGCGTCAATGAGTTGTTGGCTGCTCTGATGATCTAAATCATCGACGTCGATAATCGTATAAGCCGTTTTATCCTTAGCGGCGTTCGCCATCGTGGCAATGTTTAAGTTGGCCGTTGCTAGTTTGGAAGTGATCTGACTCACCATGTTCGGCACGTTTTCGTGGATCACGGTGAACCGGTAGGCGGCGTTGAACGGCACGTTTAAGTCGGGCAAGTTAATGGCGGCCTTGACGTTACCGGTCTCTAAGTAGGTCATGATGGTTTTGGCGGCCTGGGTTGCCCCGTTAACCTCGGCTTCAATAGTGGAACCGCCGATGTGGGGGGTGACGGTAACGTCTTGGCGATTGGCTAATTGGGGTTCACCGAAGTCGGTGTAGTAGTGGGCGACGTGACCCGCGTTTAAGGCCGTAACGGCGGCCGCGTTATCCACGATGCCAATCCGCGAGTAGTTGAACAGGTTGACGCCCGGTTGCATGGCGTTTAATTCGGTGGTACTGATTAGGTGCAAAGTATCCTCGTTTTTAGGGACGTGGACGGTGACGTAATCCGCGTCTTTTACGGCGTCCTTGATGCTGGCAGCCCGTTGGACCTGTTTGGCAATGTTCCAAGCAGCGTCGGCGGATAAGTAGGGGTCGTAGCCGATCACGTTCATCCCGAGGCTTAAAGCGGCGTTGGCAACTAGTGAACCGACGTGGCCTAAACCGATAACGGCTAACGTCTTGCCGAGCAGTTCGGTCCCGTTAAACTTGGTTTTGTCGTGTTCCGTCCGCTGGGAAACGTCGGCCTCGGTATGTTCGGCTGAATAGCTGGCGGCGGCCATTAAGTTGCGCGAAGCAATGACGAGTAAAGCGATGACGAGTTCCTTCACGGCGTTCGCGTTGCTACCAGGGGTATTGAACACGGCGGTCCCGTTAGCGGTCGCCGCTTCGAGGGGAACGTTGTTGACCCCGGCTCCGGCCCGAGCAATGACTTTGAGGGATTTCGGTAAGGTTTCTTGGTGTAAGTTGACCGAACGAATGAGGTAGGCGTCCGGCTGGTCCGATTGATTTAAGGCGTAATCCTTGGTGAAAGTATTCAGCCCGGCTTGGGCAATTGCGTTATAAGTTTTGACTTGATACATTAATTTAACACTCCTTTAGTGTGGGCGGCTTCAAAGGCCGCTAAGTAATCAACGAGGGCGGTTACCCCGGCAGTTGGCATGGCGTTATATAGACTGGCGCGCATGCCCCCAACTAACCGGTGGCCTTTGAGGTTTAGTAGTCCGTGTTCGGTAGCGCCGGCAATGAAGGCGGCGTCGAGGGCGGGGTCCCCGGTCACAAACGGTACGTTCATCGTGGAACGCGCGGCCGGTTCAACCGGGTTCCTGAATAACTGGGATTGGTCTAAGAAGTCGTAGAGTAGGGCCGCCTTTTGCTGGTTACGTTGTTGCATGGCAGCGAGGCCGCCCTGAGCTTTTAACCATTTTAAAACTAGTCCGGCCGCGTAAATGGCAAAAACGGGTGGGGTGTTAAACATCGAACGTTTGTCGGCAAATAATTGGTAATCTAACATGCTTGGCAGGTTTTGAGCGTGACCAATCAAGTCATCACGGACAATGACGATCGTTAAGCCGGCTGGTCCCAGATTCTTTTGGGCCCCGGCGAAAATCATCCCGAAGTCTTGGACGTTGTACGTTTGGCCCAAAAAGTTGGACGACATGTCGGCAACTAACGGAACGTTACCAGTTGCCGGTAACTGAGTGTACATCGTTCCTTCGATGGTGTTGTTAGTTGTAAGGTGAACGTAATCTAAAGTTGGGTCAACGGGTTGGGTCAGTGTTGGCAACGTGGTGTAATTTGTCGCGTGGGCACTAGCCAGAATATCTACCTGGGTATGGGTGCGTTGAGCTTCGTCGGCCGCCCGGCTAGCCCAGTGACCACTGTCTAACAGGCCGATGTGGTGGTGGGCCGTTGCTAAGTTAAGGGGCGCGGCCGTGAATTGTAGCGTCCCACCGCCTTGGAAAAAGAGAACTCGGTAATTAGCGGGAATTTGCATTAAATCCCGTAAATCTTGTTCAGCGTCGTTAATGACTTGGTCAAATAATTGGGAACGGTGGGAAATCTCCATGATACTCATTCCTGAATCTTGAAACGACGGTAATTCGGCTTGAATCTGTTGAACCACTGGTGTTGGCATGACGGCCGGACCAGCAGAAAAGTTATACGTTGGCATAAAAAAATCCCCACTTTCAAATAATTTGATCAGTTAACGACAAAAAAGTCCTCGTAGTCAATTCGACCACCAGGACTGTTAATTACTTAGTTATAACCGCCCTCGTCATCGAATGTGTTGAAACATCCGTGCTCGGGCTTGATTTGCTCACGCGAAATTAGGCCGACACAGATGTCTGTGTAGACCAGGAGGAGACGATTAAATTAGCATTACGATTAATAGTCATAAGTACCACTCCTTTAATTTCATGACTACAATTTATCAAGCATGATAAATTTTGTCAAGCCGACAAATGAGAAAAAACTATGGCATAATTAGGAAAAGCCTTTTTTATTAACCGGTATTTAATTTTACGGAAGGACTCTAAATCACATGACAACTTTTTACATTGTCCGTCACGGACAAACGACGGCTAACGCCCAAAATTTAAAGCAGGGAACGATCAACACGGCCATTACCCATTTAAATTCGGTGGGACAGCAACAAGCCCAAGAACTACACGCCGCCTTTGATATCAGCTTTGCGGATCAGCTGATCTGTAGCCCGTTAGACCGGACCAAGGCGACCGCCGCCATTTTAAACCGGGGCCGGGACCTACCATTGACGACGGACGAACGTTTACTAGAAATTTCTTACGGGCAGTGGGATGGTCAGGAAAACGCTAAGCTGTTAGCCGCTTACCCTCAATATTTCGACCCGGTGTTAAAGGACGTTTTGCCCACTTACGTTGAAGTTGCCACGGACGGCGAAACTTTTGACCACGTCGTGCACCGTGCGCAGGACTTTTTAACGGCGACGGCGGCTGAGTTTCCGGATGAGAAGATCATCGTGGTCACCCACGGTTTTACGGTTAAGGCGATGGCCCTAGCAGTCCTTCAACCACGGGACCCGATGAGTTTACCAGAACCAGAGAATACGAGTGTGACCAAAATCACCGTGGCCGGTGAGTCCCAACGTGCTTTTATGAGTTACTATAACCGGCACAGCGATTTCTAAGTTAGGACTTAACGGATTGGTTATTTCGGCCTACAATGGAAGTTGGCTTAAGGTAACCACGGACTGTTGCCCCATACCTTAAGTGACGTGTCAATCAGGCAGCAACAGCAGACATCACATATAAACTCCTAAGTGAGGCAATCCTGGCGTTTTGCGAGGACTGCCTTTTTATTTTGGATTATAATGTAACCGTTAACTATAATATGTGAGGTGGCTATTTTATGACGTATTCAGCAGCAGAGCACCGTTATGATAATTTACCGATTCGACGGGTTGGTCGAACTGGGTTACAGTTGCCGGTCGTTTCACTGGGACTGTGGCGTAACTTTGGTGATGAGCGTCCGTTTGCCAATTCCCGGCAAATCGTTCTCGACGCGTTTGACCACGGGGTCTTTAGTTTTGACCTTGCGAATAATTATGGGCCGTCGAAGGGATCCGCGGAACAAACTTTTGGGCAGATTTTTCAGGAAGATTTAAAACCTTACCGTGACGAACTGGTCATTACGACTAAGGCCGGTTTTCCGGCTTGGCCGGGGCCGTACGGGGCGTTCGGTTCCCGCAAGACGCTGATTGGCTCATTAGACCGCAGCTTAAAGCGGATGCACCTAGATTACGTGGACCTGTACTATTCGCACCGTCCCGACCCTAACATTGATTTGCAGGAAACGGCGCAGGCGCTTGACCAAATCGTTCGGCAGGGGAAGGCCCTGTACGTCGGTATTTCTAACTATGACCGGGACCAAACGGCTGAAATGATTGGGTATTTTAAGGATATGCACACGCCGTTTACGGTCAACCAGTTCTCGTACAACATGTTGCACGAAGAAGCTCAGACGACCGGTTTAATTGATTTGCTTGGTCAAAATAACGCTGGCTTAGTGGCTTACGGGCCGTTGGCGGAAGGTTTACTGACCCAGCGGTATTTGAACGGAATTCCCGCTGACTTTCCAATTCACCGGACCAACAAATATTTGTTGGTAAACGGGACCGAAGCGGTCGTTAAGCAGTTAAACGCCCTTAACGCGATTGCGCAGCAACGTGGGCAAACCTTAGCACAAATGGCTTTAGCTTGGTTACTGCGTTCTGAAGCGGTCACGAGTGTGATCATCGGGACGACTAACGTTGACCACTTACACGCTAATTTGGACGCAACTAAGCAATTGAGCTTTAGTGATGAAGAGGTTGCGGACATTAAAAAAATCTTGAAATAAAGTCAATTAAAAAGGTGATGCGGAAAAATAATAATTTCGCGCCGCCTTTTTTGGTGGTGAGTGTCGTAAATGAAACGGTCGTTATGACGTGCAAGTACCCGCAATGTTCGGTTATTCTGTTAGTTAACGGTGTAACTGGTTTTTCAGTGCAATTATCTAAACGTCGTCGTCGCCGTCCTGATAACGTCATCAAAATGTAATGATTAATTGCGAACGTACGTTCTAAAAATGTGCTATGCTTAAGCTACTATTTTCGATGAGGTGATCTGAATGGAACAGCTGAAACCAATTGAAGCTTCGTTGTTGCAAGCTTATGAATTAAATTGTGTGGTCCGGTTAACGTTAACGAGTGGTCAGCGTCCGAGTGGGCTAATTGCGGCCGTTAACGCATCGACGCTCCTGTTGAACCAGCAGGCCGGCGTTGTTAACCAAATTGCGCTCGGTGACGTGACCGCCATTGATTTTTTAAAGGAACCCTGGTGGCAACGTTAATCCAGAAGATCATAGTGCACTTCGATTTCGTGACGGCGGAAAATGGTTATGTTGCGGATTAAGTCGAGTGGTAAGGGGGCGTCCAGTGGTAGCTGGATGGCCCCCTTACTCGTGTGATAAGCCGTTAGTTGATCTTGAAAGGCCGTGACACCACTGGGAGTGGGATAGAGGCCCAAGTGATTTTTAAACAGGGCAAAATGAATGACGTTTTCGTGCCAGTAAAACGTGGGCATTTGGTAACGAATGCGTTCATCAGCTTCCGGCAGAACGTCGCGAATAGTTTGACGCAGGGCCCGTAATTGGGGTTGATAGATTGCCGGTGATTGGGCAATGTAGCGTTCAATCGGGGTCATGTTGATCCTCCTGCTCACGTAATTCGTGGACGAGTGCGGGGTCGGGACTGACGGTAATTGTCCGGGCGGGACCACTAAACGTGACTAATCCGGACTTGGCGCCCTTGGGTTTATGCATTTGACCAACTTTGAGGCAGTCGACCGGTACCCGCTTCATTTGACGGCCCTTACTGTAGTAGGCCGTTAAAACGGCAGCTTCTTGCAGTGTTCGTTCACTGGGGTGGTTGCTGTGAATGACGACGTGGGACCCCGGAATTTCACCACCCGCGTGCATCCAATAGTAGTCTTTACGGGCGGTCAGCGTGAGGTGGTCGTTTTGGTGACTATTTTTACCGACTTCTACTAACACGTGATCGTGGGTGTAAAAGCGGCGGGGGTGGGCCGGTTCCGGTGCCTTTGACGAATGGAGCACGTGGGTATGAATGACGCTTTCCGCGATTAACGCGTGTTTAAGTTGTGCGACCTGTTCGGGGTCGGCGGGATCAAAAGCGGCCTGCCGGGCAAGCTGTTGTTGTAATTCGGCCGCGGCCACTTCCCGGTTGTGAATGACCGTGTTGCGGCCCCGCTTACTTTTCCGGTACCGCCGAAAGTAGTCTTCGGCGTTAGCCATGATGGTTTTAGTCACGTCCAGTTTGATTGTTAACTTGGTTGCGGGTTGACGATAGTCGGGTAACTCGACAAAATGGTGGTGGCCGTTAATTTGACTGGCGTAAGTTTTAAGCAACGTGCCCTTAACTTGTAACTCGGTAGCATCGGGGATGTGGGCGATGGCCCGGTCTAACGATTCAATTTGTTTTTTAGTGTGGTGAATCTGGTGTTTAAGTCCATTTTGCACCAGTTCGACGTCTGAATTAGTTGACATGAGAGCGTTCCTTTCCGGAGAATTGATTAGTTTTATTATACATCTTGAAAAATAGTTCACCATTTTTCAGAAAAGTCCGGTATTCTATTATTGGGAGAGTGATTGAGGATGCAAAAAACATTAATTATTAACGCGGGTAGTTCGTCGCTGAAGTGGCAATTATTTGAAATGCCCGCCGAAACGGTGGTTGCGAGCGGCTTGGTCGAACGGATCAGCATGCCGGGTTCGATTTTTACCATCAAATACGGTGATCACCAGAAATACGAAACGACGGTCGACAACTTAGATCAGATCCACGCGGCCAAGCTGATGTTATCAGAACTGCAACGCTTGGACATTATCCAGTCGTTAGATGAAATCACGGCCGTGGCACACCGGGTCGTTGCGGGTGGCGAAACGTTTAAGCACGCCGTTGAAGTAACGCCGGACGTGCTGGAAGCCATTAAGGGGCTCAGCAACTTTGCCCCGCTACACAACCCGATGGAGGCCGTTGGTATTGAAACCATGGCACAGGCGCTGCCGAACGTTAAACAGTACGCCGTTTTTGACAGTCAGTTCTTTACTGACTTACCCGAAAAAAACGCCATTTATAGTTTACCGTACGACCTGACGAAAAAGTACCATATTCGCCGGTACGGTGAACACGGCATCTCCCACGGTTATTTGACCGGCCGGGCGGCTGAATTATTAAAGAAACCCAAGGAGCAGTTGGACCTTGTAACGCTGCACTTAGGGAGCGGGGCGTCACTAGCCGCGGTTAAAAACGGGAAGGCTTACGATACGTCAATGGGCTTTACGCCGCTGACTGGGGTAACCATGGGAACCCGGGCCGGGGACGTCGACCCGTCGATTTTGCCATTCTTAATGCAAGCTGAAAAAATTAGTGACCCGAACGAAATCATGATGATGTTAAATAACGAATCCGGGTTACTCGGTATTTCTGGCATTTCACCCGACATGCGTGAAATTAAGGCCCAGGAAGCCACCAACCCGCGGGCCAAATTAGCCGTGGAAATCTTTGTTAACCGGATCGTGAAGTACGCGGGAAGCTACCTAACCGAATTAAACGGGGCCGACGCGCTGATCTTTGCGGGCGGCATTGGTGAACATAACGACCAACTCCGGCAACAAATTATCGATAATTTGAGTATTTTCGGTCTAAAACTAGATCCAGAACTAAACGCTGCGGGTCGTGAAGGCCTGATCAGTAGTGCTGATTCCAAAATTAAAGTGATGCTGATCCCAACCAACGAAGAGTTAGCAATGGTTCGGCAAGTGGCCGCGTTACAAGATTAATTAAGCTTCCGTTAATTTACGGCAAATGATTAGGTGTTTAAATTACGCCATGCTAGACTACTTTTTGAGGAGACAATTAATTGTCGACCGTAAGGAGGGAAGCTCCTAGCAGGAGCGCTACAATGATCGGTTTTTTGATTGCTTTAGTGATTGGTTTTTGGTTGCTAAAAGTTGTCTTTAAAATTGGTTTTAAATTACTCGGTTTAATTTTTACCGTAATTATCGGCTTGTTTTTAATTCGAATCGCGTTATGGGTCGGGGTGGCCGTATTGGCCATCGGCGGCGTCATATTATTTGCGAGTCCGTTTCAAAGTTAATTTTAAAAGTTAAAAAAACCTGGCAACGCTTAGTTTTAGACGTTGGATATACTCCTCTTTGGGTAGACAAGCAAATAATCAAAGCTTGCCTACCTAAGGAGGAGTTTTTCTATGGGCAGAAAAGGTTCTCGCTATACGATTAAAGAGAAGTTGTTTTACATTGGTCTAGTTACTCAGGGAATGGCTCCTAATGCCGTTCAAAGAAAATATGGAGTTGAACATAGTCAAGTAAACCGATGGGTAAAG
>NZ_QWZQ01000065.1 GCF_003885105.1 Lactiplantibacillus garii
GCATAACGTTATGTAAAAATCGTCAGTAAATGGAAAAATACTTTCTCAACTTACTGACGATTATTAATTCAGTGAAACTAAATTTTTTACCTTGAAAACAATGAGCAATCCGAAAATCTATTCTAATTAGAAGATGAATTCTAACCTATTCAGCCACTTGTCTAATTTAAATAACGATCTTCCATCTAGGCGTCCGGAGAAGTTTTGGCATATAGCTGTGAAATTGTTGTTGGTCGCGGTCTTTTCACGATTGACAACAAGGCCAGCTTTTGAGCTGATTCCCGGTTTGGAAATTAGCTCAAAAGTGTACCCACAACTATTCATGCCAAGGTGCTTCGGAGAGTGCTTGGACTTAATTCCAAACTACGCGGGTATCACGTCCAAAAATCTTTGCCAGATAACTACCAAAATACCGATCAATCCCGTTAAAACAGGTCGAGTTGTTGCGGCCCCAAGTCTCCAAACGAAATGCCCAGCATTTCTTTAAGCGTGAGGGCGTTATCGGCCGCGTCACCGCCGGAGTTGTTGTTAAAAATAACGCAGACTTCGTCCGTTTGGGTTTGCAGTTGTTCAACCGTCTTTTTAAATTCGGTCAACTCAGCGTCGTTGTAGCGGTACAGGGTTCGTTGGCCACGCCAGTCAGGGCCTTTAGCCGACCAGCCCTGCTGGTTGCGACCATGAAGGCGCATGATGGCTAGTTTGGGACTGGTAACGACCGGCTCAAAGCTGACCCCGTCGTTCAACGCGTGCGGTTCGTCAACAATGACGTGCGCCACCCCCAGATCCTTCAAAAAATCAAAAACCGAATCCTTCACACCCGCTTCGTACCAACTTTGATTACGAAACTCAACCGCAATCGGCAAACCGGGCAGCCAGTCCACCATTCGCTGTAGGTAATGAAAATTACGGGTGGAGCGTTCAAAGAACGGCGGGAACTGGAATAAAATCGCTTTTAACTGGTGGTGCTGGGTCAGCGGTTTAAGCATTGCTCGGTATTCCCGGTAAGTCGTTTTGAGGGCGTCCATCGAGACGCCCTCGTCCTGGGTATCGTGCAGGGTCATCACCTGGTTCGCCTTCAAAATGAATTGAAACTTATCAGGGACTTGCTTTTGCCACTTAGCAACCGTCGTGACCCGTGGAATGCCATAAAACGGCGTGTCCACTTCGACGACCGGCAACACACCGGAATATTCCGTTAACGTTAATTTGTCAGTACCACCCAGTAAGCTCGGGTGTTCGGTCCAAGTTGTCAGGCCAATGGTAATCATGACACGCTCACATCCTTAAAGAAGTCCACCGCGTTTTGTTGGACCATCGTAAAGTCGAACGGTAACTTGAGGGGTTCCTCGTTAATTGCCATGACCTTCGCCCGCGGATTGCGGTAATCAATTAAGCCGGCAAACGGGTAGACCCGAAACGAGGTCCCACAAATAACCACGAGGTCGGCCCGTTGCAACGCCGCTACGGCCCGTTCCACGTTGGTTTGCGCAATGCCTTCGTCGTATAACACGACGTTTGGCCGTAAGTAACCGTGGTCACTGGCGTGGTAGGGTGATTTTAAGTAGTCCTGCCACGCCACGGATTGACCGCACTTAGTACAGTAGATTTGGTAGAGGTTACCGTGAAATTCAACCAAGTGGCGCGTATCAGCAACGTTGTAGAGGTTATCAATATTTTGCGTAATTACGCTGGCCCGGTCTTGACGGGTCAGTGCCGCCATTTTTTCGTGGATGACGTTTGGTTGGGCGTCCGGGTAATATAAATTACTTTTAAGGTAATCGTAAAAGCCCCCTGGATTTTCCGTTAGAAACGCGTGACTGAGGTAATACTCCGCGTTGTGGTGTCCGGTATACAAACCGTTTTTTGAACGGTAGTCGGGAATTCCCGAGGGCGTCGAAACCCCGGCGCCGGTCATAAAAACAATGTGTTGACTCGTTATTAATAGTTGTTGTGCAGTTGTTTCCATCCTGCTGCCCCCTCTTAAAAAAAGTTAACGTAACGTATACGGCAAGTTCATGGATTGGAATAATTCCTTAACCGTTTTATCGTAAGTCTCTTTGAAAAAGGCGTCACTCCGCTTCTGGGCCGGTGCTGGTAACACGAAGGCGTTTTGCTGGTCACCCTTATTTAACCCAATGTAGGCGCGGGTGTGCTTTTCTTTATCCAACATGTCCGAATGGTAAATATCGAAGAGTTGGCGAACCTCCAACCGCTCCTGGCGCTCACTCAGGACGCTTTGCACGGTGACAAACTCGGTGCCGTGTAACATCGGTAAGTGCCAAGCCGTCATCTGATCATCAAACGCTTTAAACACCTTCACAACCGCCCGGCGCATGGCAAACGGCGTATCAACGGCTTTTTGACAAACGACCGCGTACAACTTCTGAGCCGCCGGAAAGGCCTGCGGGAAGTCGTCGGCTAATTGGGCCGTTAACGTTGGGGTCAATTCGCCCCCAAAGAAGACTAGCAGGTCGGTCAACGTTAATAACCGTAACGTCATCATCGCGTCGGCCTTACCCGGATCTTCGGGATCAATAGTGGCGTAAACGCCCTTCACGTACAGCGCTTCAATTTGGTCGTCGATCAGGTCGTGCTGGCGCTGCTTGTTAACAACCAGTACGTGACTCACCGTATCGTAAAGTTCCATGGCAATCGCCATCAACTGTTCGTCTAGTTGTTGATCCCGGGTCGTCAAGTTAAAAGTGATCTGCGGAAAGCCTTGCAACAACAGGAGCAGGTGCAATAACTCGTGGGAAGCGGTGTAGTTCGGTGCCGTTACGTCGGCAACTTGAACGGTTAGATCCCCATCGTGCATTACTTGTTGGGCTTGGTCGTGACGGACGTAGCCCGCTTGATTCTGACCAAAGTTCACGTTAATATTGCCCGGATACAGGGCGTTAGCGGTACTTAAAAGGTCGGTTACAGTTTGGTTTAATTTAATTTCAGTCATCGGTTTCTTCCTTTGTTTGGCGTAGTGCCGTAATGAGTTGTTGGGTCGTGGCCAGGTCTTGCTGTGGTGCTAATTCCAATCGTTGTAAAATCACGGGTAATTCCGCCGGGGTGGCGCCGGCCGCAAGTGCTAACGATTTTAATTGTAAGTGCATATGGCCCTGCTGAATCCCCGTCGTAACGAGGGCGCGCAACGCCGCTAAGTTTTGGGCTAAGCCGGTCGCCACCAGCACCCGTTCAAGTTCCGGCGCCGTTTGAATTCCCAACAAGCGTTGGTTTAACTGGGCAAGTTCGTTAATTTTAATGGAACCGCCCACTACCCCCACCGGTAATGGTAATTCTAAGCTGCCACGCAAAACCTGCCCGTCAGTTGTCCAGGTACTCATCCCGCGATACTGGCCGTCCTTAGCTGCATACGCGTGGGCGCCGCTTTCCAGGGCCCGCCAGTCGTTGCCCGTTGCAATCGCGACGGCGTCGATTCCGTTCATGATGCCCTTATTATGGGTCGTGGCCCGGTACGGATCGATTTGTGCCACGGTACTAGCCGCCGCAATTTTTTGTGCGACCAGGGCTCCCGAATACCGTCCCGCCTGTAATAGTCCAACCGGAATCGTACACTCGGCCTTAACTAAGCTAGCGGTCGCGTAGTTGGATAAAATACTCATTAACGGGTTCGTTTTCGTGATAACGCCCACCGACTTCGCGACGGCTTCCAACATACTGTTCAACATGTTGGCCCCCATCGCTGCCTGGACGTCGACGAACAGGTCAATCGATAAGTAGCCCTGACCCAGTACCCGGGTGCGGATGCGCCGGGCGCCGCCACCGCGTTTTTTTAAACTGGGGTGGGCCGCGTCGGCCACTTTCAACAACGTCGCCTGATGCTGTTCAACGGTGGCCGCGGTTTGTTCAGGATCAGTTAACTTTTCCAAAACGATTTGGCCAACCATTTCGCGCCGGTCTAAGGTCGTGATGAAGCCCCCGGCCCGTTTAACGATCTTCGCCCCGTTGCTCGCCGCGGCAATCACGGACGGTTCCTCGGTGACCATTGGCACCATCTTAGGCTGGTCATCGATCACAAAATTAACGGCTAACCCCATCGGTAACGGGTAGTCCGTTAAGTAGTTTTCAATAATTTCGTGGTGTTCAGTCACGTAATACTTTTTGAACAGGGCCTGTTCAGCCGCCGTCAAGTGGGCCTGTTCCGCAACAACGGCGGTTCGCTCAGCCCACGTCTTTTGATAAAAATGGCGAAAATCAGCACTCATGATATCATTCCCATCCTCGTGTTCAGTTTGCTGAAGTTAAATATTCTGAAATAATGCCTTCCCGAACACCGCTCTCCGAAAAAATCACCCGGTCACTATCCAGCATTTGTAATAACGTGACTAGCGGCAACATCCCGCCAATGATAATGTCGGCCCGGTCATACTCCATTCCGGAAATGTCCTGCCGGCCCCGTTTAGAGCGAGTCAGCATGTCTAAAAAGGTGTGATAAACGGTTTCGGTTTTTAAGCGGTACCCGTGGATGTCTTCAACCTTGAGTTTTTGTTGCCGGCGCCGGTTGATCCGCGCGAGCGTTCGGTTCGCCCCGCCCAGTAAAATAATCGGGTAGTGCACGGCCTCGGTCAACCACCAAATATCCGCTAACCGGTTACGCAAAAACATCTGGGCCCGAAATAGGTTCGCCGACGGAACCACGTCGTCTAATTCAAACTGTTCTGACAAGGTCACCGCACCAAACGGAACACTGATCAACTGCTGTTTCCGACCATTTTTGACCAGGATCAACTCACAGCTCGCTCCGCCAGTGTCTAGGATCAGACAATCGTGAATGACCAGCGAGTTAGCAACCCCTAAATAGTCGTAATAGGCCTCGTCATCACCGGATAACACTTTTAGATCCAACCCGACTTCCTGCTTAACTTGGTTTAAAAATGCCGTTTGGTTTTTCGCCATGCGGACCGCCGCGGTCGTAATTCCGATGACGTCGGTATTGGGCATCCGTTCGTAGCTTTTACGGAAATTTAGTAGGGCCTTAATAGTCCGTTCAATCGCGGCCGGTTGCAAAACGTGTTCCGGTCCCATTGCTTCGGATAAACGGGTATCTTCTTTGATCCGTTTGATTTCCTCAGCGTTGCCGTTGGCGTGTAGCCGACTCACGGCCATCCGTGCCGAATTGGAACCTAAATCCACAATCGCTAAGTTTTTCATAAACACCACGCTCGCTTTTCCTATTGAAGTTTTAGTTAGGTTCATTCTACCATTAATCCCCCGCTGACTGGGGGTGCCGCCCCGACCCGGTCGATAAAAAAAGTTGCGGACACCGTCCCCAACTTTTAAAGCATTACCCTAATTTTCAGTGGCGCTAAACGCGGCCAACATTTTACGGACATCGGCGGTCGATTTGGCGTCCATCATCTGATTACGTAGCGCGGTCGCGCCCAATTCCGGTCGCGCGTATATCTTAAAGAAGCGTTTTAACGACGGAAACCGCGGAACGTCGTAACGGCGCGCAAAGTCATCAAACAGGTCCAACTGTATTTTGAGAAGGTCCAGCAGTTCGCCTAAATCGTGTGGTTGCGGTTGGCTTTCAAAGGCAAACGGGTTGGCAAACACCCCGCGACCAATCATAATACCGTCCAGACCGGGATGGGCCCGGGCTAACGCTAAGCCGGCCGCGTAGTCCGGAATGTCACCATTTATTTGGAGCAGCGTTTCCGGAGCCAGTTCGTCGCGCATTCGGATCAAATTGTCGATCACTTCTAAGTGCGCCGGCACCTTACTCATCTCCTGCTTAGTCCGCAGGTGAACGGTTAAAACGGCCACGTGTTGCCGTAATAACGTGGGAATCCACGTCTGGTATTCAGCCACCCGACTGTAGCCCAACCGGGTCTTAGCGCTGACCGCCAGCCCGGACGTTTTTGCAGCGGCAATTACGGCTTCGGCCCACTCGGGATGCCGAATCAGGTCGCTGCCACCATGATTTTTAATGACCGTTCCGTCCGGACACCCCATGTTGATATCAACGGCTTCAAACCCAAGTCGTCGTAACGCGGCCGTACCAGTCGCAAAGTTCTCTGCTTGATTGCCCCACAGCTGAACGACCGGTTTTTGACGTTCGGCCGGTGCAACGTACAGCCGACCGTGGACCGGGAACTTGGTATGGGGGTCCGTGATGCCTTTGGCGTACACGAACTCACTGAAAAAGGCGTCCGGAGCGGCCGCTTGAGCAATCACCTGCCGAAACACGGTGTTACTAACGGCTTCCATCGGGGCCATGGTAAAAAATGGGCGCCCATTTTCACGGGCCCGCGTCGCAATTTGCGACCAAAATGCTGTTGCTGTCACGATCAAGTACTTCCTATCTATTTTGAATGTTTTTAATTTTAGCATGAATGCCACACAAATGCAGAGTTGCCGTTTAGACTGTGAAGTCACGGACAGTCACTTTTCAACAACGGCTGGACGCCTAAAACGCCGCCTTACCCTAAACGGCAAGACGGCGTTCATTATTAACCGTTACTCGTAATAAGTCGCGGCCATTTTCGTCATCATTTTCTTAAAGCGGCGTTTGCGGAACCAGCCCATCAAAAACATGCCAACCCGGTTATTTGCCTGGGTCCGTTTGTCCTTTCCCATAAACGATTCGGCATATTCAATGATGGTCTGGTGGTCGCCACCCTTAGCGAATTGGTAGTCCACGACGTACTGATCGCTGGGCGTTTTCAATTCGTAAGCGTAACGTACCCCGGGATCAGCGTGGGTAATCGTCATGTTACCGGTCACCCCGTTACCCCATTTCTTTTCGTAACGGTAGCCCTGAAGACTCTGTTTGGGGGCCGCTGCTCCGGTTTGTTGTTGAATGTCAGCTCGGGCAGAGCGAATCAACTGCTGATATAAATAATCAACCGGCGCATTCAAAGTTAATTTAATCTGCATGGTTTTGACTCCTCTCTAGTTGACCAACGTGCCGGTAAACTGCGAATAACGCGGCACTAACGGCTAACCCCAGACCCAGTGTCACCCACTGACCTGTCGTACCAGCCAGGGGACTCAAGACGACTGCTAATAATCCAAGGTTCATCCCGATGAGTAAACACTGCTTTAAGGGTTTCATAATAACTAGTCTCCGATCTGGTTAAGTTCACCATTTTGGTCAGGTTGCATCTTGTTCGCGGCTTTGACAAATGGAACGTAGATGGCAAACGCAATCAACGCGTTCAGCACTTGTAAGACGACCGAACGCCAGTCCATCGTCGCAACTAAGGCGTTCATGATCGGTGGCATTGACCAAACGATGTTGTTAGTAATTGGTGCGACCCAGCCGGCCGTAATGGCAGCGTAGGCAATGGATACGGTTACAACTGGTGCCAAAATAAACGGAATAAAGTAAATCGGGTCTAAGACGATTGGCAACCCAAACATAACGGGTTCGTTGATGTTAAAGACGCCGGGTCCGATGGCTAATTTAGCAACGGAGCGCTGGTCGTCCCGTTTACTAAAGACCAGAATAGCAACTAAGAGTAGTAAGGTCGAGCCGGCCCCACCGATCCAAGCGTATAAGTCGAAACAGTTCCGGGTCCAAAGGTATGGTAAGGCTTTGTGGGCTTGGAACGCGTTAACGTTCGCCAACTGTGCGGTCAACCAGATCCCATCTAAAACGGGGGCTAACACGTTGGAACCGTGAATCCCGAAGAACCAGAAAACTTGGACGAGGACCGTCATCAGTAAGACGGCACCGTAACCTTGTGACATGTTCAAAAGTGGTTCTTGGATGACCTTGGCGATCCATTCGATCACGGTCGTTTGACCAAAGTTACTGAAGAGCCAGTTGATGATCCCCACAACGTAGAAGGCGGCAGCGGCCGGAATGATCCCGGTAAAGGCGTTGGCAACGGCCGGCGGAACGGAGTCGGGCATCTTGATCGTAATGTGTTTTTTCATCAAGTAAATGTAAACGGTGCTGGCAATGGCACCCAGGATCATTACGGTAAAGAAACCGTATGAGCCAAAGTAAGTATTGAAGTTAAAGTATCCCCAGGCAGTGACTTTTTTACCCGCCACGGCCATGCCGGAATCCGTTAAAATCTTAGTGGCGCCTGCACTCAAAGACTTCGTTAAGGTACCCGTGAAGTTTTGTGGCAAGCTCATGATGAACGTTCCCAGGGTAACGATCCCACCGGTAATTGGTTCAACTTTATATTGAACGGATAATTGGTACCCAAAGGTGAAACTAAAGATCAACCCTAAGATTGCCAACGTTCCGGTCCAAACCATCGCGTTGATCCCAATTAACCATTGCATTGAATTAACGAAGCCCATCCAACCGAACTTAGTTGGGATGTCTCGTACTAAGGCGTTTAAAACGGTGGCAATCGACCCCGCCATCATCGCCGGCATAATTGCTATAAAGGCGTCACGTAACGCGACTAACCAGCGAACCGCACTGATTTTGGCCGCGACTGGAACTAAGTGTTTGTTAAGCCATCCAATAAATGAATTCATAATACTCCTCACTCCTACATGAAATGAAAATCTGTTTAACGTCCCCGGTTACCGGGAACGTTGCCGGACTACTCCTGTAGATCAATATTTTCCGTATGGTAGTACAGTTCTAAATCGTCATAAACGAAAAAGGTTGACGAAAAGTTAAAAACCGTCCCGTTCGTTAAATAGTTGATCCCATCCAAGCACATTGTTTTATCACCGGTTGGCGCGCCCACTAGCTTTGCGCGTTCCGCATTCAACCGCACTTGATGCACGTAGTTTTCCGTGGTACTCCCGACCACGCCGTACGCTTCACGTAAAAACGCAAAGATTGAATGGTGGACACTATCTTCCGACAAGAACGGCACAACCGTGCGGGGAAAGTACGATTCTTCCAAACTATAAAGCGTGTCCTTTAAATAACGTAACCGAATAACCCGGTATAATTCTGTACCAACTTCAATGTTGCCCCGCTTCGCTAACGCGGCGTCCGCCTTGAGTTTGTCGAACGTAACGACCTTTGACACCAACGGTCCTCCTGCAACCATTGCCGCCTGGTCAAACCCGATCGATAAGTTTAAAACGGTATTATTTTGCGGCTGTTTGATAATAAAATTGCCACTTCCCTGAACCCGCCGTAACAGCCCGTGCCGGAAAACAACGTCAATCGCCTTACGAATCGTATTACGACTCGCATCGAACCGCTCCATCAGTACCTTCTCCGTAGGTAACTTGGTTTGGTATTCTTCGGTGATAATTGATTTAATAATATCCTGCGCAATATTCCGATACATTGTTTTTTCCTCCTTTCCTAATAATTAGTAGGCGCCTATAAAACTTATGCCCACAAGTTACTTTATCACAGAATTTATGGAAGCGCTTCTATTTTCGCGATTTTATACCAATGAATTTTTAAACATTCATTAAATCATTGCTACATCAATGGTTAGATGCTTATGAAAACA
>NZ_QWZQ01000066.1 GCF_003885105.1 Lactiplantibacillus garii
ATAACTACAAGCGTCGCCAAGAAACACTAAATGGCATGACCCCGAAAGAATTTCGGAATCATGCCATTCTAAAAACTGCATAGCTATTTTAATTATTTGAACTGTCTACTTGACTCGGAGCAGTCCCAAATGAGGTTTGATACAATGTACCGTTTTTTTGTTCAACCACAAGTTGATCAGCAGCGGAAAGTTGTTTTTGGTTACGAACTACTCCTTAGACAAGAAACGAACGGGCGCTGGAGCGTGCCCCAGTCCTTTACGGCGTTATCGTTAGATCAACAGGCCCAACTGTTGGAACGGGTGGCTGGTCAGTTAAAAACGCAGGTCACCAACCAGACGTTGGCGTTGAACTTAAACCGTGAACAAGCTGAAGATGAACAGATGCTGGGAACCATTATCTATTTAAAGAAGCGCTTGAACCCGGCGGCGTTGACCATTGAGTTGACGGAGAACCCGACCCTGTATGAAGCACAGAAGTACAGCCTGTTTTTTCACCAGTACGGAATTAAGTTGAGTATCGACGACGTGGGGACCGGTTCCAATACTTACGAAAAGATTGAATCGATTTTGCCATTCGTGGACCAAATTAAGTTTGCGATGCAGAACTTTCGTTCGAGTGGTGAAGCGGAACGGATCCCCGGTGAATTGGCATTTTGGCACGGGGTGGCCCAGCGTTTTCACCTGGAATTTATTCTTGAAGGGATTGAGGATGAACGCGACCAAGCGATGGCTGAACAGCGCGGCATTCTTTGTTACCAGGGGTATTACTACGGCAAGCCGTACCTGGTGGAGGATAACGCAGTATGACGTGGTCGTATTGGCGGGTTGCCCCCTTTATAACGAGTATTTTCTTTATTTTAGGTGTTTTGACCCTGTACTGGGTCCTGTATAACTGGTTGATTGCGTGGGTTCATTCACGGCGAATCAACATTGACGACAGCGTAGTCAATGCGTGGCACGGCGTGGTGTACATGTTGGTATTTGTATTTGTGATGCAAACGACGGTGGTGGGAACTAACGAGAGTTGGCAATTTATGAACTTTCAATTAATTGCGTTAGTCTTCTGTAGTTATTTCCTAAATATCCACATTCGTTATTACGCATTGTTACCAGTGGTCATTATTTACATGGTGTTTAACCAGTCAATCTATTACTGGGAGTCGTGGCTCTACGCGGGGGTGATGATCCTGCTGTTTTGGACCATGAACTTTTTACGGGTCTGGTTAGTCAAAAAGCGCTATGCTTGGGCCTACTACCTGTTGACCGTAAGTGCGTACGGTGCCATTTTATGGCTGTTTGTGAAGGTAAAGTTTGCCTTCAGCTGGGACATTTACTGGCAAGAACTCCTGTATTTGGAAGTATTCACGATTTTACTGTACGCGTACGTCAACATGATCACCAAGGACAGTGAGTTAAAAGTTCAATTAACGCAGTTTGCGAACCACGACGCGCTGACCCGGGCGGAAAACTACGCGGCTTATACGGCCCAAATCAAATACCTATTCGCGGATAGTGCCAAAAATAACTTGAGTTTGTCGATGATGATGTTTGATATTGACCACTTTAAGGCGGTTAACGACACTTACGGGCACTTAGCCGGTGACCGGGTACTCCAACAGGCCACGACGATCGTTCAGACGGTTTTGGACGCTAACGATCCCCAAGTTAAGTTATACCGGACTGGTGGCGAAGAGTTTAACGTGCTGTTCCAGGGGTACGATCTGGCCAGTACCAAAACGATCGTTGACCAGATTTTTGCCGCCATCAACCACTTAGTCGTTAAGTACAATGATCAGCAGATCCACGTCTCAATTTCCGTTGGGGTCGCGCAGTTACACCCCGGTGATGCTGATCCCCAGGCGTTTTATAACCGGGTAGATCAAAACTTGTACTATTCTAAACGGCACGGGCGAATGCAAATTACGGCAAAATAGACGCTTTACACGGCAAAAAAATAATTTATAAAAAAATGCTCCGAATCGGCACCAGTTCAACCTGGCAGCGATTCGGAGCATTTTTTAGTTTAAAATCTCACTTAAAGGGGTTACTTAGTGGCCTTATCAGCCGCTTTAGCCGCCCGTTGCGCAAGGTAGCGTTGGTTGCCACGGTGTAATTCGATGATCGTCCAGGTCAGCAGCGCAATGATGATGACGATCAAAACGGCGGCAATCACGTTGGCGATACTCGTCTGCGTTTTGGTGGGGTTGTCACCAAAGAACCCGGCAACTTGGGGTGCCAAGCCGTACATGTTAAGTCCGGTCAACGAAATGACGGATAACCAGCCGAACCCTTTGATCCACCAACTGTTCTTGAAACGCTGGCCCATCTCCGCGGCGCTGTCAGTCATCATGAGGAGTGGCAGCATCGAAAACGGTAACGCGAAGGCTAAGAAGACTTGCGAGTTGTTCATTAAATCGTTGAGGGCCACGTGCTCGTCAAGGGCACTCTTACCGCTAGTCATGACGACACAGATCAAAACGGGGATGACGGAAAGCAAGCGGGTGACTAGGCGCCGTAACCAGAGTGGCATCCGCATGTGGATAAAGCCTTCCATGATGACTTGCCCGGTCAGAGTCCCGGTGATTGTTGAGTTTTGCCCGGAAGCCAGCAGCGCGACCGCAAACAGGGCGGATAACACCCCGGACTTGGCCACGCTGATCAGGACCCCGTTACTCAGTGACGAGGTGTTGGACAGTGCTTGGTACAACCCAAAGAACGACGGGTCTTTAACGGCGCCGGTCTTAAAGACCGCAACACCGGTAATCAGCAGTAATGCATTAACGAAGAAAGCCGCCGTTAGCTGAATGTTGGAGTCCAAGCTGGCAAACTTGACGGTCCGTGCCACGTCGTTTTCATCACTGTGGTCGATCTTGCGCGTTTGGGAAATCGCCGAGTGCAAATAGAGGTTGTGGGGCATCACGGTCGCACCGATAATACCTAACGCCCCGCTTAACGGCGTCATGCCGGCAACCGTGCGGCTGTTAGAAAAGGTTGCGCTGGTCGGAACTAAGCCGGTGATCACCTGGCCCCAGTTAGGAGCGGACAAGACAACTTGGTAAACGAAAACTAGTAGGATCACTAAAATCAGACAAACCACGATGGCCTCGATTTTGCGGAAACCAATTTTGGTCAGCAGTAATAATAGCAAAACGTCAAAAACGGTAATGAAGACCGCGATGACTAAGGGGATACGGAATAATAAGTACAGTGCGATCGCCGCGCCAATAACTTCTGCAATGTCGGTCGCCATGATGGCAAATTCGGTTAAGAGCCATAAAACAATACCGAGGGATTTACTAGTCCGGGCCCGAATGGCTTGGGCGAGGTCCATCTGTGTCACGATGCCAAGTTTAGCCGCCATGTATTGCAGTAACATCGCAATCAAACTTGAAATCAAGATCACGGACATTAATAGATAGGAAAAGTTTTGCCCACCGGTAATGGAAGTTGACCAGTTCCCGGGATCCATGTAACCGACCGCCACGAGTGCACCCGGGCCCGAGTACGCGAAGAGTGTTCGCCAGAAACCGATGTTTTTTGGTACGGCGATCTTGCCGTTGATCTCTTCTAGGGACGGACCGTTGGCGTACTCGATGAGTTTATGTTGCCGATTCTTTAGTTTGGTGTTGACCATGACTAAATGACCACCTTTCTTCAAAATCTGCACCCATTGTAGGCGCCCTTTGCTCTGAATTAAATAAAAGTTAGGGTTAACTCAACTTATTCGTGATTTTTTTACAAACTAACGGTTAGGTTAAGAAACTAATGATTGTGCACAAATTAGTCGAACCCGGTGAAAGTGGGGTGTGTGTAAAATCAAAATTGTTTATTAATTGATTTTACGAACTAACGGTAACAAGTGTAAACGTTAACAAAATCATCGAAATAACCAGCCAATTGGTGCAAAATATGGTACAGTCTATGATGAAAAAGAGATTATCAACGGCTTCAACTAATCATTAGGGTAAGTTTAGAACGGTATTTTGTGATGTGATGCTCAATAGTTATAAGACACACAACGTTAGGAAGTGAATCCATGAAACCTTTGATTCCAGCGGTAACCCCGCTAATTGATTACCACCAATTTCGCCGCAACGATTCCATTCTTAACTCGGCGACGTTGCGTTTTAAGCACAGTCGCTTACGCTTGCGGGGACAAATTTTGTCGCCCGTGGCGGGGCGGGTCGTCGCAATTGATAAATCTCGGCGGTTACTGTGTTTTAGGGCTCAGAATGGCACCATTTATTGGTGGCGCTTGGCGTTGATTTGGCCAACGTGCGCTTTCGTTCCGTTTCAGTTGATGGTTAAAGTTGGTGACGAGGTTGTCGTGGGGCAACCGCTGGCAGTAATGGTGAATGTGTGGGGACCCGCACCAATTATGGTTATGGTGGTTCAACAACGACTTAATCAGCTGGTCGCCCTGTTACGGGCACAACAGCGTGTTAGTTTAAAGTTGGTGCGGTACGTGGAAAGTGTTTTGACGCGGACGGTCCTTAACCTAACGGGTAATCATCAGGTCAAAATTATTGGACCGCCCTGGGAAATATAGCAAGAGACACCGGTTCGGGGTATTAAAAGATTGGTGTCACGCTAAGAACATTTTTAGCAGTGGCTAAGGTAGGCGATAATTCGCCATTGGGGCAACATTAGAAAATGGCCCTTTAATGTTGGTTCACAAGGTCGCTAGTTCAGACGGTTGTGCTAGCGTCGCTGATGAAATATTAGGCCGGCCTCCCCGTTAGTTGGTTAGTAGTACTGGGCTTGTAGTAGTTGTACTGCTGGAAAAGGTGGGTTTAACAGTGTGAATAACGACCGGTAAAAAACGCAGTTGAGTTTTGATGGTTCACGCTGGTTAGAACTTTATAGTGGTCAAATAGTTAGGTCGTGCGCAGCGAATCGATTTCAGGGGGCTGAAGTCGGTGGGCGATCGACATTTACGGTGGTTTAAGGTAATTGTTGCAATCTTGAAAGCGGATTACTTGCTTTTACTTGGCAGTCCAGTTTAAGCTTAATTAAACTGTGAAGGAGTGATTTGTATGAGTGAAGCAACGTTTAACCAAACCGAATTGGCAAAGTATGATGGTCAAGCTGGTCAACCCGCGTACGTGGCCGTTGACGGCGTCGTATACGACGTTACGGGCATCGCCGCGTGGGCTGGTGGTAAGCACCACGGTAATTTAGCGGGTCGTGAATTAACGGCCGTTATTGATAATAAATCACCGCACGGTCGCAGCGTACTCAAAAAGTTAAAAGTAGTTGGTCAGTACGTGGCTAACTAGTTTTATAGCTGTTGGTTTGCTAATCTGACTTATTAAGCTAGTGCCGCTCTTAACCGGTACTGAAATCATCGGGGTGGTCGCAGTTGATTGCGGCCGCCCTTTTAGGTTGTTATAAAATTCTCATTGAATTCTAACTTACGAAGAGTGGTGTGGTGGTGCTATAGTTAGCATTCGATACTAAATTAGGAGTGTGTACTTTAATGCCACGGAATTTAAAAGAAGAAGTTGTGTTTACGGCCATTATGGCAGGATTGATGGTGCTGGTGATGACGGCCTACAACGTCGCAATGGCCCAGGGATTCAGCGATGGCCTAGTCATGGCAATTTTAAGTGGGTACCCGCTTGGTTTAGTCGTTGCTATCATTTTAGATTTATTGGTCGTGGGACCAATTGCCAAAGGATTAGCTTTCAAATATATCATTAATGATTACATGCGTAAAAAGACCGTTTTAATTGGGATCACCATCTCAGTGTTAATGGTGCTCGGCATGGTAACTTGCATGTCCCTATTTGGGATTGCGGTGGAAGGTAAGTTGGCCGGTGGACACGTCCTTGCGACGTACGGCCATACTTGGATTTTTAACTTGATCGTTGCGTTACCGTTACAGTTGATCATCGTGGGGCCAATTGCCCGCGGGGTTCTGGGTAAAATGCAACAAGCAACTGCTGAAACTAAAGCGGCTGCCAAACCTGAAGAAGACTAAAGTTAAAACACGTACGGTCCCGGCGGCATTACCGCTTTGGGGCCGTATTTTTTTACGATGTGACAAAAAAGCAACCAAGTTGGAACAAACTGACTTTTTCCCCCTTCTCGACACCATTATTTTGCGACTTAAAGTTTTGTCCAATCGCTAACGTATAAGTAAAATTAATTATTTTACGAACCGTGTGACTAAGCCCCGCTTTATTGGAACTAGTAGCATTAATTTGTTAACAAGTATTAAGGGGGCTAATTTAATGGTAATCCTAGCGTTGATCCCGTTACTGATAGGTAGTGGGTTGGCCGTACAAACGGCCGTTAACTCGCAATTACGGCGGTACGTCCAATCACCATACCTGGCCTCGGCCGTTTCGTTTGCAATTGGGACCGTATTTTTGACGTTATTAACCGTTGGAACGGGGACGTCACTCGCTATCCGGTGGTCAGTGGTTGTGAATAACCCGTGGTGGATCTGGTTAGGCGGGTTACTCGGCGTGGTCGGCTTGACCGTTAATTTATTATTATTTCCGCGGTTAGGAAGTATTCAAACGGCGGTCTTGCCGATTTTTGGTCAAATTGTGATGGGCGTTTTGATTGACCAGTTTGGCTGGCTAAACTCACCCCGGTTGCCACTAACCGGGGTTAAGGTCGGGGGACTCTTGTTAGTAACGGCGGGGATGTTCGTTGCCACGGGGGTGCTAAAACGCCGGTCAGATCCGTCCCGCGGAACACGTCCTCAGCAGTGGCCGTGGCGAGTCCTGGGTATCGTTGCCGGGTCAATGGTTGCGGCGCAAGCGGCCATTAACGGCCACCTGGGTGCTATTTTGAACTCGCCAATTCACGCGGCCACGGTTTCCTTTACGATCGGGACCGCCCTGTTAGTTTTACTCGTATGCGGACGTCACATCCCGTTACGTCCGTTGATGGCCGCCGTTCGTGCGGGGCGTCAGCGCTGGTGGATCTGGTTAGGTGGTCTACTAGGCGCGGCTTACGTATTTGGCAGTGCCTGGCTGGTCCCCCGGATTGGAACGGGCCAGGTTGTCGTCATCGCCCTGTTTGGCCAATTGTTTTTTAGCGCCGTCATTGAGCAGTTTGGCTGGTTAGGGGCCCCCGCTGAGCGGGTGGGTTGGGGCCGACTATCAGGACTACTGATCATGTTTGTGGGTGTTATTGGGGTGCACTTTTTTTAGACATTGAAAGAAGTCCACTAATTTGTATAACCAGAAACCGGTTTACTAAGCGACGCTAATGTCCTCTTCAGCTAAGAAAATTGTCGAAACGGGTTTTAAAAGTCAGCGGGTTCCGCTTAACCACGTATATCAAAAATCCAAGCCCAGGATTATTCGCCATACGCCGTTAATGCTCACCCGCTAACCGACTTTTGGCACACTCTGTTATTTTCTGAAAGCGGTTAAAAATATTGATTAGGGTGTGAACGAAGTTATGGTAAATAAGCTTCATTCGTTCAAAGCGATTAAACGGATAAATCGTTGCTGTATCTATCTTTTTGACGATTATTTTACTAATTAATCCATATAAAATATATTATTTTGAAGGTTGAATGTTATGTAAAAAAGCGTGAAAATAGGGGTGTAATAAAGGATAGTTAACAAATATAAATTTTAGGTGGGATTGATGATGGAGCGTAAACGGACACATTTTAAGATGTATAAAATTGGTCGTCGCTGGGCGTTTGCCTGCGCGGTGATTTTAACGTTAGGTGGGACCACGTTAGCGGCCCGCGCGGACGGTACCGCGACGAGCAGTGCTGAAAGCACGAGTTCGAGTTCGGTTGTTGAATCGGGTTCTGACAGTTCAACGTTGTCGCCGTCCAATGCGTCAGCGGAGAGTAAAATTGAAAGCGGTGGTAATCAGACGGGGACGACCACGGCTAGTTCAACTTCTGAATCTTCAAGTGACAGTAATCAAGCGCCAACGGATAAATCCGGTAGTGTGAGCGATGCTGACGATAGTTCTAACGCCAGCTCGACTAATACTCAGTCAACCACCAATGCCAGTGGGACTAACAACACCAACGACATCAACAACACCAACGACACTAGCGACGTAACGGGTGCTACTGATTCTAAAAGTAATCAGCAACAAACACCGGTCGCGACGAGTTTAAAGTTGGCGGCACCCGCCGCGACTTCAACTCAGGATCCGGCCAGTGGCAGCGCGAGTGACACCAATACTGGCGCGTCAACGACTAGTGCGACCAAAACGGAAAATTCCGCCGTTAGTGATGGTGGAACGGTTGAAGAAGATTACCCGGACCTACATAACATGCTCGGGGTTTCCTCGCAATTTCATATTTTTGCCCGGGAAGCCGAACTGAATGCACATACTAACGGGAACATTGCCGTTGGAACCCTCTCCGGCAACGTCAACTTTGGGACCAACATTATTGAAGAATTATTAGATAAGGATATTTCCTATATTCAAAACATTAATAAAATTGCCAGCAGCTCGTTTGTTTCTGCCGGGGATACGCGCAGTAACAAGGTGATTTTCGGTGAAAACGTTGATATTGACGTTTCTAATCCGAACCGGCCGAAGGTTAACGGCATCGATATCGATCACTTATTAGCGTCGGAAGTTTATCAAGATAAAAACGGTAACGTCTACATCGATTTTGATAAGGAATTTGCGAAGCTGGAACAACTTAGTGGGAGTTTAAGCAAGCAAAATCCACACGTTAACTACACGAGTAACGATTTTGAAGATATGAATAACCGGGTCATCGACGTCAGTGACCTGCAGCCCGACGAAAACGGCCACATCATTGTGAACCTGTCCGCCGACGTCCTGGCAACCAGTACGCCGTTAACGATCAAGGGATTATCCGCGGATAAGGATGGCAACACCGTTATCATTAACGTGGACACGGCTGGTAACCAGGACTACCACGTCAATTCACAAATTAAAGTCATTTACGATGACGGCACTGACCGGAATAACCAGGAAACCGAAGACTTTGGGGATAATCACCTACTGTGGAATTTCTACGATGCGACGGCGAGTGACCAACTGGCCAGTGGTGTGATTTCGATTGACCGACCGTTCCAAGGAAGCGTTTTGGCGCCTAAAGCTGAAGTTGTCGCTAACCAAAACGTGGACGGGAACATTATTGCCAATAAGGTGGTTGTGAACGCCGAAACGCACCGCTGGGATCTTCAGGATAACGTGGATAACGAGAAGGACCCCGATCCTGATCCAGCAGAATTTGAAAAGCCAGTCCACCCAACGATCACTATTCCGGGCTTACCAGAAGAACCAGAACCGGAAACACCGGGGGAGACTGAAGAACCGGAGCCCGAAACACCGGAAGAACCAGAACCGGAGACGCCGGGTGAAACTGAGGAACCGGAA
>NZ_QWZQ01000067.1 GCF_003885105.1 Lactiplantibacillus garii
TCTATTTTTAAATGTAACTTTTTTAGTTTTTTGATGTTGAATTAAGACTTTATTATATAATTCTGAGAATTATTGACTGATGTTTTTCATTTAAAACTATTTCATAATTGTCAAGAAATGTTGTATGAGAACATATCTATGGAATAGTTAAGATAGTCGATTAATTTGACATTGTTATACTGGTTAAAAGTTGAAAAATCAGAATCTTTATAGTATCAGCAATTTTTTAAAACAATTATGTAACCTTATTCGCTCAACTAGTTAGTTATAAATTCCTCAACGAAAAAATGTACAATTTTTACTTAACATATAGTTAAATTTAAAGTTTAAATATGCTATTATAAACGTGATTTATTAAGACTACTTAATTAATAATGGGACTTTAGCATGATTTCAAATAAAAAAGTGAGAAAGGTAGGTTCTTTTATGTTAAGGAATAATTATTTTGGAGAGACTAAAACGCATTATAAATTATATAAATGCGGTAAGAATTGGGCTGTCATGGGGATTTCATTATTTTCGCTGGGATTAGGGATGCTAGTTACCAGCCAGCCAGTGTCAGCTGATGTGACAGCCACCAGCACCTCAAGCAGTGCAGTGAGGACCGATGCAATCAGTGAAAGTAGTAGCAGTGCAGCAAAGGACGAAACGACTAGTGCAAGTAGTAGCAATGCAGTGAAGGCCGAAACGACTAGTGAAAGTAGTAGCAATGCAGTGAAGGCCGAAACGACTAGTGAAAGTAGTAGCAATGCAGTGAAGGCCGAAACGACTAGTGAAAGTAGTAGCAGTGCAGCAAAGGCTGAAACGGCTGCGATCACTACTGCAGGTGTTGCAGGTGTTGCAAATGCTGATTCACAAACATCAGCAGAAGTAACCGCCCACGCTGATGCTGTTAAGAACAATAAATACGACGGCACTGCTAACGTTAACATTGATCGCCAAGCTAATGTTGATGGGAAGATTATCAGTACTAACGATAATGCAACCAGTGGCTCGACAAAGCAAGAATCATCTGTTGCTAACGATAATGCAACTAGTGGCTCGACAAAGCAAGAATCATCTGTTGCTAACAATACTAAAACTGCCGTTGTTGACGAAAATAAAAATACTAGCAACACAGAAAATGATAATAGTCAATTAAAGCAAACTAATAATGAACAACCATCAGCTGCTACTCAAGCAAACTTAAAGAAGTTAAATCACGAAGCAGCTAAAGCCGTTCAAAATGCTAAGATTGATGCTGGTAGTTTAACCGATGAACAAATTAACGAACTAAATAAAATTAACTTCTCTAAGTCTGCTGAAAAAAGTGAAAAATTAACTTTTAATGACTTAGAAGAAATTGGTAATGCAATTGTAAAGCAAGACCCGCAATATGCCGTTCCTTACTTTAATGCTAAGGAAATCAAGAATATGCCTGCCTCATATACTGTCGATGCCCAAACTGGCAAAATGGCTCATCTTGATGTTTGGGATTCTTGGCCAGTACAAGATCCTGTCACAGGTTATGTGTCTAATTACAAGGGTTATCAACTAGTTATTGCGATGATGGGTATTCCTAATTCACCAAACGGTGATAATCATATTTACCTTCTTTACAATAAATATGGTGATAACGACTTTTCACATTGGCGTAATGCGGGCTCAATTTTTGGTACTAACGAAAATAACGTATACCAAGAATGGTCCGGGTCAGCTATTGTAAATGATAATGGCACAATTCAATTATTCTTCACTTCAAACGATACCTCTGATTACAAGTTAAACGATCAACGACTTGCTACTGCAACACTAAATCTTGATGTAGATGATAATGGTGTCTCAATTAAGAGTGTTGACAATTACCATGTTTTGTTTGAAGGTGATGGTTTCCACTATCAGACCTATGAACAATTCGCAAACGGGAAGGATCGTAAGAACGACGATTATTGTCTCCGAGACCCTCACGTTGTGCAATTAGAAAATGGTGATCGTTACTTAGTATTCGAAGCCAATACGGGAACGGAAGATTACCAAAGTGATGATCAAATTTATAATTGGGCTAACTATGGCGGCAATGATGCTTTTAATATCAAGAGTTTCTTTAAACTTCTGAACAACAAGGAGGACCGTGAATTAGCCGGTTTAGCTAATGGGGCTCTTGGTATCCTAAAGCTTAACAATGACCAAACCAATCCAAAGGTTGAAGAGGTTTATTCACCATTAGTATCCACATTAATGGCTAGTGACGAAGTTGAACGACCAAACGTAGTTAAGCTTGGTGATAAGTATTATCTCTTCTCCGTAACTCGTGTAAGTCGTGGTTCCGATCGTGAATTAACCGCTAAAGATAATACAATCGTTGGTGATAATGTTGCTATGATCGGTTATGTTTCTGATAACTTGATGGGTAAGTACAAGCCATTAAATAACTCAGGTGTCGTATTAACTGCATCAGTACCTGCAAACTGGCGTACTGCTACTTATTCCTACTATGCAGTACCTGTAGAAGGTCACCCTGATCAAGTACTAATTACTTCTTACATGAGTAACAAGGACTTTGCTTCAGGTGAAGGAAACTATGCAACTTGGGCACCAAGTTATATAGTACAAATCAATCCAGATGACACGACAACTGTATTAGCACGTGCAACTAACCAAGGTGACTGGGTATGGGACGACTCTAGTCGGAACGATAATATGCTTGGTGTTCTTAAAGAAGGTGCAGTTAACAGTGCCGCCTTACCGGGTGAATGGGGTAAGCCGGTTGACTGGAGTTTGATTAACAGAAGTTCTGGCTTAGGATTAAAGCCTCATCAACCAGATCAACCAAAGACCGGAACTGCCGGTACTCCAGGTACCGCGGGCACTCCAGGTACCGCGGGCACTCCAGGTACCGCGGGCACTCCAGGTACCGCGGGCACTCCAGGTACCGCGGGCACTGCCGGTACTCCAGGTACCACGGGCACTGCCGGTACTCCAGGTACCACGGGCACTGCCGGTACTCCAGGTACCACGGGCACTGCCGGTACTCCAGGTACCACGGGCACTGCCGGTACTCCAGGTACCACGGGCACTGCCGGTACTCCAGGTACCACGGGCACTGCCGGTACTCCAGGTACCACGGGCACTGCCGGTACTCCAGGTACCACGGGCACTGCCGAAACCGCCCCAACTGAACCAAGCAAGCCAACTACTCCAACAAATCCGGTTCAGGCTGGTCAAGCAGCGGCTACTAATTTTGTGGATCCACAGTTGCCTCAAACTGGTGCAACTGATCAACAACACATGACGCTGAGTGGCTTATTACTATTAGCCATGAGTAGTTTGTTAGGACTCTTCAGAATGACTAAGCGGCAGCGCAAAGAATAGGATGATATTATATGCTAAATCATCGGCAAACTAAGAACCAGTTTGAGAGCTTAACAACCCTGCAAGCTATTCAGAATCAGGCATACCAGATGTTAGTGCAAGGACTGGCCAAAACTGACTTTTCAATGCGTGAGTGGGGAATATTAGTCTATCTTGAACAACATGGGCAAGCTACTGCTAGTGAATTAGCTGATGCATTCACGGTCACGCGCACACTAATTTCCAGGAATACTTGGCGATTGATTCAAGATAATTTAATTCAATCACAAGTGAATCCAAATGATCGACGAATTGTTTGGCTATCTTTGACTGTTAATGGCCAAGAAAGGGTCCAGGAAGGTGTTCGGCAAGTGCAAGCGAACTTAAAAGCTTTCAACCAGAGTCACAATCTGGAGAAGTTGACTAAACAAGTGGAAGCTTTGTTACAACAACTTGCTAGGATAAATTAAAGTTTTTTCAAGATAAGTCAAGATGTACTAATGTAAATAAAGATCAGTCTGTTAAAATCTTTGGGTTTTGGCAGACCGGTCTTTTGTTGAAGTGAAGAAAATTTAAACATTAAGATTATTTTTGGCTCGTGACAATATCATTTTGTATACCTAAGTAATTAATCGAGCATTGCAAGTGGCAAAGTGTCTCCCCGTTAAAGGGCTTAGATATATTAGATGCAATTTTTTGGACGTCTTGAATATATAATGAGTAAAGTGTTTAGATAGAACAAGTCAGGTCACAACTTAACAGTTGTGGCCTGTTTTTTGATGCTGTATAATTAAAGGGTTAGAACCGTGTCATTACTTAATGACATAAGTAAGGAGATAAAAAGATGAAATATGGCTATGCGCGGGTCAGTACCACTGATCAAAAATTAGCAAATCAAATTGAGTTACTAAAATTGGCAGGAGCAGAAAAAATCTTTCAGGAAAAGTTTACCGGCACAACTACCGAACGACCGGAGTTTCAAAAACTGTTGCGCGTTCTAAAAACAGGCGATACTTTGATTGTTACTAAGTTGGATCGGTTTGCGCGGAACACACGCGAGGCCTTAGCCATTATCCAAGAGTTGTTTAAAGAAAATGTCAAAGTCAACATTTTGAATATGGGCTTAATTGACAATACGCCGACTGGACAACTAGTCTTTACAATATTTAGCGCCTTTGCGCAGTTTGAACGCGATATGATTGTCACGCGCACACAAGAAGGTAAATTGTATGCCAAGCAACATGATCCGTTGTTTCGGGAAGGGCGACCGAAAACGTATTCTGATGAACAGATCAGGTTTGCTTATGAGTTGCGAAAACAAGGCATGACTTATAAGATGATTGAACGAAAGACGGGGATTAGTAAACGCACGCAACAGCGAAGGTTTAAGTCGATTTAAAAATAGGTGTTTTAAGAATTGACTGTTTAATTAATCACGTACAACGGGGATTGCCGCTTTATTAAACAGTTGTGAGAGAAATTTATTTAGGGATTTTAGGCACTATTTATACCTGTCGTGCTATTGAGGTTAGTTGTGATAAGGATTAATTTGTACTACAAAAGGCCTACTCAATTGTTAGTTGAGCAGGCCTTTTGTGGGTATTTTGATTAGAGCTATTAACCCTATGCTAATTATAAGGCTTAGCTTTCAAATGGAACATACTATTATCCAAATTATGATTTGTTAAGGTGGTGTTGTCATAGGGTAGATTGCAAATTTAATCCGAATAAGTCCGATAGTTTTCAATGGCCGTTGATTAATAGGTTCAAGTGCTGCTATGATCTCATTAATTGTTACATGGTTAAAGTTGGACTGTTTGAGAAAAACCAACATAACCATCGATTAAAAGATTCATTAGCAACCTACATCTATAAATAGTATGATACCATGTCATTTATAGATGTAGTCGGCTATTGTGGCCCAAATTAATAAATACCACGTTGGCGCCAACTGAATTAACTATTAAAATTTCGGTTGTTAAAATCAGCAATAGTATAACTCTAACATTCACGATAAGTAACTACCAGCGACTGGATAAGTGTACCTTTTTAAGGAGGCCCAAAATTGATGTTACCATTATTGATCTTATTAGTTGAGTTTGTTTTACTCATATTTCTTGGTAAGATTCGAAAAAAAATTATGTACTATACAAGATCAGACGAGTTATATTTTTGGGGCCTCTTTCTAAAAAAAAGCGATTCCCGTCAAAAGATGAAACAGATCAAGAAAAAAGTCCTTCAAACGTATCGTAGAAGCTCCCTAAAAAACGAACTACTCTTCTGGCTAGAGTTTACAGTTGCTAGAGGTTGCTTTTATGGTTCGCTCATGTGGCTCTGGTACATAGTTGCTTTCGGAAATAGTATCATCCAAATCCGACCAGCAATCATTGGCTTTATGATTGCTATTCCACCCACGATAGCACTTCCCCAACAGCTATATCATTTTTGGAAACAACAACCTATTTGGCATGAGCAGCCTATTGAAAAACAAGCTTTCCTACTACCAAACGAACAAGATCACAAAGCCTTATTTAAGTACCATTTACAATCTTACTCTTTATTGTTACTATCGTTGGTTATAGGATGGTTTGGTACAGGAATCTGAGTGCTCAAAGAACAAGGTGAGAAACTAATTTTGGTTTCTCACCTTGTTCTTTTTTATCTAAATTTTTTATCTTATCCTTTATTATTCGTTAAAAATTTTGTGGCAAGTGCTACAAATGCTGCGACAACACCCGCAGCAGACGCTGAACCAGCAATTGCAGGCGCCATTGAAATAATTACAGCTACTGAAAGGGTAGCGGCTAATGTTATCCCAAATGATTCAGCAGGGTCGTAGGTAGGCCAGTTATCAAAGTCGCTCTTGTTGAAAGTAACATCAATTTCAATTGTTAAGGTCTCGCTTAATGGGCCTTTTTCAACTTGATAGACATAATATTTCAACTTAAAACTAAACTCACCGTCCTTACTATCACCAATTTCTAACTCAAAATTTCCTTTCTTTATTTTCTCTGAAATCCCCCATTTTCCAATACCATCAACAGTTAAATGCCCAATCCAATATGGAAGTTTATACTTTGTTTCTAGAATAGCTGTTAGATCAGCTTCCGGTAATTCGTTATTTGAAATAGTCACAATGTTTGAACTTGATTTATCAGCTACTTCATTAGTAGCAAGCCAGGTAACCTTAAACGGCCCAATAGTTTGAACGTATTTCCCACCAATTTGCAGGTTCGTATTCCCTAAAATATATTTAAGCGCTTCATCAGCGGTGACACCACCTGTACTTTTAAATTTTCTAGTCCCACTATCACGACCAGATGATGCATCTTGGTCAATGTCAACACCAGAACCAGTAGTATACTCTACAAATTGATCGAAGCACCAATTCTTGGGCATTGGAAACCCGAGGTTACCGCTCCATCCATAAGACATATTAGCCACAAAGAAATTCGAAATTCCCATACTTTCTGCCGCATGTAGGCAAACATTCCGTGTCCCATATAACCCAGTTTTATAGCCTAAGTCAGTTAGTGATGCTCGTACGGCTTGCAAGTACGCAATAACCGTACCCTCGATGTCTCCATCCTGTAAATCTAAGTCCGCTGCAAAGTAGATCACGGTACCGTCTGGAAAGCCGAGCGCACGAGCCGCATATGCTGCTAGGTATGCGTCTTTAGTTCCTTGTGATTCAGTGAAATAACTAACTTCATACCCACCGTCCTCATAGATAGGAAAAATCGAAAAACCCGCAGCAGTTAATTTACTAATTTCATCAGATGTCAAGTTCTTGGCTTTTTTGGCACTACCCGTTCCGACAGATCCCGTTAAGTAACGGCCAACGATTGAAAAACCAGCTTAGTACAGCCGTTGAATCATACTAGTATCTGTCAGTTGGGTTGCGCAATCAAAGGTATTAGAATCTCGACCGGTATCACCATTACTAGTTAGAAGTCCTTTAATCACTCGCAAATCAGCTACGCCTGAATAAGTCGAGGCACTACTTAATGAGCCATCGGGTAAAATCATAAACTTCCTAAAAGCCACAATCTCATTTGCAACAGTAGTGCTGAAATACCCATCAAAGGCTCCAGACTGATAGTAGTTATTCACATAAAGCCCATACTGAATTAGTTTAACGATATTACCATGCTCGCCGACCTTGACAGTGGGCGTCAAAGCAATAGTTTGATTACCGTAATAACCATTGGCCTCACTGGGTGACATACCTTCGATAGCCTGGAGAGCATAGATTAGTGCCTCATTTGTGTCGCGCTGATAGATTCCATCACAAGGTCTAATACCAATATAACTCTCATAATTGGCATTTAACCATTGGCAGTAATACCAGCATCACTTTGTAATTTCTTAACTGCTGCTATCGTATCAGCCGAATAAACAGTTGAAAAATCATTTGGTGAAATTCCTTTGCACCAAAAGGCTCCTTGAATTAGCTTGGCAACATTACCTTTATAATTAAGCTTCAAATTTGCAACGAAGCCATCTACCGCCTTCCGGGTGGCATTACCAAACCCCTCACCTTGAATATCAACCATTACTACCTAACAATTGGCCATTTACTTATTTAAATCATTTCGGTGAGACCACAACCGACCAGAAGCTACTAGAAAGACGGACATTAGCAAACATACACAACAAAGAAAAAAACATGCTGTGCTATATTCAGTCATTGCATATCATATCATGCTATGATATGCTTTAACTGTAAACAAGGAGGCGCCCTATGAAAATAATTACTTTTTCTGCTATTAAGGGAGGGGTTGGCAAAACAACCTTAACTTTCAATTATAGTGAATGGCTGTCTAGCAAAGGCTATAACGTTTTGCTGATTGATAGCGACCACCAATGCAGTCTGACCCAAACCTATGATATTTATAAAGACCATGGCACCTTAGCTAACATTTTTACAAAAGATAGTGAAAAAGTAGAAATTATTGAATTGCACAAAAACTTATCAATTATTCCTGCTTCTATGAATTTAGATATGGTCAACAATGATCTTCAAACGAGAGCCAACAAAGAATTACTAATGTACATGTGGTTCTCAGACAATTATGACAAACTGAAAAAATTTGACTATGTATTAATAG
>NZ_QWZQ01000068.1 GCF_003885105.1 Lactiplantibacillus garii
AAAAAATAAGAGATCAGACAAGACAAGAAATGCTTGCTGAACTCCGAAAGGGGTTTGGAAACAATATCTAAAACAATTAGGGAACTTGCTGATGAATTGAACGTCCTCTAAACAGACTATTCAATATCACTACCAAAGACCGACAGATCGATCAGCAACAACTTGAATTAACAACTGTAGGAGAAAATAAAGAATTAAGAAAAATTGCACAACTTTTGACTATAAATGTGGGGGGTAACAAATCACCAAATTAAAGGCCCAATTGAATTAAAAAGCTTTAACCATGCGGGTTTAAGTACCATTTTAATCTATTTATAGCCCCCGTATTACAGTACAGGGCGTCAATTTTACATCACCCATTGTTAAAAACATTATTTTTCTTATGTCCCCCAACGGAGGACATACTTCCCGCCCAACCAGGATAAAAAGGATTCCCGTGTTCTTCGAGATACTAAAAGAGGCGTAGCTGGTCCGTTCGCTATCGCTCACTACCCAGCTACGCCTCTTTTAGTATCTCTCGCTTTTTAATTCTCCTGGTGCGGAAGTCGTCCCTCTACACTCACGACCAGAAACAAAGGTAACATCATTTGATGAACTCATACTCAAATAAATTCGGCATAATATACTTATGATAATAATCTTTAATTAACCCCCGCATCGTATTCAAATCACCATTCAATTGAGGATAATCGTAAACCGTCGTTATCTTTCCACGTGAATTAGTTTCTTTATGATTAGTATTAAGCTCATCATTAATTTGATAAACGCCATAATTCAAACGCTTATCATAACACTTTGTTGTCTTAGCTTCTTTCAAAATTCGTTGCCAAAGCTTATACATCTTAGCTTCATCATCATTCAAATTAGTTAGAAAGGCTTTCAATTGTTGATTTGCTAATGTTTCTGATTGTGATTTATCTAGTGGATTATCAACTTGCCCCTCATTATCATCTAAACACAAATCATTATAATACCAGCGTCCATCAGAGCCCTCTAATGACCTAACTTTATTGTAGTTTTCTAAACATGTATAAAACAGAACTTGGTTAAGCCAATGCTCTAATTTACCTGCTTTAACATTCTTATCAAACTTAGCTTTACCATCACCAGAACGATAATAAACACCAATTTCCCACCAATTTGGTCGATATGCCTTCCACCAATTAGCAGCAAATATCGGCAATTTAACCAAATAATTTGAAATACGTAGATGGAATCCATGAGCATTATGTTCAGTGTTACGTGTTAAATGAGCATTGGAACTATCATTTTCAAATGTAGACCCACCAGCTTTCAAATATCCTACAATATCCTCATTGTATTTTGCGTTTGAGGATAACGTTTTATCACGAGCTTCAGTACCATCAAAAGCAGACCAAATTGCTTTTGGATTTAAAGGATAAGGCTTCTCTTTTTTCTGAATAATATCGTTTGGTTCATCAACTTCTTCATAATAAGCACTTGAAAAGCTACTATGAATTCGTTGAGCAGTAACAGTTTGATTTAATGACTCAATAGTTCCTGTATCATAATTAGGTGCTTCAGCATCTTTAATATTATATGGTGTGAGCGTTAAAGTTTCACCTCCATTTTCAGTAATCTTTGCTAGTTCATTAAGCCACAATACACAACCATTAACCATTTGTCGAACTGCATGAAAATATTTACGATTAAATGCAAAAGCCTTATCTGCTTTAAACTTGAACCAATCTTCACCTAATTTCCAATATTTCAAAGGCGAAAAAATAACAGCCGAATCAGTAGGTTGACGTAAATAATAATGAAAAGCAGACCAAATAAACACATTTGACATATCATTAGAACGTGCACCAGTCAATTCCTGTTTAGCTTGAACAGTGACATAATTAGTTTTCCACTTTGAAGAACTCTTTCCACTATTCCGTTTCTGATGTTCAATAGAATTTGTTTCAGCAAATGGTGGATTTTCATAAATAATAATCGTACACTTCGGGTCATCTACATATCGCTGAATAATTGGATTTTCAACAAATTCTCGACTTAATGCATCAGAACCTTCAACCGTTCCATCAGTGAAATTAGCAACAGGTGGAATAATGTTTCGAACTTGGTCGCCAAGACGCTGCTTTAATACCTTATACTCAAAAAACTCATACGTATTAACAATTACATGACTCAAAACATCTTTATCAATAATATCGTCAGGCACATTATCATTAAGAGTTGACTCTAAATTACCAGTTCCAGCACACCGATCCAAAATAATATAATCATCATTACCAGACTGCTGAAACCGTCGAATAGCATCATAAACTAGTTCATTAGACTTAATCGCATACGGCATTGGAGTATAAAAAGCACCCAAATCAGCACGCTCAACATAGTCATTGAGTTTGTCCATAATGTACTGAAACGCTGCATTATCCTTACCTGTGTAAGGTAAAATACGACCTTTTAGCTTCCTTGGTTGGCGAATCTCACCAATAATTGTTGAATCACCTAAAAAATCAACTTTTCGAGCACCCTTATTTTCATTATAGTATGTAGTCGCCCAGCCAATAATATCATCAGAGTCAATATGAACAGCAACCCACTGTTGATTGCCATCTTGGTCACGCTTATATGCACTCTTCATCAACTTAAGCATTGAATCTTCATCAACTGAACTGTCTCCATAATGCCAAATTGATTTAGCATTACCAGCCACAAATTGACCAGTCACATCTTTACTAGCTGCACGAGTATAAACTTTCTCAATATCAGCCAAATAGTCACTAGCTTTATAGTAGTAAGCCGTTCCATCGTCATATGAAATCAACAAAATATTACTAGGCACCGATTGACCATTAAGACGAAAATGAGAAAGATATTTAATTGCCTGAAACAAGACAGCATTTAAGTCTTTAATTGACGGTTTAAATTCTAAAAGTAAATCACCAAGCAAACCATCAGTTGAATGAACCTGTAAATTAACCGGGGTTAAATCCCTACTAACTAATGGTAAATACTGCTTATAAAAATACTCTTGTTCAGCTAATTCATAATCATATTTTGTTAATTCTGCCATATTATCTTCTCCTTAGTGAAACATCTTCCACAACCACCCGTGAGCATTCTCAGGGGCCATTTGCGGGTCATTTTGTACTTTATCAGGGAATTTATCATTTTGTCCCTTCTGTGCCTGCAAAGTAAGCGTATGGGCCTGTGAGAGCAACATAGAAATCTGTTTGACCTGATCGATTTGAGCTTCAATCTCCTTATCTTTAACTACTAGCTGGTCATTAAGCGTATTTATTTGTGATTTCAAATCAGCTATATGATCTTGTTGCTGCTGAATAATATCATCTTTCGTTGAAGTCTTAGAATTAGCATTTGACTTAGGCTTATTCTTGTAATGAGCTTTAACTTGTGCTAAAGCCTTACTGTCATAATACTTTCGTCCGTATTCGCCAGTCTTAACTGATGCTAATTTTAATCTCTTAGCCAAATTTGTCATCGATGGTTCTGAAACATTGCAAATCATTGCCATTTCTTTATTTGTGTAGAATTTAGAATTAGAATTAGCCATTAAGTAGCCTCCCCTTCACGCTAATTCTAGTATACAACTAATTCAACCAAGTTTTGCTGTTGTCTGGTAGTCGCTTCCCTGTAACAGTTTGATAAACATCTTTAATCCCGTCAGATAATTCCTTAACTACATAAAAAGAGTCAACGAGAACCAAGTCTCCTTTAATTTTTAATAGTTACAAACATTAACCGAATTATTGGCACAATAATCTCATCAATAATTATTACAGAATATTGAACAAGTTATTTTTTAATTTTTGCATCAGACCCATTATCTTAAGCTTGTTAAAAATTGCGATTATCATATTTTTAGTGTTAAATCAGGGTCTATAATTCACAAATCGCCCCTCAAAAACATTGAAAGAATAACCCCAATATCTATAATGTGGATATTGGGGGTTATTTATCATAATATTTGATTTATAACGCATATTAAGTCACTAGTTTTTCCGGGAATTAGATTTACCGCTCATTTCAAGATTACCACTTTCATAATGGGCCCAACATGAATAGATTTCGACTATTTTAGTTACTTTATCAATGGTATAAACGACACGATGCTGTCCATTTATTCTTCGAGAATAGTAACCAGCCGCAGGTGGTGTTAATTTTTCAAATGACTGTATTGGTTTATATGGATCAGATTCCAATACATTTTTTATTTCTTCAAATGACTGACGTAATGGGCTTCTTAAAACTTTTTTTAAATCACCTTTAGCTGATGATTTTATTTTTACTTTCCAACGATTACTCATGATCAATTTCTTTGATCATTTCGTCTAAATCAACCGATTCATCATCTTTACGGCTCAAGGTAGCTTGAATTTGACCATTCATCATTAAGTTCATGGTTTCCTGTAATGCGTCATAGTCTTTTTTTCCAATCAAAACGGCACTACGGCTGTCATTAGATCCTGCAATAATAACCGGTTGGGAGTCCCGATTAGCGTTTTTGATAAGTGAAAATAGATTGGTTCGTGCTGTAGTTGGATTAATAATTTTTTCCATATGATTCCCCTCCTCAACTTATCTAATATTATAGGCGTACATGATAATGTACGTCAATTACAAACTATTATACCGTCAAAGGAGACTATGACTTATGCAACAAATTGTCTTACCAATCAAAGATTCAAATGTGCTCAAAGAAGTTCAAGATACGTTACTCCATAATTTCAAAGCTGGTCGGCGTAACTATACCGTCTTTCAAGTTGGTAAAGCGACTCTGCTGCGTGTGAGCGACGTCATGAAGCTTCGTTGGGCAGATGTCTTTAACGAGAACGGCACCGTGCGTCAGAATGCGTTTATCCACGACCAAAAGACCGGTAAAGCAAACCTGCTCTACTTAAAACCCGTGCAGGCTAATTTATTGGCTTATCAAGCTTGGTTACAAGACAATCATTTGGTTTCTGACTGTTTGTTTCCCTCGATTCAGCACCCTGATCGACATATCACGGAAAAACAGTTCTACAAAATTATGGCTAAGACGGGCGATTTACTCGGCATTAATTATCTTGGTACTCATACCATGCGTAAAACCGGCGCTTATCGGGTCTACACGCAGTCTAATTATAATATTGGTTTGGTCATGCACTTATTAAATCATTCCAGCGAGGCCATGACTTTAGCTTATTTAGGCTTGGATCAAGCCAGTCAAGAAACCATGCTCGATCAAATTGATTTTGGTTGATATTAAGCGAGCTATTGCAGCAGTTATTCTCTATAATACATTGATAGATAAGCTGAGAAAACAGGAGGCTAAGTATGCGACTTTGGCATGAGCAACTCATTAATAAACTTCCTCGCCAGCAACTACTAGGGCAGCATCGAGAACTTGCTGCTCTAAGAGGCAATGGCTGGGGTAAAAAACATGCAACTGTTAATTATGTATTCAAGCACTCGCCATATAAACTCTATCAATTTCACTTACTGGTACTGCATGAAATGCAGCACCGTGGATATCACCCCAATAAAAACTGGTTTAATCCGCTTTACCGCGGTATTTATTGTGATCCATACATAATTTTGAAAGAATGCCCGATCACTAACCCAATTTATCCAGAGCATAATGACGCATATTTGAAAGAATGTTTAGCTAATTTAGCCATCAAAGGGATTATTTTATAAAGCAAAAAAGGAGTCTCATACTCGAGGCTCCTTTTTATATTTAGTTAATAATTCATATTCAAATTAAGGTATAGCCTCTAGTTCATATTTTTTATTACAATTCGTTAACAAAGCAAATGATTTCTTTAGTTTTGAATTTATGAGTTTGATTTTGTTGTCGCCAACGGCGGCTTCTAATACAGGTTATAATCATTTTAGTGTAACATAGAATAAATTCTATGTGTAAGTGCGCATTAAACTCATTTCATTTCGTTTAATGACGCTAAAAAATAGCTAACTTGATCATTAAAATAAAAGGTTTTTTAGTTCAATGCGTACTTACACGTCAACTAACTTTGACGTGTTTCGATACCCCAAAAACTGTATTAGATTTCGCTACGCTCAAACAAATCTTTTTAATTGCTTTACACCGTTTTTCTTTCTAAACTTACTCACCATCTTTGAATAACTAACTATAAAAAGATGCCTTTAATTTAAACCTGAAATAATTAGCTAATGTTAGGAGTAACTCAGATGGACGAAAAGAAAGTATTAAAGCCCATTGATGAAATGCTTGTTGATCCTTGGCAAGTTGATATTCAAGAATTGTTTGAAGCTTTTGTTCATGAACCTGATGAGATCAAACAGAATTTGTATAATTCCTTGTACACTTACATTTTGCAAAAAAGACAAGAAGATATTATTAATCGACCAGGATTTGTAATTTAGCCCTCTAAAAGCTCGCTGAGGGCTTTTTATTTTGCTTTGGCATAATTATATGTAAATAAGCTTAAAACTGCTGAGAATTAAAAATAAAGGCCTTAAAAAGGGGTATAGCAGTTAAATTCTTATTATGTTTTAGATAAACTAAGTGTTTGCTGTCAATGGTAGCGTGAGAGCATAAGGAATTGACAGCTCTTAACCAGTCTTAACACTGAATTGGCGAAAGCCAAAGTTTCTATAAAACTTTGCTTTCCTGCCTAACGGCGAGTGAAAAAACGTCCAAGCTGGTTCAGCTTGGACGGGGTGCGGGGCGTCAGCGCCCGTATAAATGTGGCTTGCCAAACCTTTTTAGGCAACGAATTTAGGCAACGAACGGAGTGAGGCGCAAAGAGCGTAGCGAATGGAGTTTAATGTGAGCCGGTTTTTGGCTCACTCCTTTGTGTTTTTGATTTTAGGTTTTGATCTCGTACAGTGGTGCCTCTTATATACCTCTTTTATAAACCTTTTTTAAACCTCTTTTAGACCCCTTTTGAGCCTTACTCTCCCAAGGGGTACAGAAGTTTATCAAGTACCTTTTGTCTGTTTATCAAGTACCTTTTGTCTGTTTATCAAGTACCTTTTGTCTGTTTATCAAGTACCTTTTGTCTGTTCATCAAGTACCTTTATAAATTCTGTACTTGATAAAAAAGTACTTTTATTTTAATATGTTTTTGAGGTGATAATCATGTCTAATGAGTTAGTTAAGTATGACCCTGAGTTGAATACTATCCCTTTGAGAAAGTTTACCCCGATTGAGATGAACTTATTCTTTTCAATTGTTTCCCGCATGCGGGATCAAGGTAATAAAACTGTTCGTTTTTCTTTTGAGCAATTAAAAGAGCTCAGTAACTATAAACCAACCGCAAATAAACGTTTTATTGATGATATTGAAAATACATACCAAAAGATCCTCAGCCTTAAGTTTGGTCGAAGAAGTAAGAGTGGCTTAAATCGCGAATTTTTTGTCATGTTTACCGAGTTTGAAATTAAGGGTGAGGCTGAAGAACCTTATGTTGATATCCAAATTTATCCCAAAGCGTTGCACTTGTTAAACGATTTGGAAAGTTGGGTTCGTTATGCCTTAACAGAATTTAGAAATTTAAAAAGCAGTTACGCAAAAACAATGTTTCGTCTAATTAAGCAATTTCGAACTACTGGCTATTCTTATTTCTCTAAAGAAGATTTTTTTGAATTGCTTGATATACCTAAAAGTTATTGGAATAGTCCTTCAAATGTTGATAAAAAAGTTATTAAGCCAATTAGAGAGGAATTAACCCCGCTTTTTAGAGGTCTAACGATTAGAAAAAAATATGGTAAAGGCCGGGGGAAACCAGTTATCGGTTATTCTTTTACTTGGAAACCTGAAAGAAAAGACGCAAATGATTTTTCTCAAGGAAAATTCCAAGATGAGCGTCAAAAACTCTTTAACATTCAGCATAATGGTGAATTAACAGAGCAGGAAAAATGGCGCGCCACTGACAAGGTTAAGGGGTTAACTTTAGGCTCTACTGAGAAACAAGCATTGGCTGATAAACAGGCCGAGCACGATAAAAAAATAAGAGATCAGACAAGACAAGAAATGCTTGCTGAACTCCGAAAGGGGTTTGGAAACAATATCTAAAACAATTAGGGAACTTGCTGATGAATTGAACGTCCTCTAAACAGACTATTCAATAT
>NZ_QWZQ01000069.1 GCF_003885105.1 Lactiplantibacillus garii
GTACACTATTATTTCAAAACCATTTTTCAGAAACGCCCTACAAACAATTAGAAATAGCAGTACTATAACTTTTAAGTATTTAAGTACTTTAATACCCAAGTCTTAAAATACTATTTTAAAAAGCTTTATATATATAATTTTGTAAATCTTTATATTCAGGCATTCAAATTTGATACTTTAGTACTTAAGGGTCAAAATACCAAAGTCCTATTGCGTTTTGCCTAAATTCAACCTATAATAATTACATCAGAACAGTACTAAAGTACTTATGGGAGGAAAACTAATGAGAAAAGCAGTCGTAATTTCCTTTGCAAATCAAAAAGGCGGTGTTGGTAAAACAACAACTGTTAGTGAAGTCGGTGAAAATTTAGCACGTGTTTATAATAAAAAAGTATTGATGATCGACATTGATCCACAATCAAGCTTGACGACATTAAAAAGTAACATGTCAAAAATTCTGCATGACAATAAAAAGACAATATCAGATGTCATGATGAAGAAAACTGACTTGATTGATGTTATTCTACCAATTAAACAAAACTTAGATTTAGCTCCTTCAACTTTATTTTTATCTGATGTTGAGCTTAATCTTGTAAGTGCTACAATGCGCGAAATAGTTCTACAAAAAGCCATTAACAAAATTAAAAGTTGCTACGACTATGTTTTAATTGATTGTCCACCATCAAGAGGATTGTTAACAGTCAATGCTCTGGCAGCTAGCAACTATGTCATTATTCCCGTCCAGGCTGAATATCAAGCATTAATTGGTATGCAATTACTCAAAAACACTATAAAAAACGTCCAAAATGAAATAAACAGCCATTTAAATGTTGGTGGATATGTCATAACTATGACATCACATACTAATCACAGTAACGAAACTGCTAACAGTATAAAAAAAGATAAGTTTCAGACATTATCTGAAATATCTCGTAGTATAGATGTTGCTGATGCCGGAGTAGCTAACATGGCGACTCATGAATACAACCCCGACAACAAGGCAGGCTTACAATACTTAAGATTATCAAAATACATTAGTAAAATGGAGTGAGAAAAATGGCTAATAGAAAAAGAAAACCAATCAATATTGACTCTAATCAGGAGGGGGAGAAGTTCGATACACTTTTTTCCTCAAAAGAAACACCTATCAAGAAGATTTCACCGGAACAAGAAGAAGTACGGTTACAACAATTCGACAAAATTCGTAATTTTTTCAAAAGGGATAAAAGACAAAAACAATATTCAGTTTATTTACCAGAAAGTATTCAAAAGATGATTAAACGGCACGCTATTTTAGAAGACAAGTCTTTCAGTCAAGTAACGAAAGAACTATTTTTAGACCACTATCTTACTGATTCAGAAATAAAGGCAGCTTACAACGAAGACTATGATAAAAGACATCATCTTTAAAAATCAGAGCATTGAGACACTTTAGTACCAAAGTGTCTCAATGCTCTTTTCAATAACCTTTAATGCTATACTAAATTCACACTCAAAACCATTGTATTCTCCATACTGCCACCATGCCTCCCTTTAAAATACTAAGGTATTATAGAGTTTTAGTACTATGGTACCTTAGTATTTTAAAGTCTTGCTATTTTCGGTAAGTTACTTAGGTAGATTGTAAAATTAATCCGAACGCTGTTCGGACAAAAAAGATCAGCTTCCTTTAAAATGGTGTTTACCACAAACCCATTTTTTAGGAGCTGATCTTTTGTCTAGTATAACCTATTCTGAACGAATTAAAATTGAAACCTTTTGTGAGCTAGGACTGACCAATATCCAAATGGCTGAGCGGATAAAACGATCTCCGTCTACGATTTCTTATGAATTATCTCGTTGTCAACCTTATCAAGCTGAATTAGCACAGGCCAACGCTGAATATAAACGGGCGCATTGTGGCCGAAAAACTAAACTGAATGCCAAATTAAAGCAAACCATTCTAAACCATTTACGTCTAAGCTGGTCACCAGAAGTGATTGCGCATGAGCTTAAACTAGCCACTAAATCTATTTATAATTGGCTATATCAGGGGAAAATTGAATTCTCCTTGAGTGAACTACCTGAACATGGGCTACGCCAACGGCGTAACCTCGACCAACGTTCTAAATATAATCAATCATTAGGGCGTTCAATTGAACAACGACCAGTTGTGATTAACCAACGTAACCGCATCGGTGATTTTGAAATAGATACAGTGGTTGGACCTCGTGGACATAGCAAGGCTGCTTTATTAACGCTAATTGATCGCAAATCACGTTTTCTTTGGGCTTACCGATTAAAAGATCGGACAGCGGCGACTGTTAATGAAGCCCTAACTATGTTTCTAACAACTTTTAAGGGACCGGTACACACCTTTACTGTCGATCGTGGAACTGAGTTTAGCAATCTAGTGTCATTTGAACCACAATACGGTATTCAGACCTATTACTGCCATGCTTACACGCCCGCTGAACGCGGCAGTAATGAACGATTCAATCGGAACTTACGTTATTTTTACCCTAAGGGGACTTGTTTTGAGCACATTAGTGCTCAAGATTTAACAACGACGTTACTCGAAATTAACCAACGCCCCCTTAAAGTACTTAACTGGCAAACACCTTACCAAGTGATGCTGACTAATTTGTCAAAAAATTCGGATTAAATTTGCAATCTACCATATTTTAATTTTAGAATAAAAAAACTTTTTTTCAGGGATTTTAACCTGTGACAAGCCAGCGAAATAATAACGTTTGTAGACTATTCCAAATTAATGTTCGTTATTCCTACCCATTGCATTTTAAAAATATTAAAGTAGAATGTGAAGCAAGAAGTCTTAAGACGGACAGAGAGCTGGCGAGTTGCTGAGAGCCAGTACTAGAAAATGGCAGAAACATCAAACAGGTTGCGCAACCGATATCAGCGATTAAAGGCAGTTCATAAGGAACTGTGAAACTTGGGTGGAACAGCGTTACGACGCCCCTTGTACTTACCATAACGTGTGGTAGGTGCAAGGGGCGTCGTTTTTGTGTCAGCCAGAACCACCCGGTGGACCCTCAGTCAGAGAAAAGGAGAGCATGTATGCAAACGAGTAAGAATCAGAAAAAACTATCTAGGTCGCTACAGAGTCGCCATATCCAGATGATTGCCATCGGTGGGGCGATTGGGACTGGTCTGTTCCTGGGATCTGGGAGCGCCATCCGGACGTCTGGCCCATCGATCATTTTGGCCTACCTCATTGTCGGCCTGTTTTGCTTCTTCATGATGCGGGCAATCGGGGAACTGCTGTTATCCGATACCAGCAAGCATTCATTTTTGGACTTTGTAAAAGAGTACCTGGGTGATCGGATGGAGTTCGTTACGGGTTGGTTGTACTGGTTCTGCTGGATCAGTTTAGCAATGGCCGATTTAACTGCAACCGGGATTTATATTAAATACTGGTTCCCAAGCCTGCCGCAGTGGGTAGCGCCGTTCGTGATTTTGATCCTGTTGTATTTGACCAACCGGGTGAATGTGAAGGCGTTCGGGGAAATGGAATCGTGGTTCTCGATGATCAAAGTGTTAGCCATTATTATTCTGGTTGTCGTCGGGTTCGCTTTAGCCATTATTCACTTCAAGGTCGATGGTCAAACGGCCTCCTTCGCTAACTTAGTCAATCACGGTGGGTTCTTCCCAACCGGGGGTTACGGGTTCTTGATGTCCTTCCAAATGGTTGTTTTCGCCTTTGTCGGGATTGAAATGGTCGGGTTGACCGCTGGGGAAACGAACGATCCCGAAGCCAACTTGCCTAAGGCTATCAACAGTTTGCCAATTCGAATCGGGTTGTTCTACGTGGGGTCTATGATCGCCATCATGAGCGTTTACCCTTGGAATGGGATCACCACAACGGCTAGTCCGTTCGTTCAAGTGTTCTCTGGTATCGGGATCACCGGGGCTGCCGGTATCTTGAACTTTGTGGTTTTGACCGCCGCCTTATCCGCAACCAACAGTTGTCTTTTCAGTACCAGCCGGACGTTGCACGCCCTGAGTCATGGGGGTAACGCACCAAAGCGGTTCATGATGTTAAGCAAGAGTGGGGTGCCAAACGACTCCTTGAACTTCTCGACTTTAGTGTTGTTCATCATCGTTATCTTGAACTACTTCATGCCAGCTAGCGTCTTCACGCTGATTTCCGGGGTTTCAACGATCAACTTCGTCTTAGTTTGGGTCATCCTGTTATGGTGTCATATCAAATACCGCCAGGCTAACCCAGCAGGAGCCAAAGCCTTCCGGATGCCAGGTTACCCAGTGACTGATTGGGTCAGCTTGATTTTCTTCTGCGCCGTACTAGTCTTCCTATTATTCAACGCTTCAACACGAGTTTCAATGATTATTTCATTGGTCGTCTTCGCAGTGATGTTGGTGGTTTATCAGGTGGTTTATCGGCCGGTTAGCGTGGAGAATGGGAACGTTCAAAAGTAAGTATTAAAGTGAAACCTGAATTATTCACCAGAAACTCCAAAATCCCCATCAAACACATGATTCAAGTGCTTGATGGGGATTTTACGTTTTCACCTTTTAAGTGCAGAAAAAGGTTCTGGTGCAAAATTAACAAAATAGTCTTTGTAATACATTGGGACGATTGTTGAACGGATCATTGTACTAATAATTCGATTAGTGATTGTGACGACGAAAAACCAAAGAGACTTGGTTCTCTTTGGCTTACTTTATGTAGTTGATGCATGACTTCAATCCCACTTAGCGTTTTTAGCGCAGTTCGTAGTGATTGAAAACCGCTTGATTTTACTAAGACGTGTTTAATTAACCGATGATCTTGTTCAATCAAATTATTACGATATTTAGAACATTGGTGATTTGCTTTCACCAATAAGCCATCTTTAATTACTTGTTTAATAGCCTTTAAAGTGCCAGCATATTGATCAGTAACCAGACAATCGGGACGACCATAGGTCGTCAATAAACGTTTCAAAAAATGATAGGCGGATTGATAATCACGATGTTTACGTAACTCAAAATCTAGTGTTAATCCATGACTATCAATGGCTCGATAGAAGTAATACCAACGACCTTTGATTTTAATATAGGTTTCATCAACTCGCCAGCTTTGACTATGAGTATCTCGCTGTTTTCGCCATAATAATTTGAATAGTGGCCCGTAATGGTGAACCCAGCGCATGACGGTTGTATGATGAATAATAATTCCACGGTCACGCAAAATTTCAACCACATCACGGTAGCTTAATGAGAATCTAAAATAGTAGCCAACGGCTACCAAAATAATATCTTTTTGGAAATGTCGCCCTTTAAAATAATTTTCCATCATCGCTACCTCGCTTTTTAGGCTAATTATACTCAAAATAAGTTTACCTGAAAAATTTTGCACCAGAACCCAAAGGAGTTCAATTTGAGTCCTAAGAATTGTTAATAACGAGTGTTTAAATTATTATTGGTGGTTGGATTGAGTAACATGTCAAAAGCCATGACATGAATAGTGACACATGACAAACAGTGGTATAATATGAGAATTCCTAATTAAAAGCCAATCTTTTTATCATATTTTAGGAAACTCTATATGAAATCAAAAATTTTTAAGAATCAAGATGAACCCATGCAATCTTTAAACACTCGTCATGTGAAACTTTCAAATAATTGCAATTGCTGGAACAATTAGTACCGGACTGTTCCTCAGATCTGGGTAGTACGATTAGTAAAACCGGCCGTCAGTAATGTTAGCTTACTTAACACTAGGGTTATTTTTCTTCTTTATGATGCGGGCTATTGGTGAGATGTTTTATGCGTATCCTACACAGCATACTTTTGTTTCATTCATTTCAAAATATTTGGGGCCAACAATCGGACATTTTACTGGTTGGGGTTACTGGATTTTGCATAGTTTAATTAACTGTAACAGTAGCCACTATAGAGACCCTAGTTATTAAATGTATAAAAAATCAAGCTTTCATAGTCACTGTTCATTACTTATTGCTGATTTATAACAAGACGAACTCGGTTCGTGTTTAGGGAGAATCATGGGTTTCTCACCTAAAAACAGGTTTACGTACCATGATGCTAATGGCGTTTAAATAAACTCTGCAAGAAGATACTTACATTAACGGATTTATCCATAAAGCGTCCCTTGCAAACTTACTACGGAGGAAATTTTGAAGCAAGAATTAAAGGAAACACCCCAATTACAACGATCAATGACCGCGGGACAGATGGAAATGATTTCTCTTGGAGGAGCAATCGGGGTTGGCCTGTTTATGGGATCCACTTCGACAATTAAGTGGACTGGGCCATCGGTGTTACTAGCCTACATGTTTGTTGGACTGATACTTTATATTGTCATGCGAGCGTTGGGTGAGATGATCTATGTAAACCCTGGGACAGGATCGTTTGCTGATTATGCAACTGAATATGTACACCCGTTAGCAGGGTATCTAGCTAAGTGGGCAAACGTATTTGAATATATTATTGTTGGAATGTCGGAAGTTGTCGCTGCAACTGAGTATTTGAAATACTGGTGGCCCCACATTAACGCGTTTACATCGGGAGTGATCATCATTATATTTTTGGTTGCCGCAAACCTTGTTAGCGCCAAGGCATATGGATCATTAGAGTTTTGGTTTGCAATGATTAAAGTATTAACGATTATTGCCATGATTTTACTGGGTCTTGGCCTAATATTATTTGGGTGGGGCAACGGCGGCCATCCTATTGGAATTAGTAATCTCTGGTCACATGGTGGTTTCTTTACCGGTGGTATATCGGGATTTTTCTTTTCAATGTCGATTATTGTCGGTTCCTACCAAGGTATCGAACTACTAGGAATTTCTGCAGGAGAAGTTGCTAATCCACAAATAGCCATTATTAAATCCGTTAAATCCGTTTTATTTCGTATCTTGATTTTCTATGTTGGTGCTATCTTTGTGATCATTACAATCTATCCGTGGAACCAGTTGGCCAATATTGGGTCGCCATTTGTGTCAACTTTTGCAAAAATTGGCGTCACTGCAGCTGCATCAGTTATCAATTTTGTAGTATTAACAGCGGCCTTATCCGGTGCTAACTCGGGTATCTACTCATCAAGTCGAATGTTATTTAAATTATCTCACGAAGGTGATGCACCCAAAATTCTAGGTAGATTATCTAAGCGAGTTGTGCCAGATGCTGCCATTCTGGGTATATCTGGAGGAATCTTATTAGGATTTATTGTGGATACACTCGCATCAACTTACAGTAGCTCAGCATCCAACTTGTTCGTAGTCGTCTTCAGTTCCTCAGTTTTACCAGGTATGGTTCCTTGGTTCGTTATTCTACTAGCTGAACTGCGGTTTCGGAAGAACAACCCTCAGTTGCTGTCATGTCATCCATTTAAGCTACCACTCTACCCATTCTCGAATTATTTTGCATTTGCAATGTTGTTGGTTATTGTAGTCTTCATGTTTATAAACCCAGATACCCGTATATCTGTATTTGTTGGCGCGTCTGTTTTGCTTTTAGCCACTGCAGTATATCTGCTTCGGCACCATACTAATAAACTCTAATTTGCATCATTAATTGGAAAACAATTTCGGTGTATCGAAGTTTTGTGAAGTGAACCCTTACCAAATAAATATTCAGTAATGACCTTTATGGTAGATTGCAAAATTAATCCGAACGCTGTTCAGACAAAAAAACCAGCTTCCCTTAAAATGGTGTTTACCACAAACCCATTTTTTAGGAGCTGATCTTTTGTTTAGTATAACCTATTCTTGGTAGATTGTAAAAAAAGAAGCCTTATAAAGGGCTTCTTTTTTATAGTGGCAAATTCTATAATTAATCCGAACAAAAATGAAAAAAGGCCCAAAGCAATCTCTTACAATGGTAGTAGTTAATTCCAACCAGCTATAAGGAGTGATTACTTTGGGTACTTCTACTTTATCACGTTTTCAACGTGGTGCGCTAGCTCAACTGGTCAGTG
>NZ_QWZQ01000006.1 GCF_003885105.1 Lactiplantibacillus garii
AAGAACCAGAACCGGAAACGCCGGGTGAAACTGATGAACCGGAACCCGAAACACCCCAAGTTCCTGAACCTGAGGAGCCGGGAGAAATTGCCGCACCGGAAAAACCCGGAGAAACCGTTGAAGAGGAAGAAGAATTCGAAGAGGAAATCCAGGAAGAAATCGAAGCGGGAGTTGCTCCTGAAGAGGTCGTTGACCAAATCGAAGAAGAAGTTGAGCGCGAAATTACCAATGACGCTGTCACCGAAGAAACCGTGACGGAATTGGAAACCGCTTTTGAAGAAGTTCAAAAAGAGACCGTTGGTGAACAAGTCAGTGAAGAAAGTACCCTGCTGACGCTCATTGATGGCGCTATTAAGCGGGCCCAAGCCAACCATGATACGGCCTTAGTGGCCAAGTTGGAAAACTTACGGACCCGGGTTGCGGCCGCCCTGGCCGTTGCGCGCGGGAAGGGGTTACCGCAAACTGATGAGAATCAAAATCAATGGATCAGTCTGGCGGGAATCGCCCTGGCTAGCAGCTTAACGGTTGCGGCGTACGCATTGCGTCGTAAACGCATGATTTAATTAAATTAATTGCAATCAAAAATAAACGGAGGTTACCGTATTTAACGGTGATTTCCGCTTATTTTTTTACGATTTATTAAACCGTTTCAAAGGCAAAAAAAAGCCACCAGACATGTATTGGTCTAGTGACACCAAATTACTTTTTACTCCATGACCATACCTAATCCTTTGACCCCATAACGACCACTTAGTTAAGTGGTATAAAGGCTAACCCCCATTAGCTTTTATAACAATTATTATAAATGATTAGCTTAATTAGTCAAGATTTGTTCGAATATATTTTTGCAAAACATTTCAATCTATATCGACATAATTATTTTGATTAATTCTAAATTGGTCTAAAGCTGATAAGGACGGTAAAAAACCGCTGGTCACGAAGGTGTGACTAGCGGTTGAACGGTTGGTAATGTTTAATTACGAATTAATTGGTTGAAGTTAAATTCGTTGGGAATGAAGTGCGATTCGGTGTATTCAAACTGGCGTCCCTCGTCGTTAAACGAGATACTGATCATGTTCCCAACGCAGTTATTTTGGCCCAAATCGAGCTGGGTTTGATCCAGCTCGGCTGCTGAATCGACCCGCAGCATCCGCTTAACAACGGCAATTTTGAGTTTGAGCTTCTTTTGTAAGTAGTGGTAAATGGACCGTTTGGCAATGGCCGGGGTAATGCCGGGGGTCAACTGAGCGTTGAAGTAGTTGATATCGATGACGGCGCGGGTGCCGTTGATCAGCCGGACCCGTTGAATCGCGTACACCGGGATACCAACTTCAAACGCGGTTTTTTCACTTAGTGCCTGGTCGACCATCACCTGTTTAAACGCCACGACGTCGGTTTCGTAATCGAGGGCCCGACCGCTGTTTAAGCCTTGTACCCCGGTAACGTCTCCTAGGTCCAGGTTAAACTGTTGAGTTTGGGGGGAGTGTTCTAATAAAACGACCCCGCGCCCCTTAACACTGTATACCAGTCCTTCCGCAGCCAGTTTTTCAATAGCTTTACGAACGGCGTAACGGCTGCTGCCGAATTCTTTAATCAGGTCGTCTTCAATGGGTAAGCGCATTTTAATGCTGTACTTGCCTGCTAAGATACGTTTTTTTAAAGTTTGGTAGATATTTTCAAACGTTATTTTTTCCATGTTCTCATCCTCGTAAGCGTTGTTATTAGTTTTATTATACCAAATATTTTGGTGGTTTAATAAACGAACGAATAAATATTGAAATTTATTCGAATAAAATTGACAAAAAATAAGCGTTCTATTTATAATGAAAGCATCAAACAAGTTATAAAAAACGATGACCATATGGGGGGATTACGATGCAAGTTGAACACCAAACGTTGAGTGCAGCTGAACATCCGTTTCAGGTAACGGCCTACTGGTTAGACCAGATTTCAGATTTTGAAGAACCCGTGAATTATCCGGTGATGATTATTTGCCCGGGGGGTGGCTTTACTTATCACTCGGGACGTGAGGAAGCGCCGATTGCGACCCGCTTTAACGCGGAAGGAATGCACACGATAGTTTTAAACTATCAGTTGGAAAATGACGGTACCACAGTTTATCCGTGGGCGCTGCAGCAAGTTGCCCAAACGATTGCCTGGGTGACCGAACACGCCCAGCAACGCCACGTCGCGACTGACCGAATCATACTGACGGGGTTTTCCGCGGGCGGGCACGTGGTGGCGCTGTATAACGCAGTCACCACCGATCCCGCGTTACGGCAAGCGTACGGACTGAACGATTATCCAGGCGAACACGCCGCGGTCGTGCTTGGTTACCCGGTCATCGATTTAAACGCGGGCTTTCCGGGAAGCGCTGCCGAACGGGACAAGGTAACGACGGATGCCCGTTTATGGGCTGCGCAGAAGCTGGTTTCAGAAGAAACTAAACCGGCCTTTGTTTGGCAAACGGCGACTGACGAACTGGTGCCGGCGCAAAATTCATTATTATACGTGCAAGCACTCATGGCTAAAAACGTGGACGTGGAGTACCACCTGTTTGGTAGTGGCATTCACGGCCTGGCACTGGCCAATCACGTGACGGAAAAGCCTAACAAGGCGAAGTATTTAAACGACCAGGCGAGTCAGTGGACCAAGCTGGCTACGCGTTGGTTGCAACGGCAGGGGTTACTGGCTGGTGAGTTTTAAGGCATTAGGATGGTAAGCGTGGGATAAAACTTCAAGGCGCGAAAATTACTCGGTTTACGTGGAGTGATTTTCGCGCCTTACTGCGTTTCCGTGGTAATGGTGCCGAAATGGACGCCAAACGAAGTGCCTTGTAGCCCATTCTTTTAGTGGCTGCGATTAATTTGGTTGTGACGGGAGTTAAAATTCTGCGGTATAATTTTAACTACGAACAATTTATAAAGGGAGCGATTTATTATGGCGACCAATCAACACTTAGTCATCATTTCTTTGGATGCGCTCGGATTCCGCGATTTGCGGGAGCACCAAGCGGAACTACCGGTTTTAAACCGGTTGATGACCGGGGGCGCGTGGGTCAAGTCGGTTACCGGGATCTACCCGACACTGACGTACCCGTCACACACGACCATTATTACTGGGCAGTACCCCAACGTTCACGGCATTGTTAATAATACCAAGATCCAACCTAAACGGCGTTCACCCGACTGGTACTGGTACCAAAAGGACGTCCAAGTTCCAACGCTTTATGATTTGGCTCGCCAACAGCGGTTAACGACCGCCGCTTTTTTATGGCCGGTCACTGCGGGTAGTAAAATTACATATAACTTAGCTGAAATTTTTCCCAACCGGATCTGGACCAACCAAGTCCTAGTTTCGCTTAAAGCTAGTTCACCACTATTTTTACTCGAGATGAATCATAAGTACGGCCATTTACGGAACGGCATTCATCAGCCCCAATTAGACGAGTTTATTACCGCCTGTGCGGTTGATACGTTGACCCATAAAAAACCTAATTTGACGATGATCCACTTAGTTGATATGGACAGTATGCGGCACCGCTACGGCGTGCGTTCAAAGGAAGCCATGCAGGCCCTTCACCGCTTGGATCGGCACGTTGGCCAATTAATTGAGGCCACTAAGGCGGCCGGAACCTTTGCTGATACGAACTTTGTTATTTTAGGTGACCATTACCAGATTAACGTGGATCACATGATCCACTTAAACACCCTGTTTGCCCACCGCGGCTGGTTAACCGCTCGGCCAGATCAAACTTTTGAAGAGGATTGGCGCGTTATGGCTAAAACGGCGGACGGCTCGACCTACGTGTACACCCGTAACTTTGACGAGTTGGCCGAATTGAAAAAAGTCATTAGTACGGTAGAAGGCGTAGAGAACGTGATCGACGGTCCCGCCGCGGCTAAACGGGGGGCCGACCCGGCGTGTGCCCTGATGGTGGAAGCTAAGGAAGGGTACTACTTCACCGATGAAAGTCGGCGGCCGTTAGTCGTCGAACCGGTTCACCCAGCAACGTTGGGCCAGCCCGACCGCTACCACGGCGTGCACGGTTACGATCCGACTAAACCGGATTACCAAACGACGTTGCTCTTTAACGGCCCGGCCGTTAAAGCCGGCGTGACGATTGACGCGGCTAACCTCGTTGATGAAGCACCAACCTTTGCCCGGTTGCTCGGACTGCACTTTGATGGCCCGATGCCCGGACACAGTTTAAACGGCATATTTAATTAAGGGAGATTTTGATGAAATTTAATAAGCAACAGTGGGGCTGGATCTTTTACGATTGGGCCAACTCCGGCTACGGTATCATCGTGACGACCGCCGTATTACCGGTCTACTTTAAAGCGGTCGCGCAGGCCAGCGGTGTTTCACCGGCAAACGCGACCGCGTACTGGGGGTACGCGAACAGTATCGGGACGTTATTAGTTTCCATCTTGGCACCGGTCCTCGGAGCGTTGGCGGATTATCCGCACGCTAAAAAACGAATGCTTAACCTGTTCACCACGGTCGGTATGTTAATGACCTTGGGGTTAAGTATCGCGCCACCCAGCGCGTGGAAGTGGCTGCTCGTTATTTACATTTTATCGATTATTGGTTACTCCGGTGGGAACTTGTTTTACGATAGCTTTCTGACCGACGTGGCACCCAATGATCAAATGGACCGCTTGTCCTCTTACGGTTACGGGTTCGGGTACTTAGGCGGGGTGTTAGCTTTTATCCTGTTCCTCGTGTTGCAATTGACTAGTGGCTTTGGCATGCTCTCCAGCTACGGGGTCGCCCGCTGGAGCTTCGTATTAGCAGCCGTTTGGTGGGTGATTTTTTACATTCCGTTGTTAAAAAACGTGCACCAAAAGTACGCGTTGGCACCGAGTGCGCACCCGGTCCGGTCGAGTTTTAGCCGGGTGTGGTCAACCTTAAAGCACATTCGGAACTACCGGGCCGCCGCTTGGTTTTTAGTGGCGTACTTTTTCTACATTGACGGGGTCGATACGATTTTTACCATGGCCACGTCCATCGGCATGGATATGGGGATCACCACCACGACGTTAATGATCGTGCTACTAGTTGTGCAACTGGTCGCCTTCCCGTTTTCACTGCTGTACGGTTGGTTAGCGACGAAAACGTCGACCCGAACGGGAATTTTGTTAGGAATCATTATTTACTTAGGCATCTGTTTGTACGCCCTGCGCTTACACACCGTCACCGATTTTTGGATCTTAGCAGTCTTAGTCGGGACCAGTCAGGGGGGAATTCAAGCCCTGAGCCGCTCGTACTTTGGACGGTTGATTCCTAAAAAGAGCGGGAGTGAATTCTTCGGCTTTTATAACATTTTAGGGAAATTTTCAGCCGTCATGGGCCCCGTACTCGTGGGCATTGTGACCCAAATGACGGGCAAGTCGACGATTGGTGCGGCGTCACTCAGCGTCCTGTTTCTAATTGGCCTGGTTATTTTCCTGGCGTTACCGCACCTGAACCAGACGAAATCGGTGTAGGCCTTCCGCCCAGTCGTTAGCCTGAATATTTCCAGCCCCCATTGTCCGCGCTATAATTAGGGTGACAGTTATAAGGGGAGTGGGATTAAATGTGGAAAAAACTGGGCTGGTTAAGCGTTGTGCTCGTGACGGGATTGTTACTAACGGGGTGCCGGGCGACCACGCCAACTACTAAAAGTAACGCTAGTGGGCGGGTGACCGCCGTCCCAACGCTATTTTTCCACGGTTACGGTAGTAGTATTAACGCGGAGACTCACATGGCGAACGCGGCGGTCAAAGCCGGGGTAACGCGATCGGTGGTTCAAGCTCAGGTTGCAAATGACGGCAGTGTCCGCCTCAAGGGGCACTTTAAGGCCGGGGAGCGTTCCCCAATCGTGGAAGTCGGGTTTGCAAACAATCGCAATGGAAATTATCGTGTGGCGGGCCGCTGGGTCAAAAACGTGGTGGTCACGCTGCAACAACGTTACCGAATCAAGGCTTTTAACGTGGTTGGGCACTCGATGGGCAACATGGCCATCGTCTATTATTTATTGCAGTATGGCGCCAACAAACGGTTGCCCCAGTTGCGGAAACAGGTCGATATTGCCGGACACTTTAACGGAATTTTAGGCATGAACGACGAGCCTAACCGGATGAAGTTGAAGGTGGACGGGCAGCCCATGAAGATGGACGCGGACTACCGCACCCTGTTAAAGTTGCGCCAAACGTTACCTAAAAACCAGATTCAAGTTTTAAATATTTACGGTGATAAAAACGACGGTACCCATTCGGACGGGCGCGTCAGCAACGCTTCGTCGCAATCTTTACGGTACTTAGTCGCGCCACGGGCACAGTCGTACCGTGAGAAACGCATCGTTGGTCCGGCTGCTCAGCACAGCCGGTTACACGAAAACGCCCAGGTTGACCGGGCGTTGATCAAGTTTATTTGGAATCAATAACAAAAATGATCAGCTTAAACGCAGCGTGCGGAACAAACTAACTTTTGGCGCACGTTGTGGCGACCTTATCGCAGAAAATAAAGCCCATCGATTACTCAGTTTATTTTGAGTAATCGATGGGCTTTAAAGTTGCGTCCCGTGCGCCGGTTGTACGCTTAATGGCCTCGTGTACTTGGCTTAGCTGGTGATAGCGGGGGTGTTAGGCGTGGTGGGGGTTAAAGCGGTCGTTTTCGACGTCGGTCAGGTAGTGACGCAGGTTGGTGAAGAAGACGGCCGGGTTGTCCACCATGTGGTTATGGCCACTATTGGGAGTGACGACTAGGCGGGCGTTAGGCATAGCGTGTGCCATCCGTTTTGCGGCCGTTAGCGGCATGGTTTCATGATCACCAAAGGACAGTAACGTTGGTAATTGAATGGTTTTGAGCTGGTGGGAAAAGTCCCAGCCACCGAGGTCCCCGTAAACGACGAATTCGTTGTCCCCCTGAAAGTAGTTGTAAACCGGTTTAGCTTGGATGTCGATTTGATGAGCGAGGACTTCCGGCTGCCGGCGGTTAACGTACTGGTGGTAAAGGTGGGTGATTAGTTGGCGGTAGTGGGGATTGTCCCACTCGCCCCGTTTTTCAATCGCTAACATAAAGGCGTTTTCGGCTGGTGAGAATTCGGCTTGACGGATGGCCTTCATTCGCTTAACGTAGTCGGCTACGTTATCGATCATACTGATAATAATGAGTCCACGGAGTTGTTCTTGGTGGCTGGCGGCGTACGTCATAGCCAGGACGCCGCCCCACGAGTGACCGGCTAAGTAGAAGTGGTCGTAGCCGAGTTTACGGCGGACTTCATCAACTTCCTTTAAGTAATAGGCTTCGTTTAGGTATTTTTTACGAACGTGGGGGTCGTCCCAGTCTGGGGTGTCGGAATACCACGAACCTAACTGGTCGTACATGGTGACTTCGACGTCTAAAGCGGCCAGTTCGGGGCCGAAGCGTTCAAACACTTCGTGGGTATCCCCGGGACCTCCGTGTAAACAAAGTAATTTGATGTGCCCACCGAGATTAGTCGTGTGCGTCCACAAGTGGTAGCCGTTACTTAACGTGATAATTCTGGTAACGTTTTGCATGTTGATTGCCTCCATCAATAATCAATTAATTAGTTTTAAATTACCGCGTGCACACAGTGGGTTCAAATGGTGGCCCGCTTTTGCGGTCAGAAAAACCGGTTCTTAACCTGAGCATTGTTCGTTCAAGTTAAGAACCGGTTTTGATTAGTGTTGATTAGCGCTAAAAAGTTCGAAGTGTTGTTTTAAATACTGACCGGTCACGCTGGCCGGGTTGGCACTAACGGCTTGCGGTGTCCCGGTTGCGACGACGTGCCCACCGTTAATACCGCCGGCCGGCCCCATGTCGATGACGTAATCGGCGTTGGCAATGACGTCGAGATCGTGTTCAATTGCAATCACGGTCGCGCCTTGCTGGATCAACTGATCAAAAACTTTGACCAGCTGTTGGATATCCAGCGGGTGCAACCCGACGGACGGTTCGTCAAAGACAAACAGGGTCCCGGTTTGACGTTTACCAATGCGTGACGTGAGCTTTAAACGCTGCGCCTCACCACCGGATAATTCGGGAGTACTTTCGCCAAGCAGCAGGTAACCCAGGCCCATTGCGTGCAGAATTTGTAAGGTGTTTTCAATGGCGGCTTCGTCCTTAAACAGTGGGAGGGCTTCGTCGACCGATAAGGCGAGCACGTCGGCAATCGTGTAGCCGTTCCAAGTAACGGCCAGGGTTGCTTGATTATAACGCCGGCCGTGACACTGTGGGCAGACTTCGGTGATATCCGGTAAGTACTGGACGTCTAGCGAAATTTGACCAGTTCCGCCGCAGACCGGGCAGGCCCCGGCCTTAACGTTGTAGGAGAACTGACTAGCCCCGTAGCCGCGGGCTTGGGCATCCGGAGTAGCTGCGAACAAGCGGCGGAGGTTGTCCAAAATATTCGTGTAGGTAGCCACGGTGGAGCGGACGTTTTTGCCCACGGGGACCGAGTCCACTTCGACAACGTGGCGGACGTGGTTATTATCAAACGCCTTGACGTGTTTAGGAAGTGCCTGGTGCTTGGCCGTTGCGTTGAGTGCGGGAATCAAACTGTCCAGTACCAGCGTTGTTTTACCCGCGCCGCTCATCCCGGTCACGGTCGTTAAGCGGTTTTTCGGGAACTGAACGTGGACGTCCTGGATATTGAACCGGTGCGCAACTTCGAGATCTAAAGCCCCCTTGGCCCAGAGTTGGTGGTCGGTTAAAACCGGCCGTTCGCGGAGTGTCGCGTGTCCCGTTAAAAACGGTGCGATCAGGGACGTTGGTTGGGTTTTAATGGCCGCCACGGTTCCCTGATCGACCACGGTCCCGCCGTGTTTACCGGCTCCCGGGCCAATTTCAATGACGTAATCGGCGGCACTAATGATGCTGGTGTCGTGATCAACTACTACGACCGAGTTTCCTTGCGCGACCAAGCCCCGAAACGCCTTGATCAAACCGTTGACGTTGGCGGGGTGTAAGCCAACGGAGGGTTCGTCCAGTACGTAAAGAACGCCGGTCGTGGCACTGCGGAGAGTCCGTCCTAACTGAATTCGTTGCAATTCCCCAGTGGAAAGGGTCGCACCCGGTCGACTGAGCGTGAGGTAGTCGAGCCCGAGGTCTTCCATGGGTTGCAGGCTCAGCAGCAACTCGTCCACGAGCGATTGGCCGAGCCGGGCCATCTTAGCGGGTAACCAGTCGACAATGGTGGTGGCGAACTGGTGCAGGTCGGCGACGGTCATGGCACTGACCTCGGCAATGTTTTTACCGTTTAAAAGCTGGTTGAGTAACTTAGGGTTGAAACGGGAACCGCGGCAGTCCGGACAGGTATCAAATTTATAAAATTTATTGAGGCGGGTGATGGCCCGTTCGTTTTTAGTGGTCGCCATGCTATCTTCTACCGCCGCAAAGGCGTTTTCGTAGACGGCGTTGTCCATGTGAAATATTTTCCCCTTGGAACTGGGAATATTGATTGCAATCGTCTGTTTCGGCCCGTGCAGGACCCGCTGTTTATCGGCCGCACTAAGGTCCTTATAGGGCACGTCGATTGGAATTCCAATCTCGCGGGCAACGATGGGCATGAAGTTGCGGCCTGGTAAGTGCCACGACGCCACCGCACCCGCTTGGATGGTCTGGTTTTCGTCAGCAATGATCAGGTCGGGATCGATTTGACGGACTTCACCAAGCCCGCCACAGGTCGGACAGGCCCCGGCGGAGTTAAACGCAAAGTCCTCCGCCCCGTACGCCGTAAAGTGAACGCCACAGGTTGGGCAGACTAAATGGCCCATGTTTTCCGCCACGGCCAAGGTTGGTTGTTGACGGTGACCGTAAGGACAAACCGGAGTACCTAACCGCGAAAAGACTAAGCGCAAGATGTTTAAGCTTTCGGACATAGTCCCGACGGTCGAACGGACGCCGGGGACTTGCGGTCGTTGGCGGAGTGCCAGGGCCGAGGGTAAGTACTGAACGGAATCGACGTTGGCCTTGCCGACCTGGTTGATTCGCCGACGGGTAAAGGTTGAGAGGGCGTTTAAATAACGCCGGGCCCCCTCCGCGTATAGGACCCCCATTGCGAGCGAAGACTTCCCGGAACCGCTGCGACCGGTAATGGCGACAAACGCGTTGAGCGGGATGTCGATGTCCAGATTTTTTAGATTATTGACGTGGGCTCCACGAACTTTGATGTGGGTCGGAATGGTTGCTTTTACCATAAAAAAACTCCCTTCAGACGCTGATGAACTAGTTCCATGCTACAACACCCAGCTAAATTTTCCCATCAATCGGCCGTATGGTAAACTTAAGCCAATTAACGAGAAAACGGAGGGGGACGCGATGCAAAAAAGTAGGCGGTGGGGTTGGCTAGTCGGGCTCTGCGGGTTAGTTGCGTTTATAACGTGGTTGGGGTTAGGCCCTGTTTTTGCGCGGGCAGACTACCGCGTGGACGATTACCACGTTAACGTTAACGTGCAACCGGACGGCAGTGCGCAGGTGACGCAGACGATGGCGTATGAATTCTATGATGACTACCACGGGGTGTTCAACGTGCAGGACCTACGGGGAATTTCGGGGGCTAAGCTGGAAACGGTCACGACGAAGCTAAACGGTGGTCCCCAAAAAGTTGCGCACGCGGCCACTGACGGCGCTAACAATACGTATTCGTTGAGTCAAAATAAGCAGCGAATGCGGATCAAATTATACCGGCAAGTGCGCGATGCGGACGTTTTACGGGTCGCTTACAAGTACCAGCTGTACGGGGTGGTGACCAACTACGCCGATACCGCCGAGTTAAATTGGAAGGTGATCGGTAACGGCTGGGACGTGGCGTTGCAGCACGGTAAAATCACGATCCAGTTACCTAGTAAAAACGTGACGACACTGCAGGCGTGGACGCACGGACCGTTAAGCGGGCACACGACCGTGGACCATAAGAATGGGCGCGTGACGCTGACCGTTCAGCGGAATCCCGCGAATCGTTTTGTCGAAAGTCACCTGTTATTTCCAACCAGCGTAACTGCGACTAATCAGCGGACCAGTTCTAAAAAGCGGAAGGCGACCGTTCAAAAGCAGGAAGCGGCACTCGCGCGCCAGGCGAATCAACGGCGCCAACGGTCCCAATTGCTCCGCCGGGTAAGCGTGGTGGCGGCTGGCGTTGTTTGGGTGCTCATTGTCGCTGGTTACCTCTGGTGGTTTTACCGGCACCCGGCTAATTCCCACCAAAAACCGCTTCCGTTGGCGCACTCGTTTGACGTGCCACCGGTCAGCCCGGCGGTGGCACAAGCGTTATTAACGGGACGAGCGCCGGATACTAAGGCCCTGACCGGGGAAATTTTACGGGCCGCGGCCGACCACGAGATTCGAATTGAGTCCGCTACGGACAAGCACCGTCCTGTGGTGGTGTTGACAAAATTAAAAACAATTCACAATTCGTTTTTGGCAAACTGTTTTACCACGGTTGCGCCCAGTGGAACGTTCCGCCTGACGGAACTTAAAAAGTACGGACAGCGTGACCAGTCTGGCCGGGTCAACGGTTGGTTTAGCAAATGGCAACGAACGGTCAATCAGGACGTTGCGGTTTATCGGGATGAAACGAACGCCGCGATTCAGCACTACACGTTGGGCGGGGCCATCATGGTCACGATTACCGGAATCATTGCGAGCGGCCTGGGAACGTTACTTAGTGCGCACGTTGCACTCGCCATGGGGAGTGTGGCCGCAATCGGCGCCGTGGCGTTTTGGGTGACCTGGCTAGTTCGGCGTCGGCAAGTCCTAACTAATACGGACGCCGGGCTGCAACTGATCAATCAAATTAGCGGGCTTCGCCGGATGTTAAAAGACATTGGTCATTTTAATACGGCCGAAGTGGGTGATCTGATTCTATGGGAACAGCTGTTACCATACGCGGCGGCCTTCGGGTTAGCTAAAAAGGTCACGGCGCAACTCGCCGTTGACTTTGGGACCGATGCCCTAGCAACCGGCATGGCACTTTATTACCCGCTGTTTTACGCTAACGGTGGCGCGCAGGTGGACCTTTCGGGAGTCATTAGTAATAGCTTTAGCGGGGCAATCAGTGCGTCGGTGGATGCCAGCTCGTCATCCGGCGCTTCCGGGGGCTTCTCGGGTGGCAGTTCGGGCGGCTTTGGCGGTGGTTCCGGTGGGGGCGCGTTTTAACGGCTACCCGTTGCCGCGGAGATACGCGGCGCCCGGAACAAAACTTTTGAAGCCCAGCTTCTTTTTTCTAGTCGGTGGTGTCGAAACGGGTTTTAAAAGCCGATTTGTTTCGCATAACAGCAATTAACCGCTTATTTCAAAACCAGGAATAAGCGGTTAATTTTTGTTATGCTCGCAAACTGAGCGGTTTTGGCCCATGCGCCTGAAAGCTTTACCGTGCATTAAATCAACGGACGCTAACGCTGGAAGTGTGTTTTCCCGTTAGCGAAGATTTTTTAAGTGTAGGGGGTTGTACTTGAACGGGATTATCGGTAACCTTAGGTGGTAAGGCTTACATAGAATGGATGGTTTATAGATGACAGTAAAACTAATTGCAACTGACATGGACGGGACCTTCTTGGATAATCACGGCGAGTACGACCGGCCCCGCTTTACGAAGATTTACCGGGCGCTTCAGCAACGCGGTATTCAGTTTGTTATTGCTAGCGGCCACCAAGCCGTTGAACTCGCCGACTACTTCGCGGATTATCCCGACATGTGGTTGATTGGTGGCAACGGTGCCGAATTACTTAACGCGCGGGTTGGTCTGAGCGCCGAAACGTTTACGCCGAGCGCGACGGCGCAAGTTTTGGCCGGCTTAGCGCCGTACCCCGAGTTACAGCTTGCACTGTGTGGCACCCGAACGGTGTACGTCGCGCAGAATGCCAATCCTAGTTTCGTGGCGCAAATGCGGGATTACTACTACCAATTGGAAACGGTCGCCGATTTAACGACCGTCACGGAACCGGTCGTTAAGTTTGATGTGATTTGCCCACCGGAAAAAACGGACCAGCTCGTTTACGAACTGACGCCTAAGTTAGCGGGCATCGCCGTGCCGGTTTCTGGTGGTCAGGGCAGTATGGATCTGATTCAACCGGGGATGCACAAGGGCCGGGCCTTAAAACGGCTGGGTCAACGGTTGGGTATCGCTCCCACCGAAATGCTCGCGTTTGGTGACGGCACGAACGACCTCGAAATGTTCCACTACGTTAAAACCGGGGTCGCCATGCAAAACGCCCCGGCCAACGTGAAGGCCAACGCCGCAGCCGTGACCGGGACCAACCTGGACGGCGGGGTCCTGAGCTACATTGAGCAACACGTTTTGGAAGCTTAGGCGGTATTTTCAGAAAAGAGTAGCGGTTTGATTTGCCAAAGTAGTTGTTGGCATGCTAATATTTATCTATATGATTAACGACACAGGAGGCTGGGAGGTTTAATCCCGACCTCTTTTCTGTATGTACGGCTCATGACAAAAAAAGTAGAGGTATTTAAATGCTCACCGTAAGTAATGTTAGTATGCAGTTTTCAACTCGCAAACTTTATGAAGAGGTTAATTTAAAATTTACGCCGGGAAACTGCTACGGCGTTATTGGCGCTAACGGGGCGGGGAAATCAACGTTCCTGAAGATTTTGGAAGGTAAACTTCAACCAACGACCGGGACGGTTTCCATGGGCCCCAACGAGCGGATGTCCAGCCTAAACCAAAACCACTTTGCCTTTGACGATGAAGAAGTTTTAGCCACGGTGATCCGTGGTCACGAAAAGCTTTACGAGATCATGGTTGAAAAAGATGCGCTGTACGCTAAGCCGGATTTTAGTGACGAAGACGGAATCCGGGCGGCCGAACTAGAAGGCGAATTTGCCGAAATGGACGGCTGGAACGCGGAGTCGGAAGCTGACCAGTTGTTACAAGACTTGGGCATTGACGAATCCATGCAACACTTAAAAATGAGTGAATTGACCGAACCACAAAAGGTGAAGGTCTTACTTGGGCAAGCCCTGTTCGGCAACCCCGACGTTTTACTTTTAGACGAACCGACCAACGGGTTAGACGTTCAATCCATTAGTTGGTTGGAAGATTTCTTGGCAAGTTACCAGAACACCGTTATCGTGGTTTCCCATGACCGGCACTTTTTGAACCAAGTTTGTACGCACATGTGTGACGTGGACTTCGGCAAGATCACGCTGTTCGTTGGTAACTATGACTTCTGGATGGAATCCAGTCAGTTGGCGGCTAAGTTACAGGCTAACGCCAACGCTAAGAAGGCTGACCAGATCAAGGAATTACAAGAATTCGTGGCCCGATTTAGTGCCAACGCTTCGAAATCTAAACAAGCGACGTCGCGGAAGAAACAGTTGGAAAAAATCACGCTGGACGATATCAAGCCGTCTTCCCGGAAGTACCCGTTCATCAAGTTTACGCCCGACCGGGAACTGGGGAATGATTTGTTGCGGGTCGAAAACGTTTCGAAGACCATCGAAGGCGTGAAGATTCTGGATAACATTAGCTTCACCCTACGGCCAACCGAAAAAACGGCGTTGATTAGTCGTAACGACTTAGCAACGACGACCTTGATGCAAATTATTGCCGGCGACTTACAACCGGATAGTGGGGAAGTGGTTTGGGGCCAAACCACGTCGCGGACGTATTTACCAAAGGACATTAACGAAGAATTTGCCGGTAGCGAGTTACCGATCATTGATTGGTTACGGCAGTTTGCTTCTAAGGAAGAGAGTGACAACACGTTCCTGCGGGGCTTCTTAGGGAAAATGCTGTTTTCTGGTCAGGACGTGGAACGGCCAGTCAACGTGTTATCCGGGGGCGAAAAGGTTCGCGGGATGTTGTCCAAGATGATGCTAAGCCGGGCCAACGTGCTACTTTTAGACGACCCAACGAACCACTTGGACTTGGAATCAATCACGGCACTAAACGACGCGCTGATTGCGTTTAACAGTGCGATTATTTTTACGTCCCACGACCACGAGTTCATTCAAACGATTGCTGATCACATCGTGGAAGTTAGTGCCAAGGGGGTCGTTGACCGTGGTGACACGACTTACGATGAATACCTCGCGCACGAAGCGACCCAGGGCCGGGTCCAAGACCTTTATTAAAATGAAAATGTGGTGACCTTTACCACTGATAATCCTCCCAGTCTGGTATGATAAATACATACTAGATGGGGGGATTTTTATGATGGCGCCAGAATTTGATCAAACGTTGCGCCGCTGGTACGTGGGCCAATTAATCGTTTTAATGGTCGCCGTGATGGTTAGGTTACTGATTACGAACCAGGGGATGGCCTTTCCCGGTGGCGGGATGGTCATGATCATTTGGTTTTTAAATGCGTTGTGGCCGGCGATTGATGCTGACCAGCACGATTGGCGGCGATTGCGTCACTTTAACTATTACGTCCAAACGGTCCTGCTATTTACGTTGATGCCGATCATGGTTGCCAATTTGATCAACTTGGTCTGCCAGGCGACGACACTTGATGAACAGGGACTGATTGCCGTTGGGATGGCGTACTTGGTGGTCGCTTTCGTACCGGTTGGCTACGTCGTGACGGCGAAGATTCAATCGGTAGTGGGCCGCATCGCGGTTCTGATCTCCGCCATTTTCAGTGGCTTGATTGGGGCCCAACCCACGCTATTTGCTTTGCCACTCTTGAACGTCCCCGCGACGTTTAGCATGGTTAGTGACGCCGGGATTTTGGGAGCCGTGGGCTTTGTCATCACGGTCGGTGTTTTGATGGTCGCCTGGGGATTCCGGTTGCCCGCTTGGCGCTTGAACCGGCGGGCTAGTCGGGGCTTAGTTGGGTTGATCATCATCGTGGGTGTGGTCTTTAGTTTGTGGAACGCCTTTAGTGACGGTGCGACCTGGGCAACGACCTTTACCCGGTGGAACTTTCAGTTAAAAAACGCGACTTGGAAGATGTTTCTAAGTGGTTTGGAACCCGGGATCGCCGAAGAGTGGCTGTACCGTTACGCCGTCTTGACCATTTTACTCACGGCCTTTCGGCACAGCCGCTTCCAATTGCTCTGGAGTGTTGGTCTAAGTGGTGGGTTGTTCGGACTTTGGCACTTTACCAACGTTTTAGCGGGACAATCGTGGCAGGCAACCGGAGAACAAATGATCTTTGCCGCGACACTCGGGTGGTTCTTAGCGGTGGTCTACTTGTATACGGGGAGCATCACGGCTTCGATGGCGATTCACGCGGCCATTGATATTTTAAGTATGATGGCTTCCGGTTCCCAAACGATGACCGTGCCGGACGCTTTTGAATGGCAAACGATTGGCCTGACCGTCGTCGTATTTGTCGCCCTGACCATTTTCTTTTTAACGGGACGTCGCCGGCGAGTGATGCAGGCTTACGTTGACCAGCGGTTACTGCGATCGTTAGACTAGAACCGAATTGTTAAGCTTTAAAGGAAAAGAGCGTTCGGAAATGCTTGGCTAAAGGTGACTTTGATTGCTTACAACTAGATGGTGCAATTACGGTTGTGCCTTTTGATTTTTACCCAACGGTTGACCGAATTATACCGTTTGTAACAAGTTTGTAATCTTCGTGTTATCTAATCGCAACGCCAGCTCGTTATACTAGCGTCAGACATGTGAAGTTTTTATAAGTTTACATACGCTTGATCAGGTTGATTCATAGTTGGGAGCTGGATCGGTTTACTTTTTCAGGACATCAAGCTTGGTTAGCTGTTGATGGAAAGTAGCTCAGTTGGGTGAATCTTAAGTCTGATAAGCATGCAAATACCTCTCGGGATGGGCTGGGTCCATGACGAGGCACATAATTTGGCAGGCAAGTTGCCTGCAAGCCGATCAAGGCGTCCGTATTTAGCGGGCGCCTTTTTTGCACGAATGTATTATTTATGAAAAAATCAGTCTATTTGTGGTAGCGGATTCATTTTCGGTGACGGGGCGTGCTATAATTTGAGTACTAAGCCAGGGGAGGGGCGCTAATGGATTTACAGCAAACGTTAGCAAGGGTGCTGGTTGCTGACCTGCAACCAATTAAACATTCGTCCTATAACCAAATGTTTACGGGGGTTAGCCAGCTTTTCGGGACCACGGTATTTGTTAAGGTATTCGCACGACAACGTCAAGGCAAGTTTGAGGTTGAACGGCAAGTGAATCAACAACTTAATGACCGGGTATTAACGAGCTGGGAACTGTCCAGTGGAGAGTGGGTGTTGGTGATGCGCAACCTGAAATTGAAACCGTTGTCAGAACTGACGTCCCCGATTTTGGAAACGATGGGTGCGACGTTGCGGCGGTTTCATGATCAGGTTAAGTTGCCCCCCAGTCAGTTAGCCGCGTGTGATTTTGACGCGACGGCCCGTCGGATTACCGAACTGGCAACGAGTTCAATTAGTGCGCAGTTGACCGGTGCCCTCGGTTGGTTTAGTCAGCACTACTCCGATTTGCGGGCTGAATGTCGGCAATTGCCCGTTGTTTGTCTACACGGCGACGTGGGAAAACGTAACTATCGGTTGGTAAAGGGGCACGTTGAGTTAATTGATTTTGAACGCTGCCGTCACGGGTACGTTCAAGAAGATTTACAGAAGCTTTTTTACCAAGACTTTGCGGGAAATCCCGCGGCCATCGCGGCGTTTCAACGGGGATATGGTCCCACGCCCACCACGCCGCCCCTTGTGATGAACTGGCTAAGATTACAGTGTTGTGCGGGAATTTTTACTTACACGCAACACTTCTCCGCCCCTCAATTTGAAGCGGTGGGACGGGCCATTTTGGCCGACGTTTTAACTGGAATTGCCGGCAGTTCGACTGAGTAAAAAAATTTACGCGTAGTTGGGTCCGTTGAGGATTACGGGGGCGTGACGTTGATTTTAAATGGTGTAAGCGGGAGTTAGCACAACTTTTTTTAAAAGTGGAGCGCCGTAAAATGCGGGCTAAATGGTAAAAGCTTGTTCACAATCAAAATACTATCCTGGCGAGGAATAACGTATACTAAGTTTATTAACTACAAACACTACCAGTTGTGTTTATACATGGTTGGTAGTCTAAATGTGGTGTAATTTGGAAGAAATGGGGTAACGGCATGTCAACACTAGTCATTAAAGATTTAAAGGTCAGCGTGACCGAAAACGAAGAGGAACGTTTAATTTTAAAGGGGGTCAATTTAACCCTCAATACGGGTGAGACCCACGCCATTATGGGGCCCAATGGTACCGGGAAATCCACGCTTTCTGAAACAATCATGGGTAACCCGGCGTACCACGTTGTGAGTGGCTCGGTAACCTTGGACGGTGAAGACTTGTTAAGTCAAACGGTCGATCAACGGGCCCGGGCCGGCCTGTTCTTAGCCATGCAGTACCCGGCTGAGATCAAGGGGGTCACTAACGTCGAATTTTTACGGGCCGCCATCAACGCCCGGCGTGCGAAGGACGATCCCATTAGTGTGACCGACTTCTTAGCCGACTTGGACCATAACTTGGAACTATTGAACATGACCCCGGAAATGGCGGAACGTTACTTAAACGAAGGCTTTTCTGGTGGTGAAAAGAAGCGTAACGAAATTTTGCAATTATTGATGATCAAGCCCAAGTTTGCCATCTTGGATGAAATTGACTCCGGCTTGGACATTGACGCCTTACAAGTGGTGGCTAAGGGGGTCAACGCCTTAGCTAGCCCCGATTTTGGGACCTTAATGATCACGCACTACCAACGGTTATTGAACTATATCGTCCCCGACTACGTCCACGTCATGATGGGCGGGCGCATTGTCAAAACCGGGGATGCCGACTTAGCAAATAAGTTGGAAGCGGAAGGCTACGCCGGTTTACGCGATGAACTTGGTCTAAACGTCGCTTTAACGGACGACGAGTAGGGGGTGGCAAGATGCAAACAGCAACGATGTTAGCCGGAGTTCAGGATTACAGTCAAACCCAAACCGAACCCGGCTGGTTAACGAAGCTCCGTACGCAGGCGGTCGCCGACTACGCCACGCTCGCACTACCAGTATTTGAAAAAATTAACTACCGTTCGTGGCCACTCCTAGACGTGCAGGCACCGGAAGTAACGGCAAATCCGGGACTTACCGAAGAACTGAGCGCGCGGGGACGGGAAACTAATTTTTTCAGTGTTGGTGATACGACTGTGCGGGTAAAATTACCCGCAGACGCCGCGGACCAGGGCGTGATCCTATGCGATTTACGGACTGCGATTCGGAAGCACGGGGACTTAGTTAAAGCCAACCTGTTTACGCAGGCGTTAAAACCAGACGCTGATAAACTGACGGCGCTGAACGCGGCACTCATGACCAACGGCTTTTTCCTGTACGTACCAGCCAACGCGGTTGTTAAAGAACCCTTGGAAATTTTACAATTAGTGGACCAGCGGCGCCCCCAAAACTTTGTCCAGCATAACTTGGTTGTAACGGCACCGAATAGTCAGGTGGAAATCGTTCAGCGGCTTGGGAGTGTCGGAACCAGCGACGCCATCGTTCACATGGTCGTCGAAGTTGTGGCGGGCGCTAATAGTCACGTGAGTTTTGCCGGAATCGATAATTTAGCGGCTAACACGACCGCCTACTTAAATCGCCGGGGGAACCTGAGTCCGGACGCCCACCTTAACTGGGAATTGGCGGAAATGAACGCCGGTCAGGTGATTGCCGACTTTGATACCGAATTGCGGGGACGGGGCTCGGAAGCTAATGTGAAGACCATCGCGGTGGCCAACCAGCAGCAGACCCAGGGAATTGATACCCGGGTGACTAACTACGGCCCCAACTCGGTTGCAAACATTGTTCAACGCGGCGTGATTTTAGACGCGGCTACCTTGATTTTTAACGGAATCGGTCACATTGTCCACGGTGCCCACGGTTCCAAAGCGGACCAGGAAAACCGGTTGTTGATGTTGTCTTCGGCCGCGCGCGGTGACGCAAACCCGATTTTATTAATTGATGAAAATGACGTTGAAGCCGGTCACGCGGCCAGTGTAGGCCGGGTCGACGAGCAGCAGATGTACTATTTACGTAGTCGCGGGATTCCCGAGCCAGTTGCGCAACGACTAGTTATTCGGGGCTTCCTCGCGGGCGTGGTTACCGAACTACGGTCACCACGACTCCGCAAGAGTTTAATGAGTTTGATAGAAAGGCGGTTAGCGGATGACAACGATTGATTATCGTCAGGATTTTCCAATTTTAAAAACGCGGGTCAACGACGAGCCGTTAACTTACCTTGATAACGCCGCCACGAGTCAAAAGCCCCAAGCTGTGATCGACGCAATGGCCGATTTTTACGCCAACGGGAACGCCAACGTGCACCGCGGGGTCTACACCCTAGCAGCACAAGCGACCGACCGTTACGAGGCGGTCCGTGACCAAGTGGCGCAACTACTAAACGCGGCGCGGCGGGAAGAAGTCTTTTTTACCCGTTCGACGACCGACAGCTTAAACTGGGTCGTGCAAACGTATGGTGAGCAGTTTGTATCCGCTGGCGATGAAATCGTCGTGGCCGTGATGGAACACCACAGTAACCTCGTACCGTGGCAACAGTTAGCCATTCGTAAGGGCGCGACGCTCAAGTACGTGGGTTTACAGCCGGACGGGCAGTTGGATTTAGAAGATGCCCGTAAACAGATTACGGCCAAAACCAAAATTGTGGCCGTGACGCAGGCGTCCAACGTACTGGGTGTGACCAACCCAATTAAAACGCTAGCCCGTTTGGCCCACGCGCAACACGCGGTTTTAGTGGTGGATGGGGCGCAGGCGGTGGCCCACATGCCAGTCGACGTTCAAGCGCTTGACGCTGATTTTTACGCGTTTTCAGCGCACAAAGTCTACGGTCCGACCGGGGTCGGGGTGCTTTACGGTAAGTACGCTTTGCTGGAACAATTAACGCCCGCCCAATTCGGTGGTGAGATGATCAGTGACGTTGATTGGCAAACGACTGAATTTGCGGCGATTCCCGAACGGTTTGAAGCTGGTACGCCCAACGTCTGTGGGGTGATTGGCCTCGGTGCCGCGCTGACCTACTTACAACGGGTAGGTTTTGCAACGGTTCAAACGATTGAAAAGCGGTTAACGGCCCAACTATTAGACGGCCTGACCCAAATGCCCGGAATCACCGTTTATGGTCCACAGACGGTCGCTGACCACGGTCCGGTAGTGGCTTTTAACGTGGAGAACGTGCACGGCCACGACGTTGCGACCGGCTTAGACCTGGCCGGAGTCGAGGTGCGGGCGGGGCATCACTGTGCTCAACCGCTAATGCGCTACTTGCACGTCAGCGCGACGGTCCGGGCCAGCGTTGGCTTTTATAATAATGAAGCTGACGTGGAACGTTTTTTGACGGCGTTAAAATCGGTAAAGGAGTTCTTTGAATCATGAGTTTATTAAGATTAAAAGCCCTCTACCAAACGGTTATCTTGGAACACGCGCAGGCCCCCCACCACTTTGGGACGGTGCCTGACGCGCAAACGGTGACGTTGCATAACCCGACTTGTGGGGATGAAATTAACGTTCAGATGGTCATTCAAGACCATCAAATTAAGCAAATTGCCTTTACGGGCAGCGGTTGTACGATTTCGCAAGCATCGGCCAGTATCATGACCGACGTATTAGCGGGACAACCGGTGGCGGTGGCTCAGCAACGCATCGCCAACTTTTCCACGCTGATCACGGGCGACACCTTAACGGCGGATGAACAACACGCGTTAGGTGACGCCGCGGTCTTAGCGACGGTTGCCGAATTTCCGACCCGTATTAAGTGTGCAACTTTAGCGTGGCACGCGGCGGATCAATTATTAACGATGGGGGATGACGCTGATGGCAGAACCAAATAAGGCACAAGCGGTCGTTGCCGGAACTGACAATTACGAGTACGGGTTTCACGATGACGTGACCCCGGTTTATTCAACGGGGGAGGGCCTTAACGAAGACGTGATCCGGCAAATTTCCGCGGAAAAACACGAACCACAGTGGATGTTGGATTACCGTTTGAAAGCTTATCAAATCTACTTAAAATTACCACAGCCCAAGGTTGGGCCGGATCTGAGTGGCTTGGACTTAGTTCATATGAAATATTTCCAAAAAGCAACGGACAAAAAGTATCGCGACTGGAACGACGTCCCGGATAAAATCAAGCAGACGTTTGACCGGTTAGGTGTTCCCGAAGCCGAACGGAAGTATTTGGCGGGGTCGAGTGCCCAGTATGAATCCGAAGTGGTTTATCACCGGATGCAAGAAACCTTTGAAAAGACCGGGATCATCTTTACCGATACTGATACGGCGCTCCAAAAGTACCCGGAACTCTTTAAAAAGTGGTTTGGTAAGTTAGTGCCGGCCAGCACGAATAAGTACGCGGCGTTAAACTGTGCCGTGTGGTCCGGGGGGACGTTTATCTACGTTCCTAAAGGGGTGACGGTGACCACGCCGATCCAGTCCTATTTCCGGATCAACGCGGAAAATACCGGTCAATTTGAACGGACCCTTATCATTGTGGATGAAGGGGCCAACGTGAACTACGTCGAAGGTTGTACCGCACCCAACTACGATTCGGATAGTTTACACGCGGCGGTCGTGGAAGTTAACGTCTTAGCGAACGCCACCTGTCGTTACACGACCATTCAAAACTGGTCGAACAACGTTTATAGTTTGGAAACGAAACGGGCCCAGGCCCTCGAGAACGCGACCATGGAATGGGTCGATGGTAACCTGGGTTCTAAGATCACGATGAAGTATCCGTCCGTTTATTTGAATGGTCAGGGTGCTCACGGCACGATGTTGTCAATCGCGGTGGCTGGACATAACGTTGACCAAGATACTGGTGCGCGGATGATCCACAATGCCAAAAACACGACCTCGTCGATCGTTTCTAAGTCAATTGCTAAGGACGGCGGTGCCGTGGATTACCGGGGAACCGTGCGTTTTGGACGGCACTCTGACGGGTCGTTTGCCCACGTAGAGTGCGACACGATCATCATGGACGACCTATCATCGAGTGATACGATCCCGTACAACGAGATTTTAAACGGTAACGTTTCGATGGAACACGAAGCCAAGGTTTCCAAAGTTTCAGAAGCCCAACTCTACTATTTGATGAGTCGCGGGATTTCGGAACAAAAGGCGACCGAAATGATTATCATGGGCTTCGTAGAACCCTTTACGAAACAGTTACCAATGGAGTACGCGGTGGAATTAAACCGCTTGATCAGTTTTGAGATGGAAGGTTCAATCGGTTAACATGAGTGAAATTGGCACGAGAGAGCAGTTTAAAGCGCGGAGTATGGCCGCGTTAGCAACGGTGATCGACCCGGAACTGGGAGTCGACGTGGTTGGCTTAGGGTTGATTTACGACGTGACCTTGGATGAAAAAACGGGTGAATGCGTTGTGACGATGACGTTAACGATGATGGGTTGCCCCTTAACGGACGTCTTGGCCAATGGTATCACCGATGCGTTGACCCCTCTGCCGGGTGTTTTGACGGTCACAATTAACCTGGTCTGGTCACCAGCGTGGTCGATTGCCCGAATGTCCCGGGCGGCCCGGTTGCAGCTGCACGTTTAAAAAGAGAAAATTAAACATACTTGGACAAAACTATTGAAGCTAAGCTTATCGAATGAAATTTTCGAAAAGCCTAGCTTCAATTTTTTAGTCTGTGGTGTCGAAACGTGCGCTAAAAGCCAGTTTGTTCCGCATAACGTAAACTGAGCGGCTTTTGTCTCGCTCTCTTATTTTTTGAAAACGGACAAAATGATTTACATTTCCGGTTGAAATACTATACTGAGTAAATTAGTAAAAGGAGATGGAGATGAGCCCTTGGTACAATTTGAAACGGAACGGTTGCTGATTCGCCCCATTCAGGTCGCGGACCACGACGCCTTACAAGCGATGCTCTTAAATCCCCAAGTCGTAGCGTACTTACGTTACCAAACGCTAAAAACGACGGCGGAGTTTGATGAAGCTTTCACCAACCATTTCTTAGCGGAACCGGCGACGGTTTTTGGTTTGGAACGGAAAAGCGACCACCAATTCATCGGATTTTATGAATTTCACGGGACAATTGGAACCGGTGAATTGACCTACGCGCTCGCACCGCAAGCCTGGGGTCACGGCTACGTTGCCGAGGCGGGCAACCGGATGATGACGTACGGTTTTGAAACTTTGGGATTAACCCGCATTGAGGCCCACTATGCCAGTGTAAATCCGCGGTCAGGTCGGGTCATGGCTAAGATGGGCATGCACGACGAGGGTGAGTTAATGACCTTTACTTTGGAAACCGGTGAAGTTGCGCACGTGATGGCTTACGGTCTCAGCAAAAGTGACTGGTTAACCGCAAGTGCTTGATCCGAAACGGGTCTCAGAGGCTATACTAAACCCGTCAAGTTGATGAATGAACTTGACGATACTTATTTTTAAACACGCTCTAATTAGGAACCGTTCTTCAGCCAGAACGGTTCTTTTTTTGTTTTTCAGAAAAGACCGTAGTCACCTTCAGAAAAGTAGTGTAATCTAAAAGGTAACGTTTATTTTAGAATTAGCTTTTACATAATTTTTTGGAGGAATTTCGGTGTCAAAGAAAGTTATCATGATCGTCACCATTGCGTTGTTATTGTCTAACGCAATGAACGGCCTGGATAGTACCATTATTAGTACGGCGTTACCAGCCATTATTAGTGACCTGCACGGGTTACAATTGATGGGCTGGATCGTAGCGGTGTTTTTACTCGGTGGAGCCGTCACGACACCACTGTGGAGTAAGTTGGGTGAACGAATTGGGAACAAACGGGCTTACCAAATTTCAACCTTGATTTTTGTCGTCGGCGCGTTGTTAGAGGGGTTAGCCCCAAACATTATTTTCTTGATTTGCGCGCGCACCGTGATGGGGATTGGGAGTGGCGGGATGACCGCCATCCCGTATATCATCTACGCTGAAATTTATAAGGATCCAATCAAACGGGGCAAGGTCTTTGGTTACGTGACCGCCAGCTTTAGTACCGCCGCCATCATTGGACCGTTAGTTGGGGGCTTTATTGTGGATAACTTTGGTTGGCACTGGGTCTTTTACATCAACGTGCCAATTGGGTTAGCCTCAATTGCGATTATTCAGTGGCTTTACCGGGCGCCAGCGGTTAAAGCGGTCAGTGATAAGGTCGATTACTTGGGCGCCGTACTGCTGAGCGGGGGGCTGGTCAGTCTATTAGTCGGGATTGAAATGATTGGCAAGTTGTCATTGGTGGTGGTGGGCCTCATTATTTTATTGGCCCTCGGACTGTTGTCAGCGTTAGTGGTTGTTGAACGCCGCGCAAACGACCCCATCATTCCGTTACGGTTATTTAAGAACCGGTACTTGCTAGCCGCCTTCGTCATGTTTTTCTTAATTTACGGTTTCTTCGTGGGCTTTAACGTCTACGTTCCGATGTGGGCGCAGGGGTTACTGGGGACGACCGCCGTCATTGGTGGCGTTACCCAAATTCCTGGGTCCGTCACCAACTTTTTAGGCGCACAGTGGAGTGGCAACATGGAACGCCGCTGGTCGACGCGTACGGTCGTCATGCTTGGCTTTGTGCTGATGTTGGCGGCTTGCGGGTTATTAGCGTTTGCGGGCCGGCAAACGAACTACTGGTGGCTATTATTAGCCAGCGCGTTTCAAGGTTGTGGAATCGGGATCTGCTTTACCGTCTTACAGGTGAGCGTCCAGCAACAGGCGAGTCACCGGGACGTACCGATCGCAACGTCGTTTAGTTTACTGGTTCGGATGTTGGGACAAACGTTCATGGCGTCCGTTTACAGTATCGTGTTGAACCACGCGTTAACCAGCGGCGTTACGCATTCGGGTGGTCAGATTACGATGAACATGATGAACGAGTTAAGCGACGCCACCAGTGCCAGCAAATTACCGGTGCACCTGTTACCGGCCATGCGCACCATTTTGCACACCGGGTTGCACCACATTATGGGAGTCGCGTTAGTCTTATTATTGCTAGGGTTGGCTGTCAATGTTTGGGGCTTTTGTGCACCCAAGTCTAAACCGGTCCACCACTGGTGGTCGTTTAGGTTTCGTCACAATTTAAATTAGATTTTAGGGGCATCTCGGTTGTGGTCGGGACGCTTTTTGATTACGCTAAGAACATTAAATTGAATTAAAGGAAGCGGTAGCATGCAAGCAACCATTGAGATTCGGCCCGTCCGTTCTGACGAATTGACGACGTTATGGCAAGTGGGGTTTAGTAACCCGCAAGCGGAGTGGACCCGTTGGAACGGCCCGTATTTTCACGACCAACTGCCGAGTCAAGCTAATTTTGAAACGGTGATTGGTCCCCGGGATTGGCTCATAACACCCCGCAACTGGGTCATTACCCGAAACGGCGTGATTGTTGGCAGCGTGAACTTTCACTTCGTTGACGGGACGCTCCAACGCTGGCTGGAAGTTGGCATTATTATTTTTGACCAGCAACACTGGGGCGAACACATTGGTAGACGGGCGTTAACGGCGTGGTTGACCCACTTATTTAACGATGTGACTAGTTTGCCGCACATTGGGTTAACGACTTGGTCAGGTAATCTGCGCATGATGGCCTTAGCCGAAGCGGTGGGGTTACACCAGGAGGCTCGTATTCCGCAGGTGCGTTACTGGCAGGGCCGCTACTACGACTCAGTTAAGTACGGTATTTTACGAGCGGATTGGTTAAAGTAATTTCACTGAGAAAACATTTGTTCCCCTATCGAAAGTACGGTATCATAGACCAGTAATCTAAAAAAGATGGGGCGAAAAGAGAATGTTGAAATGGACACGACGCGCGGCAGTGATCGGCGTCATGAGTTTAGGGTTGTTAGTAAGTGGTTGCAGTACGACGACCACGAGTACTAATAATACGGAGTCAACCAGTGAAAGCAGTTCGGCAGCTGCGACTGGCAACGCACAAACGACTGGTAATCGTCAGCAGACGTATAAACAGTTAGCAAATATGACTTACAAGTCGGGTGGGGCGGCCGCCATTAAGGTCAACAGTGGCAAGAGTACCCTGGCAGCGAGTCAGTGGAAAAATTCAAAAATTGATTATGGTAATTTGGACCATTTGAACCGAACGACGACCGATACGGCCTATTTAAGTCGAGCTAATCTCGGTAAGTCAGCGGGCCGGGCCGCACAGACGTGGAGCCCGACCGGTTGGCATAACCAACCAATTAAGGTCAACGGTAAACGGGTTTTCCCACAAAATCGGGGGCATTTGATTGCGTACACGATTTCGTTTAATTTAACTAATACCGGGAAGTACCGTGCCGGTGAGGGGGGCAGTCTGGATAATCCTAAAAATTTGGCGACCCAGACGGCCTATTCTAACCAAAAAACGATGCAGATTTACGAGGATCAGGTACGGACCGCGTTGCAACAAGGCAAAAAGGTCATTTATCAGGTGACGACCGTTTTCCGGGGCAACGAACTTATGCCACGGGGATACTGGTCACAGGCGGTTTCAACCGATGGCAGTGTCAACTTCAACGTGTATATTTGGAATGTGGAACCGGGAGTTAGTTTTGATTACGCTACCGGCCGGGGCAAGGCGGATAGTGGGATGCAAGTTGCCGGTGCCGACAAGGTCAACAGTAGCGCCAATACCAGTCAATCACGCAGTTACTCTAAACGGCCAACGACATCCAAACAGGTTGAACGGGAACTTTACCGTTACGGTTATAAGTACGTTAAGAAGCATTTACAGCAGTAACGGTGAAAGCTTAGTACAATTTATGAAAATTGTCGTATTCCACGACAGAGGGTGTGAATCAGACTGGCAACTTGGGGGTAAGTGACTATACTGATAAGCATAAACGTTACTTAACCGCCGTTAATTGCTATTTTTCTCTCAATTAGATTAACAAGTAGCGTTTGTAATGACCTGAATGATCGGGTTCCTTCCCAAGTACCTGTGATTTTTCCATACAATAACGTCGGCTCCCAACCACGTTATTGCTAACCAATCGTTTGTTTGATTGTTAGTACTAATTACCCTTGAAACGTTCGGCTGCGTGGCCGGACGTTTTTTTGCGCGAAAAACAGCGTGTGCCAAAAGTCGGTTAAGCGGAACCGGCTGACTTTTGAAACCCGTTTCGACAATAATTATGCGGAGATACAAACGAGAGGCTGTGACTTTTGGCACAGCCTCTCGTCATTAGATCAAGAGTAGCAATCCCACGGCTAGCAACGTCACCAAGTCGATACTAATAAAGCAACGCTCTAATTGGTGGACTAAGACGCGGTAAGTATCGACAAGGGTAATCATCAAAATTAGACCAATTAATGCGTAGCCGGAGTAACTGAGGACGGTAGCGTTTTGGTGAATGGCATTCGGCAGTAGTAATAACTGTACGATTAACCAGCTGAGGGTCACCAGGCCGAGGCGCCATAACATTGAGGGTTGATTTAATGGTTTCATGAGACCACCCACTTTCCTTTTTAATAAGTGTAACCGCTACCATTATTGAAATGAAGACCATTGTGATGAAACTGTATTGGAATCCGACAAATTGCGGTATGGTGTTGCAAAGCGGAAATAAATGGGTTATTATTGATTCATTCAAATATTAGAATGGAAGAATATAGGGAGGCCGTCAAACATGGTTAGTAGTGAAGAAGCACTTCAAGAATTCCGCGAAACGATTCCGATTTTTGAAGTTTTAGCGGATGAGCGCCGGCAGCAAATTATGATTGAATTGACTAAACATGCGCACGGGTTGACCGTGGGTGAGTTGACGAAGATCATGCATATTTCGCAGCCCGCCGTTTCCCACCAGTTGAAAACGTTAAAGGATCACCACTTTGTTGGGGTGGAGCATCAGGGAACGCGGAACTTTTACCACGTGACCTTTGACGCACCCTTAACAAAGGTGGAGCATCTGATCCACACGTTGAAGGCTGATTTAGAATTGAAGCCGTACTTACATTAGTGATAAGTTTTTAAAGACGCGTTGCACGGGGATGCAGCGGTGTTTTTATGGCAGCTATATTCTTACATTCGAATATAAGAATTTTAAAGGGAGTGGTTATAATTTCAATTCGTACGGAGCTAGATTTACAGCGGGCGATGTACCAATTGTTGGAGCAACGTTCAATTTCGCAAATTACGGTTGAACAAATATGTACACAGGCATTTATACATCGCAGCAGCTTTTACCGGTACTACACCGATAAATTCGATTTGCTTTACCAAATGGTGATGCACGCCTTGGAGGAATTACTAGCTGCGGAACGCACGGACGCGACGGGTTCGGCGATCATGGCACAATTTATCGGGACCCATACCCAGATTTTACGGCACTTGTTAGTGACGAATCCGGAGGGCGATAATAGCCGCTCACAGCGGGTGATCAACGACTGTTTCGTTACGTTAGCACAAACGGAAGAAAGTGACCGGGTCCTAATTACGATCCGGCAATCCCAACACCCGGACTTAACGGCGTATCTGGTGAGTGGGGTCGTGACGAGTATTGTGCAGTGGTTAAGTAATAGTGGGCGTGATGGTCAAGCCGAAAGTACCCAGGCCACCATCCGGGCGACGCTTGCAACGGTGTTCTCACTGGAGCAGCATTCGGTTTAATTATTTTGAAGGAAGGTTTCAGGTCAGTGAAAATGATTCGCGATGAATGGAAGTCCATTCGTCATAGCAAAATTCTATGGATTTCAGTTTCAGTTATGATTTTGATCCCATTTTTATACAGCGTCTTCTTTCTGACGTCTGTCTGGGATCCGTACGGGGAGACCAAACATTTACCCGTTGCCGTAGTTAACAATGATAAGCCAGTTAACTATCAAGGTAAACGCTTCGCGGTTGGGGAGCAAATGGTCACTAATATCAAGAAAAACAAACAACTTGGTTGGCACTTCGTTTCGGCGGAGAAGGCCAAGCAGGGGATGCAAAACCGGAAGTACTACATGGTCGTCACGATTCCAAGCAATTTTTCGAAACACGCTACGACGGTCACGAGCAAGCATCCACAAAAGATGAAGTTGCACTATTCAACGAACGCTTCCCTGAACTACATTGGGAAAGTTATCAGTGATACCGGGGCAACCCAGTTAAACGCTAACGTCCGTTCTGAAGTGACCAAGGCCTACGCTTTAGCCATGTTTAAGCAGGTTAAGACGGCGGGTAAGGGTTATCAAAAGGCGGCGGACGGTGCCACCAAGTTGAAAGACGGTGGGGTGGAACTCCAAGACGGGTTAACCACTTATACGACCGGGGTCCACACCCTGAAGAATGGGACCACGGAGTTAAATACCAAGGTACAACAGTTACCAGCCGGAATTGCCAAATTAGCAAACGGTGGGAGCGCCTTAAAGGCCGGCCTGGATACGATGAATGGTAGCACCGGCGAATTAGCTAGTGGTGTGACTAAACTTCAAAATGGTTCGGGACAGGTAACTAACGGCTTAGGACAGTTGAACGGTAAAACCGGTACGCTGGCTAGCGGTGTCAGCCAGTTGACAAGTGGGTCATCACAGGTTACTAGTGGGTTGAATACCTTAAATGGCAAAACTGGTGCCCTTTCAAACGGGGTCGTAAAGCTAGCAGATGGTTCTACTGCGTTAAAAGTTGGTATCGTAGAGTATACAAACGGCGTTTACACGCTTTCGACGGGAATTCGCACACTTAACAGCAAAACTGGTGAACTATCATCCGGTGTAACTAAGTTAACAAATGGCTCTACTGCCTTAGCAAGTGGGCTATCCGAGTATACGGCGGGAGTATCTAAAACTAACGATGGTGCCAAATTAGTTAGTAGTGGTGCCCAAGATGCTAGCAATGGTGCCAAAGGTATTAATGCCGGGGTTACTGAGCTAAAGAAGAATACAGAAAAGTTACCTGGTTCAGTCAAGCAATTATCAGACGGTTCGAGTGATGTTAATAGTAACGTTGCCAAGCTTAAGGATGGCAGTGCTGAAATTACTGCTGGATTAAATCAAATAGTGGCGGATAGTACCAATCCTCAAACTGTTGCCGATATTCAAAAACTACAGGCTGGTATGGCACAGATGGAAACGGCCCTTACTGCGGTTGATAAGTTAATGGCCAGTGCTCAAAATGGAACTAGTGCCGAAAAAGTTGCGGCGTTAATGACCACGGTCCAAAAAGACGTTGGAACGTTAACGGCAACGACTAGTACAAATGACTTAACCAGTCAGATCAACGCCAAAATTGAAGGTATGAAGGATTCAGCTAAGTTAACGGATGACCAGGTTAAAATGTTGGAAGCAGGCTTAGCGGGTGTTGGTCAAAGTAACGAGGGTACGGCAAAAGCACAAGCGGCAACTGAACTAAAAACTGCAATGGCGCAAATACAAACGGTTATGAAGAGTAATTCTACCGCTACAACTGACTCGCAGACCAGTTTATTGGCTAGTTTTAAGGATCTTGAAGCGGGCGTTAATGAGTTAATTACTAAAGTTAATAAAGTTGCTGTGGGTGCTGCTAAGTTAGACACAGGTTCTAACAATGTCACGGAGGGCTTAACCAAGTTACAGGCTGGAACAACGCAATTAAATGCCGGTTTATCCGCGATGAACGCTCAAGTTCCGGCAATGACTAGAGGTATTAGTACGTTATCTGGCTATACGAGTCAATTGGAAGCAGGAACCGGTACGTTATCTAGCGGTGCAGCGCAAGTCGCCGCTGGTACAACTCAGTTAAATAGTAAGTCGGGTGACTTAAACAGCGGTGCTGGCCAACTTCAAAGTGGTTTGACGACCCTGAATGGTCAGGTACCAGTTTTAACTAGTGGTATTAAACAATTAAACACTGGTGCACAACAGTTAACGGCTAACTCAAGTCAATTAACTAGTGGTGCTAATCAGTTAGCTAGTGGTACTGCACAGTTAAATAGTCAGGTTCCGCAATTAGTTTCCGCAATTGGATTACTGGCAAATGGTTCTAACCAAGTAACTGGTGGCTTGACTACGATGAATGGTCAGGTTCCACAATTGGTTAGTGGTGTGCAACAACTGCTTTCCGGATCAAGTCAAGTAACCGGCGGCTTAACGACCTTAAACGGTAAAGTTCCGGCATTAGTCACGGGGGTTCAAAAACTTGATGACGGTGCTGGTCAGTTAAATACTGGTTTGCAAACGTTGAAGGGTAGTACTGGCCAGTTGACCAGCGGTGTTAAGCAGCTGGCCGACGGTGCCACCCAACTTGATAACAACTCCGCTAAATTATTAGCGGGTAACAAGAAGATTAAGAACGGTAACAATACGTTAGCGAAATCGTTACAAAGTGGTGCCGATACGATCAACGGGACACCGTTAAAAACTTCTAACGCCAACATGTTCGCCGCACCTTCGAAGTTGACGCACTCTAACTACAGCTACGTGCCAAACTACGGTCACGCTTTAGCACCGTACGTCTTGTCACTAGCCCTCTACGTTGGGGCAATCGTCTTTAACTTTGCTTACCCAATTCGGCGGATTGCCGATGATGATGGGACGGCGACCCAGTGGTTCTTTAGTAAAATCGCCGTGGGTGCGCCGGTTGCCATTGGAATGGCAGTCATCGAATGCATTGCGTTGTTAATCGTTGGCTTGAAACCAATTAGTATGGCCGGGTACTTCCTGACGGCGATCATGATTGCGTTAGCCTCGATGTTTATCGTCATGTTCCTATCAATGTTACTGGATAATCCGGGCCGGTTCTTGGCAATGGTACTCCTGATGCTACAACTTGGTGGCTCGGGTGGGACTTTCCCAATGGAGATTACGAACCACTTCTTTAACGTAATTCACCCATTCTTACCATTGACTTACTCGATTCAGGCGTTCCGGCAGGCCTTGACGGGCGGCTGGGGCAACGGTATCTTCTGGTCATCGATTGGGGTGCTTGCCATCTTTGCAATTTTAGGATTAGTTCTACTGTGGGCTTCCATGGTTTTCCTGAAAAAGAAAAACTTACAAGTTCCCGCTGAAGCTGAAATTCAGATGAAGGCTGGCAAATAATTAGTACTTTTACACAAAAAAGGATCGGGCGGTTGCCCGGTCCTTTTTGTGACCATTCAGGCATATTATTAAGAAACCACTGAATAATATGTTATTATTTATGGTTGTCTAATTAAATTTTAATAAAAACTTTGGAGGTGCGTTGTGGGTATATTTATGAAACTAGGCTGGTACTTTCGGCGGGAGTGGAAACTCTATTCGGCGGGGGTACTCGGCCTTATTTTAACGGCCATTATTGGGATTATTCCACCCCGAATCATTGGGAACGTGGTTGACGGGATCAACCAGCGAAACCTGACGGCGCACACGCTTACGGTTGATCTAGCCATTATTGCGGCCGCCGCCGCGGGACAGTACTTCGCCCGCTACCTTTGGCGTAACGCCATCTGGGGTGGCGCGGCCGGTTTGGAACGGACGTTACGGGAGCGGCTTTTTTGGCACTTCATGAAAATGGACGCAACTTTTTACCAAAAGTACCGAACCGGGGACTTGATGGCCCACGCTACGAACGACCTGACCGCGATTGAACGGGTTGCCGGTGGCGGAATTTTACAATTTGCCGATTCAATCATCACCGGGGGCACGACTTTAATTGCGATGATGATGTTGATCGACTGGCGCTTGACATTGATTGCGGTCGTCCCGTTCCCACTCCTAGCGGTGGTTTCGCGTTACCTGGGTAAGAAAATCCACGTGGCGTTCCGCGCGTCACAGGCGGCCTTTTCACGCTTGAATAACAAGGCGCAGGAAAGCATTAGCGGGATCAAGGTCATCAAGGCGCTGGGTCAAGAGCGGGCCGACGTTGCTGACTTTAACGAACAAATTGACCAAACAATCAAGATCAACCGGCACGTCAACGTGTTGGACTCGTTATTTGATCCGGCCATCACTATTATTATTGCGGTCTCCTACGCCGCTACGATTGTGTTGGGTGGGGTGTACGTGACTAACCACGTGATTACGATTGGTAACTTAGTTTCGTTTGTCACCTACCTGGGAATGATGGTTTGGCCGATGTTTGCCGTCGGAATGCTGTTTAACACCATGGAACGGGGCAACGCCTCCTATGACCGGGTCATGGAACTGTTGAATCAAAAAAGTGCCATTATTGATTCCAAAAACGGACTGGAGCAGCGCCCACACGGTGGTCTGCAATACCAAGTCAAGCAATTTAATTATCCCAACGATGCCGGGACGAGTTTAAGCGACGTTCAGTTTGACCTTCAAGCGGGTCAAACATTGGGCATCGTTGGCCGGGTTGGGGCCGGTAAGTCCACGGTCATGAAATTAATTTTACGGGAATTTGATAACTACGATGGTCAAATCAACTATGGTGGTCACGATATTAAGCAGTACGCGTTAGACAGTTACTTACCAGCAATTGGTTACGTCCCGCAAGATAGTTTCCTGTTTTCTAACACGATTCGTGAAAATATCCGCTTTGCGGACCCGCGGGTCAGTCAAGAAGTTGTCGAAGCCGTTGCTAAAAAGAGTGATTTAAGCGGCCAAATTGCGGGAATGCCGGCCGGCTACGATACCCAGGTCGGGGAGGAAGGTATTTCGCTCTCCGGTGGTCAGCGGCAACGCTTAGCGATTGCGCGGGCGTTACTCATTAACCCGGAATTGCTTATTTTGGATGACGCATTGTCCGCCGTCGACGCCGAAACGGAGGCTGAAATCTTAGCAAACTTAAAGGCCGAACGGGCGGATAAAACCACCATCATTGCGGCCCACCGGTTAAGCTCGGTCATGAACGCCGACGAAATCATCGTGCTCGATGCTGGGCACGTGGTGGAACGTGGCACGCACCAACAGTTAATGGCCCAGCACGGCTGGTACCAGCAAATGTTTGACCGGCAACAGTTGGAAACTAAAGTGGAAGGGGCGGTGCAATAATGGCAGCACGTGAATCAGTGTGGGCGCGCAGCATGCCCGTTAAAGAACAATTGACCGTGATTCGACGGCTCCTACCGTACGCCAAACCGTTTAAGTGGTTTTTCATTGGGGCGATTATTCTTTCGGGGCTAATCAGCGTCGTTAACATCTATTTGCCGCGGGTCTTACAGTACTTTATTGACCACTATTTGCGAACGGGCAACGCGACCGTGACAATCATGTGGTACTTTGCCGGCCTCTATTTCTTTGGGATGTTTGTCCGTGCAATTATGCAGTTTTTACAAAATTACACTAGCACGATGGGGGCCGAGTACATGTTGGAAAACGTCCGCCGGCAAATGTTTCAGAAGCTGCACCGGATGGGGATGCGCTACTTTGACCAAGTCCCCGGCGGCTCAATCTTATCACGCCTAACCAACGATACGATGTCGTTTTCTAACTTTTGGGCGCTATTCAACACGTTGTTCACCGCCTTTTTTGCGGTGGTTTCGTCGTTTATTGCCATGTACTTGACCGACAGTCAAATTGCGTTATGGTTACTGATTTTTATGCCGTTTTTGGGGCTCACAATCTGGTATTATCAGCGGTATAGTTCCAAGGTATACCGGCGGATGCGCGAACGGCTGAGTGAATTAAATACTAAGTTGAGTGAGGCGATTACCGGGATCAGTGTCATCCAGCAATTTCGCCAGGAACACCGGATCAACGGTGAGTTTGACCACACCAACGACGCCTACTTTCGGACCCGGCAAGCCATGATTCGGACGAACTCGTTACTACTAAGTCCGTTAATTGACCTGTTTTACGCGTTAGGAACCGTCATGGTCCTGGGAATTTTTGGTGTACGGGGCCTTAACGGTTACGTGGCAGCCGGGGTCGTTTACGCGTTTATTACGTATTTAAATAACTTTTACAACCCGATGACCCAGATGATGGATAATCTGTCCGACTTTCAAGACGGGGTGGTCGCCGGTTCACGGGTGTTGCGGGTCATGGACGACCCGACGATTGCCCCGGCCCCGGCCCAGCACGCCGACCCGGATGCGCGAATCACCCGTGGTAAGATCGAATTTAAACACGTCACCTTCGCCTACGACGGCAAGCACCCGGTTTTAAAGGACGTTTCGTTCGTTGCCGAGCCCGGGCAAACCGTTGCGTTAGTCGGGCAAACTGGGAGTGGTAAAACCTCGACCATCAACGTGTTAATGCGCTTCTACGAGTTTCAATCCGGGGAAGTGCTAATTGATGACCGTGATATTCGTGAGTACCCGGCAGAAGAATTGCGTAAAAAGATGGGCTTGGTGTTACAGGAACCGTTCATGTTTTACGGTGACATCAACTCCAACATTCGGATGTTTGATGATCAAATTTCCGATGAACGGGTTCGCGAAGCCGCGAAGTTTGTTAAGGCTGACGACTTTATCAATGATTTACCGGAGAACTACCGCTCACGGGTCATTGAACGGGGGGCCAGTTACTCTTCTGGGCAACGGCAACTGATTTCGTTTGCTCGGACGATCGTGACCGACCCGAAGATTCTGATTTTAGACGAAGCGACGGCCAACGTGGACACCGAAACTGAGGAGATGATTCAGACCGGTTTGGATCGGATTCAACAAGACCGGACAACGATTGCGATTGCCCACCGCTTGTCCACGATTCAAAACGCTGATTTGATCCTCGTTTTAAACCAGGGTCAAATCGTTGAACGGGGGACCAACGACGAATTATTAGCGCAGCGTGGTTACTATTACGATATGATTCAGTTGCAAAACTCGGCGCACGCTAAATAGTGTGGTATGCTTAGCTTAAACAACTTGGGGTGAGGAAGATGCACCGAAAATTATCAGTATTATTAACGGTTGTAACCGGACTATGGTCATTACTGAGCGTTCTGCTACGTTGGCACCACGCCCACGACCGGGTACCGAAGCAGATTAAAATTAAAGTTAAAATGAAATAGGTTGATAAAAATAACCACGTTGCCCATTATGTTGAGCAGCGTGGTTATTTTGCTTTAAGGCTGGGTCCGTTGTGGTTCTGGGAACCGGTAAAGCAAACTCCCAGTCACGATAACCATTAAAATGGCTGTAATTACGGCCAGCTTAACTTGAACGATGGTCGGGGAGTCTACTAGGCCGAGACTCGTATAGGCCAAGTTGAGTAACGCAATCCCAATAAAAATGGTGGCGAACAGGAGCAGCCAGTAAGCGACTCGTCGCCAACCGCGCAGCTTCAAAAGTGGCATTGGTCCGCGACGGTGTAATTTAGTCAAAGCGGTGCAGGCCGCGATAAAAATCAACCAATTAATAATTGCCGGCCAGCCGGTCGTGGTAAACACAACGTTGCCGAGCGTCCCGGCAAACGCGATCAACACGAAGCGGCGGGCGGTGGCCATGGAAAATATCAACTTCTTAAACGCGGTTTCGATATTTAATCACCTTCAAATTTTCTCTCTGTAAAATTCAGTGTAACAAGGTTGATTATCCCTGAAAGCCGTGAACACTTTATTCAGAAACTTAAAATATTTTCTGAAAAAACCAGTCTCTTTTACAAAACCCCAACTATTTTAGTCTTTAAGCTTCAAATAGGTAGAGCAGACCGCCGGTTATTAAGCTAACCATTGCGGCTGAAATGGCGGCAAGGTTAACCTGAGCAGGATCACCGGTTGCCACGCCGGTGTTTAAATAGGTGACGTGCAGGGTGGCAATAAACCACAGTACGATGGCGTTTAAGAGTAGCCAGTAGCAAACTTTACGCCACCAGTTAAGCGTTAGCCGTTCGGGCGCGTGGTCGCGCCGGCTTTGCGCACACCCCCAACAAACTAGTCCTAACAAGGTTACGTTGAGGAGCAACTGCTGGTCGTTAACTGTTAGGAGGACGTTTGCGAGGGCTCCCAGTAAGGCGACGGTTAATAACCGTTGGCCGGTTGCCGCGGATAACATTAAATTTTTAAATGAAACGTCGATAAAGTACACCCACTTTCACGTTAAACGTAGGTCATATTTTAGCAACGAAACGGTGGTAAGGCGTTGCTTGAACCTTGATTTATAAAATATCTAAACAAAAAAATAAATTTTTTAACAAAAGGGCTTGCCTTCGACCTACACGAAGCTACTAAAGTAAAGGTACACGCTGATAAAGAGCGTCGTTTTAAATAAGGAGTCAAGTTCAATTATGAAAACACTTAATCAAGCATTTTTAACCGGTGAACGGGCGTTGTTCAAAGCCCACGATTTACAAATTAATAACAGTACGTTTGCGGACGGTGAGTCCCCACTCAAGGAAAGTCGCAACGTTAACCTGAAACAAGCCATTTTTAAGTGGAAATACCCGCTGTGGTACAGTAACCACGTGAACGTTGAAAATTCGATTTTTGAAGAAATGTCCCGTTCTGGAATTTGGTACACCAACGACATTGCAATCAGCAACAGTACTTTACAAGCCCCGAAGCTTTTCCGGCGGGCAAGTCAAATTGCGTTAAACCACGTCCATTTTTCCCACGCGGAAGAAACGTTGTGGAACTGTACCGACATCAATATTCACGACGTCCAGGCGGCCGGAGACTACTTCGGGATGAACAGTCAAAATATAAAAATTGACGGCTTCAACTTGGTTGGTAACTACGCCTTTGACGGAGCCAAAAACGTGGAGATCCACAACGCTACGTTAATGACAAAGGACGCCCTCTGGAACTGCGAGAACGTGACCGTTTACGATTCTCAAATCATTGGTGAATACTTAGGCTGGAATTCTAAAAATATTCGGTTTGTAAACTGTACGATTGAAAGTGACCAGGGACTTTGTTACATGGATAACGTGACCTTGGAACACTGTACGTTGCTGAATACCGATTTGGCCTTCGAATACTGCAGTCACGTTGACGCCGACGTGGTTTCCACGATTGATAGCGTAAAGAACCCCATTAGTGGTAAAATTCACGCGAAGGGAATCGGGAAAATTATTATGGATGATCCTGAAATTGACCCTTCAAAAATCGTGATCAGTGTTGATCAGGAAAGCCGGGATTACCATGCCGTATGATTTTGAAACTGTCATTAACCGGCGTCACACGAACGCCGTTAAGTGGGACGTAAAGGATAACGAACTCCCAATGTGGGTCGCCGATATGGATTTTGCGACCGCGCCGGAAATTACCGCCGCGTTAACGAAGCGGGCTCAGTTTGGTATTTTTGGTTACGAAGAAGTTCCAACCGCTTATTACCAGGCAGTTGCTGATTGGTGGGCGCAGGAACACGCTTTTCGCCCCCAGCTTGACTGGCTGCTCTTTTGTACCGGAGTAGTTCCCGCCATTTCGTCAATCGTACGTAAGATGACGGCTCCCGGTGATAACGTGGTCGTTCAGGCGCCAGTTTACAATATTTTTTACCATTCCATCGAAAATAACGGCCGGCACACGCTGGCTAGCAACCTAGTCAACGAAAATGATCAGTACCGAATTGACTGGGATGATTTAGAACGTAAGTTGGCGGCACCGTTGACTACTATGATGATCCTGTGTAACCCGCAAAACCCAATTGGCATCGTTTGGTCACGGGCAACGTTGCAACGCATCGGTGAGTTGGCACTAAAACACCACGTCTTAGTAGTTGCGGACGAAATTCACTGTGATTTAACCTTGAACGGGAACCAGTACGTGCCGTTTGCGTCGTTATCGGACGTCGTTGCGGCCAACAGCATTAGTTGCGTTTCGCCCAGCAAAACGTTTAACGTGGCGGCGTTGCACGCGGCGACGTTAATTATCCCAGATGAAAACGTCCGGGCGTTAGTTAGTCGGGGCATCAACAATGATGAGTTGGCGGAACCAAATTCGTTTGCGATTCCGGGCAGCATCGCGGCCTATACGCAGGGCAAAACGTGGGTGCACGAATTACGAACAAAGATTGCGGCTAACCAGCGGCAGGTGGCGCAGTTTGTGGCTACCGAATTACCGCAAGTTAAGCTGATTGAGGCACAGGCGACCTACCTGTTATGGTTAGACGTGAGTCAAATTACGACGGATAGTGCGGCGCTAGCGCAGTTTATTCGAAAAGCAACCGGCTTATTTTTATCGGCCGGGGACGTTTACCGGGGGGATGGCAACCAGTTCTTACGGATGAACGTGGCTTGCCCAACCGCCGAGTTAACGGACGGGTTGGCACGGCTTAAGCGCGGGATTCGCGCCTACTTAACAACTAAATAGGCTTTTTATAGACTGGGACAAAATTTTAAGTCCCTCAATGGCTCAAAATAAACTGAGTCATTGGGGGACTTTGTTTTCCGCGACAATATTGTCGAGACGTGCGCCAGAAGTCAGTTTGGTCCGCTTAACATGAACTAACTAACTTTAGGCACATGCTTTTTAAGTGCAATTAAATAACAAAATGGTTATGATAAAACGCAGGTAGGTGATTAAGATGGAAATTGGAATTGTGGGTGCCGGGACGGTCGGTACTGTCTTAGCGCGCACGTTTGCGCGCGGCGATAACCAGGTCAAACTCAGTCGGCACAGTGGGGCCGCTAGTTTAGTGCCCCGGCGTGCGGAGTTTGACGCTAACGTTAGTTTCGTAGAAGTGACCACCGCATTGCAACAACCGTTGGTCATCATTGCGGTACCGTTTGAACGGGCACCGGAAGTGTTAGCGCAGGTTCCGGATTACCAGCAACGGATCGTGGTTGACGTGACGAACCAGTTCACGGCCGACTTTAAAAAGATCAAAACGGCCCCGCTAACGGGGAGCGAAGTGTTGGCTAAGGCCGCCAATAATGCGCGGGTCATCAAGGCGTTTAACACCTTGCCACCGGATTTTATGGACGGACACGTGGACGGCCTTGGCCGGCGGGTCCTCTTTTACGCGGGTGACGACGTTGCGGCTAAGAAGGAATTTGCGGCGCTGGTCCGGCCGTTGAACTTTCGACCAGTCAACCTGGGTAAGCTCCGCCACGGCGGCAGTGTGATGCAGGTCGGGGGTGGCCTGGGGAATACTCACTTTGTGCAAATTGAAGAGTAGGACCGTTGACAGAAATGCCAAAACTAAGTAAACTTTGAGTTAATAAATCAAAAGGAGGGTTGTTTGATGTTGTTCATTGGCTAGGTTGTGACCAATTGCAAAGTGAGTTTGACTCACTAGTTTTTTGGTACCCTAATGCCCGTGAACGTTAAGAGTGGTGAACATCAACCCCCTTTTTAGTTCGGCGACGCAGTGGGAGTAACTGCGTCTTTTTTTGACCTCGTAAGTGGGCTGGGGTACTGGTTCTTACGAAAGGATAAATAATTGATAATTGATTTAAAAACTTACGGCTTAACCCCTGATTTTGAACGGGCAGCGGCGGGAAAACCGCACGCTAAATTAGGCCGGGTCGTCAACCAACAACGCAATTTGTACCGGGTGCTGACCGCGACGGGGGAACTGAAGGCCCAACTGAGCGGTAAGTTCCGGCACGTTGCCACCACGCAAACGGAATTTCCAACGGTCGGCGACTGGGTGTTACTGACCGCCCTAACGAGTGATCGGGCCCAGATTCAGCAAGTGCTGCCCCGTCGCAGTGTACTCGCCCGCGGAAGTGTTCATCAGGCTGGACAGGGCCAGTTGATTGCGGCTAACTTAGACACGGTTTTTATTTGTACGTCGTTAAATGAAGAATTTAACGTCCGGCGATTAGAACGGTATTTGACCCTGGCTTGGGAGAGTCGTGCGACACCGGTGATCGTGTTAACTAAAATGGATCTTTGCCGGGACTTAGCAACTAAAATGGCGGCACTTGAAACGGTGAGTGTCGGCGTAGAGACCATTATTTGTTCGGTGAAGGAGCCCGCAAGTCTGGCTCCCTTACATCAATACACCACTCCGGGACGGACCGTTGCGTTTATTGGGTCTTCGGGGGTCGGCAAATCGACTTTGATCAACGCTTTACTGGGCCGCACGGAACTTGTGACGCGGACCATTCGTGCCGACGATGATAAGGGTCGGCACACGACCACGGCCCGGCAACTCTTACAGTTACCCACCGGGGGGCTGGTCATTGATACACCGGGTATGCGGGAATTACAACTCTACGCTGGCAATTTGGACCAGACGTTTGGGGACGTCGCACAACTCGCAACGCGTTGTCGGTTTAACGATTGTTCCCACCAAACGGAACCGGGGTGTGCCGTGCGGGCCGCCGTGGAGCGGGGAGAACTGGATCCTCAGCGGGTTGTGAGCTACCAAAAATTACAGCGAGAAATGAGTTATCAGGATTTAAACGCTCGCCAGTTGGAGCAAGCAAAAATCGAGCGGATGTTTGGCGGTAAGCGCGCGATGCAGCAAGTCGTCCGGCGCGCTAAAAAGCGCCGGTAAGTTCAATGAGCGCGGAACCCATTAATTTTTAGCCCTCATTTCGGCACCGTTGTCACGGAAATAAAAGGCCCGTAAATTACTCAGGTGACTTTGAGCAATTTACGGGCCTTAAAAGGTTCACGCTTGTTTTAAAATTCAACCAAATGCCACTTCTTAAAGACGCTGCCCCGGCTTAACCTGAGCGGGTCGCCCGCTTTACCAGTTCAACAAGCAGTGCTGTAACTGGCTAAAATCAGTAACGGTTACCGTGGGGCGAACATTGCGAGCGACTTGGTGGTGTGGGTTGAACCAAATGCTGGCTAACCCGGCGTTGGCTGCACCGGTGATGTCTGAAGCGAGGCTGTCGCCGACCATTACCGCGTTATCCGGGGTTAGGTCCGGATAGCGGGTAGTCATTGCGTCAAAAAATCGACGGTCCGGTTTTGCAACGCCAACGGCTTCGGAAATGAAGACGTGGTCAAAGTACGGCGCCAATCCCGCGCCCCGGATCCGATTTAACTGGGTATCCTGAACACCGTTTGTGCCTATGAGTAACGTTAGCTGGGCTGTTTTTAACGTCGTGAGTAGCGATTGAACCCCGGGCAATGTCTGGTATCCTTGCCCGAGCAACGCGTTGTATTCCCGTTGGACGGTTGGACCGTCAACCACGATACCCAGTTTTCCCAGAACGATTTGAAACCGTTGATTGAGTAGCTGCTCACGGTCACCACCGTGTTCGATCTGAGCCCAAACCTGGTGATTGTGCGCTAAGTAGCACCGTTTAGCGACTGTTAAATCGGGCACGTGGTAACGGGTCAGAATCGTCTTTAAACTGCTTTGTTCCGCTGCTTGAAAGTCTAGTAAGGTGTCGTCCAAATCAAAAATAACGTACTTTAACACTTGTACCACCGCTTTCATGTTAATAGGGTCATCATACAGTAAATTCGGTGAGTGTGGTATGCTTAAACTATCAACTATTAAAGGAAGTTTAAATAAACAATGGAAATCGATAACGATCCGGCGTACCAACAAATGATTAACGGCGAACTCTACATGGAGTCCCCAATTTTACAGCAACGGCGGCGCGCGGTGCGTACCAAAATCATGCAGTATAATCAGATTGCGGACAGTACCGAGCGGAATACCAAGATGAAAAGTTTACTGCGTTCGGTCGGCGACCGGTTCTTCGTGGAACCAACCTTTGAGTTTAGTTACGGGGTCAACATTACCATCGGCGATCACTTCTATGCTAATCACGGGGTGACGATCTGTGATGAGGGGTTAGTTAAGATTGGTAACGATTGTAAGTTTGGCCCTAAAGTGGGCTTGTACACTCCGCAACACCCGTTAGATCCGGCAGTCCGGCGAACGGAAGCTGAACGGACGGCGCCAATCACGATTGGTAACGACGTCTGGATCGGTGGCAGTGCTATTATTTTGCCCGGCGTGACGCTGGGGAATAACGTCATCGTTGGTGCTGGCGCAGTTGTGACGCACTCCTTCCCCGATAACGTCATCGTGGTTGGTAATCCGGCCCGGGTCTTAAAAGAAAATAAGCCGGCAGACTAATTGACAAGCATCCTTGAAACGGTGAAAATAAAGTTAGGGTTGATCTAATTTTTCCACACTAGGAGGAATCAGTATGTCAGACATGAGTCCTAAGGAATTTAAACATATTTTAGTGGGGGTCGACGATTCCGCTGACGCCCAACTGGCCTTTCGTTACGCAATTAATCGGGCCAAAACGGACGGTGCGAAGTTGACCATCGTTTCAATTTTGGAACAGCACAGTATGAACGTTTATGAAGCCATGAGTAAGGATTTTATTCACGGGCAGCGTAAAGATTTGGAAGACCACGTGTTACAGTACCAGAAGCTGGCCCAAGAGTTCGGGGTTAAAGACGTTAGCGTTGTCGTTGACGAAGGTGATCCCGGTGAAACGATCGTGAAAGATATTATCCCGGCCGTTAAACCCGATCTATTAGTTATCGGTTCGGTGTCGAAGCAGGGCGTTCGGAAATACTTTGGTTCGCAGGCGGCGTACATGGCGAAAAACGCGCCGGTTTCCGTTTTAGTGATCCGTTAATCAAATTCATTGAAATAAAAGTGCGAGTGGTCCTGAAGTGGCCGCTCGTTTTTGTTAAAATAGAACAATAATCTGAAAACTGAACGGAGACCGTGTCACCATGAAATCAATTAACTTACACCTAGTCGTTGCGGGCGCAACGTATTTTAATCAATTGGACCGTTTTCAGGGATGGAGCGGGACCCCGCTAACCCCAGCCGGACAGCAAGCCAGTCTAAAAGTGGGGCACCAGCTAGGACAACTACCCTTAACAACTGCTTTTGCTAGTGATACTAGTCGCAGCGTGCAAACCGGCCGGGCCGTCTTGACAGCCGCGACCCAGGAAAACGTCGAGTTGCAAGCCCTTAGCGACTTGCGCGCCCCGTTTTTCGGTGGCTTTGAAGGCTTAGAACGGGCCGCCGTGTGGTCGGGATTTGCAACTAAGCTGGGGTATGGGAGTTTAGCGACGTTTGCCGCCGACCAAACGCCCAGTGAATTACAGACGTTATTGCACGACCACGACAGTGCCGGTTTAGCTGAAAGCGGCGCGGAATTTTGGCAACGCTACGTACGGGGATTGCAAACCGTTTTTACAGCTACGCCGGATCACGGTCACGCCCTCGTCATTGTGGATAGTTCCAGTATGCGGGCCTTACTGTACCGGGCAACGGGTGAACAGCCCCACCAAGCGGACTTGGCGGCCAGTGCCGTGGCCACCCTGACTTACGATGGGGATAACTTGCAACCGCTGAGTGAAGCGTAAAAGTTATCCACAGTGCATAAATCGCGCGAATAGGGTGTTTTCCACAGATGAGCGCTTGCGGTCAGCTTAAAAGTGCGCTAATGTGTGATTGAGTTGAAATTAATTTAAATTTAGGAGTTTTTTAATATGCAAGTAAACGTAGTAACGAGCGTCGTTGCGGGGCAGGAAACGGTTAAGACCGCCGACGTTCAAGCTTTTATGGATGCTTTAAGGGAACAAGCGGGTAAGGACTTTACCTTTACGTTGGATACGGATTACGGCCAGAGTTTGACGGATCACGCGGCCGACGTTTACTTGGTCTACTTTGGTTCCCAAGCTAACTTATCCCCAGAACAACGGTCACAAATGATTATTTTTTACTCGGATGAAGATGTGCATAACTTAGATACCCACCGCTTTGTGGATATGTTGCAACAACTGAACAAGGAAAAATAGGGTCAACCGTGAGGGAAGTGCGAACATGCAATTGTTGATTTTAGGCTTAGTTGCCATCGGACTCATTGTATTGGAAGAATTCGTCTTTTCAGCCAGTCGCTATTTTTGGGTGGGTGGCATCGTCCCGGTCTTATGGACGGTCTTTTTGGCGTACCTCGTCGTCGTTAACGCCGCTACCCTGAACGTCCGGGATTACGCGCTGGCCATCATTGCCGTTATTATTCCCTACGTTTGTTGGGGAAACGGGTTTCAGCGTGGTCAGAATCGCCGGCAAACGCGATGATTAAACGAGTTTTGGCGGCCGACCTACCCCGGGATTTATTGTTGGCTGCTGATCCGGATTGGCAGGTTGTTCGTCAATATTTAAATACCGGTGAGTGTTACGCGGCGTGGCAGCAAGGACGGCTGGTTGGTTTAATGGTACTGACACGGTTAAACGACCGGGCGCGGGAAGTTAAAAACATTGCGGTCGTCCCTAATTATCAGCACCGCGGCGTGGCGCGCCGGTTGTTGACAATGGCGATTCAACGTTGCCGCGCGGATCGTAAGTGTGAAGAGCTGTGGATTGGAACCGGCAATTCCTCGCTACGGCAGTTGGCCATTTACCAACGGGCCGGTTTTGAAATGCGGACGGTTTGGGTCAATTATTTTGTGGATAACTATGCGGAGCCAATCTTTGAAAACGGCTTGCGGTGCAAAAGTATGGTACGACTGTGCATAACAACGAAGTAGGGAGTGAACGCCAGTGTGGCGAGCAGGTAATTTAATCAGTAGTTGGTTTTACGGCGCAATTGCCGTTTTTATGATCATGTTTTTTACGGCGCGCCAAGAGGTCAATCGGATCGTGTTGCAATTTAATCCGCTGGTGATTTACAGCATTATCTGTGCCCTGATTCTTTTTCCAATCGTTAAGTACCGCTGGCCCAAAGTCTTTCGCGTTTGGCGGAAGGCTGCAAAGGAACCGACGACGACCCGACCAGACGATGATCAGGTGATTCAGGATTCCGGACACCCGTGGTCGGTCGCGGCTAAACGGACGAAGCCCAAGCCAGTACCAACCGCGTTGACGCCGCAAGTCGAGGCTAAAAGTGACTTTATGGACGGCTTCATTAACTTTTTTAAAAATATTTTGATGACGTTAATTTTAGTTCCCCTGAGTCCGTTTATTTGTGGCTTCTTCTGGGTCCGTGATCGGCGAGCGGGTGGTCAGCATTAAGTCTCAGCGCCGAGTTAGTCGGTGGTTGGTCCCGGTAATGATTGTATTAGTCATTGGCGGCATGGCCCTGGTTGGGCATAACCAGTGGGCCCAGTTTACGGTTTTACTAGTAGGCCTGATCTTGGTCGACCAAAGTCGTCCCGGGCGGGCACTTAATCACCTAGTTGTCCACTTATTAACTAAAACAAAATAAGTTATCCCCTGTGGATAAAAAACAAAGAACATAACTTACTCAGTTTATTTTGAGTGAGTTATGTTCTTTGTTTTAGGACGTTTTTTAGGTCGGTGTTAACTTATTCACTGAAGTTATTCACATACTGCTTACGGTTTTGCCACGGCCAGGCCTTAACGACGCCGATGACTTTACTTTCGGGGACGAACCCCCAAGCCCGGCCGTCGTTAGAAACGCTGCGGTGATCGCCCATGACAAAGTAACAGCCCTTAGGGACCCGGTTGTTCGTAACTTTGACCTGCCAGTCAGGTTGGTTGTGACTGAGACTAGTTAGGGTCCAGCCGGTGAACTGACTGTGCTGGTTGGCCATGAAACTCCCGGTAGTTTGTTGATAAGTATTTTTTAAATAGGACTGCTTAACGTGGTGGTTGTTAACGATCAGCGTGCCGTTCTTAGTATAGCGGACGGTATCACCCGCAACGGCCACGACTCGTTTGACGTACACGCCGTTTGGATCCTTTTCTTGGGCGTCGACGCCGTACGAATGAAAAACGATCACACTACCCCGTTTGACCGAAACCGGTTTAAAGGCGACGACCCGTTCATTATTTTGTAAGTTGGGTTGCATGGAACCGCCATCGACTTTTACTAGTGTGAACCAGAATTGCCGAATCAGTAGGGCGACGGTCAAACCAATGACGATTGGAATGATCCAACTAAGGACGGTCCTTAATTTTGTTGACATGATTTCCCCCTCCAATGTGGATAACTACAGTATAACAAAACCGCGGACCCGAAACGGCCCGCGGTTTAAATAACTTGTGCTTATGGTTGGAAATTGTTGATGTACTGCTTGCGGTTCTGCCACGGCCAAGCCTTAACGACCCCAATCATCTTGTTCTTAGGGACGAGGCCCCAGTAACGGCTATCATTGGAGACGCTCCGGTGGTCCCCCATGACGAAGTAGTAGCCCTTAGGCACCTTGTTGGTAGTCACACTCTTTTTCCACCCCTGGTCGTGACTAAGGCTGACCAGGTTCCAACCGGTGACCTTACTATGACTGTTTGCCATGAACGAGCCGGTGGTTTGTTGGTAATTGTTCTTGAGGTAGCTTTGTTTGACTAGTTTATTGTTGACGTATAACTGACCGTTACTGGTGTAACGAACGGAATCCCCGGGCATTCCGATGACCCGCTTAACGTAAACCGCGTTTTTGGCGGTCTGATCGGGATCAAGCCCGTACGCGTCGAACACGACGACCGATCCCGCCTTAATTTTACTCGTTTTAAAGGCGACGACCCGCTCGTTATTTTGTAAGTTTGGTTGCATTGAGGTTCCGTCAACTTTAACCATCGTGAACCAGAATTGCCGGATGAGCAGGGCCAGAATTAAACCGATGGCGATTGGTAGCACCCAGCTCATGATATTTTTAAATGTTTTCACGTTGTTAACTCCCTTAAATGTGTGTGTATAGTCTTTATTATATACGATGGGTGCCGTTTAGCGAGCTAAAAAAGCTTAAAAGTTCTTGTGGGGTTAAAAATGGGGCCGGTTGCTTTCAAAAATGACCGCGGTTCCCGTTGTAATCGGGCGGGATTTTTGGTTAACTAGGGCGGTAAGTTATTTTGGGAGGTAAAGTTAAGATGAAATCACAAAAAGAACGGATGTTAGCGGGCGAATTGTACGTGGCCCACGATGCAGAATTAGGCCGTGAAAATCAGCGGGCCCGGCGGTTGACCCGGTTGTTTAACCAGACGACCGAGGAACAACCGGAAGAACGCCAACGACTTTTGAAGGCAATGTTTAACCAGTTCGGCACCGGTGGTTACGTTGAACCGCCGTTTCATACCGATTACGGGACTAATACGACGATTGGAAAAAACTTTTACGCTAATTACGACGCTATTTTCGTGGACTGTGGACCGATTACGATTGGAGATAACGTCTTTATGGGGCCGCGGGTCGGCTTGTACACCGCCGGGCACCCAATTGACGCGGCCATTCGCGCCGAACAGTTGGAATATGGGAAGGGCATTACAATCGGTAACGACGTCTGGATGGGCGGTAACGTGGTCGTTAATCCCGGTGTGACGATTGGAAATAACGTTGTAATCGGGTCCGGTTCAGTCGTGACCCATGATATTCCGGATAACGTGGTGGCGGTTGGCAATCCTTGTCGGGTTCTACGGGAAATTAACCAGCGCGATCACGATTACTGGGCGCAACAAAGGACGGCTTACTACGCTGACCGCAACGAGTGAAGCTCATAATAATTGTGTGAATCGGATACCAACGGGACTTGAGCGTTAGGGCTTGGGCTTGCCGTTGGTATTTTTAGTTTTAAAGTTAAAGGGTTGGTCGTGCTTTTCCTTCTTTTCAATGCGACGGAAAAACAGGGTATTTAAGTAGTAGGTGAATGCAATCATAAAAACAATTAGTAATAAAACGGTGGCAACGGCTTCGGTGACCATTTAAGTTCCCCCTCGTGTAAAGTGACGTTAACTCATTTTATGACGGGACTAGCCGGGGTGCAAGTTTTACTGGTCAACCGGCGTAAACCTAACCATCTAGATTAAAAATAGGGTATCATTAAGTGTAAGCGAATACATACAAGGAGGAACCGGCATGGCCTACATTGAAGTGGTAAAAGAAACCCGCACGTTTAAAAATGGTGAACAAACGACGGTCGCAAACGCCGAGATTTCGTTTGAAGTGGCTCGTGGTAGCGTTGTGACGATCTTGGGCCCTAGCGGCGCGGGTAAATCTACGCTGCTGAACATTTTAGGGGGAATGGATAGTCCGACGAGTGGGCAGATTCTGATTGACGGCACCGACATTGCCCAGTTTTCGCCCCGGCAACTCACAACGTATCGCCGGCAGGACGTTGGCTTCGTTTTTCAGTTTTACAACCTCGTGCCTAACCTGACTGCCCGGGAAAACGTGGAATTAGCCTCACAAATTACTAAGGATGCGCGCGACGTTGACGAAACCTTACAGTTAGTTGGGCTAACCAAGCGGGCGGCTAACTTTCCCGCCCAGTTATCGGGTGGTGAGCAGCAACGGGTTGCGATTGCGCGTGCGGTGGCGAAACAACCGAAACTACTCCTCTGCGACGAACCGACCGGGGCTTTGGATTATCAAACGGGTAAACAGGTCTTACAAGTGATTCAGGACGCTGCCCGGCGGACTCAGACGACGGTGATCATCGTCACCCATAACAGTGCAATTGCCCAGATGGGAGACCAGGTGATCCGCATTAACGACGCCCGGGTACAGTCGGTCGAATACAACGCCAACCCAACGCCGCTCGCTGACATTGAATGGTAGGTGGGAGTTATGACAACTGCGTATTTAAAAACCATTTTTAGGGAAATTTGGGCGTCCAAGGCCCGCTTTGCGTCAATTCTACTAATTATCTTTTTAGGAGTGGCCTTTTATACGGGAATTCGAGCGACGGGACCGGACATGTCCCGGGCCGCTAGTGATTACTTTAAGCAACAGAAGCTCGCCACCAATAGTGTTCAGTCGACCATGGGACTGACTAGAAGCGATACCCGGGTGCTGGCGACCCACCGCGACCAAATTAGTTATCAAGCGGTGAAGTATTTGGACGTTAACCAGTTAAATAATAACCGGGTGGTACGGGTGAGTGAGCTTCCCCGGCAGCAAACGGTCAACCAGTTAAAGCTAGTTTCCGGGCGGCTCCCCCGGACAGCTAATGAAATTGTGCTGGATCGTCAGGCTCAGAAGCTGCAGCCCAGTTTAAAAGTGGAATCAACTTACCGGATCGTGAGCACCAAGGCGTTGAATAATAAACTAACTCACCGAACGTTTAAAGTCGTTGGTTTCGTTAACTCCCCGACCTACGTGGAAAACGTCAGTCGCGGGGTGACTAACGTCGGGAAGGGCACCTTGGACTACGTCGTGTACGTTCAGCCCAAAAACCTCAAGCAAAGTGTGTACAGTCGCATTGACATTCGGTTTAAAAATTTGGCCGGGGTCACGCCGTATTCCGCTAAGTATAAACGGCTTAACCGCCAGAATACCCGTACGCTCAAACGCTGGCTAAAGCCCCAGGCACAAAAGCGACAAGCGCATTTACGGGCGGTTGCGACTAGCAACGTCGCGCCGTTACAAAAAACGGTGACCAGTTTACAAAACCAGTTACCGGCCAACGCACCACAACTGGTCACCTTAAAGGCGAAGTTACGGGATGCCCAGGCCCAGATTGCAGCCATTAAAGCCCCGACCTACCTGTACAGTGACCGCGATGATAACCCGGGTTATACTGAATATCACGAAAATACCCAACGGGTGGTCGCGTTATCGACCGTATTTCCGTTATTTTTCATCGCGATTGCCGCGTTGATCTGTTTAACGACCATGACCCGGATGGTGGAAGAATTAAGGTTACAAATGGGAACCTTAAAAGCGCTGGGTTACGGTAATACGGCCATTGGGAGTGAATTTTTGATCTACGGGGGCTTAGCCGCGCTGATTGGGACCGTTTTGGGCGTGGCCTTTGGGGTCAACTTTTTCCCGCGTTTCATCGCCCAAGCTTACGGGAGCATGTATAACCTACCCGCAATCCACGTTCAGTACCTGTGGAATGACATTTGGGTGGCACTCGCGATTGCATTACTTTGTACGTTGGGCACGGCGCTCGTGGTTTTGCGGGTCGACCTGCGGAGTAACCCGACCCAACTGCTCCAGCCCAGGGCCCCTAAAGCTGGTCAAACCCTCTGGTTGGAACGGTGGCACGGACTGTGGCGCCGGCTGAGTTTTAACCACAAAATTACCCTACGTAACCTGTTTCGGTATAAGCAGCGGCTACTGATGACCGTATTGGGAATCGCGGGCTGCATGGCGATGATGATCACCGGTTTTGGACTTAAGGACTCGATCGGCGACATTAGTGTGAAGCAATTCAACCAGCTATGGCACTACGACGCGGTCGTTACCCGTAGTGGTAATGAAACCAGTGCGCAACGGCACACGATTAGCGATGCTAGTTTGTACCGGGCCGATTTAAAATTATTATCTAAGCAGGTCACGATTCAAAAAAGCGGCGTTGCGGAACAGACCGCAACGTTGGGCGTTCCGGCCCAACCAAGCCAGCTGAAGCGCTTCGTGGTGTTGCGGAACCGACAAAGTCACCACGCCTATGCGTTACAGTCAACCGGTGCGATCATCGACGAGAAATTGGCCAAGTTATACGGCGTGCACGTTGGGGATACGCTAACCATCAAGTTAGCCGGCCAAGCGGCTAAGCGGGTCACCGTGAGTGCCATCGCTGAAAACTACGTGAACCACTTCGTTTATTTGAGCCCGCGCGCGTACCGGCACGCCTTTGGGCAAGCACCGGTCTACAATGCGAACCTAGTGCAGTTCAACCGTGGTGGTGAAAAGGCGGCTAACGCCTACGCGGACCAACTTTTGAAGCGGGCCGGTATCTTAAACGTCACGCTGATGAGTACTGAAAAGAAGACCAACTTTAAGATGCTCGACAGTATGAATCTGGTGGTCTTGATCTTTGTCGTCTCGGCCGGTGCTTTGGCGTTAGTGGTGTTGTACAACCTAACGAATATCAACGCATCGGAACGGATTCGGGAATTATCGACCATCAAGGTACTGGGATTTTATGACGGTGAAGTCACGATGTATATTTTCCGAGAAAACTTAATTTTGACCGGACTTGGGATCGTAGTGGGCTGTTTCCTAGGAAATTGGTTACACGCTTATATTTTACAGACCGCGGAAACGAATGCATTGATGTTTTCACCGGATATTCACCCGCTTAGTTACGTTTATTCGGCGCTACTGACGGTGGCCTTTAGCTTAATCGTGATGGGCTTGATGCACCGCAAGTTGAAGCGGGTTAACATGTTGGACGCCTTAAAATCGGTGGATTAAATGAATTAACTTGAACGCACTCCTAAAAAGTGCTGTAATTTAGTTAGAACTATTAAATTGATGATATCAGTTTATATTGAATGGTAATGGGGATGACAAGATGGATGAAACGGTTCAAGCATTAGTAGACGTTGTTAAAATGAACACGGTCAATGACCACGAAGAATTGGTGGCGCAGTATTTAACGCAGTTATTTAAGGCGCACGGCATTGAATCAAAACTGGTGACGTACGCACCGGGGCGCGTCAGCTTAGTGGCTGAAATTGGTGACGGTAATGGTCCGCTGATTGGCTTTGACGGGCACGAAGATACCGTGGCTTTAGGTGATGCTAGTAAGTGGACGGACGACGCGTTAGCCGCGAACATTCAGGACGGGCGGCTGTACGGCCGCGGGGCGACTGACATGAAGTCCGGTTTAATGGCCGGGGCGTTCGCGTTGATTAATTTACATGACCAGCACGTGCCGTTACACGGGACGTTGCGGTTCATGGCGACCGTGGGTGAAGAAAATGGTCACCTGGGTGCTGAACAGCTGGTTAAAATGGGTTACGCCGACAATATGCAGCGTGTGATCGTGGGCGAACCGAGTGGTGCTGACAAACGCTTACTCGGTCAAAAACAGATCCAGGCCATGTTAGGCATCGATGGGACGACCGCTGAAAAAATGGCGGTAGCGAACCCGACTGGTGAACAACACTTCATTGAATTGGCCCATAAAGGGTCGTTGACCTTTACGATCCACTCACAGGGGGTCGCGGCGCACAGCTCGATGCCTCAACTGGGAAAAAACGCCATTGATGCGTTGATGACTTACTATCAGAAGCAAAACGAGTACTTTAAGCAGCACGAAACGGCCGTTAACCCGGTCTTAGGCCCAACGGTGACGGTGGTTACCCTAATCAAGGGTGGTGAACAAATCAACACCGTACCGGCTAGCGCTGAAATGGGCGTGAAGATCCGGACGATTCCGGAACTGCGTAATGACCGAATTATTGCGGACCTGCAAGCCATTATTGACGAGTGCAACGCCAATGGCGCACAGTTATCCATGGACATCTCCAGTAGTTTTTACCCGGTTCATACGCCGGAAGATACCGAACTAGTTCAGTTAGCTAAACAAGTTGGTGAATCCGTACTGGAACAGCGTTTGCCATACTTTGGTGCTCCGGGTGGGACCGACGCTTCTTCCTACATTGTGAAAAACGACAAGATGCAAATTATCGTTTTTGGTCCCGGTAACATCACCGCCCACCAAGTGAACGAATACGTTGATTTAGACATGTACCGACGGTTTATTAAACTTTACGAACAATTGATCACTAAGTTATTAGCCTAAAAGAGTGGGCCAAAAGGTATTTAGTTTGTGAGCATTAGCGTGAACAAACTGATCCTGGCCGTACGTTACGGCAAAATTAAAAGCATAAATTACTCAATTTATTTTGAGTGATTTATGCTTTTTTGAGTCTGTTCAACTATTTTGATGTTACTCGCGGTGCCCAAAACGTTGCAAATAAGTCGCAAAGTCTTCGTGGTCCTGGGTGACACCGGCTTCCTTTTCTTCGTACCAGTTGATCTTGTCGTTTAAAATCTGCAGGTGGTGTTGGACTTCGTTGAATTGAACTAAAAAATCGGCTTTGACTTTTTTAAGAAGTTCCAACCGTTGGGGAATGGTAGAATCCCCCGCTGCCCGCCACTCAACGTACTGTTTTAACTCGCTAATGCTCATGCCGGTCCCTTTTAAATGGAGTAAAAATTTGACCCAGTTAACGTCGGTTTCTTCGTAATAACGGCGACCGTTGGCCAAGCGGTGGGGTTCAATCAAACCTTCGTTTTCGTAATAGCGTAACGTTGGCGCGGTTAAACCGACCGCCTGTGCAAAGGCGCCAATGGAATACCGGGGTGTCGTCGCAGTTGCCATGTTAAGACCTCATTTCTTAAAGTTACTTTAGCATCGATGATACCACGAAAACTTATTTTAACAAGTTTAAACTTTACTGTTGACTTAAAGTGGACTTTAAGTTGTAAGCTAAGTTCATTGATAAGTTAATGAGCTAATTCAAAGGAGATTTTTAATTATGACAAACGAAGCCAAGAGCGGTGTATTTGGTTTAGGTGCTAAGAACGAAGCGTACGCGAAATATTTTATTGGGAACAGTTATTTGCAACACTTGGCGGGCGATGACGGTGTGGACGTCAACGTGTCCAACGTAACCTTTGAGCCCGGCTGTCGTAATAATTGGCATATCCACCATAATGGTTATCAAATTTTACTCGTTACTAGTGGTGAAGGTTGGTACCAAGAAGCGGGCAAGCCGGCACGGTTGTTACACGCCGGTGACGCGGTCACCATTCACGAAGGTGTCAAGCACTGGCACGGTGCTACTAAGGATAGTTGGTTTAGCCACGTTGCCATTACGAAGGGCACGAGTGAATGGCTGGAACCGGTCGACGATGCAGCGTACGCACAGCTAGGTTAAGGAGGAAATAACTAATGGTTAAAAAACAAACGGCGGGTCGCGATAACCTGGGTAAGTTAGCCCCTAAGTTCGCGGAATTAAACGATGACGTCTTATTCGGTGAAGTCTGGTCACGGGAAGAACAGTTAAACCCGCGCGATCGCAGTATGATCACGATTGCCAGTTTGATGACGAGTGGGAGTTTCCCGCAATTAAAGGCCCATTTTAAAATGGGGAAAGACCACGGAATTACCAAGACAGAAGCGGTCGAAATCGTGACCCACTTGGCCTTTTACGCCGGCTGGCCTAAAGCGTGGTCCGCAATGGCGTTAATCAAAGAAGTTTACGGTGAATAGGAGGAAATTTTATGACGGTCAAAAATAAAGTTATTGTTATCACGGGAGCGTCTTCCGGAATCGGTGAAGCCAGTGCGAAACTGTTAGCCCAAAACGGCGCGAAGGTCGTTTTAGGGGCGCGGCGTGAAAACCGGTTGCAAGCGATTGTCAAGGACATTGAAGCGGCCGGTGGACGGGCAGCCTACGCCGTGACCGACGTGACTAAACCCGCTGAAGTCAAACACTTAGTACAAGTAGCACAGGACCAGTTTGGCGGTCTTGACGTAATCTTTAATAACGCTGGGATCATGCCAACGTCGCCCATCAGCGCGCTGCACACCGACGAATGGGACCAAATGATTGATATTAACATCAAAGGGGTGCTTAACGGCGTTGCTGCGGTCATGCCCATTTTCACCGCCCAAAAACGGGGCCAAATCATTACGACCTCGTCCGTTGCCGGTATTAAAAGCTTTACCGGTGCCGGGGTCTACGGAGCAACCAAATTTGCCGTTCGCAACCTAATGGAAGTTATTCGGATGGAAAGTGCGCAAGAGGGGACCAATATTCGGACCGTCAGCCTGTACCCGGCGGCTATCAACACCGAATTGTTACACACCATCACTGACAAAACGTCCAAAGAAAACATGGATGCATTTTACAAACAGGTCGGTATCGCTCCGAGTGCGGTCGCTAACGTCGTCAACTTCGCGGTCGACCAACCCGAAGACGTTAACGTCAACGAATTTACGATCTACCCAACCAAGCAGGCTTAACGGGTACAGTTTACAATGGGCCTTGTCGATATTGGCTGGTGACCCGGCGCCCTCCGAAAAAGCCTGAAATGATAGCTGTGGGCACGCTTTTGAGCTAATTCAAAACCCGAATTATCTCAAAAGGCGACCTTGTTGTAAGCTCACCAAAAACGTGAGCCAACAACAATTTCACAGCTATATTTCAGAAATTCTCCGGGCGCCTAGCATGGATGTCCTCAAGTTGTACCGGCACTGATTAGTTAAAATGGTTAGAACTGGCCGTTGCCACTAAATAGTTGCAGAATTTAGGATGTTAAAAATGGTGTCCCCTTCAAAATCATGTAGATTTTGAAGGGGACACCATTTATTTATTAAGCCCTTACTAAGCGTTAGCCTGGATGGCATTAAAAGCGACATGATTGGCAACGAGTAGTTAAAGCCAATTAAAATAGTCGTTACCGCCCGCCAACGACCAATCTAAGCCGGGAGGGAGAGCGTGGACATCCCCAGCGGTGAAATTTCACTTAGTCACTGTTTTTTAGTGACTTACGTGAAAGGCCAAGGTTTGAGACCTGTTTTGGGGGCTCAAACTTGTGCCCACCGCGTTCCGGGATGAGCCACGCCGACCGGACGGCTGAAAAGTTAAATCAAAATTTGAATTGAGAAGCACCGGCCACCACCAAGTTGGTCAAACCATAAAATTGGCGAGTAGTGGTGCGAATTTTTAAAGTTAGTGATGCCGTTTACGCGTTTGTAGCAGATTATTTTAAACTTAATCCCCGTTTCAGATTGCCCCAGAAACCGAGTTCGTCGGTTTGGAGCATTAGGCCGCCATAGATGCGACCGATATAGGCCATGCTGCCGATAATCGTGGCGAGCAGGATGACCATTGAAATACCGGCTTGCAGGCCGGACGCACTGTTATTGATCAGGCGTAACGGCATGAGGTATGACGAGAAGAACGGGACGTACGAGAAAATTTTAACGAACGTGTTGGTCGGGTTGCCTTGAAAGGCGAGGGCGACCGCAAACGTGATCAGGTTTAAGTAAACGACCGGTTGGGAAGCTTTGCCGGCGTCTTCTACTCGGGTCACTAACGCACCACAAAAAGCGGAAATGACGGTGTAAAGCAGGACGGCCAACAATGCAAACAGCAGGTTGATCGATAACAAGTTGTGCAGGATCTGGTTGATAACACCGGCGTTTTGTTGCCAAAAGTCGGCCGTAACGCGGCTTTTTTGTGCCACTTGAACTAGGATCACCCCGCCCAGTAGGTAGATCAGCAACTGGGTCACGATAACGAGTAACACACCGTAAACTTTGCCGTTGAAGTATTTGCGGGGAGTCGTACTCGAAAAGATGACTTCCATGATCTTAGTCCCTTTTTCGGCGGCAATCTCCTGAGCCGTAATGGACGAGTAGGTCGTTAGGATCAGGTAAACGAAGAACACGATAATGTAAAAGGAGATTCGTTTGGCCAGTTTGTCGGTCGCGGTCTTTTTTTGTAACCGTTGTTTAAACTGGGGCTGAACGGCTAGTGCTCGGGTTTGTTGCTTAGATAACTTTGCCTGACTGAGGTTGAGCGCGGTTTGGGTCGTGGACAAAAAACGTTGAATTTTTGCCTGGTCCCCGCTGCTAACGGCGTCGGGGCCGTGGAAAGTCGCCGTTAACTGGTTGTTTTTCACGGTCAGTGTTAAGTAACCATTGATATCACTACGTTTAGTGGCACGCTGAGCGCTACTTGTCGTGGCGTACTTATCGGTCGTGGCAATGCCGCTGCTATCCAGAAAGTTGGCGCGCAGCGCGGTATTTTTGCTGACGACCGCAATGTCATTTTTACTCTGGTTGGGGGTCGCGAGGTACGAAATACCAAAGGAAAGCCCCACGAAGAGGAACGGCATCAGTACTAGCGTTAAAAAGCTCCAAGACTTAACTTGGCGCAAGTAGGTTTCTAAAGTTACGATCCACGTTTTATTCACGTTGGCCACCTCCCGCTTCGGTCCGGAAAATTTCGTCGAGGGTGGGGGGCTGCTGACTGAACTCGGGAACGTACTGGCCAGCTGTGACCTTGTCAAAGATGGCGGGGCCAACACTGGCGTCCGCCAATTGGAGGCGGTAACGGTGCGGCCCAATGGTTTTAACGCTCGTAACTCCGGTAAGTTCACTGAGTTGGTTACTGGTCCAATCGGTGGTTAGAAATAGGCGGGTTCGACCGAATTGCTGACGAACGTCGTCGATGGTTCCTTTTAAGACGGTCTGCCCGTTACGCAGCATCACCAGTGAATCGCAAATTTCTTCGACGTTACTCATGTCGTGACTGGAAAAAATAATGGTTGCGCCGCGCTGTTTGGCGTCTAAAATGGCCTGTTTCAACAAGTCGGCGTTGACCGGGTCGAGCCCGCTAAACGGCTCGTCTAAGATGATCAGTTGCGGGTCGTGGATCAACGTGCAGATCAACTGGACTTTTTGCTGGTTCCCCTTGGAGAGCTTGTTAATACGGTCAGTTGGTTGCCCCTTGACTGCAAAGCGGGCCATCCAATCCTTGATCTTGGGTTTCGTTACGTTGGCGGACTGGTTTTTAAGCCGGGCCAAATAAACGATTTGTTGCGTGATGGTCAGCTTGGACATGAGACTACGTTCTTCGGGTAAGTAACCAATTTGATCGTAGTCGGCGGCGGTTAGCGGCTGGCCGTTCCAGGTAATCTGACCGTCAAACGTTAGGAAGTTTAAGATACTATGAAACGTGGTTGATTTTCCAGCCCCGTTTTGACCGATTAAACCCATGATCTCCCCGTCATGGACGTCAAACGAAACCGCGTTTAACGCTTTAACCGTGCCAAAGGTTTTGCTAATGTTTGCTACCGATAGCATGGTGTTGCCCCCAATCTATATAATACGTTCATCATGGCATAAGTCCGTATGTCAGGCAAGCTTCCTTTTAATGAAAGTGGTTTTCAAGTGCTAACAGGGCGGTTTTCATGGCCAACCCGCCGCGGTAGCCCCCGAGTGTACCGTCCTTACGCAGAACCCGGTGGCAGGGAACGACGATCAATAGGGGATTTTTTCCAACGGCAGTGGCAACGGCGCGGGTTGCCGTGGGCCGGTTAATGGCAGTTGCTAATTGTGAATAAGTGGTCGTGTGGCCGTACGGAATGGTCTGCAAGGCGTGCCAAACTTGTCGTTGCAAAGTGGTTCCGTTGGTTTGATCGAGTGGTAAGTCAAAGGCTTGCCGGGCGCCCGTTAAGTAGGCGGTCAACGCTTGCCGGGCAGTCTGGTTAGCATGGGTGTCTACGACGGCACTTGCGGCGGGATAGAAGCGGGACCATTCGTCTTGGGGACCGTTGGCGCTACCGACAAAGGCCAGTCCGCGTTCGGTACTGCCTAGCCAGTAAGTCTGATGAGCAATGGTAGTTTTCGTTAAAGTTAATTGCATGGTGGTGTCCCCCGTTTGGTTGAATTTACCGTCAGTATAGCAGATATTAGTTGGACTAAAGTTACATTATCTTGCTTTTTAATCTGATTCATACCTGTTAAACGGAGAAAAAGGGTATACTGCCCGTATGGAGGTGGGAAGATGATACCAACGACGGTGGAATGGCACGCCATTGCGACCAATGATCCGCGAGCGGACGGGCAATTTTACTATGGCGTGATGAGTACGGGAATCTTTTGTCGTCCCAGTTGTAAGTCACGGCTGCCATTACGGCAAAACGTTCAAATTTTTAAAACGACTACGGCGGCGGTACGGGCGGGGCTGCGTCCGTGTAAACGTTGCCGACCAACGGGACAGCTAGTTAGCCCGGCAACCTGGGTCACGGAAATTAAAACGATTATCAAACACCACTACGCGGAACCGCTAACGTTAAACGACTTAGCCTGGTTGGCACACGGGGCCCCGTACTATTTGCACCACGTATTTCAGCGTGAGACCGGCCAAACACCACTGGCTTATGTGCAACGGGTTCGGTTTCAACACGCCCAAAGACTGCTACGGACGACCGCGCTTCCCATTCAGACGGTGGCGCAGCGTTGTGGGTTCACTTCCGCAAGTTACTTTAGTACCCAGTTTAAAGTGGTCACGGGAATGACCCCGCGCCAGTTTCGCCAAACGGTTAATTAGTTAGGGTTCTTTTAAAAACGTCTTGGTACGGTTTTATTTCGGCATCACGCTATACTTGGGAACGTTTAGATTTAGGCACAGTTTAAACAAACGTATCCCGTGATGGGGGAAAGAGGAACCGTGATGTATCAAGATTTAAAGGGTAAAACGGCCGTTGTCACTGGTAGTTCCAAGGGGATCGGCTACGCCATTGCCGTCCGGTTTGGCCAGGAAAAGATGAACGTTGTGATCAATTATCACAGTGATCCGGAGGGGGCGACGCAGGCCGCTGCCGACGTGATCAAGGCGGGTGGTCAGGCCGTGGCCGTCCACGCCGATATTAGTACCGAGACTGGTAATCAGGCGTTGTTACAATCGGCGTTAGACCACTTTGGCGATTTGGACGTGTGGGTCAATAATGCCGGTATGGAAACTAAGAAGCCGACCCACGAGATGAGTCTGGCCGAGTGGAACCGGGTCGTTTCAATTGATGAAACTGGGGTCTTTTTGGGGACCCGGACGGCGTTAGCTTATTTTAAGCAGCGGGGTAAGGCGGGAAATATCATAAACATGTCGTCCGTCCATGAACGTATTCCGTGGCCAACGTTTGCGAGTTACGCGGCGGCTAAGGGGGGCGTCAAACTCTTTACCGAGACCGTTGCGATGGAGTACGCGCCCGATAACATTCGGGTCAACGCGATTGGCCCCGGGGCCATCAACACGCCGATCAACGCGAAGAAGTTTGCCGACCCCCAACAGTACGATGCCACGGTTAAAATGATTCCGATGGCCCGTATCGGTAAACCGGAGGAGGTCGCAGCCGCAGCGGCGTGGCTCGCGTCCACTGAATCCAGTTACGTTTCGGGAATTACCCTGTTTGTTGACGGTGGGATGACGTTGTACCCAGCCTTTAAGGATGGACGGGGGTAGTTGCCCGTTTAGCTGAAGTCGCCCAAGCACGACTTCATTTTTTTATTCTATTGGTAGTCGTTTAAACGGAGGGTCTTATGGGGATACTATTAGCATTAATACCGGCGTTAGGCTGGGGGGTGCAGCCCCTGATTGCCCGTAAAATTGGGGGGCGCCCCACGAATCAGATCTTTGGGACCGGCCTGGGTGCGCTGTTGATTGGCTTAGTCGTGTTAATGGGTGCGGGAACCGTCACGGACCGGGATTTTGCCATTAGTTTTTTGGCGGGACTCCTGTGGTCGATCGGGCAGGTAGGTCAATTTGTGGCGTTTACTAAGATTGGGGTCACCCGAACGATGCCGGTTTCGACCGGACTACAAGTTGTGGGGACGTCACTCATCGGGGTGTTGATCTTTGGTGAATGGCCGGGCACCGCGGCTAAGCTGATTGGACTTTTAGCCATCATCTTAGTAGTCGTTGGCGTGACCTTGACGACCGTAACGGATCAGGCGACGGGGGGCTCGTCGTTAAAAAGTGGGCTGTTAATTCTTGTCCCAACCACGGTGGGCTATTTGGCGTACAGTGCGTTGCCAAAAGCACTCCCCGCGAACGGGTTGCAGCTTTTTTTCCCCGAGATGTTGGGCATCTTTGTCGGTGCGTTGCTCTATAACCTATGCACAACGCAGGGGCGGAGTTTATCAGAAAAGACGAGTTGGCAAAACGTCTTGATTGGTCTGATTTTCGGGGTCTCATCGCTGGCGTACATTTTTGCGGCTAAACTAAGTGGGATTGCCACGGTCTTTGTGATCACCCAGCTAAACGTGGTAGTTTCAACGGTGGGGGCGCTGGTCATTCTCCACGAAGCCAAAACGAACCGGGAGTTGAAAGCCACCTTAACCGGACTAGGCTTGATTGTCATCGGGAGTGTTTTGACCGCGACGTTATAAAAAAGGATTCCGTAACGGAATCCTTTTTTAAACGCGTATTTATGAATTAAGGACGCTTTAATACCAACCGTTGGCTTCCCAGAAGGTTTGCGCTGCGGACCATGAACCGTAACGGTTGAGGACGTAGGTATTAGCGACAGCGTCCTGGTTAGCCGCGGAGTAATCACCGTTTAGCAGTGACTTGGTCAACTGGTACTTACCATAGTACTGACCGTTGGACGCGGTGTATGAACCACCGGATTCACGCGCGACGATCCAGGCCTTCGCGGCAGCCTCGGACGTGCTCGTGGTGCTAGTGGTAGTCGTTGTCGTGCTTGTCGTTGCCGCACTCGCTGGTGCCTGGCTGGCAGCACTGGTTACGGAACTGGCACTGGCTTGACTAGTCGTACTTTGACTGGCAGCACTGGTTACGGAACTGGCACTGGCTTGACTAGTGGTACTTTGACTGGCGGCACTGGTTACGGAACTAGCACTAGCCTGGCTGGTGGTACTTTGACTGGCGGCACTGGTTACGGAACTAGCACTGGCCTGACTAGCCGTACTTTGACTGGCAGCGCTGGTGACGGAACTAGCACTAGCTTGGCTAGTGGTACTTTGACTAGTTGTGCTGGTCGTTGAACTGGCGCTGGTTTGGCGCGTAACGCTTTGGCTAGTTACCCGGCGAGCCTTAGTCGACTGCGTGGTACTTTGACTAGCCGTACTTGAAACGGCACTAGTCGTTGCCTGGCTAGTAACACTAGCAGCGGCACGCGTCCGTGTTTGACTGGTGGTGCTTTGACTAGTTGGGACACTGGCACTGGTTGCGGAGGATTGGTCACTCTGGACGTTGGCGGGAGCGGTCGCCACGGCCCCCATTGGTACGGTAGTGTGCGTGCGGGTGACTTTGACGACCCGGTGACTGTTGACCTGCAGTTTGTCACCAACGTAAATTAAATTAACGTTTTTTAAGTGGTTGACGCGTTGAATGGCCTTGACCGTTGAGCGGTGTGTTGCGGCAATTTCACTAACCGTATCGCCGGCTTTAACGGTCACCGTATCCGCCTTGGCTGCGGTTGCGCCGAGGGCGATCGCGCCAGTTGCGGCTAATGATGATAATAGGATGTTTTTTACTTTCATGCGTTCGTTCACTCCCATAATTAAATGTGATTCACCCTAAATTTTAACATTTGGTTACGAATTAGTTAAGCGGTAACAAAAATTATTATATTGAATGTTGATGGCAACCACGCACTGAACAAAATGAAACGGGTTGATGCCCGTAAACAACTGGTTGGGTTGTTAGATTAACTAATTGATTTACGGCATGATTAATTGAAAGTGGTCGCCAATTTTGTTGGTTCGGAACTTTAACGGTTAAAACTGGGTTAAGAACCCACAAAAATGGTTAAGACCGCGGTTATGAGGCGAAATAACTGACTAAAATTTGCTATAATCAGAGGCGTTAGGCACATTGGATCAATAAGGGAGCGAGATTTATGTATTATTTTGTTAATACCAGCATCAATCCCAAAAAATCAGGGATTGAGCACGCTGAAATGAAACGGTTAGTACTATTTAACCAGCACCAGGTGCCCGCCAAGATGGTGACCCGCTTTTTTTCGCTGTCACTGCATAAAACCCTAAAGGACGCCGGTATTGCTGAACAGAATCAGATTAACTTATTTGATTTTGTTCAGCGGTCGAGTGATTTTAAACCGGTGAAGTTAACGATTGACGACCTCCACTTAGCCCCCGATTTACGGGTCGAGGCGGAGGGTCGTAACTACGTCGTTTACCAACACGACCAATTGTTGATGCGGGTCAATACCTTTGCTCAAACTCAAAAACAACTGAATAACGTTCAATATTATGATCAAAACGGTAAGTTAGTTAAAACCGACTGGTACGATACCCGCGGTTTCAAGGGGTTGGAACAGTTCTACACCTTTGACGGGCAAGTTGCCAGTGAACAGGTTTTTGATCCCACGGGTAACGTGGTGTATCAGACCTTTCACATGCCGGACCGGCAAAGTAAAACGCAGAATTCGCTGTACCGGTTCGTTAATTATCATGGTCAGGACTGGTCGTTTACCGGTGAAACGGCGATGACGACGTTTTTCCTAGACGAACTGAACCGGCAAACACCGGGTTCAGTTTTTGTCATTGACCGGACCTACGAACTGGCCTACGCGGCACTGCATATGCGGACCAAGGCGTTTCGGGTCATGCATTTACACAGCAATCACGTCAACGACCCGGCCCATCCCAAGACGGCCACGCTTAACTTTAATTACGCGTACGCGCTGAATAATTTACACCAGTGGAACGGGGTGATCGCCTCAACGACTCAGCAAACGGCGGACTTTGTTGACCGTTACGGTCAAACGCCTGCGACCTACACGATTCCGGTTGGAATCGTGCCGGACGCGACGTTGCGGGCCCACCATCCGGCTTGGAAGACCCGGACACCCGGTAAGATCATCTTTGTTGCCCGGTTAGCCGAGGAAAAGCAACAAGATCAAGTGATCCGGGCGTTTAATAAGGTTCGGCAAACGGTTAAAAATGCGACCCTGGATTTCTGGGGTTACGCGAATGGTGATACGGGTAAAAAGCTACGCAAACTAGTTGATGAACTGCAGCTTAATGATAGCGTGACTTTTAACGATTACACGACCGATTTGACCAGCGTTTATAACCACGCCCAGCTCGCCATGTTAACGTCGCGGGCGGAGGGCTTTGCGCTCGCCCTATTAGAAGGGCAGGCTCACGGGGTGCCCCAAATTGCCTACGACGTCAAGTACGGGCCGCGAGACATTATCCGCAACGGCCAAGACGGGGTGTTAGTCCCCGTTAATGACGAGGACGCCTTAGCCAAGGCGATGATCGACCTACTGACCGATTCCGCTAAGTTACAAACGTACAGCCAACAGGCCTATGAGGATGCCAAGCGTTACGGAACCACCGCGGTCTGGCAACGTTGGCAGCCACTCATGGCCGCAGCGAACCGGTTTTACCAAACGGAAGGTGGGGAAGCGTAATGTACTTTTTTGTTAATCAATACGTCATGGCCTTAAATTCCGGGGTGGAACACGCGGAATTTAAGCGACTGCAACTTTTTAAGGAACACGGTGTACCGGCTAAGCTGGTGACCCGGCAATTTGACGGGCTGTTACACCAAAACATGCGGCGCTTTAAGCTGGCGGATGATCAAATGGCCAACTTGTTTGACTTTTTCCGCGGCACGACGACGTTCAAACCGCGAGTCCTCAAAATTGAGGACCTTAACTGGCCGGCCGCGTACGAAATTAACCCGAGCCCGAACGTGAGTGAAGTTCACGCCGGGGACCGCCTAATTGCGAAGGTCCATTTTGTTCCCAGTACCGTGGGTCACGTGTACTACGTTGAAGTTTTTGACAAGTTTAATAACCGCGTTCAACGGACGGACTACGACGAACGGGGATTTAAGGCCCGCGACCAGTTTATTGCACCCAACGGGGACGCCATCACGGATATTTTCTACCGGCCGGACGGGACGCGGTTTGCGGAACAGTATTACGCCCATAACGCGAACGGGGCCAACTACGTTTCAATGTGTAAATTGATTGGGTATCACGGCCGGGACTACTACTTTAACGGTGAATTAGAATTTTACCGCTTCTTCTTGGACGAGCTGAACCAAGCAGCCGGTGAAAATAACGTCTTTATCGCGGACCGACCGTTAGCAGCGCAGTGGCCGGTGATCAACATGCAAACGAAAGCTAAGAAGTACCTCTGGTTACCGACCCCCCACGCGGTCGATCCGCAAGACCAGGTTTATTCGAACTTAAACAACGCTTACGTTTACGGCATCCACGAGTATTTAACGTCGTTAGACGGGGTAATTACGAGTACCCCCCAACAACGGGACGACTTAACCCGGTGGATGGGGGGCAAGCCGAAGCGCCCCATCTACGCAATTTCAGCGGCGGTAGTTTCTAAGGCACAGGCTAAACGGCCGCCCGTCGCAATGAGCGCGCGGCGTGCTCATCAGATTATTTACGCGGGCCGCGTTGACAATGAACGCCGGGTCGATCAACTGGTGACCGCTTTTGCGCAGGTTCATCGGAAAATCAAAGATGCGACGCTGCTGATTCACGGGTACGGTGGGGCCGTGAACGCCCTAAAGGACCAGGTGAAAAAGTTGGACCTGGAACACGCTGTGACCTTTGCCGGTTATCAGCCGGATTTAAGTAACGATTACGACCAGTCGGGGGCCTACGTGTATACCGGTGAAAGTGATGCCCAACCGTTGTCACTAATTGAGGCGTTGAGTCACGGTGTCCCGGCCGTCGCCTACGATATTAATTACGGGCCTAGGGACGTTTTGAAAGATGGTCGCAACGGCTACCTGGTTAAAAACGGGGCGGTTAATCAACTGGTGACCGCGCTGACTAAGGTCTTAGAAAATCCGCAACGACACCAAAAACTGAGTGACGGTGCTTATCGGAGTAGTCAACAATATGGCAGTGACGCGGTTTGGCAACAGTGGCAAGCCGTTATGTCATCCTAATTTAAGTTCATTAAAAAAATCCAGAGTGTGCCGAAAGTTGGTTAGCTGTTAAGCGGAACCAGCTGACTTTTGGCGCACGTTTCGAAAATAATCATTCGGAGATAAAACAGAGGCTGTGACTTTTGTCACGGCCTCGATTTTTTTAGCTGTTAGTACCAATTTTGAAGGTAAGTGGTGATGGTTTGTTGAACGGGCGCTAGTTCGACACTGGGGTGGGTGTTGGTCAACAGAAAAAACTTACGCTGATAGCGGTCGCTCAGCTGTTCGGTGGGGACGGTGGGTGCTAAAACGTGGCGGGAAATAATCGATTGTCCGACGCCTTGGTCCAGTAAATCGGCAATGAGTTGGTTACTGTGAATGACCATGACGTGTTCCGGTTGGATATTGCGGGCCTTTAAAAAGGCGTTGGTGTAGTGGCGGACCCCAGATTTGGGTTCCCGCAGCAACCATAACGGGCTGGCGAAATCGCCAGCGTGGACGAGTTCGTCATGACCAAACGCTAACCGGTCTAAATGATCCGTCACCAGGGGCTTTTCAACGAGTCCAAAGTCTAACTTATGTTGTGACATGGCCGTTAAAATTTCCGCCGAGTTGGCCAAGCTGACGTGAAAATCGAAGTGGTCACCGGCCGGGGCGAGCGTTGTGAGCAGCCCCGGTAAAATTAAACTACCGGTCGTGTGGGACGCTCCAATTCGACAGGGAAACTTGATGAATTCTCCGGTCGCTTGAACGGCCGTTTTGGTTGCCGCCCAGGTTTCTAGTAATTGTTGCGCTTGTTCGTAAAGTAACTTACCACTGGCCGTTGGCATGATTTCTTGCCGGCCGTTACGGGTAAAAAGGCTGGTGTTCAGTTCAGTTTCTAACTGTTTGATTTGGGTCGAAACGGTCGGCTGTGAGATAAAAAGCTGTTCGGCCGCGTGCGAAAAGTTACGGGTCTCGTAAACTGCGCGAAAGGTTTGTAATTGTTTAAACATGGTGAGTCGTCCTAACTATTATCTTTCTTAATAGTAACTATCATAATAATTTATTTCTCAAATGTAAATCATTTCCGTATACTAAAGGCTATTGATAGGACGGGAGAGAAAAAGATGAAGGTCAAAGGGATTTTACCAGGGTTAAGCATGAGTTTGATCATTGCCATTATTAGCCAAATTTTGGCGAAATTTATTCCGGCATTGGGGGCGGCAACCATTGCCATTTTGCTCGGAATTATCGGGGGCAACACGTTTCTAAAACAGCCACAACTTGGTAAGGGAACTAAGTTTGCGGAGAGTAAGCTCTTGGAATACTCCGTCATGTTGTTAGGGGCGACCATGACGGTTCAAACAATCGGTAAAATTGGTGGTTGGGGTGTGGGCTTCATCCTGATTCAAATGACAATCACCATCGTGGGGGCCCTCTGGTTAGGAAACCGGTTAGGCTTTAGCCAGAACATGCGGTTACTAATGGCTGGTGGGAACGCCGTCTGCGGATCGTCCGCCATTGCGTCCATTGCACCGGTGATCGAAGCCGATGAAGACGACAAGGGAACCGTCATTACGCTGGTCAACCTGATGGGAACCGTTTTGATGTTAACGTTACCCGTTTTGGGTGGGGCGATCTTTGGCGGAGGCGTCATCTTAAAGGGGGCCCTCATTGGGGGAACTTTACAATCCGTTGGTCAAGTGGTCGCAGCGGCCAGCATGGTGAACCAAACGACTGTTCAGTTCGCAACGATTTTTAAAATCATGCGGATCATGATGTTAGTGGTTGTCGTCTTAATTTTTGGCCGTTTGCATAAACGGGCCATTGAAGATGAATTAGCGGAAGAAGCCGAAATCAGTGGTAACGGTAATGGCCACTGGTTACCATGGTACGTGGCGGGCTTCCTGATTCTCTGTGCTTTAAATAGTTTAGTTACGCTACCGGCCATTGTTGGTGCCACGGCGCACACGATCAGTAGCTGGTTTGAAATTATTGCGCTAGCCGCCATCGGATTGCGCTTAAACTTAGTTAATTTCTTGAAGGCCGGTAAACGGTTAGCGTTATACGGTCTCGGAGTTGGGAGCATTCAAGTTGCCAGTGCACTTATCTTAATTACGTTACTGTTGCGCCATTAATGTGAAGGCTAACCGTGAAACGGCGGTTAGGACCGTTAAATTTTGGAAAAACTAACGATTCTGAATACAAAAATAACGCGTAGCTTAACTTAGCTACGCGTTATTTTTGATTACTTGGTTTTAACGGTCACGGTTTTCCACGAAGTTGGCACCGTAAAGAGGTACTGGCGGTGACTGACCTGGGGCTGACCAGTGCCTAAACTGAACAAAATTTTACTAAAGTGGTTCCGGTACTGCCAGCGGGTCGTGGCAACTTGGACTTGTGCGGAGGTCCCGGTCGTTTGTTTGATCGTAGTATTGGCCGCGGCCACCGTGTGGTGCGTTTTGGTTGCGTTAGCCAGCCGGTATACGATGACTTTTTCTGAACCGGTCCCGAGGTGCTTAACCATTAGTGCGGCATCGGTCGACTTAACGGGTTCCAGGTCGCTGATGGTGGTCGTCGTCACTTGGCGCATCCCCCAGTGAGCCGTATCGTTGCCAACTAAGCCAATCAAGCTGCCGGCAATGACGATAAAACTGATGAGAATGGTTAGGGACCGGTTAAAGCCGGTGTGACCAAAAATCATGGCACCCGAAAAAACGAAGGTGGCGAGAATTAGCAGAATAATTATCATGCGGCGTCATCCTCCTGATCAATTTTAACGGAGTGGTGGGCTTTTAAGAAACAGCTCAGGATGAATCCAAACGCACAGAAAATTAACGACACGATGAAGGCCATGTGGTAACCAGTCAACGTTGCGTTGACCGTAGCCGCTTTATAGCGTAACGGGGCGGTTGTCAGTAGCTGCTGACTAGGCAGGTTCCACTTAGCAACGCTCGAGTAAACACTGATCAAAACGGCGGTTCCCATCGAGGCGGCAACTTGCCGTAACGTGTTGTTGGCGGCGGTTCCGTGAGAAATTAGGTTAAACGGCAGGGCGTTGATCCCGGTCGTTGTCACCGGCATTGTCACCATCGTCAACCCAAACATCCGAATGGCGTAAACCACGATGATCCATAAAATCGGCGTGGTGGCGGTAATTGATAGGAAGAAGGCCGTCCCGGTCGTTAAAAGTAACATTCCGGTCATGGCTAAGCGCCGGGCCCCGATGTGATCGAAGATGCGCCCGGTAATTGGACTCATGATTCCCATCATAATGGCGCCGGGTAACAAGATTAGTCCGGAATCCATGGCGGAGCGTCCGAGGACGGTTTGAATGTATAACGGTAATAACATTTCGACCCCCATCATGGCCATGTAGGCTAGGGCGGTCAGAATAGCGGATAACGTAAACGCGGGAATTTTAAAGACCCGTAATTCCAATAATGGCTGATCCATGTGCAGTTGGCGGTGGACAAACAACCCAATGAAAATAATCCCAATGATTAAAGTGGTAATGACGACCGGGTCACCCCAGCCGGATTCACCAACCGAAGAAAAACCGTAGAGCATGCTTCCAAAACCGATGGTGGAAATTAAAACGGACCACCAGTCGATTGGCTGTTTGGACGTTGGTAATACTTTGCGTAGCGTAAAGAAAGAAATAATGATCACGGCCCAGTTAATTGGCATAATAAATAGGAATAATGCGCGCCAATTATAGTTGTCAATGATCCAACCAGAAAGGGTCGGGCCAATCGCGGGGGCCAGCCCAATGACGATGCCGGCAGTCCCCATCGCGGACCCGCGTTTTTCGGGTGGGTAGACGGAAGACATGATCGTTTGAAATACCGGGGCGGAAATACCAACCCCCATGGCTTGGATCATCCGGGCAATGAGTAACATTTGGAAATTAACGGCGAGGTAGGCGAGAATCGTTCCCAGTCCGAAAATAACCATCGCGGCTAAGTAAAGGTACTTAGAATTGATCCGGGTCAGCATCCAGGCACTCACGGGAATCATGATGCCCATGATCAGCATAAAACCGGTCGTTAGCCACTGAACGGCGTTAGCGGAAATGTGAAAATAGCTCATTAACGTTGGAAAAGCCGTTGTTAGCAAAGTTTGGGTAATAAAGGTACTAAAGGTCCCGACCAGTAAGGTTAGAACTAACCAGGTACGGTGGTACGGTTGACCATTAGCATCTAAGGGTAACGTAGAATTATTGGTTGGCATGGTACCGTCCTTTCATAGAATAATTTATAACACACAGTTAACAAGTATAGCACGATAACTATACCAATCATACATTTTTGCCTTGGTAACGGAATTTGACGTAACTAATAAACTAGGCCAATTTAATAATGTTGCTGTGCTAAAATAATAATGAGAAGTTGAAAGGCGGTTGAAAACACATGGCGGATAAATATTTAACGTTTGATTGTTACGGGACGTTGATCAATACGGACCCGGTATACCAATGGATTGAAAATTTAGCCCGCGCGGCTGGTTTGGATCCCCAGACCGTGCGGGACGCGTACGATACGTACGAGGAGGACCCGGTCAGCGTGCAACCGTATTTGGACTACGCCGACCTGGTCCGTGAAAATTTAAAACATTTAGACGGAATGTTTGACCAGGAACACTTTTTTGAGGCCCACTACGTCGAATGTTTACAGGTTCAGCGGAACCTGTTACCGTACCCGGACGTGGTGGCGACGCTGCGTGACTGGCACGATCAGGGGATTAAACTGATTATGATGTCCAATTCGTCGTGGGACATCATGCCCGCTAACGTGGCGGCGTTGCAAGTACCGTTCGACGCGGTGGTGACCGCCGAAGACGTTCAGGCTTACAAACCGGATCTGAAATTCTTTAAGCACGTGCAAGACCGTTTTCATTTGACCACCGAGAATCATTGGCACGTGGCGCGCGGTTACGCTTCGGACGTGGTACCGGCCGCGCAAATGGGCTGGCCGATGGTGTGGGTCAACCGGGGAAACGCCGAACCCAGCGGTCGTGAAAAGCCCACCCACGTCGTCGCGGACTTAGCCGCCGTTAAAGCGTGGGTCGGGTAATGATTACTGGTGAAATGCCGGTTGATCGCCAACTCAAACACTGGCTGATCATCCGCGTTGAACAGGCCTTCTAGTCAACAATGGCCGGTTGTTACGATTGTTGATTTAGGAAGGACTTCGTTGTGAAAAATAAAGCATTAAATTCAAGTACCGTTTTATTAATGGCGGTTTCTGCCGCCATCATTGTCGCTAATATTAACTATATTCAGCCTATTGAAGCCGACATTGCCCAACAGTTCAACCTCGCTAACGCGGTGGTTGGGGCGGTGGCAATGCTCACACAGTTAGGCTACGCATTTGGGTTGTTACTAATCGTTCCCATGGGTGACATCGTGAACCGGCGGACACTGATTTTACGGTTACTGGCGTTAGCCATTCTGTCCGCGTTGTTGGCTTTCATTGCCCCTAACATTTGGGTGTACGCGGTCGCGAGTCTGTTGATTGGGGTGACGTCGGTGGCGCCACAGGTTATTATTCCCTACGCCGGTTTTTTAGCGCCGCGTGGTCAACGGGGCCGGGTACTTGGTAACGTCTTGAGTGGTTTGTTAGTGGGGGTGTTGCTATCCCGGACCGTTAGTGGGGTGTTAGCCAGTGTCATGCCGTGGCAAAACGTTTATTTACTGGCCGCGGTGATGATTGCCCTGCTAGGCGTGGTACTGATCAAAAAGCTGCCCCAAGACCCGGTGACGCGTCACCGGACAACTTACCTGGAAATGATCAAAACGGTGCCGCAACTTGTTAAACGGTACCCGGTTTTACGAGCCTCGGCGGTCAACGGGTTCGTACTGTTCGGAGTTTCGAATGTTTTCTGGGCGACCCTGGTCTTTTACCTGCAACGCCAATACGGGTGGGGCAGTCGTGAAGCCGGTTTATTGGCCCTGCTGGGGGTTACCGGGGTGCTCGCCGCGCCGGTGATTGGCCGGTTAGCCGACCACTTTAAGCCGCGGACCATCATTGGACTCGGGTTAGTATTATCAACGTTAGCTTACGGGGTATTTATTGTGTTTGGGACCCGGATTGCCGGACTGATTTGCGGGATCATTATTTTGGACCTCGGCACCCAGTTTGGACAGGTGGCTAACCAGGCCCGCATTCAAAACATTGATCCACATGCTAGCAGTCGTTTTAACTCGGTCTTTATGTTTGGTTACTTTATGGGCGGCGCTTTAGGGTCGTTCTTTGGAAACCTACTGTGGGGCCTCGCCGGTTGGAACGGGGTTTGTGGTTTGGCGTTCGGAGTATTAATACTGGGTTTTTACGCCCACTTTGTGCACTATCCGCACGTCGTGAAACGCCACGGGACCGTGACCAATTAATTAAATTAAGTTAGAGATCAAAAAAGCTGATGGCGAGCACTGCTCGTCGTCAGCTTTTTTAACTACGGTTTAAAATTAGTGCAGATTGACTAACGCAAAGACTAACGGAATGGAAAGCACACTGAGAATGGTCGAAACGCTCATGAGCGCGACGGCGGGTCCCGGCTGACCGTGAACTTTTAACGTGAACAAAACAACGATGCCCGCGACCGGGCAAGCGGCCATTAAGACGGTCGTAAACAGCGGTACCCCGGTGATTCCCATTAGTTGAAGGACGACGATGGCCAGGTACGGAAACAGAAAGTTCCGTAGGAGGAGCACCCACCATAACCGTTTATCCAGCGTTTCACGGTTAAGCTTAACGTCCGCCAGACTATTACCAATCACGATCATTGATAACGGGGTGTTGATCGAACTCACGTAGGTGATGGCGCTGTTAGCGATGGTCGGCAAGTGAAACGACGTCATAAACAGCACCAACCCAACGACAATGGCAATGATGTTGGGGTTTAAAATGATCTGTTTAAAGTTATCACGCCGACTACCCTGATTACCCGTAAACAGGGTAATACCGTGCGTCCAACTAAAGATGTTAAAGGCGGCCAGTGACGCCACCGCGAAGAAGACCCCGGTGGAACCAAATAGCGAACTTGTGAGCGGGATCCCCATAAAACCGGCGTTCGAATACACCGAACCGTAGCGCATGATGCGGCGTAAGTTGGTATCGGCGACCCGTTTAAAGACTAGCTGGGTGATCAGGATCATCAGACCATAAATAACTAGAATACCAAGGATCACCCGGCCAAGCATTTGTAAGCGGTCGGCCGAAAAGGGTTGTTCAAACGCTTTGATGATCAGGCAGGGCGAAACGACGTAGAGCAGGATGTTGGTCAGGTCGCTGGAAGTTTGGGCGTGCATAAATCCCAACTTGTTGATCAGCAACCCGACTAACATCAGAATAAACATTAAAATAATTTGACTCGTTAACTGCGTCAAGTTCATAAGCTTCAGTCCAATAAATTAGAATACTCTCATTATCGGGGCTAAGCGGAAACAATGTCAACGGTCGTTTGGTCGTGAGAACGCTTTAATTGCGAAAAATTAATTCCCGTGGTGATCCACCCGCGCAACGTCGACGTGGTGTTTTAAGCTTGGAAAAACGTGGGTGTCCGACCAGCCCATGATGGCGCCCTGCGCGACTAACGCAAAAACCGTTCCAATCCCAATCGCGCGGAGTTGACCAGTGGCTAAGAAGGCAACGATCGTAATGGTCACTGGTGGCAGGTAACTTGTCCATTGGGCAATGATTGCGGAACCGTGTAAAAAGCGGAACCGTAAGATGTAGGATAGGTCGTCGTTGGGGTGTTGGATCAAGTTACACCGTTGGTAGATTGAAACGGCGGCCGCGACCCCAATCAAGCCCACAAAGTTCAGGATCAAACGGGCTAAGAAGGGAAGCGCGGGGACGCCGATCCACTGCCAAAAATAGCCAATAAATTCGACTAGGTAACTAAACGGAACGATGTACAGCAGGTTGGAAAAGAACCGCCGCCGGTCAAAGTGCCCGAGGAGCAGCTGATTTAAAATGGTGACCACGATACCGTATAGTAACAGGGTCGTTCCTAAGGGGACGTGAATCCAATCGGATAAGTTGACACTGGACCCCGTCCAAACGGCACTGCCGAGGTTAGCAGAGATGGTTAGGGCGTTTGAGGCGGAGTTGAGAAATATTGAAAATACGAGAAACCAAAAACGTTGGCGAAAATCAACGATGTTAGACACGGTAAACGTCCTTTCTAAATAACTTCAATAGGCTTATTATAGCCGTTTTCGTAAGTGACCGTCACGGCTAGGTCCGTGAAAATATGCTATACTTATTTCATAAATTAAATTATTCGGTTGAAGGACACTTCAAGAATTCGGACTGCTTTTGGGTTGGGCAGTCGTTTCTTGAAGTGCCCTTTTTTAGGAGGCTTTTTATGAATTATATCGGAAGTTTAAGCTTGATTTTAATTGTGACGGCCGTGGCCGGTCACCTCAGTGTTCGCATGGGACTACCCGCGGTCATTGGTCAGTTAGTTAGCGGAATTGTCTTAGGCCCGGCCGTGCTCGGGTGGGTGACTGCCACGAGTTTTATTAAGGACTTTGCGGAGCTGGGCGTCATTATTTTGATGTTTATGGCCGGTTTGGAAAGTGACCTGCAATTATTAAAAAAATATTGGAAACCAAGTTTATTGGTGGCGGTCCTCGGGGTGGTTTTACCGATTGGGGTGATTGATTGGTGCAGTCAGTTATTCCACTTGAACGCAACTGAAAGCTTATTTTTAGGGGTGACCTTTGCCGCCACCTCGGTTTCGATTTCCGTGGCGGTGCTAAAAGAATTGAACGTGCTGGATGGTAAGGAAGGGACCACCATTTTAGGGGCGGCGGTCGTTGACGACGTTTTAGCCGTGTTGATTTTGAGTTTGATGATCAGTTTATTTGGGAGTGAGGTGAGCGGTGGCGGCAGTCACGCTTCCACGAACTTAGCCGTGTCGTTAACGATCCAGTTAGCCTTTTTCATCGCCCTGTACTTCGTTGTGAAGTGGCTCGTCCCGCACTTGATGGCGGTCGGCAACGCTTTGCTCGTCCCAACTTCGGTGACGTTGATGTCGTTAGTGATTTGTTTTGGCTTATCCTACTTAGCCGACGCGATTGGACTAAGTGCCGTGATTGGGGCGTTTTTCGCCGGCATCGCGGTCGGGCAGACGGACTACCACGAAGTCATTGACGATCATATTCAACCGATTGGCAACGCCGTGTTCATTCCAGTTTTCTTCGTAAGCATCGGCTTAAACATGTCGTTTAAGGGCTTTATGAGTGATTTCTGGTTTATCGTGGTCATCACGGTGGCGGCAATCCTAACTAAGCTGGCGGGGGCCGGCATTGGGGCGAAGTTGGCCGGATTTAGCTGGTTGAGCGGTTACGAAATTGGCGCCGGGATGGTTTCCCGGGGAGAAATGGCACTGATTATTGCTCAAATTGGATATCAAGGAAAACTGTTATCCGAAAACCGGTATTCGGCCGTAATCACGGCGATTATTTTAACGACGTTGATTGCCCCAATTCTGTTAAGACACGCGGTCAAACGGATGAAATTAAGTGCGGCCGTTTAAACGCCAATTAAAATGAATCTGGGGAGCAATTATAATTAACGCCATAGTTTGAAAACACCTAGTACCGGGATTGAAATGGAAGCTTGTCTCCTAACAAAAACCAGTTATTTCCACGACGGAGATAACTGGTTTTTCGTTAATACGCACGACTTAATTACGCGGTAAAGCCGGCGAATTAGGGTTAAACGGTTAATCTTTGAAAATGGACTTCGGCCAATTGCCCGTACTGGTGGGTCGCAACGAGTTTAAAACGTTGCTGGTGGTTGATGGCCGTGAAAAGCGGCAACCCGTTGCCCAGTACGACCGGTGCGATTTGAATAAATAGTTCGTCCACCAGGTTGGCCGCCAGTAGCGGCATTAAAACGCCGGTTCCGCCGACAATCCAAATGTTACCGCCGTCCTTTTCACGGAGCTCACGAACTAGTTCAGTGACTGAGGCGTTGGTGAACTGGGTGTGGACGTCCCCGGCGTGTGGTTTGGAAGTCATGACGATGTTTTGGGTCGCCGGGTTAAACGGGTTGATCAGTTGGTCGGTCGTTTGTGCCATCGTGTACTCATAAGTGTGGCGGCCCATAATGGCGGTATCCACTTGTTGCATGAATTCCTTAGTGGGAGCCTCGTTTGCACCACTGGTTTTAAACAACCAATCGAGCCGGTTGTCCTTAGTTGCTAGGTAGCCATCAATTGAAATAGCTCCGTAAAACTGTACTTTGCGCATCGCGTTACCCCCACATTTTGTTTTTCACATTGTACCACGTTTACTTGCTTAGATTCTGAGAATTAAAAAGCAGAGTGTGTCAAAAGTCGGTTAATGCTCACCAGCTGACTTTGGGTGCACGTTTCGGCAATAATTATGCGGAGATAAAACAGAGGCTGTGACTTTTGTCACAGCCTCCTTAAAGTTTGGTCTCAATTTTTTAAAAGGTTTGATTAATAACCGGCTACTTTGCGATTTGGTGGCGTACGACGGCCTTGCGCAATTCCTCAATTAGAACTAACGGAATCGGAATGCAAAATAGTAACGTCCAGTCGCGACCGGCAATCCCGGTCGTATTGAACAGACCTTGTAGAACGGGAACGTACATGAGGAGGGCAATCAGGATGATTTCAAAACCGATTCCAAACCAGATGCGGTGGTTACTGAACAACCCGATTTTAAAGACCGACGTGACCTGGGTTCGGCAGTTGATGGCCGCCGCAATTTGACAAAAGACGATGGCGGCGAGGGTCATCGTGGTTGCCATCACGTAGACGTTACCAGTTGCGGCGAGGGCGACGTGCGGCCAGCCGTGTAAGTAGTTAACGAAGAAGTAGGCAACGGTGGATAACAACGACGCAACCATGCCGTACCAACCGAAGGCTTTCCAAATGATGGACTTGTTTAGCAGGTGGGCAGTCCGGGCCCGTGGTGGTTGGTCCATGATTCCCGGTTCACTCTTTTCAGCTTCTAGTCCTAACGCTGGTAACATGTCGGTCCCGAGGTCGACTGTTAAAATTTGCATCACGGTCAGAGGGAGTGGAATCAGGCCGCGGGAGAAAAGAAACAGAACGGACGGAATCGCTTCGGGCACGTTGCTGTTTAAAATGTACAGCAGGAACTTTTGCAAGTTGCTGTACACCGTCCGGCCTTCCTCAATGGCGGCCACGATTGATGCAAAGTTGTCGTCGGTTAAGATCATATCGGCGGCGTCTTTAGCGACGTCGGTCCCGGTGACCCCCATGGCAATCCCGATGTCGGCCTGTTTTAAAGCCGGGGCGTCGTTGACCCCGTCACCGGTTGAAGCGACGATTTCCCCGTTGTGTTGGTTGGCTTTAACGATGCGGTATTTTTGTTCCGGCGCGACCCGGGCAAAAATGACTTCGCCTTTGACGGCGGCTTGTAGTTTCGAGTCACTCATTTTGGCGAGTTCGTCACCGGTGATAACGCGGACCTGCTCACTATCGATTCCAATTTTAACGGCAATGCTTTTAGCGGTAAGGGGACTGTCACCGGTCACCATGATGATGCGGATGTTAGCGCGGTGGCACTTATCGACGGCGTCGTAAATTTCGGGCCGGGGCGGATCGGCCATGACGGTCAAGCCCACGAAAGTTAGGTGCTGTTCGGTGTTTTGAATGGTACAGTCCGCGGTGTCGGCTGGTAAGCCCTGACTACCGTCAAAATTCCGGTAGGCGATGGCCATTGAACGTAATCCCTGCGCGGCGTAGCGCTGGTTAGCCGCGTTGATCTTAGTGATATCTGCCGCCGTGATTGGACGGGCGTGGCCGTTTTCTAAGAGTTGGTCACTAATGGCTAAAATACCGTCAAGGGCCCCCTTGACGTAAATAATGGCACCAGCGTTGTTGGGTTGCGTGTGAATGGTGGTCATTCGTTTCCGGTCGGAGTCAAACGGTAATTCCTGGACCCGCGGGTACCGCTGACGCAACTGGTTTAAATCTAAACCGGATTTTTGGGCCAGAACGAGGTGGGCGGCCTCCGTGGGTGTACCAATGATCTTGGGCTTGGTTGAATTTTCTGCTTGAATTTCGGTGTCGTTATCGAGGGCGGCGACCCGCACGATGGTTGCAAGGGCCGGGTGGTCTGCTAAATGGACCGGTTGCTGGTCCAGCTGGATTTGACCGTTATTGACGTAACCCTCACCGCTGACCGTGTACTCGTGGTCGGGTAACCACACGTGGTTGATGGTCATTTGATTTTGGGTCAAGGTCCCCGTTTTATCCGAACAGATCACGGTCGTTTCACCGAGCGTTTCGACGCTGCTGAGTTCCTTAACTAGCGCGTGCTTTTTGGACATCCGGGTCACCCCTTGGGCTAATGACAAGGTAACGGTAGGTAATAAGCCTTCCGGAATAAATGCCACGATCATACCGAGCGCGAAGACGAAGGATTTAGCCACTGGGTAGTGGACGAAGAAGATGGCGGCTACGAAAAAAATTAAGCCGATCATGATGGCAATGAGTGAGATTTGGCGGGTCAGCCGGTTTAATTCGGCCGTTAACGGGGAAACGGTATTTTTTTGGTGCTGGGTGAGGGTCGCAATTTGGCCGAACTCGGTCTGCATCCCGGTTTGCATGGCAACCGCGGTGGCCGTCCCGTTGACCGCCACCGTGCCGGCGTAGACCACGTTTTGTTCGGCAAATTTGCCGGCACCTTTTTGGTAAGCCGGCACTTTATCGACGGCGACGGATTCACCAGTTAAGGCTGATTCGTCAACTTGTAAAGCGGTGGCCGCGATGATGCGGGCATCGGCCGAGATGCTGTTGCCCGCTTGAATCGTGAACACGTCCCCGGGAACTAATTCGGTGGCGTCGATTTGTTTTGTCACGCCGTTGCGACGAACGTGGGTGTAAGTGGGCAACATTTTCTTTAACGAGTCGGTCGCCTTTTGGGCAGCGTGTTCTTGCCAGTAACTGAAACAGCCGTTGATCAGGTTGACCGCCCAAATCGCGATGCCGAGTTCCAACATGCCGGTAAACATGGCAATTAGCCCGCTGACCCACAGTAGCAGGGCCATCAGGCTAGTAAAATTTTTGATGAACGCTTTAAACTGCGACCGTGACTGGGTCTGCTGGATGGTGTTAGGACCGACTGCCTTGAGCCGTAATTCGGCCGCGTCATCGTTTAACCCGTTTTGATCCGTTTGTAAGGTTTGGTAGAACTGCTCGACTGGTTGCTTAGCCAGTTGGTCGGTCGTTAACTTAGATTTAGTCATCATTATCACTCCCGAAAACCGGCTAAAAAACAACTGCGGTAGCACGTTAAGCGTGTTGGGCGGTTTGGTCGGTCATTATATCGATTACAATTCTTAGAATAGTCCCATTGGTTTAAAAATACTACCATAAGTTTGAAGAAAACCCGGTGTGTTTCCAAACCCCACCGATTCCGGTATAATGAAGGGGCATTTATGAAATAGAGTGCGAGGTCCGAGCGGTTTGCTCCTGAGCATTGCCTAGCCACCAGTGGCATACGGTTTTGGTATGGTGCTGGTGGCGTAGCAAGCGGAGGGAGCAGCTCGGCCGAACACGTTTCGACCATTGGAATTAGGAGCGCTTTCCTACCTTAACAGCCGAAACGTGTTCGGGCCAGACTGGGAGTTCCGGTTAGCTACGCAGTTGGCAATATGCCAAGACCGCATATCACCACCCGCTAGGCTAATCCTCACTCCCAACCCGTCTGGGCCTCACACTCTGGCTGGTTCGTAAACTTCCCAGCATAAAAAACCAAGAACTTCACTCACCGGAGGTAGGAAATATGGATGCAACCCGTAACGTCATCATTGACTGTGATCCTGGCATTGATGATAGCTTAGCTTTACTTTTAGCATTAAAATCACCCGAACTGAACGTGGTGGGGATCACCACCGTTTGTGGCAACGTTCCCACCCACATCGGGGCCCAAAACGCCCTTAAGATTTTAGACTTAGTCGACCGGCTGGATATTCCGGTTTACCTTGGTGCTAACCGCCCTTTGAAGGTCGCTTACACCAGTGCTCAGGATACCCACGGCGAAGACGGTCTCGGTAATAGTCGCTTACCAGAAGTGACTGCCGTGGGTCCCGCCCAGGATGCGGTCCAATTTATTGCCGATACCCTTACGGCGGACCCCACTACTTCCATTTTAGCGTTAGGACCCCTGACCAACATTGCCCAGGTCCTGCAACGCGACCCCACGCTGTTTGAACGGTGTGACCGCTTTACTTTAATGGGTGGTAGTTACAAGAGTCACGGCAACTGTTCGCCCGTGGCGGAGTACAATTTCTGGTGTGATCCGGACGCGGCTAAACTGGTATTTGATACCATGCCGGTGCCGATTCAAATGGTCGGCTTAGACGTGACGCGAAAGATCGTGTTAACACCCAGCTTGCTAGAATACATTCAGAACGTTGATCCTAAAATGGGCGCACTTTTCAAAAAAATTACGCGGTTTTACTTTGATTTTCACTGGCAATACGAGCAGGTCATTGGTTGCGTGATCAACGATCCGTTGGCCGTGGCCGCGTTACTGGACCAAGACGTCGTACGCGGCTTTGAAAGCTATACCACGGTCGCGGTGGACGGGGTGGCCCGGGGACAATCGATCGTGGACGACCACGATTTCTGGCACGAACCGGCTAACAGTCAAATTATGACGACCGTTGACGTTGAAGCCTTTTGGCGGCTATTTTTGCAGCGGGTCACCAACGCGACGGAGCCAACTTTAACGCGGGTATTGCAGCAACTCGGGGTGGCCCATGCATAAAATAAAAACGCGCACCCTAACGTTGATTGCTCTCTGTATTGCTTTAAACGTGGTCGGGGCCAACGTGGCCCTAATGTTAAAATTACCCCTGTACCTTGATTCAATCGGAACGGTCCTTGCCGCCGCGGTTTTTGGCCCGGTGGGTGGGGTGTTGGCCGGGGGCGTGACCGCGGTCTTAAACGGTTTTACTGATTTGTACGCCTGGTTTTATTTACCGGTCCAGTTATTAACGGGACTCGTTGCCGGTTGGCTGTACCGCCGCTTTAAACCCGGAAACTGGCGGACTAATTGGTGGCTCGCACTCGCAATTTCGTTGCCGGGAACCGTTGTAAGTACCTTGATTACGGTAGCCCTATTTCACGGGATTACGTCGTCGGGTTCCAGTATGTTAGTTCAAGTGTTACTGGGAACTGGCATGAGTAAAGTGGCGGCGGTCTTTCTGATTCAAATCATGACCGACTACCTTGACCGCTTAATTACGGTTTACGTTGTGGCCCTAGTTTACCGTGTTTTACGCTACAAATTGCCGCAAGCTAATTAAATTAATGCTCACCAGCGGACTTTTGAAACCCGTTTCGACAATAATTGTGCGGGGATAAAACAGAGGTTGTGACTTTTGTCACAGCCTCTGTTATTTTGATTACGATGTTCAGTTTTGAAAAAAATATGACTTAAATCCTTGACCCTAACGCAACGTCACCCCGTAAACTAAGTGTTGTTGAAAGGAGGGTGCCATGAGTTATCAAATTAAACAGTTGGCTAGTTTGGCCGGCGTCAGTGTTCGGACACTACGTTATTACGACCAAATTGGTTTATTAAAACCAGCCCGGGTCGGGGCGAACGGCTACCGTTATTACGAAGCTGAACAGGTGGACCGACTTCAGCGGATTTGCCTGTACCGGGCAATGCGATTACCGTTAGCAGAAATTGGAACGCTGTTGACCCAGCCAATTACTCAGCAAGTGGCCAGCCTACAACACCAGTACCAAAATTTGTTACAAGAGCGAGAGCACCTCGACAAAATGTTGGTACTGATTCAAACGACAATTCAAACACAACGGGAGGACGTTACCATGACGGATGAAACTAAGTTTAAAGCATTTAAGGACGCGGCGTTAACCCAAAACGAAGCCGACTATGGAAAAGAATTACGAGCAACTTATGACGAATCCACGCTACAAGCAGCTAACACAAAATTTGCCAATCTAAGTGCGGCTGACTACCAACAAATGACGACAGTGGAGACGGAACTCATTAAAGAACTCAAACACGGTTTGACGGTTACGAACCTTGACGACACGACTGCTCAACGGATCTACACGCTGCATCGCCAGTGGCTCGGCTTTACTTGGCCAAAGTATTCGGCCGCAATGCACCGCGGGTTAGCAGAAATGTATTTAGCTGATCACCGTTTTCAAAAATATTACGATGATCGGGCGGGAGCCGGTGCGACGGCCCTCCTAGTCCAATCAATTCGCAAAAACGCACATGACTAAGAATGATTGTCCAATGAAGTACTTTGGTATGAAGCGTTGTAAGCTGCGAACCGACCACCGGCTCACAGCTATATGCCAAAACTTCTCCGGGCGCCTAGATGGAAGAGCATTATTTAAATTGGACAAGTAGCTGAATAGGCTAGGATTCATCTTCTAATTAGAATAGCTTTTCGGATTGTTCATTGTTCCAAAGTAAAAAATTTAGTTCTACTGAATTAATAATCGTCAGTAAATTGGAAAACCATTTCTCAATTTACTGACGATTTTTACGTAACGTTATGGATACTTTGAAATCTTTTTAAGTTTTGGGAGTTTTATGCGTAATAGGTTAAAGATAATTAATTGTTATTAGCGAAAAACAAGCTGGTTGGCATTTAAAACCAGGTATTTTAAGCAACGTGCTATTAAGACTAAGTAAATTAGTGGTTACGGCCCGCCAACGACCGGAGGGCTGGAAAGTGGACACTAACTTGGAATCGATAGGCGGAAATTGAAACAATCTAGTGAAATTGAATGATTGAAGTTAGGTCGCAAAGGCCTTCACCATGAAAAATAGTGACAAAGAAAGCCCCACCCCGTCTGATTTTTAACGGGGTGGGGCTTTACGGAAACAAGCTTATTGAGCAGTCGCGGTGTTATCACGGGTCATGTTACCGTCTTCGATCCGGTAAACAACGTCGCAGTGGCTAATGAGGCGTTGGTCGTGCGTGACCATGACGATGGCTTTGTTGTGCTGGTGGGCTTCGGCAGCGAGGCGTTGGACAACGTCGATGGAGCGGGGCGTATCTAGGCTCGCGGTAGGTTCGTCGGCAAGAATGACGCTTGGGTCGTTGTAGAGCGCGCGGGCGATGGCGACCCGCTGACGTTCACCACCGGAAAGCTCGTTGGGGTAGGCGTTTTTGACGTCGCTTAAAGCTAACTCGTTTAGGAGTTCGAGTGCGGCTGATTGTTGAAACGGACGGTGAGCCATTTTATCAACTAATTTAAACTGTTCGGTGACCGTTAGAAACGGAATGAGGTTGGAACTTTGGAGAATGAAACCAATTTCGTTAAAACGGTAGGCTAACCGTTCTTTTTCGCTTTGCTTCGTCAGGGCCTGCCCGTTGAGAAGAACTTGGCCGCTGGTTGGGGTTTGTAGTCCGGCGGCAATGGTCAAAAAGGTACTTTTACCAGAACCGGACGGCCCAATAATGGCGACAAATTCGCCGGCGTTGACTTCAAAGTTAGCGTCGTTAAGGGCGGTAACGGCGGTGTGACCGTGGCCAAATTGTTTATTGATGTGTTGTAAAGCTAATACGGCAGTGGACATAGTTTTATTTCCTCCTATCCAATGGCAACGACGGGGTCAATTTTTGCAACGGTGCGCCAGGAAAGCAGCGCGCCAATGACCGCGGCACCGAGTAATGCGAGACTGTAAATACCGAAGGCTTGCCAGTTAATGACGAACGGAAGACCAGCTGGCATGATCTGGGCTAACCCGACCGTAATGGCTAAGCCAAGGCCAATTCCAATTAGGGCCATGGCGATACTTTGCGTGAGTAAGGCCGCGATAATGTGACTGGTTCCGATACCCTGAACTTTCAAAACGCCGAATAGAGCCTGCTTTTGAAGGGTCAATACGAACATGAAGATGCCAATCACGGCGAGGGCGATGACGAAGAGGAAGTAGATCATGGTATTTAGCGTTAACTGTTCGGCGCTGTAGCCGGGAAGGTTATCGATAAAAGTATTGATACTCATCCGTTGTAAGTTGCCGTGTTTACTAGTTTTAAAGTGACTACGCTTAGTGACAAACGCGTTGATGGGCTGTTGCTGGCCGCTGGTAACGGGACTGCCTTTCAAGCGGTTTAGAGTAGCGGTATCGGTATAAACGGTGGGTGCAATGCTGTAAGTGCTGGCGGCGTATGTCCCAACGATTTTGACCGTTTTTTTGGTCGTCCCGATTCGGACCTTTTGACCGAGATGGTAGCCTTGGTCTTTAAGGGCGGCGGAGATCAACAGTTGGTTTTTACCATTGATCCGATGACCACTCGTCACGGTCGGCATTAAGAAACTGTTACGGCTAGTCCCAAACGCACTAGCCGTGGTTTTGAGTTGATTATTGCTGGTTCGTAAAGTCCCGGATAAGTTCGATAACGGGGCGATCTTCGTTCCCTGAAGGTGTTTTTTATCAGCCAGGGTCAACTGGGACGCGGACAACGTTTGGTTGGCGTTTTTATTTAAATAAACGGTGGTCGCGTGCCACTGGTCGACCGCTTGACGGTTTCCGTTAGACAAACCGTTGGCGAGCCCGGCTAACATGAACACGACCAGGGCAATTAATAGTAAAACGCCACTGAGTAAGCTATAGCGTAGTTTTTCGTGACGCATTTCTTTTAATCCTAGGTACATTTAAAATTCCCCTTTCTAGTTTCACTTATCACCTGATAATTGAATGCATAAAGCATAGCATCTTGAAATTAAAAACGCAAATTTAATTTATCGATTGATAAACCAAGCTGAATTATTACGAACTTTGGCGGTGGGCTGGTATGATAAGTTTATTGAATAGGGAGGCAGGTTTTATTGATGACGAATAAAAGTTTTAACCACCGCGCGGCCGTAGTTGCGGGCGTGACCGGTGGGGTAATTTCTGGATTAGTCAAACTTGGCTGGGAAAATATCTTGCCACCGCGGACTCCGGAGCGGGATCAAACCAACCCACCGCAGCAGTTATTACAACAGGTGGGAATTCCAGCGAGTGTCACGCACGCCACGTATTCGTACGCGGGACACCAATTACCGGTTGTCAGTTACATGATGCATTTCGGCTTTTCGACCACCTTTGCGGTAACGTACAGTCTGTGGGCACGTAAACACCCCCAAGCTAAGGCGGGGAGTAGTGCGCTATTTGGGCTCGGCGTTTTTGGTGCCTTCCATCACATTTTGCTGCCGGCGCTAGGAACGATTCCCGCCGCGAAAGATCAGCCAATGACCGAGCACGTCTCCGAAGCCCTAGGGCATGTTTTATGGATGTGGACGGCCGATTGGGTCAGCGCAGCGGTATACGACCGTTTAACTCGCAAAACCAACCAAAAATAAATTAATTAAGTAAACGTTGCCACTAACTAAGTTTGTTAGTGGGATATACTCCTCTTTGGGTAGACAAGCAAATAATCAAAGCTTGCCTACCTAAGGAGGAGTTTTTCTATGGGCAAA
>NZ_QWZQ01000070.1 GCF_003885105.1 Lactiplantibacillus garii
GAACGGCCTGTTCCTTAAATTCCTTGTCATAACTGTGCTTCGTCATTATTTGATCCTCCAATTTACTTCCTTAATTATACTAAATCAGAGTCTCTATTTAACTTGTACACTTTTTATTCTAGGCCCAGTGATCCAATATATATTGAGGTGAAAACTACTAAGGGGGGCATAAATACTCCTTTTTATATTAGTGGGAATGAGCTAACAGCTGCAAAAAAATGCGGAGATAGTTATAAATTGTATAGAGTTTATAATATAACCGGTGACTGCAAGTTTTACACTGTAACTGGAAACTTGTCAAACGAACTAGAATTGTCTGCACAATCATATAAGGCAATGCCTCTAGAAAAAGGTTAAATAGCGCCTATTTATGATACGGGTCTCCGTATCACAAATGAAGCTGTTTTTAGAGTAGAAACCGGTGCATGGAGTGTTTCAGAAATCTATACCATAAATGATATGTCATAGTTCCTTCTTTTTTCGCATAAAAAATAGTGCTTTAGCAAATGAACGGCTGTCGTTTGTTTGCCAGAGCACTATTTTTGTTAAAAACTTGTTAGCGGCGAACGTAGTTATCCCAACTAGCACCCGGATAATTTCCTTTATACTTGAGAATTTTATGACCCTTAACCTTGAAACTAACGGTGTTTTTGGAATGCAGGTAGGTGTATTCGTAACCCCGAACTTTATACGTTTTAGCGCTTACTTTTTTATATTTAACGTTTTTTAGGTAAAACTTACCCGCGGAATATAAATAGACGCGTGACTTGGTTACCTTTAGGTGTGCAACCTTGGTTGAAACGTGTTTAACCCGCCATTTACCCCGAATTACTTTGGGTGTTCCTTTATGCCAAGTAGCAGCTTGAGCAGTTGTATCGGTCATTGTAACGGCCGTTGATAAGCTCAGAGTTGCTGCAATAGTCAGTAAACTTGCCGTGAATTTTTTCATTAAAAATCCCTCCCCGTATAGGTTTAGTATAGAGAACATAATGGGATGTTCAAGGATACTATGTCCTGCATAAAGTAAGGTAACTAGGTTAAGGGATGTACTCACAGAAATCGTATATGATTCGACGTAACGATTATCCAGAACGTGAATAATTATTCTAACTAAAACCGCTTTAATAAGCAACTCAGTTGATCAGTGGCACGACCCAATTGGTCCACAGCCACGAAATGGGCATGATGACGGCCATGATTGGAATCATGTCAGCGGTGGGGAACATTTTAATATGGGTAATCCGGAAGCCGCTGGCCAGCATGAGGACGCCCCCGGCCGCCTTGAAGTCAAAAATCATGGTGGGGGTCGTGAGTGGGACGACCACGTGAGCTAACAAAAAAATTAAGGTTAAAATAATGAGCTGTGGTACGGCAATCAGTGAGACGACCGCCCCTAGGTTAGCGCCGAAGATGATGGCCGCAAAGAAGTCCAAAATGGATTTGGAAATCAAAATAGTGGCGTCGCCGTTAATCCCTTCAGTCAACGTTCCGTAGATGCCGGTACCGCTCGCACAGAACAGCACGATCACCGTTACCAGCGTATCTTCAAACGCCTTCTCCTCAAGTTCGGAAGGGCCCTTGATAAATTTGGAAATGAACCGTTGCATTCCGCGGGCGCCCCGGTTGATTGCGTCTCCTAGGTGAAAAATAATACCAATACTCGTTCCAATGATGACGGCAAAGGTTACGGCCGCCAAGTTTTTTAAGGGAGCAATCGCGTAGATTCCCATGGTGATGGAACAAATACTAAATACCATGTTCAACCCCGTTTTCAGGCGTTCTGACATGAGCTTGCCACTGATTGCGCCGACAATCCCGCCAAATAGAATGGCGCCAACGCTCGTTATGATTCCGATTGGCATGCAATTCCTCCTCAATGACTAATTTTAACAACAGTTTATAGTCTAGTTGCCGCGAAAGCGGAGAACAATTCTGATTCTGTGTTAAACTATTCTAATTAAGAATAGATAGGGGGGAGCCGGTGGAAACTAGGAGATTAGCAGTTTTTGTGGACTTAGCGGAAACGCTTAACTATAGCCGGAGTGCCGAGCGGTTGTTTTTGTCGCAGTCGACCATTTCTAAAGACATCATGTTCCTTGAGAAGACGTGGCGGGTGAAGTTATTTATCCGTGCGCACCGGCAAGTTAAGTTGACGCGGGCTGGGCAATTGATCCTACCCAAGGTGAAACGGGTTTTAAAACGGGAAGCCGACTTAAACCAGGCCATCACTGGGCGATTCTGGCAACAAGAACGGCCGCTGGTTATTAAGGGGTTACCCTCGTTACCACAGTACCAAGCTTTTCAAATCATTACGGGTTTTACCAAACAGTATCCGGATATTAAATTGTGTTTTAGTGAAGCCGGCGTGGACCAGCTGGCGCACGCGCTGGACCAAAAAAACGTGGACGTGGTGTTTACCCGGATCTTTGACCAGCCGGCGAGTGCCTACGATACGCTGGTCAACGAGGCCGATCAACTCGTGGTACTCGTGCCTAAAAGTAACCCGTTGGCGCACCGCGCGTACTTAACGTTAGATATGTTAGAAAGTGAATCGATCCTTTTGCAGAGCGATACGGTTAGTAAAAACAGTCCGTTGTTTGCCGCTCTGCGGGATCTAAAGTTGCAACCGCGTGTCACCTATAACGGTCAACGAATCGAGTTGATCTTGGCGATGCTAAATCAGGGGGCCGGTATTTCGGTCGTGATGAACCGGTCGTTTGATTTGACCGGTTTTGACAACATCCAAGTGGTCCCGCTAGTACCAAAGATCAGCAGTCGGTTGGCGTTTATGAAACGGCGGGATAATCCGGCAGCGGTGGTCGATCTGTTTTGGAAATACGCCACGGACGAAACGCGCAGATTACGGTAGCTGGTTCGGTTAAAATACCAAGGAGTGGGTCGGAATGGAAATTAAATTAGCTGCCTTAGTAGAGGCAATTAGTCTGATGGATGATGAAACAACCGGGTTTTATAACCGTGTAACGGGTGAATTTAATTATATAAACGACTACGTCGATGACGTGGATGCGGGGATGATTGATTTTGACGATGACCGGTACCTACGATTACCGACCGCGTATGAAATTGACGATTATCAAATCATGCAAGCTTATACAGAGCGGTTGCCAGCAGGCAAGGACCAGCGTCAGCTAGCAGAAAGTTTGCGGGGGCGGGGCGCCTTTCACCATTTTCGGGAAACACTGATCCGGCTGGACTTAGAGCAAGCCTGGTACGCATTTCAAGATCAAGCTTATCGTCAAATCGCGATTGATTGGTGTCATGAAAATGGGCTAACCTATAAATAAATTGATAGGGCGTCGGCTAATCGAAGGGATGGTTAAAGTGAAGCAAATCTATTTTCTTTGTACGGGGAATTCTTGCCGCAGCCAGATGGCGGAAGGCTTTGCCAGACAGTTATTGGGAACGGGCTGGCAAGTTGCCAGCGCGGGCATTGAAACGCACGGGGTGAACCCTCTGGCCGTGCAAGTGATGCAAGAAGTGGGAGTGGATATGTCAGCGCAGACGTCCAAACTCATCGATTCGAACTATTTAAACCGGTGCAACCTGGTTGTGACTTTGTGTGGGGACGCACGGGACCGCTGCCCGGTGACACCAAGTAGGGTGCGCAGGCTCCACTGGCCACTACCAGATCCAGCCCAAGCTACGGGCACAACTGCCGAACGCTTAGCGGCTTTTCGAACGGTTCGGGATCAGATCAAACAAAATGTGACCGCCTTGGTACGGGAACTGGGCGATGCGGCTTGCCAATAAATAGTGGAAAGGCGGATTTTAGTATGACAATTGAAGAAATCACACGAGCCATTAAAACGGACCCGGAGAACGCTGAATTTACGGCGCAAGGTTGGGAGCCCCTCTTTCACGTGCCCGCTATGGCAACCATTTTGATTATTAGTCAGGCGCCCGGACGTGTTGCTCAAAACACGAAAACTTATTTTAACGACGCGAGTGGGGACCGGTTGCGGGACTGGATGGGGGTCACGCGGTCCGAGTTTTACGACAGTGATCGGATTGCCGTTATGCCGTTGGACTTTTACTATCCGGGTAAGGGCAAGAGTGGGGACTTGCCGCCCCGTAAAGGATTTGCGGCAAAGTGGCACCCCGAACTACTTAAAATGATGCCTAAAGTGCAACTAACCTTGCTGGTTGGTCAATACGCCATGCGAATGTACTTGGGTCTCAACCGGCAAAAAAACTTGACCGCCACGGTTCAAAAGTACGCGGCGTATTTACCAGCGTACTTTCCGTTAGTGCACCCGTCACCACTTAACTACGGCTGGCAGAAACGGAACCCGTGGTTTCAAACGGACGTTGTTCCCGAATTGCGAAAACGGGTGCGAATGGCGTTACGCTGACGGATGTTTCACGTGAAACATTCTTAGCATCTCAATTAAAGACAGTCGTAGGACTAGGCATGGTTAATTATTTTAGATATGTAAGCAAAACGTTCACCGTTGGAGAAAATCCACGATGAACGTTTATTGTTTTATTACTGATTAGCTAGCATTTCTTGAGCAAACTTTTTAACGAGTTCAATTTGTTCGGGCTTCAGCTTACCGCCCTTACTACCGAGTAATTTCATCCCCTTGCCACCCATGACTTGGTGGAAGTGGCCGACGATTGGGATGCCCTTCTTTTCAGCAATCTTCGTGAGGGCTTTGTCCGAAACCATTTCGGGGCCGCCAGAAGTGGTGAAAAGGGCGATCTTTTTAACTTTATTGGGGTCAAGGGCTTCCATAAAATCGGACGCCGCTGAATCGGGCCGCATAAAGTAGGTGCCGCCCCCGAAGAATAGCAAATCGGTTGCGCTCACGGGCGTCGCAACCGACTCCGCGGGAACGTTGGCCACCGCCGCAATCTGGTTTGCGAAAGCCTCGGTATTACCGTTGCGTGTTTGATAACGAATAGCCACTGTCATAATAATTCCTCCATTTTAAATCAATGGTCGGTGTGTCAATGTGCCGGCGTTGATCATTTCTATTAGTCACATTAGTTTAAGTATAGAACAGTTTGAAACCGATTACAAAATCCAAGTTGCGCTTAGTTACAATTTTGGGGTTAGTAAAACGCGCCCACCATGATTACTGGTAGGCGCGTTTTGCGAATTACTTCAAAAATTAGTTATGAACCGCAGTCCCTCGTTGTGCGTGTTGGATAGCATCGTTAACAGCTTCCTTGATTGCTCGACTGGAAGCGGAGGCCCCGGAAATGGCGTCAACGTCGGTCGAGTTAGCGGCAACGATTTCTTCCGGTAACTTGGACACGGCAACTAAACCAACGTCTTCACTTTCGTGGTGTTGGACCACTTCAACGTTTTGAATGGCTTGGTCGTGGTACGTGACCCGGACGACCACTTTACCACCCAGACCACTGTTAGAACTGCCTAAAAATTGATCGGGTTTGAGTGGAATGTTAGCGGCGCTTTCACCGTCAGCCAAATCATTGATTCCGTTGGCGGTGGTTGTGGTAACGAGTTCACCGTCCGCCTCGGTGTTAGCGGCACTTTCACCAGCTAACTTGCCAAAAATCAAACATTCTGCAAGGTTGCCACCACCCTGGTAACAGTTGGCGACGATCCCGCCCAATTCACCAGCGCCGAATAAGTGTGGGATCGGCTGATCATTCGTGTCTAAGATCTGCGCGTTTTCGTTACGTTGTGGGCCCCCCTGCGTATTTAAAACGTCGTTAGCGGCCGCGATGGCGTAGTAGGGACCGGCGTCCAAGGCTCGCATGGTCTGTGGGTCACGGCCAAAGGCGTAGTCGCGCCCGACTTCGGTATAGTGGTTAAAATCGGTCACGGTTTGTTCTAAGTTGGCGGCGGGAACGTTGATCTGGGCTGCCAGCTCCGCAATACTGTCCGCTTTAACCAGTTTATCCATAAATTCAGGGTAAGGCAGGCGGCCCCGGTCGGCGAGTTGCTGTTTAAAATCGGCGTACTGGTGTTGGTCAAAGACGAGGTACGGGTGTTGATTCATCATTGGAATCAACCAAGAACCGTGCGTTTGAATGTGACCATGGCGGTGTTTAGCGTCCTCTGGGAAGTAGCGGGTCCCATCGTCGGCAATGACAAAAATGCTGCCATGTTTAAGTAACGGCCACTGTTCGATTTGGCGGCCCCGTTCGTTAGGGCCTTCCTTGAAGGTGATTCCGGGTAAAATCCCGTGTGATTCGTAGTTGGTCATGTGCCACATTTTGGCCCCGACCTCCTGAGCCATGCGAACACCATCTCCCCGGTTGTAGAGCGTGCCTAGTGGGGTGAGGTGGTGACTATGCAGGTAAGTTTCGGTCAGTGCCGGATTATTTTCAAAGCCGCCCATGGCCAGGACGACCCCGTGGTTAGCGTGAACGTTGACCAGGTGGTGATTCCGTTCAATTTGCACACCGCGGATAGCTTTAGAAACGGGGTCTTGAATCAAATGTTGGGCCCGTGAGGCTAACCAGACGTCGATGTTGGCCGTGCGATTGAGGACTTCTTTACGCAGGACCTTCCAAAGGCCAGCGTCCTTATCACGTTTATGAACGAGGGCGAAGTCGACCGTATCACTCCCTGGTAATTCGGGGTATTCCGCCATCGTCTTTTTAACGGCCACCGCGTCGCCCGGTTTAATATCGTGTTTCCAACTAACGGCCTTAATCCCTAAGTACTTCTGGAAGTAGTCGGGGATGCGACTCATACCCGTTAAGTAGGCGTTTAACGTTTTAGCGGGTGTTTTAAACGGTGCGCCGAGGGCCTGGTAGTAAGCCGTTAATTTTTCAAGACTGTCGCCGGTCACCACGTGTTGAGCTGAGTAGCGGGTGTTACCGCCTTCGTGACCAAATGGCGCGGTATCGACTAATAAAACCTTTGCACCGTCATCAGCGGCAAACCGGGCGGCCGTTGCCCCGGCACCACCGAAGCCCAAAACAATGACGTCGTAGTTGGCTTGCCAGTCGACTTTGGTCGTGGTACTGCCCTGTAACGTCTTGATAAATTGAACAAAGTGGGCGAAGCAACTTTCTAAGAAATCAATGGAGCCCGCTTGGGTTAAGTCCCCCGCGGGATTAAACGCTTTTTGCGCGTAGCTTAGCATGTATTCGTTACCGGGTAAAACGATTCCGTCTACGCCGGGCGCGTTTAAGATATTGCGGAGTTCTTCCTGGGCACGGCAGGTCCCCTGAACGCCCAGTGACGTCCCCACCAACATAATTGGTTTATTTGCGAAGGGGTGCAAGCCGTATGAAAGCCATTCGATCACGTTTTTAAGTGCGGCCGGGACGGCGTGATCGTATTCCGGAACGCCAATAATGACCCCGTCAGCGTGACTAATTTTATCGTTTAACGCGTGGATGGTACTAGGGACCGCGCTTTGGTCCGGTTCGTTGAATAGCGGAATGTCTGTAATTTCATTAACGTCGATTTCAGCTTGGTCGCTAAAGTGGCGTTGCATGTAATGAAGTAAGTTGCGGTTATACGATTTTGCGGCGGTAGTTCCGACAAGTGCGATTAATTTCATAATTAACAGTCCTTTATTTAAAGTATGCAAAGCGCTAAGTGCTAGTGATTGTTTACGCTTTCAATATAAAAATTTGGGCCATAATTGCAAGCGGAGATTTTAAAATTAGTGGGTAATCGCCGGTGTACGGGGATTTGTTGACGAAATATTAGTTCCATTGATCGATAAAATAGTGAAATT
>NZ_QWZQ01000071.1 GCF_003885105.1 Lactiplantibacillus garii
ATGTTTGACAATTGAGTGAAAATAAACTACATTTGTTCCGATAAATAATTTCATGTTTATTTAATAAGAGAAAGGAATTTTCAATATGGAGATCACTGAATTACTAAAACCCGATATTATGATTATGGATCTAACGGCCACCACTAAACCGGCCGCTTTAGATGAAATGATTACGCAACTTTTTGAAAGCGGTATCATCAACAATCAGGCCCTCTATCGTCAGGATATTTTAAAGCGGGAAACCGAAGCCACCACCGGGATTGGTGACGGCATCGCCATGCCACACGCCCGGAACGCGGCCGTCCAACAGCCCGCCGTCCTATTTGCTCGTAGCCGAACTGGCATTGATTACAACGCCCTCGATGGAAAACCCGTTAACCTGTTTTTCATGATTGCCGTTCCCGACCACGCTAACGACATGCACTTGCAAGCCCTCGCCGCATTATCCTCGTTACTATTGGACCCGACGTTAATTGCGGCCCTTAAAACGGCGACGACCCCCGCCGAAGTTCAGCAGCTCTTTACGGCCGCACAACAAAAAAAGGCCGTCAAAGCGACCAGCCCCGCGGCAAAAAACACTGCTCAACAACCCTACCTAGTGGCCGTCACCGCCTGCCCCACCGGGATTGCACATACGTACATGGCCGAATCCGCCCTCCACGACGCGGCTAACCAACTAGGCGTTAACTTAAAGGTAGAAACGAACGGTTCGGAAGGCGTTAAACACCTGCTCACCGCCACAGAGATCGACCGGGCGGCGGGGGTAATCGTGGCCGCCGATAAAAAGGTTGCTATGGACCGCTTTAATGGCAAACCACTCCTCCAGGTTCCAGTAGTTGACGGGATTAAACGGCCGGAGGAACTAATTAAGCAGACTTTAGCTGGCAACGTGCCAACCTTTCACGCGGATGGCAGTGCGCCAGCTGCTACCGACCAAGCCCAAGCAACCGACGGACTTTGGCACCACGTTTATCAAGACCTCATGAGTGGTATTTCCAACATGTTGCCCTTCGTGGTTGGTGGTGGGATCCTGATAGCGATTTCATTCCTGTTGGAACAGTCGCTCGGAAAAAATTCCACCGCCTTCGTTTTCCTAAATTCGTTGGGCACCAACGCCTTTAGCTTCCTAATTCCGATTTTAGCGGGCTACATCGCGTATTCAATCGCTGACCGGCCCGCCCTGATGCCCGGATTCGTTGGCGGTTACATGGCCACCTTAGCCAGTGCCAGTGTGGTGAAAGCCAACGGGAGTGCCGGTTTTATCGGTGGCATTATCGCCGGCTTTTTGGCCGGTTACGTCATGCTCGGTTTAAAGCACCTCTTTCGCAAGATGCCTAAATCACTGGACGGGTTAAAACCGATGATTATTTTTCCGGTTCTTGGTCTTTTAATCGTTGGAACCCTGATGTACTTCGCAATTGACCCCGTTTTCTCAGTAGTCAACCTGGCCCTCGTTCACTTCCTAACCACGATGGGCACCGCCAACGCGGTCTTATTGGGCGCAATTCTCGGTGGGATGCAGGCCGTTGACTTGGGCGGCCCCGTTAACAAGGCGGCCTACACAACCGCTATCGGGGTTCTAAGTGCCACCGGTAACGGGAGTATGATGGCTTCCGTTATGATTGGTGGGATGGTTCCACCGTTAGCCATCGCCATCGCGACCACCATTTGGCGGCGTAAGTTCACCGCTGATGAACAGAAGGCCGGTATCAGTAACTACGTTTTAGGGATTTCCTTCATTACCGAAGGCGCGATTCCGTTCGCCATCGCCGACCCGGTGCGGGTTATTGGTTCCTGCTTGGTTGGTTCAATTCTGGGTGGCGGCCTAGCCCAACTTTGGCACGTTAGCGTCCCGGCGCCCCACGGCGGTTTGTGGGTCGTATTACTAATGCACAATCCCCTATTTTTCGTCTTTGCTCTGTTAATTGGCGCGCTCGTTGCCGGTACAATTTATGGCCTTTGGAAACAACCGCAGCAATAATCCTAGGTTAATCGTTCCGTTTTCGGTAGAATGGGACTAACGAGTCCATTTAAAGGAGCTATTATTTATGGATAATGACAATATTATTGACGTCATCTACAGTAAGCTCGGTTCAATGACCGCTACCGACCATAAGGTTGCCCAGGCAGTATTGGCCGCGCCACAAGCGGCCGTTAACTACACGATTTCCGAGTTAGCAAACAAAGCCCAGGTGAGCGAAGCTTCGATTTCACGGTTCTGCAAAAACCTGGATTTAACCGGTTTTCACCAACTCAAAATTCAGTTGGCCAAAGTAGCCGATGACGAGTCAACCTACTACGACGAAATCAACATCGATAACGTTCAGCAGGCCCTTACCAACATCAAAAGTAATAAGATTGCTGAAATCAGTAACACCCTCGCCGGTTTTGCAACTCCGGTGGTCAAAAAAATTTTGCACTTGCTGGATCACGCCCGGATCGTGCAATTAGCGGCGGAAGGTAATACTTACCCGGTCGTGGCCGACGCCATCTACCGGTTCAACCAAATCGGAATTTTGGCTATCGGCGACGAGTCGTGGTCCACGGCCATTGGACAAACGCTTAACCTAACGCCCGCCGACGTGTTACTCGTCATTTCCAATTCCGGCGAATCTAAGGCACTATTAAAGCAGGTAGACGTGGCCCACCAACGTGGCATGCAGGTTATCGCAATCACTAACCGGAAGGATTCACCGATTGCCCTGAAAGCCGACCACCACCTCAGGACTTCGGTGCGGCAACACGTGTTAAATTCGGATTACTACTTTTCTAGGGTAGCGGCCATGACCGCCACCGAAACGTTGTTTTTACTCCTAATTGCGGAGGACCGCCAACGGTTAAGTGGCATCCAGCGCCACGAAAATATTATTTCAACCGGTAAAATTTAGTATCGTACCATTAAAAAGACCGTCCCAGTAGATCAAGTAAGTTGATTCACGAGGACGGTCTTTTTGGCCATTAATCATCAATAATATAAAAGGCCCCGCCAATTAGCGAAAGCCTTCCCGGTTACGCAACCCGGGTCCGGGTCGTAATCTTTGCCTTATTCAACAGCACGGAACTCGTAACCACCGATAACGAACTGAACGCCATCGCTAAGCCGGCTAATTCCGGACTAAGTGACAGACCAATTGCAAAGAATACCCCGGCTGCCACCGGAATGCCGAGGACGTTGTAAATAAATGCCCAGAATAAATTGAGCTTAATCCGGCTAAACGTTTTTCTACTAAGCGCTAAGGCTTTATCCACGTCACGGAGGTCGTTTTTAACGAGCACGATCCCGCCGGCGTCAATCGCTACGTCGGTTCCAGACCCCATTGCGATGCCCACGTCGGCCACCGTCAGTGCCGGTGCGTCGTTGATGCCATCACCCACGAAAGCTACCTTACCAGTTTGCTGGAGCGCCTGCACGTGGTCGGCTTTATCCCCCGGCAACACGTCGGCAATCACTTGGTCAATCCCAACCTGCTGAGCCACGGCGTTAGCCACCCGCTGGTTATCACCTGTCAGCATTACCGTCTTAAGCCCGCGGGCCTTTAAATCGGCAATCGCTTCCCTGGAGGTTTCCTTCGCAACGTCTTGAATGGCAATCATCCCGATAATTTGGTCATCCAAGCCAACGTAAACAACCGTTTTGGCGGCGTCTTGTAACGCGGTTTCCCGCCGTTCCATCGCCGGGTCAAACTTAAAGTTAGCTAGTAACTTGTGGTTCCCAACAACCGCGGTGTGACCGTCCACTTGTGCGGCGACGCCCTTACCTTCCACGGCTTGGAAATTGTCCGCCGATTTAACGTCCACGTTTAATTCCTTGGCCCGGTTTAAAATTGCCGCGGCCAAGGGATGCTCGGAATTTTCCTCCAAACTAGCCGCCAGTGCTAAAACTTGGTCCTGATCACCAACAATATCCGTCACTTGGGGTTTACCAACGGTAATGGTCCCCGTTTTATCAAAAACAACGGTTTTCACGTCGTTCACGGCTTCCAGTACTTCACCGTTCTTAATGAGGATCCCCATCTTAGCTCCGCGACCGGTCCCAACCATTAACGCGGTGGGCGTCGCTAACCCTAAGGCACACGGACAAGCAATCACGACGACTGAAACCGCGAAAATTAACGCGTTTGCCAAACTCGCATTTAAGAAAACGTACCAAGTTAAGAAAGTCCCGATGGCTAAAATTAAAACGACCGGCACAAAAATATCCGAAACTTTATCGGTTAACTTTTGAATCGGAGCGTGACTATTCTGCGCTTTTCTAACGAGTTCTACGATTTGGGATAACATCGTCTGGTCGCCAACCTTGTTAGCTTTGAACAGGAAGGTTCCGTTGCTATTAATCGTCGAGCCAATGACGGCGTCGTCCACGTTCTTTGACACCGGCATACTTTCACCGGTCACCATCGATTCGTCGACGCTGGAACTTCCCTTTACAACGATTCCGTCGACCGGGATCTTTTGGCCAGGTTTCACCCGGAGCACGTCACCAAGAACCACTTGTTCTAACGGGACCCGCACGTACTGGCCGTCCCGTAAGACTTCGGCGTCCTTGGCCTGCAAATTAACCAGCTTTTCAACGGCACTAGACGCGTTGTTGCGCATCCGTTCTTCGAAAACCTGACCTAGTAAAACGAAGGTGGTGACGAAGGCCGCACTTTCAAAGAAGACCGCTTGGCCGGTCGCCATCGCGTAAATGCTGTAGAAGTATGCCGTAGCCGTTCCAATGGCGACCAACGTATCCATGTTGGCGTGGTGCTTCGTAAACGACGCCCAGGCACTTTGGATAAACGGGCCGGCCGAAACGACCATCACGACCGTGGTTAAAATTAGCTGGGTCCAAGCGCCCCCCGGCAACATCCAGCCGAACGGCATTAAGACCATGTTAGCCAGCATTGGGAGTGAAAAGATTAATGATATCCAAAAACGTTTTGTAATACTCATCCCTTAATCACAACCTTTCCGTGGAACATGTCCATGCCACAACTGAAATCAAAGTCTCCGGCCTGGTCGGTTGGTACCTCAACCGTCTGGGGTTCGTCTAACGGCAATTGGGCTTCAAAGCCCAGGGCCGTTGAGTGCACCACGTCCAGACACCCCTGTGCACTCGTGCGGGTAAAGGTTAATTCCGCGGGCACGCCCCGTTGCAACTCAACGACTGCCGGTTCGTAACCGCCCTTAACCGTAACGTTAACGCGTTGTTTCCTTTTATTATCCATGTTATGACCCCCGTTATTTAATGGTTAACTTGCCGTGAAACATGTCCATCCCGCAGGCCCACTGGTATTCACCGGGCTTGCTAGTATCAATCTCGATACTTTCCTGCTGATCTTTAGGTAACGCGCGGTTGATGCCAAAATCACTGAACACCACGTGATCAAGACAACTAGACGCGTCCTTGCGGGTGAAATTCAGTACCGCGGGCACGCCCCGCTTTAAAACCACGTTTTCGGGTGAATAACCACCGCTGACCTCAATATCAATCTGCTGTTGCTTACCAGTCGTTTGAGCACTAACTTCGGCCACCTCGTGTTTACCAAAGAACCACCATAAAATGAACCCAATCGCTGCTATCCCAACTAATAACACCACAATTTTAACCATGACAATTTCCTCCTAAATCAATGCTCTTTCACTCAATTTATGTTTACATCTGTAATCAACATAAATTATCATACAGCGATCGTTTACAATTGTCAACGATAAATCTAAAACTACGGGTAAAATAAAAAGCCCACCACGTCTGACGGATAGGCTTCCTTAATAATTTTATATAATAGCATTATGCTTGTGGATCGATTGAATTATTTTGATCTTCGGTAACTTCCTTTTCTGAACCAAAAAGGATTTTCATAACGATAACCAATAGTGCAATAACCGCAATCACAACCATGACGGCAATTAACGCAAAGTCCATTAACAATAAGTAGGACCGGGCCGAAGCAGTTGTCGGTGCAATTTGAATTAACGCTACTAAAATACTAAATAAAATGGCCATGGCCGCCGTATCAAAAAACGTGCGGGTTGCCCGTGAAACGTTTAACGTTGCGATTCCACCAGTGATCACATTAACAATTGCCAAAATCGTAATTACCGAGAAACCAGCCCCTGCGTACACGGCATAAACGTTTGCCGGTGCTTCAGTAATTACTTCTGCCGCACTAAAACAAATTAAAGCCACCAAATACGTGACAATTCCAATTTTAGTAAACGCTCGTAGCGGCCTAATTGACTTACGATCAATAACACCCCAAATGACAATTAATAAGATACTAACAACTAGTAGCATAGCTTCCATTTAATTTCCTCCTCACATAGCATTATTAATTTTAGCATAATAAAATTATATTAAAATTATTTTTTAAATTCAGCCATTAAATATTCTTTA
>NZ_QWZQ01000072.1 GCF_003885105.1 Lactiplantibacillus garii
GTTTTAGCTGGCTAGGAAAATATCGGCGCCTCTGGCGCAATTGTGAGCGAAAGCTGAACACCAGTAAGATGATGATTAGCTTAGCCTTCCTGCGAATACTCTTGAAAAGATTCTAAACACGTTCTTATATTTTGCAAAAAAGACAAGAAGATATTATTAATCGTCCTGGCTTCGTTATTTAGCCCTCTAAGAGCCTGCTGAGGGCTTTTTATTTTTCCTTTTGTAAAAATATATATAAACAGTCTTAAAACCGCTAGAAACGATAAATAAGGCCCTTGAAAACGAATATAGCAGTTAGATTCTTGTTGAGATTCAGAAAAACTAACTGTTTGCTGTCAATGGTAGCGGACGAGCGTAGCGTGGGAGCATAAGGAATTGACAGCTTTTAACTAGTTTTTACACCTTTTAGCGTATAAAGTTGCTTAGGTTGCTTGTTAGCACACAAAAAGGCCTATCAAATTAATGACGGGCCTTTATGATTTTGCTAGAATCGTCACACTATTATGAAGTAGGTGTTTGTGTCATGTAGGAGACACAAGCATGATTATAGCACTATGCAAACTTGGTGCAATACTAAAAAAGTGAACACCCGGGTAAGTGCTCACTAAGAAGTTGTCACTTCGAAACGGAATACCATGAGTCCCGACTAATGGGACAACTTTATTTTAGATCATTCTAATTAAATTGCAATATTAAAAAGCGACTACCTAAACAGATAGCCGCTCCCCCAAGTAATATAGATAGCACATATTATTATAATAACATTAAAATTGACATAGTAAAAAGGCCTATCCAGTTAAGGGTAGACCTTTTTATTTTGCGGTATGTTACTGAAAGTAGTGTGCAATGTCATGTCATACAGCACAAACGTAGTATAGCATTATTAACGCTAGTTGCAACCACTAGAGTCAGTTTTCATTATAGCACTATTTTATGCTAGTTAACATAACCCATAGTATTAAAAGCTAAAGTTTGTGAAGTGTGTAAATCCTTGTTATATCAACGATAGCAAGCTATATATTTACCGATATCATACGATAATGATACTTTGTGAAAATAGAGTAAATTTGTAAATGTTAATATACCAGTATTTTACACTTGTGAAAGTTTATTATTCTACGTATGTAAGTTACTTTGTGATAATGACGTTTCATGTATAATTGTCCGAAACATGTCGGCTTAGAACCCGCCTAGGCTGAGACTATATAATATTAATAGTGTGTCTATCGTTAGTAGTTAGTTCTTAACGTTTTGTGGTCTACGTGACGATTAGTAAATTAATAACACCCTAGTTTAACCTATCTGCACGCAACCACGTGCTCTTAACCCTCAAGGTCAAACCAGTTTAGTGCACTTGTCCTTTGCTGTTCAGAGCGCTTGAACCTGAGCGGGATATAGTTTTCCCCTTGTTTTGCGAAGAAGAAAACTTTTTGTTGTTCGTCACGAATCACCGTCACGTAAAAACACTTGTATTGTTACTATTGCGCTTGTAGATTAGCCTAACTAATTTAGCCTATAAAAAAAGCACCCTTTATAGGTGCCAGCAATCATTTATTTTTAGTTGTTTGGATCACTGGCCTTGCGTAACAGCCCTGTACTTTCGTACTGCTTTACCGCCCGCCCCGTACGTGGGGCATACGTTCGGAAGAAACCTAAATACAAGTATAGGTTAATTCCTAACGGGAGTTTATAGCGGCGGCTCTCGTTTGACCTGTCCACTTGTTTCATTAGCTCCACTAACCGGCTGTCAGTCCTCGAAAGGTAAGATTAGTTGGCTTGGCTAGAATGTTGCCACTCTAGTAACGGGGCTTGGCTCCCCCGTGATCCAGAAAAATTCAACTCTACCTACTTGAAAAATCTTACAATAGTAGGTAAAATGAACACATAAACTTGATGAAGTTAGTGTGTTCCCCCGGGTTAGGCTCCGAGGGAATTTTTTTGTCTATTTAATTTAGTTTCAAACAGTATTATACCCCTTTGCCGATAATATGACAAAGGGGTATTTTTAACGTCTTAACCAACCAAACAAGCCCCTTTTAGGCGTCTTAGTGTCTACTCCCTTATAATTACCCTCGGTAGGCTTTAAAACGTCTGTATCGTCGCTTTTAAGGGGGATATCGTCCTGTGAGAGGGGGTTGTTCGTAGTGGTACCAAGTAGTTTTTCGTTTTGACGGTTAGTAGACAAATTAAGTTGTTGTTGCTGGTTAAGTAATTGAGTTAGCTTTTCAATTTGTCTATCCTTTTCGTCTAGTTGACGTCGCATTATATCAAGAACTTTATCGTCAATTGGTGACGTTTTTTCTTGTTTAGCCTTGGTGTTACTGTTTGCATAGTATTTACGAATAGCATCGACAACACTATCGTCAATTACATATCTATCATTGCTGTCTTTTGAGGGTTTTTCGTTGTCATCAAGCATGTCAATAATTTGATAAACCCTTGCACGTGATATATTCAAATCTTTAGCTATTGAAGATATTGTCTTATTTGCCATTTTACGTCACCCTTTACGTTAGTATATACGTTTATATTAACATAGTTAATCAAGGTGAACACTGAACGAGGGCTTAGAACACGTCTCTCAACATATGATATATATCCTATCGTGGAGATTTTTAAGGATAGTGGCTGTTTTGGCTCGATAAGGATAAAAGAAGAACGAGAAAAAAGGCAGTGGACACAAGATTATCTTGCAGAAACGCTTAATGTTTCTCGTCAGGCCATTTCTAAGTGGGAAGTCGGAAGTACTTATCCCGATATTGATCGTTTAGTGCAAATTAGCAATTTATTCGACATTACCTTAGATAGTTTGATCAAGGGCGATGATTCACTAAAAAAAAGCATAGTTATTACCAAAAACGCAAAGGCACAAACTAATGTCTGGGAATTTATGCGCATTACTGGTTGGATGATGGTAATTGCAATTATTTATTTAGTCACCAAAATGATTATCGCTGTCTTTAGTTAAGAAACCTTTAGGGACTTAATACAAATAGACCTTTGATCATTTCTAAAGTCATTCTTCAGAACGGTATTACGATCTGAAGAATGACTTTATTGACGACATTAACCAAACTATCCAGTTGTGCAAGTAACATTTGCGTGACTAATGCTAGTAATTCTTGCTAGGATTGCCTTAGATCCTTGATTATGATTTAGGAGGAGTGAGATTTGAGCTTTAAAGACGATATCAAGACCTTGCGCAGACAATCTAATTTAACCCAAGAAGCGTTAGCTCAACAATTGCATGTGACCCGTCAAACGGTCTCAACTTGGGAAACTGGCAAGAATATGCCAAGTTTAGAGACCCTGCATGCGTTGAGTCAATTGTTTAACATCTCACTCGAAAAACTTCTATTTAACGAGGAGATTGCAATGAAAAAAGATAAAGAACCCTCTTTGGCCACCCAGATAGATCATAATGTTAAGCTTAAAAGTCGTTATCGTCGTTGGACTTTTGGTTTAGGTGGCTTGATTGCACTAGTACTGGTTAGTATTGGTATTTTATGTTTGGGATATTATAAAGGTATTGGGACGATTGATCGATTTGATCCGTTTTTATCCTATAAAGTCGGGTACACTAAATTACCTGGTGAAAAGGAAATTTCGCCTAACAATAAGGCAACCAATGGTTACTGGACCGCTTGGTTCACTGATAATACGATGGGGAATGAATGGACCAAACTAACCTTAACAACGGGGCTTAATCCTGGGGTCAAAGATCCTTATGTGATGGCTTATCATAAGGGCAGTTATGTTAAAGTTGCGCGTATCGTTCCTCGCACCTACATTAATCAGACTTATGTTAGCAACCTAGCAGCGCTAGATGCTTTGTTAAATCATAAGGGAAATACAGCGACTAACAATCATGACCTTAAGAAGTATAAGACCCAAATCCACATATCTGACATTGTCCAACAGTTAGTAACTGAATAGAGAACCACCTAGTTACAATCCCACAAGTGGTTTTAGGGTCTATAAGTTCCAAATACCCCCTCGAAAACATTGAAAGAATAACCCCCAAAATCTATAATATAGATTTTGGGGGTTATTTGTTTTAATATTAAAGAAATGACTTCTTCTATTTGTCATCAATACTAAACAATAATTTGTACAAAGTGATTATTTTTTCTAGTTCTTCACGCGATACATGATCGACAATAGTTTCATCAGTGACATGTCTTGCCCGTAAATCTAAGGCTATGGTTTGATCTAATAATACTTTTCCATATACTGTTTGACTACTAGTTAGTCGATGATACATTGGAAAATTACGCTTGGTACTGCTAATTGGAGCCACAATCGTCATGTTACTCGTCTGACAGACTAAATCATTGCTTAGCGCAATGGCTGGTCGCTTATTCATCTGTTCATGACCACGGCTTGGATTAAAGTTAACATAAAATATATCACCTTGGCTTACCATTGAAGTTCATTACCTTCTGACTTTCCCCAATCAAGCTCGTGATCCCTTTTCCCGTCATCTTGCCAATCCTTAAATAGTTCGTGAATATTGGTTGGGTTCTTTTTTATTGGTGTTAAAACAATTGATCCATTTTCAATGGTTATTGTCATATCTTGGTTATCATCTAATTTCAGTTGTTTAATAATTTGGCTAGGAATTCTAGCAGCTTTCGAGTTTCCCCACTTTGCTAAGCGTGTTTGTTCTTTAATAAGTTCCATATTTTCCCCTCCTAAATTATTATTACAAGTCAAGTATATCCCATGTAGATACACAATGCAAATATTCTTACTGGAGGTCATTTACATGCAACAAGTTGTCTTACCCATCAAAGATTCAAACGTTCTTAAAGAGGTTCAAGATACGTTACTCAATAACTTTAAAGCTGGCCGACGTAACTATACGATTTTTCAAGTTGGTAAAGCTACGCTACTGCGAGTGAGTGACGTTATGGGCTTAAAACAGACCGATATTTTTAATCTGGACGGTTCTATTAAACAAAATGCGTTCATTCATGATCGAAAAACTGGTAAACCTAATACCTTGTACCTTAAACCAGTTCAAACAGAACTCTTATTGTACCGTCAATGGCTGCTTGATCATAAACTAGCATCTGAATGGCTCTTTCCTTCCATTCAACACCCCGAGCGCCATATCACTGAAAAACAGTTCTACAAAATTATGAGTAGGGTTGGCGATCTGTTAGGAATTAATTATCTAGGTACTCATACGATGCGCAAAACCGGGGCTTATCGTGTTTACACGCAATCAAATTACAATATTGGCCTAGTCATGCACTTACTAAATCACTCAAGTGAATCAATGACTTTAGCTTATTTGGGATTGGATCAAGCAAGTACAGAAAACATGTTGAACCAAATTGATTTTGGGTAAATTGGGTTGATTTTGTTGTCGCCAACGGCGACTTCTGATACAGGCTTTTAATGGGCCTAGCACAACATAGAATAAATTCTATGTGTAAGTGCGCATTGACCTCGTTTCACTCGGTCTGCTGATAACCATGAAATCAGTTTTTGCCGTTGTTGAATTGACTGTATTTTAAATTCAATTTATGTTTGCACCTAACTAGGATTGTTATGTTTTAAATATTTAAAAAGTGTTGCAGATTCCACTGTTTTAAGCCAATTTTTTTAATCGTTCTTTGCAAAGAATCTTTATAAGTTTGGTAACAAATTTTGAATAACGGTACTGTAAAATCTGTGAATCTAAATTGAAATCATTATTTTGATGTTAGGAGTAATCAAGATGGACGAAAAGAAAGTATTACAAAGTGGCCGAATTCCTGGCGAGTTTCGACTTTATGAGGCCGCTCCTCAATGGAGCGGCCGTGATTGAACGTACCCCGCTTTTCTTTAGCACGATGATGACGAATTCCATGATCAGGTAAATCGGGCAACTGTATATCAAGCCAGCCTTGATCAATCCAGTTATAGACCGTCTTGTAGGCAATCCCCACTACATGGGCAACTTGTTCAGGGGACCACTTCTGGACTTTAATTTTTTCCTCGATCAAGTGTTTAAGGTTTTTAGTGAGCGAAGACTTCCGCCCCCGTTGACTAACCTTTCGTTCAAAGTCAGTTTGCGCTAGCCCAGCCTGGTACTCAGAACGTGTTTGGATACTTTGACATTCGATTTGATTTTAGTTAAATTAAATCAAAAACAGGGGTTTTTAATCCATGAAAAGCTTTGCACACCATTATAGTAGCGACATCTCTCGTGAACAATTTGAACTAATCCGGACAGATCTAGAAGGCATACGTAAGCGGACTAAGCCAAGAAAGGTTGATTTATA
>NZ_QWZQ01000073.1 GCF_003885105.1 Lactiplantibacillus garii
TACAGCTATTCATTGGGAATGTAAATCACTCTAATTTTCATCACACATTTTCATATAAATACCATTTAAAATATATTCCGACGCGTGTCCGTCTCCATACGGATTTTTAGCATCCGCCATCCGTTGATACTCTTGCGGATCATCCAGTAACTGGTTCATCGCTTGCGTGACCTGTTGACCATCGGTACCGACTAACTTCAGTGTTCCAGCCGTAACCCCTTCTGGTCGTTCCGTCATGTCCCGCAAAACCAGCACCGGTTTATTCAGTGACGGTGCCTCTTCCTGCACACCACCCGAATCGGTCATAATAAAGTAGCTACGCGCCGCCATGTTATGAAAATCAACAACATCTAACGGATCAATTAAATGAATCCGCTCCGTATTACCTAGGATCCGGTGGGCAATTTCTTGGACGACCGGGCTTAAATGCACCGGGTAAACGACTTCAACATCCGGATGTTGTTTTACAACACCTTTGATGGCGGTAAAGACCGCTTCCATCGGTTGTCCTTGGTTTTCGCGTCGGTGCATGGTTAATAAAATCATCCGGTGACCCGGTTTGATCAATTTTAAGGCGTCGTGTTGGTAATCTTGCGAAACGGTCTGCTTTAGCGCGTCAATTGCCGTATTTCCCGTTACCGTGATGTTCGCGTCCGGATGATTTTCCTTAAGCAGATTTTGCCGACTAAGTTCGGTGGGCGCAAAGTACATGTCCGCTAAAACGTCGGTTAGCTGCCGATTCATTTCTTCTGGGAACGGCGAGTACTTATTCCACGTCCGCAAACCGGCTTCGACGTGTCCCACGGGAATCTGGTGGTAAAATGCGCTGACACTGGCCGCAAAGGTGGTCGTTGTATCGCCGTGGACGAGCACGATATCCGGACGCACTTCGTCCATGATTGCATCCAATTTTGTGAGTACCCGGCTAGTAATACCCGCTAACGTCTGGTTAGGCTGCATAATATTTAAATCGTAATCCGGCACAATATGGAAAATTTCAAGAACCTGATCCAACATTTCACGGTGTTGTGCCGTCACCACTGTCACCGGCATAAACCGCTCTTGTTGCTGCAACTGTAAGACGATGGGAGCCATCTTGATAGCTTCCGGACGGGTCCCAAAAATCGTCATGACTTTAATTTGTTTTGCCATTAATATTCACCCATTTTCGAAAATTGCTACACTATTATCATAACGTTTAACCCGTCCACGAGCCACCCGTAACGACTAAATGTTAGCATTCCTTTATTTATTAAGTCCATAAGAAAAGTGCTTGAAATCGAAAACTGATTTCAAGCACTTTTGATTAAATTAACGCTTTAAATAACCGTGCCAAACGTATCCCTTAACCTTATTATTCGTTGAGTGAACGTAGTAGTACACGTATTTCTTACCGTTATACTTCTTGACCGTCACTTTTTCAGTCTTAACAAAGTGTGTCTTCGGGTAATTCTTCAAGTTATGCGTCTTCACAAACTGGAAGTTCTTAGAACTGCCCTTAAAGGCGTACGTTGAGCCCTTCGACTTCTTACCGTTAATGACCCGGTAAGTCTTGGCCTTAACGTTACTCCGCTTAGTAACCTTATTATCTAAACGTTTCAGGTACTTGTGCCATACCCAGCCAGTATTCTTACCCGACTTAACGTGATAGTACAAGTACGTTTTACCGTTAGTTCGAGCAATGTAAGCCCGTTTATCAACCTTGAAGTACTTATTCTTAACCGACTTCAAGTCAAAGCTCTTCTTAAAGGTAAAGTTCGTCTTTGGTCCGTTCATGTTGTAGGCTTTGCCACTCGTCTTACTTACCTTGTAGTAATTCGATAACTTGCCAGCCTGCTTAGTTACTGATTTGCCCATCATCTTCTTGAAAGTGAGTAAGGATTGTAACGGGTTCCCATTTGGATCAAACAATGCTTGGTTATCGTAGGACGAAGCACCCCAATATGAGTCAACGTTAGTCTTTTGACCCGCATACCCTGCGTCACCGTAATAGTCCGCGGCATACTTAGTGGCCCAACCAGTTCCGTATTTTTCGTCCATATCACGGTTATATTGGTAGTTATCCCAACCGGCTTTTACTGGAATCCAGGCTGGTTCCCAGTAGAAGGCCCCTAAGGCTTTACCGTTACCATTTTGCATAACCGTCTTCCAGACATCGCTGATAGAATCAGATTGGCCTTGCACCGAAATCTTAAACGGTGGGTTAGCGATGTCCCCCACGATGTTTGGTTGACCGTCCATGTCGTCGGTCGTGTAAGGATAACTCATTTCCATAACGGCAAATTTCTTACCATACTTCTGAGTGATCACATTTTCCGCGCCAATTAAATTAGAATTAGGACCATTCCAATGTGGATAATAAGTTGCTCCCATCACGTCATAGTTAACTTTATTGGTTTTTAATTCACCGGCAATTTTATCGAAGGATTCCGCAGTCGGTGATTCGTAGTGAACTGCAGCCAAGGCTTTAGGTGCGTACTTGTGTACGGCGTTGACCCCTTCGGCGATAAATTGCATGTACTTAGCAGGATCAGATTCTTGCATCATACCCTTAGTCGTTTCATTCCCAACTTGGACCATGCCGACGTTCACACCGGCCTTAGTCATTTGTTGCATAACGTCCTTGGTGTAATCGTAAACGGCTTGCTTTTTCTGTTTAAAAGTGTAGTTCTTCCACGCTTTTGGTAGGGCCTGCTTAGCAGGGTCCGCCCAAAAATCAGAATACTGTAAATCAACCAAGACTTTCATATGGTGCTTAGTCGCATCTTTCCCGGTTTTAATGGCGTTCGCTAACGTTGAATCCCCACCACCATAAGTGTGACCGGCTTTATCATAAGGATCGTTAAAAATCCGCAGGCGGACGTAGTTAACCCCCGCGTCTTCCAACGTCTGCATGATGTCTTGTTGTTTGCCCTTATAGTTGTAATACTTAACGCCGGCGTTTAATTCCGCTTGCAAACTGGAAATATCGACCCCGCGAATCGTATTCTTAGTAACCCCTTTGACGGGCGTCACGCTCACCTTATCTTCCTTGGCGTTCGTGGTCCCGTCGGCGTTGGCTTGGGCATTCAGGCCACTCAAACCGAGTGTCCCCAGTCCGAGTACCACGGCCGCAGCCACTAATCCTTTGTACTTCATAACTTGCTTTCCCCGCTTTCTACAAAATCTAGGATTATTATACGCCTTTTGTTAGCTAAATTAATTAAAAAAATTATATTATCTTCACAAAAACGTCAAAAAAGCACGGTTGACTGACCGTGCTCGGGTGCCATTTAAAATTTCTTCGTCCGCATCAAAATTCGCTGAATCTGGTAGGCCACCTGGTTATCACCGGCAAAAACACCCTGATTTTCAAACAAGACTAAGGCCACCCGCCCATCGCGGGTTCCCATGTAATAAGTATGAAACGCGTTATCGTTGCCACCGACCCGGATGTGCCCGTTTGGTTGGTAGTAGACGCCCCCCGAATAGCGCGGCGTAAAATCACTCGTCAGCTCCCGCAACCCAGCCTGACCAACTAACTGGCCACTCTGGAGGTGGGCCATAAATTTATAATAATCGCCCACACTCATATACAAGCTGCCGCAACCGAGTTCGCTGGATTGTAGTGGTTTCGAAATCAAGGTGCCTTGTGAAAACCCGTTAGTCAGACGGTACGCTAACGGGTTGACCACGTTACCCGGAATGTCGTTATAGGCAAAGGTATGCTTTAACCCCAGTGGCTTGATGATCACGTTGTTCAGCATCGTCATGTAGGAACGGTGTGACACCTTGCGGATGATCCCCGCTAAAATGGTAAAGTTCGCGTTGGTGTAAAAGTAAGCGTGGTCCGCCGTCGACTTAACGTGGCGCAGCGTAAAGTTGATTTGGGCCGCTTCGGTCGGCAAAATCGACTTCGGTAACGGCTCCGCCATTCGCAATCCCGAACGGTGGTCCAATAGTTGCCGAATCGTAATTTGATCCGCGTACGGAACTTGTGGGTAAAAGCGGCTTAACGGGGTCGTCATCGTCAGCTCGCCCTGATTAATCAGGTGCTGGATCACGGTAGCCGTCAGCGCCTTTTGCAACGAAGCTAGCGGGTAGGCCTCCGTTTTAGTATTACGAATCCGCTTGTTCAAATCGGCATACCCGTACGTTCGTACTTTCGCCCCCTTGGGACCATTGGTGGTCACTAACAACGTTCCCATAATTTGGTGGCGCTTAATCAACGCGTCGATTTGCGCCATCGCCTGCGCTTGGGTCAGTTGTCCCGGGTCCCGGGGCTGAACCGACGTCTTTTTTTTAACCACCTTTTTAACCGCTTGGGGTTTAGTGACCCGCGCGTTGTCCACTTTAACCGTTCGCGAGCGCTTGGGTGTTAGTTTGTTAAGCTGTTGATCAGCCCAGAATCCCCCACCAACGATCATTAAAAATCCTGCTATAATAATGACAACGCTCCAGACACGTTTTCTCATCCCTACTCCCCCCATCGTGTGTCCATAGCGTACGACCGGAGTGAGAAAAATGCACGGATTGTTGCGTTAGTGTTAGTCCGCCGAACCAAAATCGACGGTTGATTTTTAGCATATTCACTAAAAAGGTGCCAAAAATTAGTTATTTTAACTCGTGCAATTCACGAACATAACCAGTAAACTTAGTTCCATAGTTAACTTATACACGGAAGGATGATTATATGAGTCAAGCAACTGATTATTTACAACACGTTTACGCGGTGATTGAACACCGTGACCCCCATCAGGCCGAATTTTTAGAAGCCGTCCACGACTTTTTACAAACCATGACGCCGGTATTTGAAAAGCATCCCGAATATATCGAAGCCAACATCTTGGAACGTTTAACCGAACCCGAACGGGTCATTCAATTCCGCGTACCGTGGTTGGATGACGCCGGGCACGCCCAGGTCAACCGGGGCTTCCGGGTCCAGTTCAACTCAGCCATCGGACCGTATAAGGGCGGCTTGCGTTTACACCCTTCCGTTAACCTCAGCATTATTAAATTCTTAGGCTTTGAACAGATTTTCAAAAACTCCCTGACCGGGCTTCCCATTGGTGGGGGCAAGGGGGGCTCCGACTTCGACCCAAAGGGTAAGTCGGACAACGAAATCATGCGCTTCTGCCAAAGCTTCATGACCGAACTCAGCAAGTACATCGGCTTGGACACCGACGTACCGGCCGGTGACATCGGCGTCGGGGGGCGCGAAATTGGTTACCTTTACGGCCAATACAAACGTTTGCGCGGAGCCGACCGCGGCGTCTTGACCGGTAAGGGCTTAAGCTACGGCGGTTCGCTCGCCCGGCCCGAAGCAACTGGTTACGGCTTAGCCTACTACACCAATGAAATGTTAAAGGCGAACGACTCAACGTTCACTAATAAAAAGGTCGCCATTTCCGGGGCCGGTAACGTCGCCATCTACGCCATCCAAAAAGTCGAAGAACTGGGTGGTAAGGTGATCACCTGTTCCGACTCCAACGGTTACGTCATTGACGAAAACGGGATTGACTTTAAGGTCGTTAAGCAGATCAAAGAAGTTGAACGCGGCCGCATTAAGGACTACGCCGAACGGGTAACCGGCGCTAGTTACCACGAAGGTTCCGTTTGGGACGCCCAGTTAGCCTACGACATCGCCCTACCGTGTGCGACCCAAAACGAAATTGACGGTGCCAAGGCCCAAACCATCATTGCCAACGGTGCCAAGGCCGTGGCGGAAGGTGCCAACATGCCAAGCAACCCCGACGCCATTGCGGCGTACAAAGCAGCCGGCGTTTTATACGGTCCCGCTAAGGCTGCCAATGCCGGTGGGGTCGCCGTTTCCGCCCTCGAAATGAGCCAAAACAGCATGCGCCTCAGCTGGTCATTTGACGAAGTTGACGGGCGGCTTAAGACCATCATGCAAACCATCTTCGCCAATTCCGTGGCCGCGGCCGACGAATACGGCGTCAATGGCGACTACCTCAGTGGTGCAAACATTGCCGGTTTCACCAAGGTGGCCGACGCAATGCTCGCGCAAGGATTGGTTTAAAAGTGATAAAAAACGTTTACGGCTCCAAATCTGGAGTGCGGGATATACTCCTCTTTGGGTAGACAAGCAAATAATCAAAGCTTGCCTACCTAAGGAGGAGTTTTTCTATGGGCAGAAAAGGTTCTCGCTATACGATTAAAGAGAAGTTGTTTTACATTGGTCTAGTT
>NZ_QWZQ01000074.1 GCF_003885105.1 Lactiplantibacillus garii
TGATAGCCAATTAACGGCTGACTATCAATTGTCCCTTTATTTTTTTTCTTGAATAATGTATTGTGGTCGGTGTTTAGTTTCAAGGTAAATTTTACCAATATAGTTTCCGATAATACCCAAACATGATAATTGAATGCCTCCGATAAATAGCATGATTGTGACTAATGAAGCCCAACCACCAACGCTATTGCCAAAAAGAATTTTGCGAACAATAACAATGATAATTCCAATGATAGATAGGAACGCAAATAGGCCACCGATAAAGGTTGCAATTTTAAGGGGAACATCGGAAAAGTCAACTATCGCCTCAATTGAATAATTAAATAATTGCCAAAATGACCAGTGAGTTTCACCAGCAGCCCGTGGAGCATTTTCGAATTTTAAATAGGTAGTTCGAAATCCTACCCAATTAAAAATACCTTTAGAAAAGCGATTGTATTCGGGTAATTCTAAAATTGCATCTACCATTTGACGAGTCATTAGGCGGTAGTCACGTGCGTTTGGTATAATCTGAACCTTTGAAATTTTATTAATCAGTGCGTAAAATGATTTTGAAAATAATGAACGGATAAAGGGCTCTCCTTTACGATCTTCACGCATTGTGCCAACGCAATCATAATTACCATCTTCAAGTTTTTTCAACATTTCAGGCAACAATTCGGGTGGATCCTGCAAGTCTACATCCATTACTGCAACGTAGTCTCCCGTAGCATGTTGAAGTCCAGCAGCTAACCCAGCTTCTTTTCCAAAGTTACGGGAAAAGGAAACATAGTGTACAGTGTCAGGATGTAACTCGTGCAATTTACGAAACTCGGTAAGTGTGGCATCACTAGAACCATCATTAATAAAAAGATATTCATGATGGATATCTTTAAATATAATAGGATTGTCATTGAATACTTTTTCAACCGCTTCAAAGAAAATTGGAACAGTTGGCTCTTCATTGTAGCAGGGGACGATTAGACTCATCGTTTTCATAAAACTTTAATCTCCTATTTCCAAGTTTATACTTTATAGCTTACCACACTGAATTAAAGATGTTTTAACTTTTCAAGCATTGTATAATTGAAACATTGATAGAATACTGGAGATTAATTAATGAACTTAAAAACGCGTTTTCCCAAAACCATGAAATGGGTAGAAATCATTGTTCGGCGCTTTAACCAGGCCAACGTGACCAACAACGCCATTGTGTTGGCCTACTACGCCTTGATGTCGATTGCGCCCATCATTTTGATTGCTGGTAACATTATTGCCCGGTTTGATTTAAAAACCGGACAGATTTTGGCGTACGCGCAAGAATTTATTCCGAGTAATATTTATCAAACGTTTGAACCAATCCTAGTCTCTTTTCTGTCGAGTGGTAGTAGTGGTAGTTTGTCAATTGGGATCGTGGTGACAATTTGGTCGGCGTCTCAGATTATTGCGGCCATTCGCCGGAGCTTAAACGAAGCGTACGGGGTGAAGAACGTCCAGGGTGCGATTGTGACCCGGTTGATGGCGTTCCTATTAACGCTCGGGCTGTTAGTCTTGATCGTGGGATTATCGGTATTCTTTACGTTAAGTCAGGTCATTATGGACACCATCTTGCGGTTAACGAACACGTCGGCCGCTTTCGTTCCTAAGTGGTGGAACCAGTTGTTAGCAAATAAAAACTTAATTACCTTTGTCGGGATGTTTACGGTTGCTTTACTCCTTTATTACTTTGTCCCGAACGCGAAGGTTAAGTTAAAGTACGTTTGGCCGGGAGCGCTAGTCACGACCATTGGCTGGATCATTATTTCGCAAGGGTTTCGGATCTACATTGAATTATTTGCGCGGCGGGTAACGTCGTATCAAACGATTGGGAGTTTGATTGTATTGATGTTTTGGCTGAACTTTTCCGGGATTTTGTTGATGTTTGGTGGGGTGGTCAATGCGGCGGTTCAAGAGTGGTTCGAAAAAACGATTGAACCAAAATCACCACGTGTGATGCGCCGGTTACGCAAACGCCTGAGTGATTTGCGTAAATAATTGTGGGTCTCAGGTCATAAAATGGAACTTTTTGATTGGAATTTGCCAATTAATCGGTTAAAACCAGAACAATTTTCTAATTGGGACCCTACGGGGTTCTTTTTTTGTGTATAATGGTCTTCGTGTGAAAAAAGGGCTGTAATTTTCTGAAAGTTATAGTACCTATTTTAAAATAAACGGGCGTAACGAGCGCCACAGGAGGAGAACGTAGTGATTCATCAGCTTCTGGCAGAGTTCATGGGAACCGCTTTGATGATTATTTTTGGTGTTGGTGTACATTGTAGTGAGGTTTTAAAGGGAACTAAGTACCGGGGTTCCGGCCATATTTTTGCAATTACAACTTGGGGATTTGGGATTACCATTGCCTTATTTATTTTTGGTAATGTTTGCATTAACCCCGCCATGGTTTTAGCGCAATGCATTTTAGGCAACTTACCGTGGGCCTATTTCATTCCGTATTCAGTTGCAGAAGTCTTGGGTGGGATTGTTGGTGCCGTCATTGTTTGGATCATGTACGCTGATCACTTTGCCGCGTCTACTGATGAAATTTCTCCCATCACGATTCGCAACATTTTTTCAACCGCACCCGCCGTTCGGAACTTACCACGGAATTTCTTCGTCGAATTTTTTGATACCTTTATTTTTATTTCTGGAATTTTAGCTATTTCTGAAGTGAAGACTCCGGGGATCGTTCCAATCGGTGTTGGGTTACTAGTTTGGGCCATTGGGATGGGTCTTGGTGGACCAACCGGATTCGCCATGAACTTAGCGCGGGACATGGGACCGCGGATTGCCCATGCTATCTTACCAATTAAGAACAAGGCGGACAGTGACTGGCAATATGGGATCTTAGTACCTGGGATTGCGCCGTTTGTTGGGGCAGCCTGCGCGGCGTTGTTTATGCATGGATTTTTTGGAATTGGATAAGTAGAACGATGATGCAACTACAATTTAAGTGGTTGCATTTTTTCATTGGATGAACGGACAATCAGGGTTATGTCACAGGAAATCTAAGTGCGCCCTTTTTTCTTAACTTTTTTTTGATATAATGACATGATGACACTTTACTATTTGGAGGGAACTTGATTGAGTAAGTACGATTATTTGGTCGTTGGGGCCGGGCTTTTTGGAGCTGTTTTTTCGCATGAAGCGGCTTTACGCGGTAAACGTGTAAAAGTTATTGAAAAACGTGATCACATTGCGGGGAACATCTATACAAAAGAGATTGATGGTATCCAAGTCCATCAATATGGCGCACATATTTTTCATACGTCAGATAAACAAATTTGGAATTATGTGAATCAGTTTGCCGAATTTAATCGGTACACGAATAGTCCAGTGGCTAACTATCACGGGCATATGTACAATTTGCCATTTAATATGAACACTTTCAGCGAATTATGGGGTGTTCGTACACCGGACGAAGCAAAAGCTAAGATTCAAGAACAAAAAGAAGCTGCTCAGTTAAGTGGTGAACCTAAGAATTTAGAAGAACAGGCTATCTCATTGATTGGTACTGATATTTACCATAAATTGATCAAGGGATACACAGAAAAACAGTGGGGACAAAAAGCGACTGATTTACCTGCATTTATCATCCGTCGCTTACCTGTCCGCTATACTTATGACAATAATTATTTTAACGACACGTACCAAGGAATTCCAATCGGTGGCTATACGCAGATTGTTGAAAAGATGCTGGCACACCCTGAGATTGATGTTGAAACGGGCGTAGATTTTTTTGCCCACAAGGACGAATATCTTAAAGAGTACCCTAAAATTATTTTTACTGGAATGATTGATCAATATTTCAACTACCAACTTGGAGAACTTGAATATCGGTCGTTGCGGTTTGAGAGTGAAGAACGCGATGTCGATAATTATCAGGGAAATGCAGTTATTAACTACACTGATGCTGAGACTCCGTATACCCGTGTAATTGAACACAAACACTTTGAATTTGGTAAAGGTGACAAGAATAAAACTATCATTACTAAAGAATATCCGGCAGATTGGAAGCGCGGGGATGAACCATATTATCCAGTGAATAATGCGCGTAATAACGCTTTGTATAAGCAATATGCACAATTAGCTAATAATGAAGGAAATGTTATTTTTGGTGGTCGCTTGGGACAATACCGGTATTATGACATGCATCAGGTTATTCACGCTGCGCTTGTTACTTGTAAACAGGAGCTAAAATCAAAATAAGCTACTGGCAGTTGGATTTAATAGTCCACGCCAAGAGTTACTTGGTTTACGGTTTAATAGGGAGCTAGTACTAAATGAAAGTTGTTCGAAATTATCTTTATAACGCCGGTTATCAGTTATTAAATCTAATTGTACCGTTTATCACAGTCCCATATATTGCACGAGTGTTAGGTCCAAAGGGTGTGGGGATTAATTCCTATACAAATTCGATTATTACTTATTTTTTATTGCTTGGGACATTAGGAATCACAGTATATGGGAATAGAGAGATTGCCTATCATCGTGATGATATTAAGGAACGGTCACGAATCTTTTGGGAAATTGAGTTTTTACAACTTATTACAATCGTTATTGCGTATGCTTTGTTTTTAGGATTTGATTTTTTTCAAACACAATACAAAGCCTATTTTTTATTACAGTCTTTATGGATTATCGCGGGTGCTTTTGATATTTCGTGGCTTTTCATGGGTATGGAGGATTTTAAAAAGACGGTTTTAAGAAATACGCTGGTTAAATTGATTTCATTAGCAGCAATCTTTCTATTTGTAAAAACTGCCAATGACGTCGGAGTTTACATTTTTATTATTGGCATTGCACAAGTTTTAGGCAATTTAACTTTGTGGCCATACTTGCCACGCGTTATTCAGAAACCAGTCTTTAAAGGTATGAATGTATGGCGCCATTTGGGACCAACTACGATGCTATTTATTCCACAGGTAGCCGCTCAAGTTTATTTACAATTAAATAAAACTATGTTAGGGCAGTTTGATTCAGTAATTGCTTCTGGCTACTATGATTATGCCGATAAACTGGTTAAAATGGCTTTGGCAGTTATAACTGCGACTGGGACCGTTATGTTGCCGCATATGTCTAATTTGGCTGCTAAAGGCGATATGAAAAGGTTTAACAATGCGCTGTATAAATCGTTTAGCTTTGTAAGCTTTTTAGCAATTCCATTAACTTTTGGTATTGCTGCTGTAGCAACAACTCTTGCACCCTGGTACTACGGCGAGCAATTTGCAATAGTTGGTCGATTAATAATTATTGAATCACCGGTTGCAATTTTAATTGGGTGGAGCAATGTAATTGGGTTGCAATATCTGATGCCACTAAAACGCGTTAAATCATATACTAAGTCGGTTACGTACGGTGCAATTATTAACATAGTAATTAATATCCCATTGATTGTTTCACTTGGTGTTAATGGAGCGACGATTGCAACGGTTATCTCGGAAAGTGTTGTGACTGGTTACCAATTTTGGGTGGTTCGACATGACATCAGATTTAGTCGGTTGTTTGTTGATGCATGGAAATATTTTGTTGCTGCCATCATTATGTTTATTGTTGTTTACTTACTAAATTGTATGATGGTAATTTCTATTGGAAGTCTAACTGCACAAATCGTAGAAGGAATTCTAATTTACATTGGTGTTTTACTAGTTTTACAGGCAAGCATTATAGTAGATGGCTTGCAACTCTTAGGGAAGAAGTTTTAAGCATGAAAAAATTTTTTTTGACGAGTGGGGATTGTTAAATGCGCAGGCGAATAAAAAGAAGCGTGTATTACGGTATTTTTGCAATTGTGTGTGCCATTATTATAATTGCAGTCTGGAAATCAAATTCCAAAGGGAAAATTATTATTGAATATGTGGACCAAAATGGTACGACTTTGAGAACTTCTAAGAAAATTATCGAACCTTTACACGCTATTAGTAATGTGAAAGCTCCTCATATAGATGGCTATACACCCAATGTTCAAAGTGTAAGTACACAAGCTACTGCTACTGGTGCAAATTATAAGTTTATCTATACACCTGACAACGTGAGCGCATTTAACCATATAATGAATGCCAAATATATTGGAGTTTCTGCACAAAATATAACTATAAATAGTGATAATGGAATTCAAA
>NZ_QWZQ01000075.1 GCF_003885105.1 Lactiplantibacillus garii
TATTAAAACAGCTTGACAGAAAAATAATTTCAAAATATAATGAATCGTGAAAATTAATTCAAAAAGCTATGAGGTGATGTCTTATTGAACCAATAATTAAACGGGCCTTAGCGTTAATTAAGCCCCATATGCACGTCTGCTTAGGCGGTGGGCATAACGTGGCAAACTTGGCCAAGGTGCTAGCGACTAAACCGGAACTAGATTTACAACTATGTACGCCATCGGAGTTAACCGCCGTAACTTGTACGACACTTGGCCTTAAAATGGTGGGTTTAGCGGCGGTGGGTCACATCGACGTGGCGTTTGACGGTTGTGATAGCATTACGCCGAATTTAACCGCGTTGAAGAGTAACGGTGGGATTCACTTTTTTGAAAAGTTGTACGCGCAAAATGCTGATCAATACGTCATCTTAGCGCCGGCCGAGCGGTTAACCCCGCAACTGAACGCCCAGGTACCGTTGACGGTGGAAGTATTGCCGGCCGCAACGGCAACGATGATGCAAGTAATCGGTGATCATGGTTACCAAGTCACACGGCGGGTTGGTCAGCAGGTGGCGAGCTTTGCCCGGACACCGAACGGCAACGATTTATTAGATTGCCGCGCGGATCGTTGGGAAAACGTTCATGAGTTTAACGCCTGGCTTCAGCAACAAAACGGAGTAGTTGCGACGTCCCTTTTTGAAAACGTTATCACGACGCTATTAACTTTTGATCACGATGGACAAGTCAATGAATATAGAAAGGATCTTTAAAATGACAAATTATAATTGGGGTATGATTGGAACGGGTTGGATCGCGCACGAAATGGCGGACGCCATTAACGATGTAAACGGCAAAATTTACGCGGTTGCGGACGTGAATGAGGAAATGTTGAAGAAGTTCGCGGCGGAAAAACACATTGATAAAACCTTTACCGACGCGGACGCGATGATTGCGGATCCTAACGTTGACGTGATTTACATTGCAACGCCCCACACTTACCACTACGACTACATTAAAAAGGCGCTGTTGGCTGGCAAACACGTCTTCTGTGAAAAGGCCATTACCGTTAACGCTAAGCAGTTTGACGAAGTGCACCGGTTAGCTAAGGACAAGGGCTTAATTTTAACGGAAGGGTTCACGCTCTACCACATGCCAATTTATCAACAAGTTAAGCAGTTGATTGCGGACGGTAAATTGGGTGACATTAAGCTCGTTCAAGTTAACTTTGGGAGTTTGAAGGATTATGACCCGAAGAACCGCTTCTTCAATAAACAGTTAGCCGGTGGGGCCTTACTTGACATTGGGGGCTACGCGACCGCCTTTGCCCGGACCTTCTTAACGAGTCAGCCGAACACGGCGTTAACCACCGTGAAATTCTTCGAAACCGGTGTGGACGAACAGTCTGGGATTATTTTAAAGAACGAACAGGAACAATTAGCCGTAATGGCACTCTCCATGCGGGCTAAACAACCGAAGCGTGGGGTGGTTTCCGGGACTAAGGGGTACGTTGAAATTAGTAACTACCCCCGGGCAACCGAAGCGGACGTGACTTATACCGACGGTGCCCACGGTGAGGCCCACGAAACGTTGATTGCCGGTGATGCCGACCAAGCCCTTCGTTATGAAGTTCGTGACATGCAACGTTACATTGATACGGGGCACGATGACGGCCAATTGGCAACTTCTCACGATGTTACCCATATTTTGGACAGTGTGCGGAATGCCTGGGGAATGAAATACCCGTTTGACTAAGCGTTAACGGGTTGTTCAAGATGGTAAAATATTATGCCTAACTAAATGGCCCACCAAAACGTGATGTATCCGCGTTTTGGTGGGCCATTTAGTTTTGTAACGGGTAATTTGGTTAGTCATTAAATTTGATTGCAATCCATACGCTTAATACGATTAAGCCACTACCAAGCAAAAAATGCCATGAGACGGATTCACCTAGTAATAACCAACCGAGTAAGGTACCAACGATGGGCTGTAATAGAAAAAATAATCCAGAACTGCTGGCAGGGAGCAACTGAAGTCCCCGATTCCACATCACGAAGGCCCCGGCCGTGGAAACTACTCCGAGGTAGCCCAATGCTGAGAATATGGACGGTTGACCAAAGTTAACGTGGTTGAGAGTTTGAAACTGGCTAATAACAATTGGCGTTAGCAGTACGATGGCGACACTGGTGGACATGATGGTAACTTGTACGGCAGTGTAACGGTCGGATAGCCTTTTTATGAGGACTGACATCAAGGCCCACGTTAAAGCGGCAACGGTGAGGGCCAGTATGCCTAGTAGGGTATGGTGCCCGGTGAAGTGTAGGCCAACAATAATTAATACACCCAGTGTTGCTAATGAAACTGAGACTAACTTAATTTTAGTTAGGTGTTCGTGAAGCAACCACGTTGCGAAAAGTAGCATAAAAGTTGGGGTGGCGGACGTGATTACCGCCCCAGTTTGAGCGTTAGACAGCCACGTTCCGGTTTCCTGCGTCACGATGGAGATGGTATTACCGATTAATCCAATGAGTAAAATTAGACCAAGATCATTGCGCCTAAAGTACCATTTGACGTGTGTAAAGCATGCCCAGCCAATGAGGGTAATGAGGGCGATTAGGTAACGTAACCAGACTAATTCGATTGGCGGAATGGTGCCAACTACTAATTTAACGACAACGAACATGCCACCCCAAATACAAGCAGCGCCACTGAGTAAGCCGGCGCCTAATAATTTTTTAGAATTCAAAGTTTGTTCCTCCGCTTCAGATTTCTGTTAAACAATGAAATCGCCAGCGGGATAATCCGCTGACTAGCGGATCGTTGGAACGTCACATTCGTTTAGTGGTGAAAAAATCATGGTCAAGCCTCCCAGATAAATTGTTAATTATTCTATGTTAAATCAATTCGGAACGCACGGCAAGAACGGACGTTACTGCATTGGTAACGAATATTACGATCAACGTAGTCATAATTTATGGTAGTGATGCGCAAAAGTGAACTCTAGTAAACAAAAAACGTTTCCGGATAACCAGAAACGTTCGCGAGTTATTAACTTAAATTACGGTCTGGTTTAGTACCAGTGGTGGTGTTGCCAGAACTTCTTAGCGTTGGTCCAAGAACCGTAGCGACCGGCCACGTAACTGTTGGCCCGTTTTTCTTGGTTAACTGGTGATAAATTACCGTGTAAGTATGAGATTAATAGTTGGTAACGGCCGTAACAACGTCCGTTGCGTGCGGTGTAACTGTAACCAGATTCGCGGTAAGCAATCCATTTTTTGGCCGCTTTCTGTTTTTTGGACAAGTGTGCGTTGATCTTCTTGATTTGTTTAGCTTGGCTGACTTTTTTGGTAGCGGCTTCGGCGGTGACCGATGTCTGAGGAACAAAACTCGTTGCAACGTTTGCAACTAACCCTAAAACACACCCCAATGCAACTAGTAACAGAATTGATTTCAACTTAAAATTTTTCATTAGATTATGTACGCCCCGTTCGTTTAAATTAATAACCCTATGTCTGTTAGAATACACGAGAAATGTTGCAGTAATGTTAACGGGCCGTTACCGACCAATTAAATTGATGTTGTTAAAATGAAATATTTCGTAATGAGAATAGTTAGTGCAGTTAATTAAAATGCGGCTTCACGGCGAAAACTTACCAGATTATCATTAAAAATCAATCTGCTTATTTTACTGGTCGCTTAACCTTAAAGGTGTTAACCGCTTTATTTGGCGGTTTAGTAACTATGAAGGAGTTGCGGGGCGAAAAAATGGCAAAAAAAGATAGTGAGAAGATCACCTTAATGGCGTTAGTCATGATGATCTTTACGACGGTCTTCGGGTTTGCGAACGGAACGATTGCGTTTTATCTGATGGGGTACTCATCGATCCTGTTTTACCTGGTGGCCGCGGTGTTGTTCTTTATTCCGTTTGCACTAATGATGGCGGAATACGGGGCGGCAATTAAATCGGATAGTAGCGGGATGTATAAGTGGCTGGAAGTTAGCGTCAACGCCCGTTTTGCGTTTGTCGGGACCTTTATGTGGTTTGCTTCCTACATTATTTGGCTGGTTTCCACGTCGGCCAAGGTTTGGATACCGTTTACGACCATCTTTTTCGGGAGTGATCAAACCCAAAAGTTTGCGGTACTGGGCTTAAACGCCACCCAGGTTATTGGGATTCTTTCCTGCTTATGGATGGTGTTAGTGACCTTTGTTTCAATTAAAGGCATGAAAGGAATCGTGCGTATCACCAGTTTGGGCGGGGTGGCCGTCACCAGTTTAACGGCCATTTTGTTAGTTGTTTCAGGAATCATTCTAGGCTTGAATCACGGCCACTTTGCCCAACCATTACAACACGTTTTAACGTCACCAAATCCGAGTTATCAACACCCAGTGGGGTTACTCGGCTTTGCCGTGTTTGCGATTTTTGCTTACGGTGGGCTGGAAGTTCTCGGGGGAATGGTGGATAAAACTAAGAACCCGGAAAAAACTTTCCCGCGTGGGATCATCATTTCTGCCATCGTGATCACGGTTGGTTACGGGCTCGGCATCTTCTGCTGGGGGATTAGTACGAACTGGCAGGCGGTCTTAGCAAACCCGACCACGAACATGGGGAACATCAGTTACGTCATGATGCGCAACCTGGGCTACGTTTTGGGCCAGTCGCTGGGATTAAGCGCCGCGGCTGCCAACACCGTCGGACTGTGGTTTGCCCGTTATACCGGCTTAGGGATGTTCTTAGCTTACACCGGGGCCTTTTTCACGTTGACCTATTCACCGCTAAAAACGTTGATCTTAGGGACGCCCAAGGAACTGTGGCCGGCTAAGTTTACGAAGCTCAATAAAAATGACATGCCGAGCTACGCAATGATCGTACAGTGTGCGATTGTGATTATCATCATCCTGGTGGCGTCGTTTGCGACAGGGGACGCGTCGGCTTTTTATAACATTTTGACGTTGATGGCCAACGTTTCGATGACCTTACCGTACTTGTTCTTGTTGTACGCTTTTCCAAAGTTCAAGGCAAACCAGGCCATTGCGAAACCATTTGAAGTTTATAAGTCGATGACTTGGACCAAACTGATCAGCTGGGCGGTGTTTGTCGTGGTACTAGCGGCCAACGTCTTTACATTGATCCAACCAATTCTTGAAACGGGTAAGTTTGCGAACACCATTTGGATGTTAGTTGGGCCAATTCTGTTCGGGGTGGCCGGCATCATCTGGTACCAAGTGCGGGAACGACACGCTAATAATTAAAGCGTAATTAAAATATGAGCGGTCATCGTAACGGATGGCCGCTCATATTTGTAACTAGAATAAGTATCGGTAAGTTAAACGAATGTGTTTGTGAAAGTAAGCTGTCACAACTCCTTGGGATGCGATGTACAGGACGGCCCTTTTTTTACCCATGAATTTTCCTTTAGATGCCCGAACGCCAACCGGATTTACGCTAGTCCAAAGTTGGTAATATTTAACGCCACCAAATTTTTGAACCTTGGCTTTTCCCCGTTGTTTATAGTAGTAACCGGAATGGTATTCGCCGTGCTTAGTAATGTGAACCTTGTTGTACTTATAGGTTGAAGTGTTAAAGGCGTACCAAGTTCCCCGAACCGATTTGGGAATTGTATAAGTCTTAGCTTCGGCAGTTTGTGGACTAGTTGCAACTAGTCCACAAACTAAAGTAAAAACAGTTAACAATAATGATAAAAATAACCGGTATTTTTT
>NZ_QWZQ01000076.1 GCF_003885105.1 Lactiplantibacillus garii
GTGTATTTATTTTTTATATAAAACATTCATAGTATCAATATTGTACCGAAGAATTTATGTTTACTAGTATTAGTTTTATACGCTAATTGTCATTGATGTTCATAAAATGTTGTGATATAAATATATTTGTAACAAAGTATAAACACCTTAATCGTTTCAAGGGGGGCTGATTGTCGCAATCCGGTCGTAATTGTTAAGGATAAACTGCTTATAACAGGAAATAGAAGCTATCAGGGAGGTGGACAAAATGCTCATTATGTCCGTCTACGGCACTTGGAAATACGCCCTTAAAACGGTGCTTTACGTTGCAATTGGCGGAACGGCATTGATTATTCGGCATCATAATCGTAAAAAAACTCGTCGTGAGTTGGATAAAGGCACTGAAAAGATGATGCGCAATACGCCTAAGGATGCCAATGGTAAGTATCCGTGGGAACAATGATTGTCGCGAGGTATAAATAATAATTATCAAAATGTGCAATTAAGCACAACTTGAGAGGGGGGATGCAACCAGTCCATTACGGTAGTAAATGTTTATTATGCTAATTTTTGAATTTGCTGATCCATGATGAATTTAATTTGGAGGAGCGTGAAAATTTAGCAATAATCTCACCATGCCGATTGGTAAAAGTTTTGGGAGGAAGGTATTAAAATGAAATTTCTCAGAAATCGTGCGTTTAAGGGCGACCCTAAACTGCGGTACAAGATGTTCAAAAAAGGTAAAACCTGGATTTTTGCTACGGTTGCGTCGTTCGTTTTAACGGGCGGGATGCAAGTCGTTGCGCATGCTGATACGCCGACTAACGTGAACTTGGAGAGTGCGGAAAGTTCGGAAGTTAGCTCGGCTGCTGATGACGTCAGTACGCAAGCGGAGGACGCGGCTAAAGCGGCCAGCGATGCAGCAACCGCCGCGTCTTCTTCTGCGACGAGCACGACCAGCGTCAGTTCAAGTGGTGCGGAAAGCAGCGCAGCTGATGCGGCGTCTAGTGCTGCGACGGATTCTACAAAAAAGGACACTACCAGTTCCAGTGTAGAGGCTGAAACCGATAGTGCCACAAGCTCCTCGTCAAGCTCAGGTGCAAGCGAAGCAACTAGTTCCAGTGTAGAGACTGGTTCTAGTGCCGCAAGTTCAGATGCAAGCGAAGCAACTAGTTCCAGTGTAGAGACTGGTTCTAGTGCCGCAAGTTCAGATGCAAGCGCTGCAAGTAGTTCCGCTAGTTCGAGTTCGGAAAGCACGTCTAGCGAAGCCGCAAGTTCAAGTACCGAATCGTCAACGAGTACCGCCAATTCAGTTTCAGAAAATGAATCAACAAGTACTGCGGACGAATCAACGAATGCAACTGAAAGTACTAGATCCGTTGCAAGATTTGAAGCTCTTTCTTTAAGCGCCAGTGTAACCGCTAACGCAAGCTCGGACGCGGAAACAACCGATACGACAAACACAAATACTGATAGTACTTATGCAAGTGAAGCTACTACGGCTTCCACGGATGCTGCTTCCTATGCTGCAACGGCTAGCTCATACGCCGACGTGGTGCAGGATGCTGCGACTTCAACTGCAAACAGCAACGCACAAAGCGCTGCTTCGGATGCAGCTTACAGAGCCGTACTAGCAACCCACTATAATAGTTTAGCAAATATGTACCTAAATGCAAATGATAACCAGGTTGGTTCAACTGGTGACAACACGAAGGCGTACACCGCTGCGGTTTCGTCCGCAGAAAGTGCGGTGGCAGCGGCTCAGTCAGCCGCGAGTGCTGCTAGTTCATTTGCAGATGTTGCGAGTTCCACGGCGGCCTTAGCGCTGGTTACAATGGCCAGTTCCCAGGCAGCTAGTGCAAGTTCGGCTGCTGCGGATGCAAAACAATTAGCCAGTTCAGCCGTTACAACCGCTAATAGTGCATACTTAGCAACTCAATATGATAAGACTAACGCAGCGGTATCCTCCGCGTACGCCGTTGCCAGTAGTGAAGCCGCTGCGGCGACAAGTGCAGCCAGTGCCGCTGCCGTTGCAGCCAGCGACGCTGCGACCGCGCTGACGAACGTACAGACGGCTGCCGAAACTGGGGATTATGAAACTGCCAGCTCGGAATATGGAAATGCCAGTTCCGCCGCGGCTGTTAGTTTAAACGAACAAGCCGCCGCAAGCAGTGCCAGTGACACGATCCAGAGTGCGACCGATACGGCAACGAGCACGGCAATTGCGGACAACGCGGCCGCGGCCAGTTCCAGTGCCGACGTTGCAAATGAAAGCAACACGACGGCTGCGAATGCGGCCAGCGAAGCGGCTGGTTACCAAGGGACCCAAGCTAGTTCATACGCGGCAAACGCAACCAGTGCTGCGACGGCCGCCACGGCCGCATATGCCGTTGCCAGTTCGGCTGCCGAAGCTGCCGCAACTGAGGCGACCCCACAATTGGCCAATTCATTGGCCCGTGTTGCCGAATCAGCTGCGAGTGAGGCGGCAAGTTACGCTACCATTGCAGTTGATAATACCAAGTTAGCTAAACAGTTCAACACCGAAACGACGGGGCAAGATACGACGAGTAGCAATGCGGCTTTAACCGTTACTCCCGCAACTGGAACCGATTCGATCGACGTTGGTGAAACGGCCACCCTGAACAGTAGTATCGGCAGTTTAGGCAGTACTCTTGGGATTTCGTACCAAGTGGTCGGTACGCCGACTTACGTTTGGTATGTTTCGACCGACGGCTCAACTTGGAGTCTTGTAACTGGCGCCACTTCGGCCAGTTATTCAGCAGCCATGGACGTTGCTGGGACGTACTATTACCAAGCGGTTGTTACGGGGCAAAAAAATACCGTTAATTCTACATTACTTGCGACTAGCTTTAAAGCTGCAAGTAACGTCATTACGGTCGTTGTCACGGATCCGGCTGGTAACTATACGGATCAAGCTTCTAGTGCCGCTAATTCAGCAGCCGAACAAGCTTCAACGGCGACGTCGTTAGCCAACTCGGCCGCAGACGCCATTTCAGCAGCCAGCTCGGCAGCAGATATTGTGGCTTCCGATTTAGCAACGACTCATTTGAATAGTGCCAACAGCGCGTATAGTGCCGCTGCTTCATACGCCGCATTAGCTTCTAGCGCTGCAAGCGACGCCGCACTGGCCGCTTCTAACGCGCAGAGTGATGAGGCCGCTGGACAGTACTCATTAGCAAGTTCGTACGCGGTTGCTGCTAGTTCCGCCGCTGCCGAAGCTACTGCTAACGCAACGTTAACCAGTTCGGCTGCAACGGTTGCCAACAGTGAAATTAACCAAGCCTTGCAAATTGCCGCGGACGAAAATGAGGATACGGCTGCCAAACAGTACATGGCCGATAGTTATGCCGCTGGTGCGGCCGCCGCTGCCAGTTCTGCCGCGGTTCAAAATTCATTAGCTAATTCACACGCTAACGATGCCGCGAATGCTTATAGCGCGGCGGGATCACAGTTTATTGATGATGCGATCACTGCCCAAAGTTCCGCTGCGGTTGCTGCCAATTCCGCCGCTGCTTCGAACTACGCGAAGGCTTCTGAAGCCGCGGCAGATGCCGCTTCGTACGCTGCGGATGCTAATTACACCTCCGCTGCATTACGGTCCAGTTACGCCGATATGTACTTAAGCTTAGCAACGGATGCACTGACGGCTGCCTCGAGTGCTGCCAGTGCGGAAACGGCCGCAATCGCTAATTCTGAAGCAACCTATTACAACTCATTAGCTACCGACGCTAGTTCTGCGGCCGCCACTGCTAGTTCCGCGGCCAGCTCAACGGCTGTTACCACGGATTCAATTGCTAGCTTGGGACAAAACACGGCGATTGGTTCTTCCTACGCAGCGGATGCGACGAACGACCTGGCAACCGCGGATTCAGCCGTTGCGGCCGCTAATTCCGCGGCAACGCAGACTAATTTATTAACGAGTCAGGCGGAATCCGCCGTCGCTGCGGGAGATTACGCTGCGGCAAGTTCGTACGTCAACGCGGCCAGCAACGCGGCTAGTGAGGCAAATTCTTACGCTGCGGTTGCAAATAGCGCCGCGGCGAACGCGGCTGAAAAGGCAACTTCGGCTGCTAGTTACTCGGTTGATTTAAGTACAACCCAGAATTCAAACCAAACTACCGCTACTAGTGTATTAGGCATTGTTATTCTCGGTGGGATTACTAAGCAACCAGCAACACTAACTTCAACGACGTCAGAGTCAACAATTACGTTATCGGCATCTTCGTCCAGAGCGTTTTATTGGTTTTCTCCTACAGTAACTGGTACGTGGTATGTGAACGACGGGACTGGCTGGATGACCATTAGTGACGCCGCAACTAAGTACAATTTCACCTATACAGATGATAATGATAATGGAGTAGTTACTAATTCTAATTCCAGCACGTTAACACTTGATTTGAACGGCTACACGGGATCATTAGCTTTCCAATGGGTTTCGAAATACACCGATCTCTTTTCACCAGCCACGTATGCAACTTCCATTGCAGAAGTTGATGTTTATTCCGATGCCATTGATGCAAATGCCATCACGGTTAATGGTGCAAGCACGATTGTGGCACCAACTGGTGACAGTGATGCAAGTGTCACGAGCCAGTTCACGGCGACGACTGATCCAACCAACGCCACTGGGGCTGTTACTTGGACGACCAGTGATTCAAGCATTGCAACGATTGATGAAAATGGGTTGCTTACGGTGGTTGGTCAAGGCACCGTGGTGGTCACCGCAACGATTACCAATTCAGATGGTTCGACCGTTTCGAATTCTAAGACAGTTGATATTACCAATGGATTGGCAGATGAAACCGTCGCGGCTGGCGATAATCTCGACTGGACGCCATCAGTTACTATTGATGATTCAGATTCTAATGTGACGGTTGCTTATCAGTGGTATAAAAACGGCGTGGCAATTGATGGGGCAACGAGTTCCACTTTAAGCCTGTCTAACGTTACACCGTCCGATGCGGATAGTTATACGATGGTTGCAACGGTTTCTGGGACCAACAACGGAACCACGACGACCGTTACTTACACTTATGGTAGTGCAACGTTGACTGTTACAACGCCAGAAACTGATTCAGCCGCGTCCGAAGCCGCCGAAGCTGCCGATGCCGCCACGGAAACGACCGAATACGCTTCAATCGCAAACTCCTATTCCGGAGTTGCTTCCCAATATGCTGACACTAGTGACGAATCCAGTTCTTACGCCGCTTTAGCCGCATCGGCCGCCGCCGAAGCTGTGGATGCAAGCTCAGCCGCACAAGTAGCAACCGAAGCTGCGTCCTCCGCCGCTGCCGAGGCAAGTTCGTATGAAGCCGAAGGAAATAAATCTTCTGCCGCTGAATCGAAAGAAAAAGCATCATCCGCTGCCGCCGAGGCTAAATCTGCTAAGAAGAAAGCTTCTTCTGCTGCTGATGACGCCGGCTACTATGCTGATCTAGCCGCAGTTGTTGAATCAGATACGGATACCGACACAGATACGGATACTGACTCAGACGCTGATACTGACTCAGACGCTGATACTGACTCAGACGCTGATACTGACTCAGACGCTGATACTGATACGGATACCGACACGGATACTGATACGGATACCGACACGGATACTGATACTGACACGGATACTGATACTGATAC
>NZ_QWZQ01000077.1 GCF_003885105.1 Lactiplantibacillus garii
AATTAAATACTCGTTCCGTATAAATACCGTAATATCAACAATCTTTTTGCATGATTTTTTAAAATAATATTTCCGACTCATCAAAAACGGTACCCCGCTTTTCCCGCAGCACCGTCCCGTAAGTTTGCTTAAAGCTGACCAACTTGTTTGGACACCGTAACTTTCACGCTTTTTTCATAACCAATTGGACAACAAAAAAGCCCGGCTACCAAAGTAACCGGGCTTCCCTTGCGATGCAAGTTGTGTTAGTTAAGCCTTTAAGAGTTTTTCAACTTCGCTCTTAAGCTTAGCATCATCCATACTCATATAAGGCGCGACTTCATCAGCGGTCTTGTCAGTGTTATGGCTGTCATCGTCCATGAAATGATTCCAAATCGCATCGCGAATAGGCAGGTTGGAGTCACTCCAGTCAAAGACGTCTGACATCTTTTCATCCAATAAACTGTTCATTTCCACATTTTCAGCCATACTAAAACAACTTCCTTTCAAACTTTTTGGTACATCTCTAGTATAAGGCAAATCATGAAAAGTGACCAAAATTGGTTCGTAATTTTTGGAGATTGTTAGCTCAACGATTAACTTCGTTGATAAATTTCTTGTAGGGCCGCGACGTCACCGCTGGATAAAGTGCTCTTTCCCTGACTGACCGGATACATGACCGACAGGGTCGAACTACTGTGGTCTAACCCTAAAGCGTGCCCGAGTTCGTGGACGGCGACCGCCTTACTAAACGCGGAACCGTAGTCCCCGTTTAAGCTAGCCGTCGCGGTGTTCCAATAACTCGTGCCCCGGATGCTGACCTGTTTGGTGATCTGCGGGCCACCGTGTCCCAGTTCAATAGTGGTATCACCGGTCGGCATTTTTTTAAAATAAACCGAAAATTCGATGGAGTTCTGATGTTCCCGCGCGCTCCCAGGAACGAGGTTCACCAGACCGGTCTGATTATAAGTTGCGACCGCTTCTTTAAAGACTTCCCGACCAGTCGCGGATAATTGCCGGTTGAAATGGTAGTAGTACGTTTTTGACAGGGTGGTGTTTTGAACGATCGATTCAATGGGGGTGGCGTTAGCCGCATGCTTTTTGACCGTTGACTGGGTCTTCGACTTGGTCGTCGTATGACTAGTCGTTTGACTAGTCGCCGAAGCCGCACTGGCCGCGCTGCCTTCGTCCAATAAGCGACTCGATAAATTCCCCGATAACGCCGCCACCAGGTTGGTTCGGGTATTATTGACGAGGGTCGTCGCTTTTGGGATCACGGTTGCCCGGTTGTTATAACCCCAAGCGACCGCCCAAATGATCACCGCCGCCCAAAATAGACGTTTGATTACTTTCAAGTTTAGATACCTCTTTAAAATTGACCTCTCACATATTAACTTCGCAAATTCAATTATCCACCATTTACCAGCCGCTGAAAACTTTAAAACCCGGATTCCCGTAAATCGTTAGTAATCTTTAGTCAAAGTTTAGAAATCGCTGGGCAAAACAAAGTGGGTTCAGCGTTAATCGCCAAACCCACCGTGGAGTTGCCGTTCAATTGATGAACTTTACGTTATTTTCGGAAAACAAATAATTTTGATAAAAAGAAGTTTCCAATCAGAGCACACCCCTGACCAACAATTTTAGTGATGACCGCCGGTGTGCCAATTAGTGAGATTCCGATCCATAAAACGAAGGTCTCAATGAGGTAAGTTGCGATACGGGTCCCGTAGAACTTCCCCATTTCCCGGATTGGATGCGCCGAATGGTGTTTAAAGACCAATAAGCGGTCCACCCAAAAAGCCACTTGCACACTCACGACCCAGGCCGTAGCGTTGGCGACCTGGTACTCGACCCGCAGGACCCGGTTCATCAGGTAAAAAGTCACAAAGTTGACCACAACGCTGATCAGTCCCCACAAAACGTAGCGAATCGCCTGATTGCGGGTCTGTTTCTTAGCCGAAGTTAATTCGGTCCCTAAGTCGGCAATGGGTTCTAGCATCTCCTCAGCGGTTGCGACCCGGTCGGTTTCTTTTGGTAATTGTGATTTGTTCACGTTACTCACACCTTTCACTGCAACGCACCGTGGTTAGCCGTGAATCATTGCAATTAGTTAATCATTTCTAGTAATAATTTTAGCACAACGTTCCCCGAATAGTTACTCACTGCGATTACTAGCGTGGAGCCCCACTTATGCACACAAAAACCCCGTTCTCCGGCTTAACCGTAAAACGGAGCTTACTAGTTACGAAGCGTGTCCCCGGGGGCTCACCACTTCGTAACCACTCTTTGAAGGAACGTTACGGGGACCAACTCAACGGCCCCCGCCACGTTTAAATTGCTTGAATCATCGTCAGTGGTGCGGTCGTTACCGGACGAACGCTAACGGCCCGGCGATTTAGGACCGCCACTTCGACGCGCGTACACCGCGCACTACCTAGCCCGGCATCAGCGGCAACTTGAATAAACAGCCCGGTTGCAGTCACGTTGAGGGTGCCCGGAATCCGGGTGACGCCCACCTGTAATCCAACTTGATAAGCACCACGCGGAGGCAACTGTTGCAGGCGACTGGCTAACCGCAATTGCAGGCGGTTTGTCCCGTCATTAATCAGTTGGCCCGCGACCGCGTACGGGTGGCCCAGCAGTTCATTGGCACGCTGAATCTGACCGTACTTAATTAGCCGGCGAATCTCCGTCGAACCGATTTTCTGCCGTGAAGCATCCAATTCGGCCACGACCGCCACTTCAAACGCACCGTGGTTATAGCGCGGCATATCCTCAATGGTCGCCCGGCCACCTTGACCAAAGGTGTAGTCAAAACCACCGACCACGACCTGGGCATTGAGTCGAATCAAATAATTAGTCACGAACGCTTCCGGCGTGATGGCCGCAAACGCCCGGTCAAAGTCGACGACGTAGGTCGTGTCGACCCGATTTTGTGCTAGCAGTGCCAGCTTTTGAGCGAGCGTGTTTAAATACCGAAAGTCGGTCTGCCGACTCGTATTAAACACCCGTGAAACGTGCCGGTTAAACGTCATCACCGCCAGTGGCAGGTGCCGTTCATCCGCTAATTGCCGCGCCCGGGCGATTACGCGCTGGTGCCCCTGATGGACCCCGTCAAAAAATCCTAGGGCGATCACTTGTCGCGCCGGTTGGGACATGGTTGTTAGTGTCTGTGGATTTAGCCGAACTACTTTCACGATTTTTCCCTCCCAATCACTTTCCGAATAAAGGCGCCCGAGCACACGTCCCGGACGCCTTTGTGCGGTACTAGTTATGCCTTGGCCGTTTCCTTAGCCTGCTTCATGAAGTAGCTAAATGGTTTCAAGTCTTGTGCTTGGTACTTCTTAACGAATTCATCGATCTTCTTTTGATCTTGCCATGATGAATCAATAAACATGTGTTCCGTGGTAAATGGCATTTCGTGCGTCAACTTAACGTCGATCAACACTGGTTTGTCAGTTTCCTTAGCGGCGTCGATGGCTTTCTGGAATTCAGCCTTAGTCCGAACGGTGAAGGCCTCAGCCCCCATCCCTTTGGCAGCGGTTGCCCAGTCAGTTGCTGGTAAATCGACTCCGGATAATGGTTGATGACTATCATCAGTTTGTTCCGCTTCAATGTAACCCAACGTTTCGTTGGAGAAAACCACGTTAACGATGTGTAACCCGTACTTGACCTGGGTCAGGATTTCTTCCATCAACATGGCAAAGCCACCATCACCACTTAGACTGTATACGTCACGATCTGGGTAAGCAACCTTCGCCGCAATTGAAGCTGGTAAGCCGAAGCCCATCGTTGCGTATTTCCCAGAAGTAACCCACTTTTGGTCACCGTGAATGTCAACTAAGCGTTCGAAGTTAATGTTAACGTTCCCAACGTCGACCCCGAAGATGGCCCGGTCACTAGCCGTCTTGTTCAAAACGTCAAAGATTGGTTCTGGACGAACGGGCATTTGATCACTGTCTTTAAAGCTGTCTTGCCATGCATCCCAGTTCTTCTTGTCGGCAATCGAAGCGTCGTAGAAGGCGGATGCGGACTTAGCTTCACCGGCGTCAATAATGGCCCGTAAAGCCTTCTTGGAGTCGGCTAACATTGGTAAGTCAACGTGGTGGCGTTTGCCCAACTTCGTGCTTTCAATATCAATTTGAATAATCTTGGCTTTACGATTGAAGAGGAAAATACTGAATGGGACGTCGTTACCGACCCAAACAATCAAGTCAGTTGCAAAACCAATTTCAGCACCCGGCTTTGGTGCAACCCGGCCAGTTGAGCCTAGGTATGCAGGGTAATCTTCATCTAAGACACCCTTAGCTAATACGGAAGAAACTAACGGCATCTTGAACTTTTCGGAAGCTTCCTTCAATTCATCAGCCGCGTCCTTGGCACCAATCCCGAAGTAAATCATTGGGGACTTAGCATCCTTAATCATTTGAACGGCTTGATCAACACTTTCCTTGGCTGGTTCTGGGTAAACCGGTTCTACGTGGGTGTTGGCCGCGGAAACGTAGTTGTCTTCAATTTCGGCCCAACCAAAGTCCTTAGGAATGGTCAAGACGGCCACGCCCTTCTTTTCGTAGGCTTGTTGAATGGCTTCATCCGTTAACTTTGGTAAGCTTTCGGCCGTCGCAGCGGTCCGGTTCCAAACGGCCACGTCATCGAAAATTGGTTCCTCATCCATGGCTTGGAAGAAGTCGATGTTCATTCGGCTAGTTGGTACTTGGGCTACAATGGCTAATACCGGCGTGCGGTCAACCTTAGCATCGTATAACCCGTTCAACAAGTGAACGGCACCAGGGCCGGCAGAACCAAAGCAAACCCCAATTTTACCCGTTAGTTTGGAATCAGCGGAAGCGGCAATCGCCCCGGCTTCTTCGTGACGCACTTGGATAAACTTGAACTTGTCCTTCTGGTTATAAAGCGCATTCATAGTTGAATCAAATGAACCACCCGGGTATCCATAGATATGGTCTACTCCCCAAGATTGAATAACATTTAGAACAGCATCTGAGCCACTAATTTTGTCTGACATAATATAATCTCCCATCCAGTTTACGCTCTGCATCGGTCGGGATGTAAAGTTGTTATTTGCTAATTTGTTGTTGTAATCGCTTACAACGTTATAGTAGTGCTATCGATTATTTATAATCAAATTAGTGGTGCGTTCAAACATCTGCTTATTGAAACCGCTATCACTACGATTGGGCGCTGTGACAATTTTAACAAGTAAAATTTACCCCAAAAGATTCCTAAAAGAATTTAAAATATTCTAATATTAAATAAAAAAGAAAGGGGTGAACG
>NZ_QWZQ01000078.1 GCF_003885105.1 Lactiplantibacillus garii
GTCGAACGATCTTTTAGTTGGCTAGAGAATTGTCGGCGACTTTGGAAAAATTGTGAGCGTCAATTAACCACCAGTCTGCAAATGGTCGTTTTAGCGTTTTTAGCACTATTACTTAAGAGATTTTAGACAGCATCTAAGAAACTAGATTCAAAATTTCAATGACATTGTTTGGATGTAAACTAGTTCCTGAGACGCGGTTAGCAACTTCTTTGAACATGATTATCACGATCGTGGATTGATGAAATGGCAGGGCTGCTACTTAAAGGAAAAATCTGCCAGTGCCTTAGCGTTGTATCATACTCGTGAAGAAGCTGGCCTAACTCAGGCCGATTTAGCTGAAAGAGCAAACGTCCCTCAATCCACCATTGCTAGAATCGAACGTGGCGATAATGTAACGTTTGATAAACTAGCTGAAATTGCCCATGCTATGGGTAAAACAATTAAAATTGAATTTACTCAATAAGTTAGACCTTTAAAGGGGGATTTGGCAGCAGTTGATTAAATCAACTGCTGCTTTTTTGATCAAGCTAAATTAGCTTGCGCCGTTTGCGCAAAACTCTGCCTGAAAGGCTCCTGCTGAAGGCATGCTCATGATGCAAAATCATTCGGCCGACAGCCCCTGTCTGAAAGACTTTTTTACTCAAATTCCGATAGCAATTTTGAGTAAAAAGCGCGAAGCTTTGCCAAAAAGTGGCTAGCCAACCGGCTAACCATTTTGGCATTGCGCAGCTAACTTGGGGGTCAAGGGGGAGCGTTAGCTTTCCCCATTGCAAGCACCACAGCAGCCACAAACGTAGTCTTGTGGCTAGCATGCGGGTTGCTTGCCAAGCCTCTGTTATTCGATTATCATTAGGAGGTAGTCAGCCTGCGGCTGACCCGACTTTTGATATCTCGAATAACATTGCCCGTAGGGCAACGGAGGTGGGACTTGTGAACGAACTGCAAAATCTGGCTAGCACAAAAAAGACGACTCAGGTTCATCGTCAGGCTAGCAAACAAATTAATTTTCGGGTGAGTGAACCGGACTATTTAAAGCTGGCGCGATCGGCGCAAACTTTAAATCTGTCCGTGCCGGCTTTTGTCAAAAAGAAGGCACAGGGGGCGCGCTTAGTTACCCCTAAAATTGCCGCCCAAGATGCCCAAAACATCACTCATCAATTAGCTAAAATTGGCGGCAATCTCAATCAATTAGCCCATCATGCTAATCAAGGTGGTCAAGTCGATCCCCAAGCATTAAGAGACTTGCAAAACGAGGTGCAGCGCGTATGGCAACAACTCACATAAAACGTTCCACCAGCGCGTCCCGGTTAGTCAATTACGCTGAAAAACGGGCCGTCAAAAAAGATGGCCTCAATTTAGATATTCAGTACGCTAAAAGCGAATTTAAACAAGTACGGGCCGTCTATGGCAATTCTGGTAAAACCCAAGCGTATGCCAGCCGGATTGCCTTTAGCCCGTTGGAATTTAATCCGCAAGATCCTCATGATCAGACAACTGTTTTAGCCGTTGCCAAAGAAGTTTATGCCAAAGCCTATCCCAATCAACAGGTGGCCCTTTATGAACATGCCGATACCGATTCGTTGCATGTTCATGCCGTCATTGGTGCGATTAACCTGGAAACCGGTCAAAAAATGCACGGTAATTGGCATCAATATCGCGATCACTTAGTCCACATTACGGATCAAGTCTGCCAGGAACATGGCTTAATGGTCACGCAACCCGATCCCAACCGTCACGAGAAACGCTCGATGGCTGAAATTAAGCTCCGGGCTAAACAGCAGCCCACTTGGAAAGATCAAATCCGCCAAGCCGTCGATCACACCATGCAGAACCCCCTTATTCGCGATTTTCAGGCCTTTCAAGACGATTTGAAGCAGCAGGCAGTCAAAGTATGGGAGCGTGGGAAGAATCTCACCTATCAGCTTTTAGGCACCAATTACAAGTCTCGGGGCACTAAGCTCGGGATCGATTATGAAAAGGAGACGATTTTTAATGAGTTGGCAAGCCGACAAACCCAATCAAGAATCAACCAGCAACCCAAACGAGCCATTAACGCAACAACTGACCCAACTCAATCAGACCCTGACCGAACTCCGGAATTACCAGGGCACTCAGATTCAACTACAATCAACAGCCAAAACGTCCCTCGATCAACAGCTTCATCAGATCGAACAGACCGCCCGACAAGTCAACCAAGAGTTTCAGATGACCTTAAACAACTTAGACAGCAACAACGCCAGCTCGCAGGCCCAATTAAAACAGACCTTACAAAACGCCTACGCAGTGTTCCAAAAGCAGACCAACCTGATCAGTCAGCAAAACCTGACCGCCCTCAAACAGATTCAAACCGAGCAAGGCCAAAACAACCAGCGCCTCAGCCAACTCAGCGACCAAGTGAACCAGACCATTCAAGAGACGATGGACCAAGTCGCTGATCAAGTGGATCAGCAGTTACAAGCCACGAAAAAGCGGTTCTCGTGGTATGAAATTAAGAATTATTTGTTAGCGGTAATCCCGACTGGCATACTAACGGGCCTGGTTTTCTGGTTATTAACCAGGTATTTCAGTTAATTAACAGCAATTTTGCAGGATTTTATGATCTAAATTACTGATAATTTTATCTCATGGTTAAAACGACTTAGATCTCTATTTGCATAAAATCAGGTCTTTAGAACCAATTAACTCATTTTTTTGCTTATTATTGGCCGTATTTATAGTTTCTTAGCCATTTCAAACCAAGCTTGGTGTATTTATCTGTCAGTTAGTTAAAACGGCTGATAAACGATTTTAGAGCCAATCTGAATGAGCCTCTTGCTCTTTGAATTCTTCGGGGTGTTTGGCCGCATATTCTCTAGCTGCTTGTTTATTCCACCAAACGCCAAATAGGTTTTGCATGGTGCCGTACAAGTAGTTTTCCACGTTCTTGATGTGCTTCTCATTGCTTCTCAGGGCGTTAAAGTAGCGTCTCAAGGCTTTAGTCATCAAAGGTTTAAGTTCTTCATCGTCCAGTGGGATTAGAACCCCAATATCTTGATGATCCTTTTCAACTCGATATTTAGCATTCAGAATGATACCAATAAACCGGCGCATTTGTTGCGGGGTGCGGCACCAGAAACTAAGTAATTGTACGGCTTCGGGTTCTAAGAAAACCGGTAAGCCACTATCTTTATCAGTTAAGAAATCATTAGCATGGTTCACCAAATCCTTGTTTTGCTTTTCTAGTTCTGCTGGTGAGAATTGGGCTGTGGAAAAGTCCAACTTTTGAGTATCTATATTATATCTATTAGTATCTAAATTATTAGTATAGTCTAGATTGTGACTCTTTTTGACACTTTCGCGTGTATCAAGGGTTTGTGGTGTATCTTTAACGAACTTCCGCGAAGGTTCCGTTTTGACACTTTCGCGTGTATCAAGGGTTTTAACGAACTTCCGCGAAGGTTCCGTTTTGACACTTTCGCGTGTACCAAGGGTTCGTGGCTCTTGTTGCCGAGATTTTGTATAAATGTCTGTTGCGGTAACTTCTAAATCTGCTAAATACAATCTATTTGGTTCATTTTTACCAGTTTTGGGATTAAAGTGCATGGCTTTCTGAAATAATAATCCTTGGTTTTCAAGTTCATTTTTTACCCTAATCACTTTCTTTTTTGACCAGCCCATAAGATCTGTTAGTTCTTGATTTGTAAAAATGAAATAAACCCTGTTATCTTCATCAACCCAGTTGTTTTTCAATGAATAATCTAGTCTATCGTGTAAAATCATATATCCTAATTTTGCACTATCACTTAATGTCTTATATTGAGATCCATAAATTAAAACCTGTGGGAATTGGAAAAAACGAGTTGCATAAGCTTTTTCCGACTCAATAAAATTGAAATTAGTTTGATTCATTATAAAACTTCCCTTCTCAACTGACACACACTGTCTCGAAAGAGAGTTGCTAAAACATTAGATTTGCTTTAAAATACAAATCTGATATGCTTTAACTAAATTACAAAGCATTCATTTAGCCGTGAGGGCTTTGTAATTTACCAGCATGTGCCTATTCTTGGTTGCCCATTCGGCAACTTTTTTAATTTCTAACAACAAAAAATGGACTAAATAGCTTCGGTTAGCTACTTAGTCCATTGGCTTTGATTTGTTTTTAACTATCCTTCACTTGTCCTCTAGGACTGGTTTGCGGTATAATTAACCTACAAATTAAGAACAATGTTCAGTCGATTTTCACCGCCAAGTTAAAATCGACTGAATCTAAGTAGCTGTCTGATAGCTACTTGCTAAACCAAAAGTCCCTGATTCCCCGTGAATCAAGGACTTTTTCTGTTTAGCTTTATCTTCTATTCGGTTGTTAAATTAGTTTTAGTCTAGCATAGCGCTTATCTTCCAGCAACATTGTTTGATCTTGTATACTTTACCAGCTCTTAGTTTGGAACCAACAAGCGATTGAATATACTAGCAAATATTATTCAATCGATGTTTTAATTAAATTAACCAAAAAATGTAACATTTATTGTAGTTGCTGTTGTACTTATGAATTTTCTGGCTGATCATAATTATAGATTGAACTCTTTTTTCAATAGCTGTTCTAAATATCTGGAAGCTGTTAACTCTTTTCCTTTGGCACGTCTGGCCAATTCATTAGCAACGTTTTGTTTTAAAGTATAAGACTTTGAAACTCTAGGTGTAGGAGGTTCATTTGTTATTGGATTGCTGTTCATACTGTTTTTTAATTGGTCCATTTTATCTTCAAATGCCATGATGTTGATCCTTTCGATAGCATATCACACTATGTCATAGCATGATATGATTATTGCTTAGTAAACGTATCAAATATTTTGTCAATTTTCTCAAAAAATTCCCTTGCTTTTGGAGTTGAGCTTTTGCCTTTTTCCATGTTGATCAGCGGTTCATGATTAAGAGTTGTTTTATTGAATACTTCTCTTTCAGGAATTAAGGCAATGGTTCTGGAATCTTTTTTCATTTGTTCCACAAATTCATGTGAAGATTTAGTATTATGTTTTATTCTATTTCCAATAAATTTTAGTTCTGCTGTGATAAAGCTTTTACGACTTTCAACATTAATTACTTCTTGTTTTAAT
>NZ_QWZQ01000079.1 GCF_003885105.1 Lactiplantibacillus garii
TTGTATTACACGAATCCATAGGTAATAATCCTCAAATAATAATACATTCTGGTAGCTACCAACTGAATTAATAACTGATTTTCTAAATGTTACTGACATATGATTAAATGGATTCCGTCTTTGTGCCAAGTTTTTAATGGCTTCATAAGATGTCGGCACTTGTCGTATTCCGGTAGACAAATCAGGACTGACATCCCATTCAGAAATTTGCCCACCTACAACCGCAATGTTGGAATTTGCCGAAAAATATGCTAATGTATTTTCCATTCTATTGTGTAGATTTACATCATCAGAGTCAAAACGTGCAACTAGTTCAGTCGGACACGCCTTTAAACCCTTATTCAGGGATTTTCCCAATCCTAAATTAGTGGCATTTGTCAATTCAATAAATTCAATTCCTACTCGTATGAAACTATTCTTAGCAGCATTTATAACATCATTCAATCGTTGTGGCAATATGCCATCTCTAACCAGTACAAAATATGCAGGTAAGATTGTCTGATTCAATATTGATTCAAATGCCTTTTCCAGTAAGTCACCTCGTTCTTTCTCATAAACAGACATTAATCCTGTGTATGAAAAAGAATTCAGTGAAGTAAGTTTTTTCACAGCTAATTTTCTCATCGTGCTCCGTCGCCTGTCACTACAATTTTTACTGTCCCAAACAACATCTTCACATCAAACCACAATGAATAGTGTTCGATGTAGTAGTTATCCAACTTGCACTTATCATCCGGTGTGATATCGTAACCACCGTTAATTTGTGCATAACCAGTAATTCCAGGAATGATGCGCAGCCGTTTCGGAAATTCAGCGTTATTTTGACTAAATTTTTCGGTTAGGACTGGGCGTTCTGGACGGGGACCGACTAAACTCATATCACCCATTAAAACGTTCCAAAATTGGGGAAGTTCGTCGACCCGGGTCTTGCGCATAAAGCGTCCAACCGGGGTGATGCGGGGGTCGTTCTTTTGTGCCCACACCGCACCAGTCTTGGTTTCAGCGTCTTGCCGCATTGAACGTAACTTGATGACCTTAAACGTCTTCCCCATGAAGCCGACCCGTTCTTGCTTATAAAGTGCGGGCCCCTTAGAGGTCAGTTTGACAATGATCGCAAACACCAAAATAATCGGTGCGCTAATAATCGTACCAACTAGCCCAACGACCAGGTCAAAAATTCGCTTAACCACCATACTGATGCCGGAAACCGGTGTTCCAATCATTTGGACAAATTGATAGTTGAGTCCTGCAGTTTGAACTTTCGTATTCACCGTTTCACTAGCTTCGACTTGTCGCATGTTGAGCTCCCTCCCAGTACTTGGTTAATCCATCCTTTAAGGACCACTTCGTCGTGTACCCTAGGTCAACTAACTTACCAATGTTGGCCACCGACCGTTTAACTTCGCCTAACCGGCCCGCCGCTTGGTTGATGGTTAGTGTCTGCCCGGTAATTTCTTCATAGGTTTGAATAATGCTATTCAAACTCGTTTCACCACCGTTAGCCACGTTAAACACCTGGTCCCGCGCTTCTCGTTTGGTAATCAGTAAGAGGGCCTGAATAACGTCTTCCACGTAGACGAAGTCCCGGGTCTGTTTGCCGTCCCCGTAAAGGGTGAACGGTTTTTGGTTTTCAAAACAATCCGTCAAAATTGACAGTACACCGGAATACGGTGACGCCGGGTTCTGACCTGGTCCGTAAACGTTAAAGAAACGGACGCACACGGTTGGTAAGTCGTACAACTCACCATAAGTCAGGACAAAGCGCTCCGTCGCGTACTTATCGATGGCGTATGGCGAGAGCGGGTCTACCCGGGAGTCTTCACGTTTAGGCAGTTCTGGCAGGTTCCCGTAAACGGCGGCTGAAGAGGTGAATAAAAACTGCTTGATGGGCATTTCGGTTTTACGAATGTACTCCAACATTTGAAAAACCGCCGTATGGTTGACCGAGTGCGTCTCTGCCGGCCGTTCAATGGAGTCGGCAACGCTGGCAACGGCCGCTAAGAAGTAAATGTAATCCGGGCGTTCCTCCTGCAACATTTGTTGCATAAAGAGCCCGTCACGGACGTCCTTCACGTAAATCGTGACGTCGTCTTGGTGTTTAATATTATGTAGCGCGCCCATGGACAAATCATCCACCACCACGACTTCCATTCCTTGTTCAACTAAATGATCCACGAGATGGGACCCAATAAAACCTGCTCCTCCAGTAACTAATGCTTTCATTTAAATAACGCTCCTTTTAAAATAACCAGAATTTCCGCTGCTTACGGGGTATGGTAATGGCCGGTACGGCCACGTCTTCACCGTTAAGCAGATCTCGAGCGTTTTGTTCAAACTGATCGGGATATTCAGAATTCATTTCTGACAAGACTTTGTAAGCTTTAGTCATGGCGAACTCCCGGTTGGTCAGGGCGTGCGCGTCCGACGCGACCACCTGTACCAACCCGCACTTGACGAACTCCTTCGCCGTGCGTTGGACCCGTCCCCCAAACGTGCCCACTAAGCTCGTTGCCGTGACCTGTGCTAATACCCCCTGTTTAACTAACTCGTAAAGTCGCTGCGGTTCCGCAATCAACTGCGCGTTCCGTTCCGGGTGCGCAATTACCGGCGTGATTCCCGCGCACGATAGCTGAAAAATCATTTCGTCCACGTAACTGGGCACCATTTCGTGTGGTAATTCTAATAGTAAATAGTTACTACGGGTATCTATACCCAACAAATCATCCAAGTGATCCATTAAATGACCGTTGAGGTGGACTTCCTGACCGGCATAAATTTTCAACGGAATCTGGTGCTGATCCAATTCCCGTTGAAACGCCGTGACGGCCGCCTCAACGTCCACCGCATGGTTGCGGTAGTGCCGATCCATATGGTGCGGGGTCGCTAAAATCGTACCGATTCCGTCCGCCACCGCCTGCCGTGCCAAATCTAAAGACGTTGCTAGCGACGGTGACCCGTCGTCGATTTTCGGTAAAATGTGGCAATGTAAGTCAACGTAACTATTTTTCTTCATTGTTGTAGTACCCGTAACCGTCCTGGTAACCATAATAACCGCGGTGCGAATGGTCCTGAACGTCGTTAAGCACGGCCCCTAACAAGTTCGCCTTAGACCGCTTAAGGGTCGTCATGGCGTCGCGAACGGCGGCCTTTTGCGCGACGTTTTGGCGTACAACCAAGACCGTTCCGTCCACCTTACTTGCTAGTAATTGTGAATCAGTAACTGGCAGGACCGGCGGTGCGTCCACGATGACTAAGTCTAACTTCCGGGTCGCCGTCGTCAAAAAGTCGGTCATTTTTAGACCGCCTAACAGTTCCGCCGGGTTCGGTGGCTTGGGCCCGCTGGTCATCACGAATAGGTTATCCATAATTGGATGGATGGCGTCGTTCACGTCGTCCACCTGGTTGGCAAGCCACGAACTGAGTCCCCGCTGGTTAACCAGTCCGAACGTTTTGTGGATCGTCGGTCGCCGTAAGTCGCCGTCGACTAGTAACACCTTCATGCCTTCCTTAGCGTATTCCACGGCCAGGTTGGCACTGACCGTCGACTTGCCTTCCCCCAGCATAGCGGAAGTGACCATCAATGTCCGTAAATTAACATCGTTGGCCGCAAAGTTGACGTTAGTCCGAATCGTTTTAATTTGCTCGGTAATGACGGACATCGGCTCATTAACCGTGGTGAGATTAATGGCGTTGGTCGTCGTGACCGCTTGTTTTTTACGTTTAAACATCCCTTATCCCCCTATACTCGACGACTAGCACGCGCGTTACCGGTGCTACCGTTTTGCTTGACCACCCGTGCCGGCGCCTTTTGACGCCGTTCCAGGTTCGCTTTTTGGTGTTTCAACGAGTGTCGGTGTTGGTGGTTAACGATTCCTAAGCTCACTAACCCCAGTTCGTCGGTCAAGAATTCCACGTCGTGAACCCGGCGGTCGGTCAAGACCCGGATGCTTGCGTACATGAAACCAAGGAGTACCCCGACAACTAGTCCCGCTAACAGGTTAATCGCTTTGCGCGGTGAAACCGGACTAGTTGGAACTTCCGCCGGCGCGACAATGGTCACGTTGTTGACCTTAATAATTTTTTTAACCTGGCGCTTAAAGCTGCGCGCCACCTGGTTAGCGATAATTGAGCTGGATGCAGCGCTGTTATCCTTCACCGCAATTGAAAACACTTGTGAATTAGTCGTACTCGTCACGCTAACTTCGTCTTTTAAGGCACTTAACGAACGTTTAATGCCGTATTTTTGCCGTAACTGCTTTTGAGCCGGGCTCAAAACGACCTGGTTGGTAATCAGCTCTTTATAAGTGGTAATCATTTGAACATCCGCCTGTTGGCCCGCATATTCCGTAGCGGCGTTCGTATTCCGCCGGTTAACTAAGATCTGCACGCTGGATTGGTACTTCGGCGTGATCACAAAGAACGTCAGTCCCGCGGCAATGACCACCCCGGCCACGGTAAAGCCGAGAATTGCGCGCCAATACTTTCGGACTAACCGAATAAAAAAGTCAAAGTTTACTGCTTGATCCATCATCCACGCTCCATTTTGAAATTAATTACTCCCTCATTAATTGAAACGATGTTTTATAAAAAAATAATCAAATTAATGAATTCATATATAAACTTAGCATGGCAGGCCTATTTGTCAATGTCTCTGCTGGGATTGTTACAAAACCGTTACATCGCCGTCAAATCAGCGTTTCAAGCCCGATATGATTAACCCATTATCTTAATCGGCGGGGTATATTATTAGTTAATAAAGTACTAACACTTAACTAATATGAACAGTAATGTACTCTATATC
>NZ_QWZQ01000007.1 GCF_003885105.1 Lactiplantibacillus garii
CTATATCAATTTCTTTTTACATTTAATAACCTGTTTTACAGACCATGAATGCTTGAATTAACGGGGTTAACCCATCCATTTCCCATCAAAATCATTATCAATTATAATAATATTTTCCATAAACAAATTAGAAATGCCTTTTACGAATATTTATCGATAATTAGGCCCTAAAATACGACTATTATTTTTTAAATTACACAAAAGGACCCCGTCTGGGGCCCTTTGTGTAATAACGGTTACTCATCAACTAACCGACTAGAATTGATAGTCCTGACGGTATTCAGCTTTAACCATGGTACTATGCTTTAACAAATATTTTTTATTAACAAGTTTAAACTTAAGCGTACGCTTCTTAGGGGTGAATTTTCCTTCCTGAGCTAAACTACTCTTACGCCCATTAATTCTGGTAATGGCACTGGTTGATTGATACAGTGCCGCTTTATAGGTGTTACGTCCTGTACGCACTAATTTAATTGTACCGCTACCCTTAACCACGCCATCTGAATGGTGGGCTCCCTTTACTTTGCTGGGTTTCAGCTTAAGGGTCATCTTATTTCCTTTTACCTTTTGACTGGTGATTTGATAGTCTTGACTACCAGATTCGTCTAGTCGAGCATCAATAATCCGTAACGTTTTCGCACTACGTTGACTGAGTGTTACACCAAACCCCCACGCGTGAATCGTCTCACTAAACATAAATTGCTTGTGACTTTTCAGAACTTTCTTACTAATTTTATAAGTCTTAGATGATTTCGCAGCAACTGCATGGGCCCCCGCATTGATTGGAGTTGCCGCAGTAGCTAACGGTGCAATCGTGATAGCTGTCAATGTAACCATGCCTAATCTAGTAACTAAATTCATAATAATATCCCCTCGCATCAAAATATTTATGGTTCGATTAGAATTATTACGCTAACCAATCTAAAAATCTAGTTCTGTTTGTTTATTTAAATCCTAAACTGATTACAGCATTCATCGACCTGGCTACCCAAAGCATCACTAAGTACGCCACCACGTATAACCCCCAACTTCATAATTAGTAAAACAAAAGCTCACGTAACAACCGAGCACGGATAGTCCGGTCAAACGTAAGCTTTATTTTAGTTTATAGTCCTCAAAAAGTTATTTATTTAAAATAGTTGATCCCAATGGCGTCCTTCATTTCACTCCACGTTTGGTCGGCTACCACGTTAGCCTTAGCCGTACCGTCTTTTAGAATTTGTAAAACTTGGGCCGGGTCGGCTTCGTAAATTGCCCGCCGTTCACGGATTGGCCGTAAAACGCCGTCTAAGACTTCCATTAAGTAACGCTTAATCTTAACGTCACCCAAGCCACCGTGTTGGTACTGAGCCTTTAAGTCCGCCACTTTAGCCTTATCTTCGTCAAAAATATCAAGGTAGGTAAAGACCACGTTGCCTTCCACCTTACCGGGATCTTCAACGTGAATGTGGTCGGGGTCGGTGTACATCGACATGACCTTTTTCTTCAAAACGTCGGCGTCGTCCGAAAGGTAAATGGCATTGCCCAGTGACTTGCTCATTTTAGCGTTACCGTCTAAACCAGGAATCCGGCCCAAGCCCTTCGGTGGGAAGTACCCTTCTGGTTCCACTAACGTATCAGTGTTATAAGTTTTATTGAAGCTCCGTACGATTTCACGCGTCTGTTCCAGCATCGGTTCCTGGTCGTCTCCAACGGGCACGGTCGTGGCTTTGAAAGCCGTAATATCGGCCGCCTGGCTAACTGGATAAACGAAGAAACCGGCCGGCACACTTTCACCAAAGGCCTTTTGCTTAATTTCCGTTTTAACGGTTGGATTTCGGTTCAAACGCGCCACCGTAACTAAGTTCAAATATTGGTTCATCATATCGGTCAGTGCTGGAATTTGTGATTGCACTAGGATTGTTGATTTTTCAGGGTCAATCCCAACTGCTAAGTAGTCCATCGCGACCTGTAATAAACTCTTACGAATCTTTTCCGGATCGTGCGCGTTATCCGTCAACGCCTGGTTATCCGCAATCATAATGTAAGAATCGTAGTCACCGGTGTTTTGTAACGCAACCCGGTTACGTAGCGAACCGACGTAATGGCCAATGTGAAGCTTACCAGTTGGGCGGTCACCCGTTAACAATACTTTTTTTGTCATTTTAAACATCCTTTCATCATTGCACGCATCATTTTTATAGGACGAAAAAACGCCCTAATCAACTAACAATAGTCAATTAGGACGCATTACCGTGGTACCACCTAAATTGCAGAAACCTGTTTCTGCCACTCGTTACCGATAAGGGCGGGTCCCCGGTTTTACACCGAATCTCCAAAAAGCCAATTCATTTGTCCGTCCTAGCTTTCAGCAATTGCCAGGTCTCTGTCATTGGACGCCTTACTGTTCTTTTCTTCAACGATTAATTAGGTCTAGTTTAAGCGTTATCGCGGAGACTGTCAAAATTAAATTTCAGCTCATCACTTTAAAATAGGTCTAGTTTACCGACCCGTTCCACGGCTTCCGTCAACCGTTCCTCCGATACCAATAGTCCAATCCGCACGTAACCTTCCCCGTGCTTCCCAAAGCCGTTACATGGCGCCACTGCCACGCTAGCCTGGTCGAGTAATAAGTTTGCAAACTGTTCACTCGTGTACCCCGCTGGAACTTTCATCAACGTGTAAAAGGCACCCCCCGGCTTATACGCGGGCCAGTTAATCTTCGCCGCAGCGGCCAATAAGGCGTTTCGCCGTGATTCGTAACGGTCACTAATTTCCTGAGCCGCGCTTTGATCACTGTTTAACGCCGCGATGCCCGCCCGTTGAATGGCCGGAAAGACGCTAACAAACAGGTGATCCTGAATCAAATTAATGGCTTCGATCATATCGGGATTCCCAACGGCAAAACCTAAACGCCAACCCGCCATGTTGTAAGTCTTGGAGAAGGAATAAAATTCAATCCCAACGTCCTTGGCTCCCGGCGTCTGAAGGAAACTAATCGGTCGCTGATGATCGTAACCGATCGCCCCGTAGGCAAAATCACTGACCACGCCAATCTGGTGTTGCTTCGCGTAGGCCACCGTTTGTTCATAAAATTCGGGGGTGGCGACCGCACCGGTCGGGTTGTTCGGGTAATTCATGTAAAGCAGCTTGGCCGCGTCCGCAACCTTAGGATCAAGTTGGTCAAAGTCCAATAAGAAGTTGTTCTTTTCTAACAGTGGGTAAGTCGCCAACTTGACTTGCGCTAAGGCCACCCCCGAAAAGTAGTCCGGGTAGCCCGGGTCCGGCATTAAAATCGTTTCACCGGGGTTCATTAACGCGTAGGGCAGTTCCACTAAGCCGATCTTGGTCCCACCTAAAACGGCGACTTCTTTTTCGGGATCAAGCTGCACGCCGTATTCGCGTTCGTAGAAGTCCGCGCAAGCCTGCTTAAAGTCGGGCTGACCACGAAACTGGGCGTACTTATGGGTCGCCGGGTCCTGCGCCGCCGTGGCTAACGCTTCAACGATGAACGGCGGCGTCGGTTGGTCGGGATTTCCCTGACCCAAGTTAATGACGTCGGCGCCACTCGCAACCTTCGCGTTAACCCGTTGAACTAAACTAGCAAAAAATTGTTTTGGTAAATGCTGTAAAATCGTTGATTCTGGAAATTCCATGAAGGCACCACTTTCTATTTTTATCTTTAATATAATTCGGGACGCCGGTCGTTAAAGACCGGAATCTGTCCCCGAACTTGTTCAACTTGATCCAAGTCCAGCTTCGCCGTGACTAACTGGGCGTGAGCACCCGCAATGGCCATAATTTGGCCGAGCGGGTCGATGACTAGTGACTGCCCACCAAAATCATTATCGGGGTCGCTGCCAACCCGGTTCACGGCCACAACGAAGGCTTGATTTTCAATTGCCCGGGCCTGTAGCAGCAGCCGCCACTGTGGTAAGCGTACCGTCGGCCATTCAGCGCTAACGAAGATCACTTTCGGCCCCTGCGCCGCTTGTTTACGCAACCATTCCGGAAAACGGATATCGTAACAAATGACGCCCATCGCGGGAACGTCGTCAATGGGGAACAAGTTCTCCGTTTGACCGGCGGTGATGTATTGATCCTCCGCCATTAGACCGAACCGGTGAACTTTATCGTAACGGCTCAATAGTGCCCCCTGGCGGTTAACCACTAACATTTCGTTATAATACCGACCGTCCCGAGCCACCGCGACCGAACCGCCGACAATGTTAACTTTAAATTCGGTTGCTAAGCGGCTCAGTAACTTCTGGGTCCGCTGCCCCTCGTCGTCCGCCAACACGTTTAAGCGTTTTAAAGCGTAGCCGGTGTTCCACATTTCAGGTAACACCACCACGTCCACGCTCTGTTCCGCGGCTTTTTGTACGGCCGTTTCGACCTGGGCGTAGTTGGCGTCCGGATCACCAAACTGAATATTAATTTGTGCTAAGGCTACTCGCAATTCCCCACCCCATTAATTAGAATTATTAAAATCATATTAGAATACTTTGGGGGCGCATGCAAGCACCTCACCCAAATAATCACCCTTTACCAAACGCTTTAATTGACACGTCCCGTAAATCCGCCTAGAATTGTTCAAGCAATTTAGACGACTTAACAGACGGGAGGCCCTCTTCAGTGGCAACATCAGAGCAGGAACAACAACAGGAACAGCAACGGGTCGATCGGGTCATCGAACAAGTCAAAGCACGGTCCAAACAAACCGACGACTTACTCGCCAAGGCCCATCGTGAAACCGATGTGATTCAGAAAAACTATGGTGATAACAACTCCGTCAACACGTTTGAAGTCGACGACCGGATCGAAACCAACGCCGAACTTCAACAACAAAAACAAATGGTCGAACGGGCCGTGGAATCCGAATCCATTTTAAAACGCCAAGTCGGGGTTTTAAAGGATTTGAGCAACTCGCCCTACTTCGGTCGGATTGACATTCAAGACGAGCCTGGCGACGACCCCGAACGGCTCTACATCGGGACCGCGTCGTTCGTGGACGCCGACCAAAACTTTCTAGTTTACGACTGGCGGGCACCGATTTCTTCAGTTTATTACAACGGAACACTTGGCAAGGTTCAGTACCAAACCCCCGCTGGTCAACAAACCACCGAATTAATGAAAAAGCGTCAATTTCAAATTGATCAGGGTCAGATCAAAAACATGTTTGATACTAACGAGACCGTGGGTGACGAGATCCTACAATCGGTCCTCGGTGAACAAAACGACGCCTACATGCAAAACATCGTGGCGACCATTCAAAAGGAACAAAACGACATTATTCGGGACACTTACAGTGATTTACTGGTGGTTCAAGGAGTCGCTGGTTCCGGCAAAACATCCGCCATTTTACAACGAATCGCGTTTTTGCTATACCATTCGCGGGCGTCGCTTGAAGCCGACCAGATGGTTCTATTTTCTCCCAACCGCCTATTCAGTCACTACATTTCAGAAGTGCTGCCTAGTCTAGGTGAACGGAACATGCGCCAAGTGACCCTCGCCGAATTTTTGAGTGCCCGTTTCCAGGGGCTCACGGTTGAAAGCCTCTTTGAGCGTTACGAAAGTGACCGCCAAAGTGACGCGCTGACCCCGGCTATCCGTGACTTTCAGGAAAGTGCCAACTTTATGAAACAAGTTGACCACTACTGCCACACGCTTTCTGCCGAGCAAATGCGGTTCACCAACATCGTCTTTAACGGCGAAATTTTCTTCCACAAAGCTGCCATTGAAAAAATTGCGGCGAGCTTACCAGCCGCCATGCAACCGGCCGACCGGTTTTTAGCCATCAAAAACACGCTGATCAAACGCTTAAAACACCGCATTGATGACGAAGCTCAGGCCGACTGGGTCAACGACATCATCGACCAGCTCACCGACGAGGCCTACCACGACCTGCTGGGCAATAAACGTCGCGGGGACTTTCAATCGATGGACGACGAAGTCTTCTATATTGGTAAGCAAATTGTGACCAAGCGGCTGCGTCAAGTCTACGACGCCATTTACAACGGTTACTTCTTAGACACCTACGAACAGTACAACGACTTCCTGGGCCAAATTGAACGACCGGATGCCGTGGCCCCCGCACAGTGGCGGGCCCGGATGCAAACGTTCCGGCGCGGCATTGAATACCACAAAATTGCGTTAGTGGACTGTGCCCCGCTACTCTTATTACGGGACATTTTAACCGGGAGTGGTCAGAACCGGCGGATGCAGTACATCTTCGTCGACGAAATGCAGGACTATTCGTTAGCCCAGTTACTCTACATTAAACACGCCTTCCCGTTGGCCAAGTTTACGCTGTTGGGCGATAGTGAGCAGGCCCTGTTTAAGGGCATCGAACTCCCCCAGCAATTATTAGAACGCTTACGGGACGCTTTTAACGTGCGGCGCGCGAACCTGATTACCTTGAACAAGAGTTACCGGTCAACTAAACAGATCACTAACTTTGCCAAGGCCCTGTTACCGGATGGCGACCAAATTCAGGCGTTTACCCGTGAAGGCGACCTGCCGAAAGTGATGATCCGTTACGGTCAGGACGCGGCGCTTAGCGGCTTACTAAGTGAAGTTAACCACCAACTCAAAGCCACCCACACCGTCGCCGTTTTGACTAAGGACCTTGCCGAAAGTAAACACGTTTACCAGTACCTAAAGCACCACACGGTCACCACGCTAATGGCGGACAGCGACCGTACGATGCCGCAGGGGGTTATCGTCATGCCAATCTACTTAGCAAAGGGACTGGAATTTGACGCGGTCGTGGCCTACGACGTTTCCGCCAGCAACTATCCGGATGACGCTTCCATCGGGGTCCTCTACACGATTGCGTCGCGGGCAATGCACCACTTGACGCTCCTCAGTATTGGGGACGTTTCGCCGTTAATTGCCCACCTCGACCCGACGCTGTTTACGATTGAACACCAGGTCCGGGTCTAATCCGCCACTTCACTAATAATTCCGGATAAACGCACGGGTTTTCGTTAAAAGTAATTCAAAAAATAAGTGGTTCCCCATTTCGCGAAATTAATCGCTGGTGGGGAACCACTTATTTAGTTTGCTAGTCAAAATCAATCGCTTGAATTTTGATTCCCCCGTTCATGGTTGGCCGGGGGACTATGTGTGCCGCTTACGTCAGTCACTATGTTTAATCTAGGCCTAATTTAAATCCGAACGTGCTGACGATTAGTTTTCTTCCACCGAGTGCGGCGTGTCAGGCGTTGCCGGTGCGCGGTGAATGGCGTCCTTCAATACAAACGGCGCAATCATCGTCACCAGGATAATCACTAAGATCACGTCCGAATAGTAATCACCCGAAAGCAGGTGCGCCGAAAACCCAATTTGCGCGGTAATCAACGCCATTTCTCCCCGGGAGATCATCCCGGCCCCGACTAAGTAGTTACTGTGGCCGCTAAAGCCGTTCAGCTTAGCACCGAGGCCGCAACCAAAGAGCTTCGTAAGCACTCCCAATACGGTCATCACCGCGATAAACGGTAAGGCCTGCCAGAAGCCCTTAAAGGTCATGTTCAGACCCACGCTAACGAAAAATAGCGGGATAAACATGGTGTAGCCGACCGGTTCAACCGAGACGTCAACGACGTGCTGGTAATCAGTCTGCGCAATGGCCACGCCGGCAAAAAACGCCCCGATGGCCCCACTCAAACCAACCAAATCGGCTAACCAAGCCATGGCCAAGCAAATAATAATGGCCACAATCGTTGGTCCGGCCGCCATCAGTAGGTGGTCGCTTAATCCCATGAGGTACGGGGCCACCCACTTGATCACGGCAAATACCCCGATAAAAAAGGCCAGTTGTTCTAACAACACCACGCCTAAGTTCGTTTGGCTAACGCCGCTTTGCCGTCCCATCATCGAAATCATTACACTTAACAAAATGACCCCGATAATGTCGTCAGCCACGGCCGCCCCCAGAATGGTTGCGCCCTCCTTAGTATCCAAGGCCTTAAATTCTTTGAGCACTTCAACGGAAATTGAGACCGACGTGGCGGAAAAGATCACCCCAATAAACAGGGATTCAAACCAGCTAAACTGGAATAACCGACTCGCAACGCCCATGATCACCACCGGGAAGACCACCCCGATAATTGCCACCACGATGGCGGGCCGTAAATACTTGCGCAACAGCGCTAGGTTGCTTTCCAGGCCGCCGATGAACATCAACACGACCACCCCGATGTCCGAAAATGTTTGGACCATGCTGGTTAAGTGCACCCAGTTAAGGATGGCGGGGCCTAAAACGACCCCCACCAAAATCTCACCAATCACGGCGGGAATTCCCGCCCGGTGCGCAAAGTGCCCGGCCAAAGTCGTCGCAAATATTAACAAACAAAGTATTCCCAGAAAAGCCATCGACTCACCATCCATTAAATTTGTTACTTTCTATCATACACCATCTAGTTTTGATTCATTTTATAAGCGTGCGCCGTTAATGCTTGCCGAACCACGTGCCAGCTAAGCCCAATCATTAAGCCAATTAACGCTGGCAAGGCCCAGTCCAGCCCAATCTTTGCGAGTGGGAAGTACTTATCATCGAAGGCTAACAAGCCTTGGACCCACCCCAAACGGGTGATCACGGCAGGCGCCGAACCCAGCGCGTCAAAGCACGCCGGAATCAGGGTTAAGGCCGTTGTCCAACGGTAAACGACCGGGTCGTGCCGGAAAAGGGGTGAGGCAATCGACAAAATGATCAGGGTAATGGCGAGCGGGTACAAGAACATCAACATCGGTGTTGACCAAGCAATGATCTGATCCAGGCCAATGTTGGCAATCAGGAAGGACGCCCCGCAGGATAGGCGGTTCCAAGTCCGGTAACTAATGCTTGGAAACTTGTCATGTAAGGCTTCCGAAAACGACGTTGCTAATCCCACCGCCGTCGTTAAGCAGGTCAACGTCGCCATGATGGCTAAAATCAATTCCCCGGGAACGCCCATAAAGGCGTTGGCGATTTGTGAAAAGGCAATCCCGCCGTCCGCCGATAATTTAAATTGGGATAACGACGTCGCCCCAATCCAAATCAAGCCGAGGTAAATCACCGCTTCGAGGCTGATACTGAGTAAACTTGACTTAGCCGCGGTCTTCGCAACCGCTCCCGGTTCCTTTTGACCTAAGCCACGAATGGTCGTGACCACCGCAATTCCAAATAACAGGGCGGCCAACGCGTCCATGGTGTTATAGCCTTGTAAGAAACCGTTCAAGAAAGCCCCGTTTTGATAAGCGGCCGCAACGTTGGCCGTCCGGGCGCTCCCCAGTGGGTGGGTAAACGCAATCCCAAAAATCAACGCGAGTAGGATCAGAAACGCCGGGTTTAGTAGCTTACCAATGGTGTCAATGATGCCGGTTGGTTTGCGGGACGCCCAGTAAGTGATACTGAAGAAAACCAGTGAATAAATCAGTAAGTACAACGGCGCCTGGCTTGCGCTAACGTAACTGGCAATCCCGATTTGAAACGGGGTCGTTGCCGTCCGGGGAGTCGCAAACAGCGGCCCCAGTGTGGCGCAAGTTAAAATCATAAAGAGCGTGGCGTAACGTTTACCAATCGGTTTAGCGAGGTCGTAAATACCGCTACTGCGGGTCACGCTGATGGCAATGATTCCCAACAACGGCAACAATGTCCCCGTCAGCAGGAACCCCCAGCCGGCCGTCAACCAGTGGGCCCCGGCAAGTTGGCCGAGGTGGATCGGAAAAATTAAATTGCCGGCACCAAAGAACATTCCGAAAAGCATGGAGCCAATAATAACGTAATGTTTAAACGATAATTTTTGTGTTTGCATGGAAAAAACCTCCGTTGTTTGTCTTGAAGTAACGGACCAACAATTAGGCTTGCACTCGATACAGCCCACCATCACTACTCTGATAATTCCACATACGCTCAATTCTCCTTTGAGATCAAAAAAGCGTCCTTACTAAAACCGAATTAGTTTTAGTAAGGACGCTTCCGCGTGGTACCACCTTATCTTCGTATTTTGCTAACGGCAAAATACCTCATCACGTACGGCACGCTAAGTTGGTAGTTTGAACCGGTTGGGCACAACCCCCAGCCTAGCTAGCGATACGTTTGTCCGATAATGGGGACCCCCAGCCGACACTCGTTATGACTTGCACCGGCAGTTCACAGGTTACTTTCAGTCTAAGTTCGGTGCCACTTTTCAGATACCAGCGACTCTCTGTAACCACTCTTAAACTTACTCTCCTGATCTTCACGATTAATCTCATTTATTTTTAATATTTGCAATCATAAACTCATTTTAGCAATCTGTCAAGTATCCATTCCGTTCACACGTCCTAAAAATTGAAAGGAGTACTAATCCTAATCGATCAACGCTAATTTTTGAATTGCATCGCCAACGCCACCCGCATCGTTCGTACCGGTGACGTAATCGGCCGCTTCCTTCGCCGCGGCACTCCCGTTACCCATGGCAACCGCGGTACCGGCAAAGGCAAACATCGGTAAGTCGTTCTTTTCGTCCCCCATCGCCATCACTTCGTCGGCCTGTAAACCAAGAACCCGGGCTAGATCCTTAACCGCCTGGCCCTTATTGACCCGGGCGTTCATCAGTTCCAAGAAATTGGTCGCGGCCCGCACCACGTACAAGTCATCTCCAAAGGTCGCCTTAACGAGGGATTCTACGGCGTCCAACTGGGGACCCTCACCCACGAACAACCCCTTCGCAATTTGAAAATCAGCCGGCAAATCGTCCGGATCCCGAACTAACAACCCGGCCTTATTTTCCCACGCCTGAACCACCGTCACCCAGTTAACGTCACGGTCCGCCGTGTAAATCGTACTCTCCGCATCCAGCACGTTAAACGGCACGTGGTGGGCCTTACCGAAGGCCGTCATTTGACGGTAATGATTGTTGTCCACCAAGTGCTTCGCCACGACCCGGCCGGCGACACTTTCAATGACGGCCCCGTTGTACGTAATCACGTACTGATTGTCACCTTCAATCCCCAATTCGTCTAAGTACGGTTTGACCCCTGCTAGTGGCCGACCGGTACAGAGGACAATTTTGATACCCTGCGCCGTCGCTTTTTGGACCGCTTGAATCGTACTTGGGAGTAACTTGCCCTCCGAGTTAAGTAACGTATCGTCAATATCGATTGCAATGAGTTGAATATCCATGGTTAAATTTCCTTTCGTTCGCGAATACGGTTACAATTAAATTAATCACCGGCAACGCTTTCTTGATTAGCCTTAATATAGCACGGCCATTCCGTTAAAAAGGTTGATTTTTGAAAGCTGCTGGTGTCATTTTTAAGACTTTAATCAAACGAGGCATTCCATGGAAATTTTACACGAAGCGGTCCAAACCATCCCGCGCTTACCCTTTAAATTTTACGAACACGATCCGCTAACCCCGATCACTGTCAACCCCCACTGGCACCAGGGGATCGAATTAAACTATTTAAAGGCCGGTGACCCGTTAAAATTCGTCACCGACGGCCACACAACCGAATACCGCCCGGGGGACCTGTGGGCCGTTAACCGGCGGGTCGTTCACAGTGCGACCGGCCCCGAACAGGTTGATTGGGACGAGTTCGGCCTAATCATTGACGACGACTTTTTAACGAACCGGGTCCCCGAAAGCGTTAATTGGCAACTTAATTTGAACGGGGCCGTCTCCAGTCAAGCGCACCCCAACGCCTACCGGTTGATCCGCGAACACCTTGTTGCCATCCGCCAGCTGTTAAAACAATCGCCGACCGACCTGTTGCGCTTAGAGATTCTAAGCCACTTTTACGGTCTGTTAGCCACACTCGGACACGTCTTCACCACGCCGTTAGTGGAAACCGATGTCAACCCGAACACGTCCCTAGTCGATGACGTGATGACCGCCATTAACCAGCGTTACGCCGAGCCCATTACCGGGAATACGCTGGCCCACGAGTTTCACGTATCGCTTACGACCCTTAACCAGCAGTTCAACGCCAACGTTCAGTTATCCGTCAACCGTTACCTGCGACTGATTCGCCTAATGAACGCCCGCCGCTTGCTCCTTGAAAGCGACCTAAAGATCGAATACGTCGCCGCCAGTTGCGGCTTTCCCAACGGCAAAACGTTAAACCGCAATTTCAAGGCTTGGAAAAAAATGACGCCAACGGAGTATCGCCAAGCTTACGCCCGCTACCACCGAATTGACACCAGTTGCTTATAAAAATGCGACTTGTTTAGTTAAGCACCGTGTTAAACTACGGCCATCAACTAAACAAGGGAGTTTTTATGATGATCAAATTAATGGCAACCGACATGGACGGCACGTTTCTAAAAGACGATATGACTTATAACGAAGCTAAATTTGCGCTGCTTTACCAGCAGATGCAACTCCGCGGGATTCGGTTCGTCGTGGCGAGTGGTAACCAGTATTACCAGTTACGGTCATTTTTCAAGGACTATCCCGAAATGATCTACGTTGCCGAAAACGGCGCCTACATTCGGGATCAGAACCACGTTTATGCCCAACACGCGTTTGCACCGGCGATTGTTCAACAAATTTTAGCTAAAATTGCCACGATTCCCGAATTAAAACTACTCGTTTGTGGTGCCAAGAGTGCTTACACCCTAACCACCACCGACCCGGACCATGTTAAACTCGTCCGGCACTACTACCACCGCTTAGCCGTGATCAAAAGTTACGATCACTTGGACGACGACGTCTTAAAATTCGCCATCACCTGTCCGCCAGAAAAAACGGCCGCCATCGTTGAACAGTTGCGTACGGCCCTCGTAGGGTTAGGTGAACCGACTAGCAGTGGTCACGGCGACATCGACATCATCCAACCGGGAATGAATAAAGCCGCGGGTCTAAAAGAACTGGGCAACGTACTCGGTATCGAGCTCGCCGACATGGTCGCCTTTGGTGACGGCGGTAACGACCTAGAAATGCTCCGGGAAGTGGGACTGGGCATCGCCATGGCCAACGCTCAGCCCGCCGTAACGGCCGTGGCGGATCAAACAACCACGACCAATCAGGAACAGGGTGTGTTGACCGCTATTAGTCAACTGTTGGGTAACTAACAATGACCGGTCAACCAAGTTTTAAAACGACGATCAGTATTTTAAGCCTCTCCACCGTTAGTAGCGTTGCCACCGTCATTACCGGTACCATCCCGCAACTAAAACAAACTTTCCCGACCGTCCCCACCACCGTTATCGAATGGCTCGTGACGGTCGCCAACCTGAGTGCCCTAGTGACGTTATTATTGAACCCGTGGCTGGTCAAAAGGTGGGGCATTCAAAATACCGTCATAACTGGACTACTGCTGAGCGCAGTGGTCGGTGTAGTCCCGGCTTTAACTGATAATTTTACCGCCATCATGTTAAGCCGGATTTTGTTGGGATTCGGCATCGGGTTATTTTCACCCCACGCCATCAGCCTAATCGCCCACAGCTACCACGGGGACTTGCGGGCCCGATTGCTGGGTTACCAAACGGGGTTATCGGCCCTCGGTAACGCGGTGCTGCTCAGTCTGGCCGGGTTATTAATTGGGGTTAGCTGGCACGCCGTTTTCTGGCTACACGGCTTATTAGCTGGTATTGCGGTGCTGGTCTTTTTAAACGTCCCGGAGCCTCAACAAATAGCGGTGGTGGCCCCGACCACGTCAGGAATTAGCAGTTTGCCGCACCGCCAACGGTTACTAGTCGGATTGACCTTTATCACCTACCTACTAATTTGGGGCGTACAACTTAAACTACCTAGTTATTTTGAAAACCGGCAATTCGGTGACGCCCGTGTGCTTAACCTAACCCTAGCGGCGATGAACGTGGGGGGCTTACTCGCCGGGCTTAGTTTCGGCGCCCTGCATAAGCACCTCCACCGCTTCACCCTAACGCTTGGTTACGCCGGGGCGGCCGGGGCGGTTTTCCTACTATGGTCCACTGCCAACGCTAATATTGCTATCATTGCGGCGATTGGTTTTAATTTTATCTACTCGTACACCGGCCCCTACCTGGTCTTTACTAGCAATAGCGGACTCGCTCCCGACCAAATCAACGCCCTGAGCAGTACCTTGACAATTGCGACCATCATCAGCGCCTTCTTCGCACCGCTGATCTGGAACCTGATTGGTCAGTTGGGACCGCAAACTCTAACTGATAACGTATTACTCTGGATTACCGTAACGCTGACTGCCTTGGCCGTTCTAACGTTACTAGTTCCCACGGAAAGGAAGGGCAATCATGACCACTAATAACCAGCGCCTCCACACGGGCGAACTCTATTTACCAAACGACGCCGCACTCGAAAAGGAACAGTTCAGTTACCTGGATCAACTCTACGACTTTAACCAGACCCGTCCCAGTGAAATGACTAAACGCCAAGTATTGTTACAAAAAATGTTGGCAGCAATTGGTCCGAACTGTTACGTCGAACCCCCGTTTCATAGTAACTGGGGCGGCCACCACGTACACTTTGGAACCGGCGTTTACGCCAACTTTAACCTAACCTGCGTGGACGACACTCACATCTACGTGGGCGACCACGTCATGTTCGGCCCAAACGTCACCCTGGCAACGGCCGGGCACCCGATCCTGCCAAGTTTACGTGAGCGGGGGTACCAGTACAACGCGCCAATTCACATCGGTGATAACTGCTGGTTCGGGGCCGGCGCAATCGTCCTTCCCGGTATCACCGTTGGTAAAAACGTCGTCGTGGGGGCTGGCAGCGTGGTCACTAAGGATTTACCCGCCAACGTGGTTGCAGTTGGCAACCCCGCCCGCATCCTACGCCCCGTGAACGAACACGACCGTCAGACTTACTTTAAGCACCGACCAATTGACCCGAAATTGCTTAACTGATTATACGGAAATGAGCGTAAAACCAAACTTTAAAACGCATCAATTACTCAAAACAAACTGGGTAATTGATGCGTTTCATTTTTTCTGGTAATGGTAGTGAAACGTGCGCCAAAGGTCAGTTGGCCCCACTCCCAAATGTGCAGATTGTTTTTTTATTTTAACTAGTCGTTAGCATGAACGTCAAACGCGGATAACAACATTTCTTGCACTCCGGGAGCGTCCGGATTGTGACGACCCTTCCCCATATCGAGGGTCCGTAACTGGGCCACTTCGTCCACCGTTAATTCAAAGTCAAAGATTTCACGGTTACTCTTAATCCGAGCTTCATGGACCGACTTTGGAAAGACGATAACGCCTTCCTGATTTTCAAAACGCAGAATAATTTGACCCGCATCCTTGTGGTACTTGGTCGCTAACTGCTGAATCAGCGGTTCACCAAACAGGGACTGGTTGCCCTGACCTAGTGGTGCCCACGCTTCCAGCTTAACGTCCTTTTCCGTTAATAACTGCCGTAACGGTCGTTGCTGGAAGTAAGGGTTAAATTCCACCTGGTTGACCGCCGGTACGGTTTCAAATTGCGGAACGAACTTCTGCCAAATGGTGGGGGTCATGTTGGAGACCCCAATGGACCGAATCTTCCCAGCCCGCTTTGCGGCTTCCATTGCTTGCCAAGCCCCCGGTACGTCACCATATGGTTGGTGAATCAAATACAAATCAATGTAGTCCAATCCAAGCTTTTCTAAAGAACGGTCGATGGCTTTGCTAGCCGCTTCAAAGCCGTAATCTTGAAGCCATAACTTACTGGTCACCCAGATTTGGTCACGGGAAACACCACTATCACGAACGGCGCGGCCAACTTCGTCTTCGTTGAAGTACGCCACCGCGGTATCAATGTGCCGGTAACCCAAGGCCAGTGCATCTTTTACGGCTTGGTAAGTCGCACCGTCGTCGGGGATCTGGAACGTTCCAAATCCGATTGCCGGAATTTCGTTACCGTCGTTTAGTTTAATTGTTGGGTTTGTCTTAGTCGTCATTTTAAACCACTCCTATTCGTGTAGTTGTTTTAAGCTGGAACCAAAAATTTGTTCAATCGTCACCGGATCACGGTGGTCAAAGAACTGACTTTCCTGCCGGTCCAAACCGGCCATAGTAGCCATTTCAGTGGTCGTTAGTTCAAAGTCGAAAACGTTCAGATTTTCCGCCATGCGTTCGGGGTGGACCGACTTAGGAATCACCGTAATCCCGCGCTGCAGTAACCACCGCAAAATAACTTGACCGGTCGTTTTACCGTGCGCCTTAGCAATTGTTTGGATCGTTGAGTCGGTAAAGATGCCGTGCTTACCCTCCGCGAACGGTGCCCAGGCTTCGACGCGAACCTGTTCGTGCTGATTAAACTGAACCTCAGCGGGTTGCTGATACCACGGGTTCACCTCAATTTGATTCACGACGGGTTGCACGTTCATCGTTAGTTCCAAATTTTTCAGTTGGTCAGCGTAAAAGTTAGAAACCCCGATTGCCCGAATTTTCCCCGCGTGGTAGGCTTCTTCCATGGCCCGCCAAGCGCCCATCACGTCGCCGTACGGTTGGTGTAACAAGTACAGGTCCATATAATCCAAACCGAGCCGTTTTAAAGAAGCGTCGATCCCTTTTTTAGCCCGTTCGTAAGTAAATTCCGAAACCCACAGCTTGGACGTGACGAACAGGTCTTCACGTTTTAAGCCACTTTTTTGAATCGCCCGACCAACCGCAGCCTCGTTTTGATAGGCGGTCGCGGTGTCAATTAAGCGGTAACCCGCTTGCAAGGCCGCCGTAACGGCCGCTTCGCATTCATCTAAGTTCGGCACTTGAAACACCCCAAACCCAAGTTGGGGCATGTTGACCCCGTTATTTAACGTTGTTGTTGGAATTGTCATTTAATCGTCGTCCCTTCGTTCTTAATTGCAAGAACTAGCATACGACCAAACTAAATACTTGAAAATTACCACTTATCAATACTAGTATACAAGCAACGTATACTACGAATGGAGGCCTTTTGCGTTGGAAAACTACCTGTTAGAAGAACTCGTCACGTTCGCTAAGACTAAAACACTAGCAAAAACGGCCGCGGCCCTAAACGTGACGCAGCCCACCATCACCCGCGGCATGCAGAAACTGGAAGATGAACTGAACGTACCCCTCTTTGACCGTCAGCCGAACCGTATCACCCTCACCGCAACCGGGCAGTTGGCCGCGCGGGAGGCCGCTAAACTATTGACTCAACAACGAGCTTTCGTGACCACGGTGCAAAACTTTAACCGCAGTTTGACCGTTTTGCCAGTGGAAACGACCCTTCCCGGCCCGCTCATCCTGCTAAAGCATTTACAGCCACAATTACCCCCGAACTTACGGGTTAACCATCAACTCATTGCGCCGAATCAAATTATCCCCCACCTGACAAACCGCCAGGCGGCCCTAATCTTTTCTGACCAGGAATTATTCACGGATACCGTGGAATCCCGCTTCATTGGTAACGAAAATTTGATTGTGCATTTACAAAAATTTATGTACCAAGCCAACCAGCAAAGGATCACGTTTAAAGAGCTGGCGGGACTGAGTTTCGTCGTGCTAAATGCTATCGGGATTTGGAAAACCATTATTCAGCAAGCTATTCCGGACGCTAAGTTTTTATACCAGCCGCAGCGAACCGCCTTCACAGAAATTACCAAGTACTCGGATTTTCCGTACTTTAGTACTAACTTAACGCCTTTAGAATCCCCACAGGCCACAAACCCGGCCGCTGAGGATAACCGGGTCGCAATTCCAATCACCGATACCAGCGCCCACTTGCCGATTTACGTCAACTATTTGATCAGTGAGCGGTCGCGGCTGACCCCGCTACTCCAACAATTCACAACTGCTTGGCCTAACTAATAATTAAAGCGTCATCCACCGGTGCATAACCATGCCGTGAATAACGCTTTAATATTCTGGATTAATAAAGGTACGGTAAGTCACTAGCCGGTGTCGGGTAGGCCAGGACGATTTGTTGAAGATCCGCTAACGTTAGGTGCTGTTCAATGAGTAACGTCAAATAATTGATCAGCTCGTCCGCCAGGTCACTAAGAACGGTCGCCCCAACCACTTGGCCGGTCGTTTGGTCCACGATCACCTTAGCCAACGCCTGTTGAGCGCCAAAACGGTAATACGTAAACCACTTCGTCATATCAAGTTCGTTGACCCGGTAACGTTCCGATTGGTTAGTAGCCGTTGCCGCCCCCATGCCAACCTGGGCCAGCTTCGGCGAGGCGTAAACTTGGGTGGGAACGACCGGATACGTAATGGCTTGGCCCGGTTGTGTCAGCTGTGTCACCAAATAACGAGCTTCATAACCCGCCAACGGTGTCAACTTCGGTACCGGCGTATCACTAACGTCTCCGATGGCGTAAATATGCGGGTTGGCCGTTTGTAAATGGTCGTTGACTGCAATTCCGTGACGTCCAAACCGGACCCCAACGTTTTCTAGACCGAGGTGGTCATCGTTGGGTAACCGCCCAGCCGAACAAACGACGAGGTCGGTCACCAGTTCAAACCCGTCCGCAGCGATTAAGTGTAAGCCGTCCGCTTGCTGTTCAATAGTTTGTAAATCCCGATTCAGGTCAAAAGTAATTCCCGCCGTGGTCAGGTTAGTCATCAAGGCTTGAACCATACCGGCGTCAAACGCTTTAAGTGGCCGGGTATTATGGTGAATCAGGTGAACGTCGGCCCCGGCCGCGTTCGCAATCGTTGCCAATTCAAACCCAACGTAACCGCCACCCACAAAGGTCACCCGTTTAGGCATTTGGTCTAAGTTTAGAAAGTCGGTACTGGTTTTAAAGTATTCGTGTCCCGTAATCGGTAAAATGGCGGGACGCTGGCCGGTTGCAACCACCACGTCGGTCGTGGCAATTTTTTCACCATCCACCGTTAATTGACCGTCTGCCCGGAAGTAAGCTTGGCCGTGCATGGTCGCAATTTTCTGACCCTTCAAACCGTTTAGGGTCCCGGCACTGATGCCATCCGTATACCCCCGCTTATGCCGCATCAAGGCCGGCCAGTCTACACTCGGTATCCCAGTCAAGCCTTTTTGCTGCAAATTTTCCACGGCCGTCTTTGCTTCAACGGCGCTCAGCAAGATTTTCTTAGGGTCACACCCCCGGTTAGGACAAGTACCGCCCCACAAGTCGTTTTCCACAATCAGCACGTTTTTCCCCCGCGCCTTCAACCCGCTGGCCATTGCCGTACCGGCCGGGCCACCACCAATTACCACTACGTCATACGCTGTTGCCATGCAAAGTCCTCCCTAATTTAAATAATCATTGATTAACTTTAAACGTTCGTTGACTAACCACGGTCACACTTCTTCGTGGGCGCTAAGGTAGGCCATGACGGTCTGGCGGTCGAGGTAACCCTGAACCTGGTCGTCCTCAGTCACCGCCACGTAATCGTGGTCACTAAGCGCGTCGAAAACGGTTCGTAACGGGGCTTGAACATCTAAATTTTGAATTAAGCCGGCCGCTACTGCCGGTCTCGTTTTTAGATACCCCTGCACGAGTCCAACTCGGCCCGCGTAAACGTCGTACACGTTTTTAGCCCGACTAGCCCCAAAAAAGTCGCGGACAAAGTCGTTGACCGGGTGCTGTGCTAACGCTGTCGGGGTGTCCACTTGTAGTAGTTGGCCGTGCCGCATGATCCCGATGCGGTCACCCAATTTTAACGCTTCGTTCATGTCATGGGTCACAAAAACGATCGTATTGTGGTAGCGGGCGTGCAGCCGTAAAACTAACTCCTGTAACTGTTGACGTGACAGCGGATCAAGGGCACTGAACGGTTCGTCCATCAACACCGTCTTAGGATTAGCCGCGATGGCCCGCAGAATTCCGATTCGCTGTTGTTCCCCGCCGGATAATTCCCGTGGTAACCGGTCACGGTACTCGTGCGGGTCCAACCCGACTTCGGTTAACAGATCATCGATGGTTTGACTGATTTCCTTTTTGGGCGTTCCCTTCATTTCTGGAATCACCGCAATGTTTTGAGCAACCGTCATGGTTGGAAACAGGGCAATCTGTTGTAAAACGTAGCCCATCTGCCACCGAAGATCCCGCACGGGGACGGTCGTCGTGTCGGTCCCGTTAACTAGAATCTTTCCCGCGGTCAGGGGCTCCAAACGGTTGATCATCTTTAGTGAGGTGGTCTTCCCGCTCCCGGACGTTCCGACGAGGACGAACAGTTCCCCCTGATCAATCGTCAAATTTAAATCGGGGATCACCGTTTGACCGTTAAAGTCCTTCTGCACGTGTTGAAATTCAATTGCCGTGGTCATTTAGTTATCCCCCTTCAATAAACCGTGCTTAACCAAGTAAGTATGCGCCACCGTCGCGGCCGATTTATTTTTAACGTTCACTTCGTAGTTCATTTCCTGCATATCCGTTTCTGAAATGTGACCCGCCAGCTTATTAAGGGCCGTGACGACTTGCGGGTGGCGCTTAGCAAAGCTCGTCTTCATCAGTGGGGCCCCCTGGTAAGTCGGGAAGAAGTGTTGGTTATCTTTCAAAAGGGCCAGGTGGTATTGGCGGAGTTCACTGTCGGTTGAATAGGCGTCAACTAGGTTGATGCGGCCCTTATTAATGGCTTCGTAACGCAATGCCGGCTCCATTGACTTGGCCGTCACGTCTAAGTTATAAGCTTTTTTTAACCCCTTTAACCCGTCGTTTCGGTCAATAAATTCGAGGGTCATTCCCGGTTTCAAAATCGATTCGACCCGTGTTAGGTCACTAATATTGGTGAGTTGATGCTCGCGTTTAAACTGCTTAGTAACGGCCAAGGCATACGTGTTATTGTACTTCATCGGCTCCAGTAACGACATTTGTTCCTGCTTAGCCAGCCGTTTTTTAGCTAAAGCGTACGTTTGCTGCGCCGTCATCCCCTTAGGGTTACTCCCCTTAACTAGGGTTTCCAAAACCGAACCCGTAAACTCGGGATAAATCTGAATTTGATCGTGCTGTAGCGCACTGAACAGGAAGGTCGTTTTCCCAAAGTTAGGCTTTAAAGTGACTTTCACGTGCTTATCCTGCGCTTCAATCAGGTCCTTATACATGTTAATCAGAATTTCGGGTTCCGACCCGAGTTTACCGGCAATCGTGATGGTCTCGACCCGGTTAGCGTAGACACTATAGGCACCGCCCCCACCAAGCAACACGAGAATGGCCACGAACACTGTCAGGGCCCGGCGTGGTTTGGCCGTTTGGAACCACCGCACCAGCGCGCTCAGCAGGATCGCTAACAGCGCCGACGAAACCGCCCCGATTAACAGTAACGCGGTGTCATTCCGGTCGATTCCGAGCATGATGAAGGTCCCCAGACCACCGGCCCCAATTAATGCGGCTAAGGTGGCAGTCCCAATAATCAGGACTAGGGCGGTCCGAATCCCTGAAATAATCTGGGGCATCGCAATTGGTAACTCGACTTTAAACAGTTTCCGCATCCGCGACATTCCGAACGCGTCGGCAGCTTCTTCGATGGAAGCGTCAATTTCTGAAATACCTAAATAGGTATTTTGAAAAATTGGCAGCAAAGCGTAGATCACCAACGCAATCACCGCCGGCACCGTTCCAATTCCGACTAACGGAATCAGTAGCCCTAGCAGGGCAAGTGACGGAATCGTCTGTAAAACACTCGTTAGTTGTAACAATCCCTCGGCCCACTTAGGGCGCCGACAGGCCCAGATGGCCAGTGGAATTGCAATCACCATCGCAATGACCAGTGCCGCAATCGAAATTCCTAAGTGTTGCCATAACGCGGTCAATAAGTCTCCGCGCCGTTCCATAAACGTTTGAATTAAGGTGTGCATAGTAGCCTCCCCGGGTACTTCCTTGATTTCTTAATCGTAGCATAACCACTTCAAAAGCCCAGTAATTTGCATTACCATTTCGGCTTACATGTAACTTTAAAAGTTTCAAGCACAATAATAAAACTTAACTGTTCGCGTGTCAATTTAAATGGTTTCGTCCCTAACTTACGAACGTATTAATAGACCGTCACTTTGAATTCATCAGAAAGGTGATTACATGACTGCCATTTACGTTTACGTTGCCAGTAGCGCAACGATGCCTGATCAACCTCAGGGTCCCGCCGGCTGGTCCGCGGTTTTGACTTATCAAGAGCATCACAAAGTTCTTACAGCGGGCGCCCGTGGCCAATCCTGCGCAGCAATGACCCTAACCGCCCTCGTTCGAACCCTAGAAACTTTAAAACGTCACGACTTACCCGTGATCATCGTTGTTCCGGCCGGTGAAATCCTAACCGCCTTTAACCAGCAAGCTTACCTCGGTTGGGCCCACAACAATTGGCAAACCGGGGAGACCCCCGTACCTAATCAACGGTTATGGCAACGATTAGTGGCACTCAGCAAAACGTTTCCCGACCTCACCCTGCGCGAACGCACCACGGTTAAAAATGAAATGCTGACGCGAGCCGACAGCGTACTTGCGGCAACCCTTACCAAGTTATCGTAGTCGCCAATAGAATCAGTCTAGCAATTAAATCCTGCCACCGTTTGGCAGGATTTGTTGCGTATTCAAAAAGCACTAAGCCGGCCCACAAAAAAGTTGCCGATGATGAACTCACCCGCAACTTTTCAATGATTATTTGGTTTAATTCGTGGCATCCTTAGTCCGTCCGTGTTGGTAATGACGACTCCCAACCCGCCGATCTGGTCGCCGAATGACGCGAGCCAACTTAGCCGCACCGTTCACTGACTGGGCCATTGCCCGGTCAAACTGCCGATCAGTCAACCACTTACGGGCCGTTAAGGATAAGCCGGCCGCCATGCCCGCGTGGTAGCGGGTCTTCGGTTTAACGTCGTTGACTGCCCGCGCCATGAGCTTGGCAATCACACCCGGATTCGACGCGAACTGGTCAAACAATGAGAGCATGGCACCAACCTTAACGGCCTGTTCGCCGTAAGCCGTGTCACCAGAAACTTCTAATAACTTCTTTTCGGCAATGCCCGCCCACTCGGTTTTAATGCCGCCGGGTTCAATCAGAATGACGTCGATTCCAAATGGTGCCACTTCCATCCGCAGCGAATCACTCATCCCTTCAATGGCATGCTTAGTCCCCATGTACCAGGCACTCAACGGCTGATAAATTTTACCACCGATCGATGACGTGTTAATGATGCGACCGCGGTGCTGGGCCCGCATCATCGGTAAGACCAGCTGGGTCAAGCGCATGACACCAAAAACGTTGACTTTAAACTGGTACTCACCTTCGGACAACGGAACGTCTTCTAACGCCCCGTACGACCCGTAACCAGCGTTGTTGATCAAAACGTCGAGCCGGCCCTGTTCAACTTGAATCGTTTTAACCGCGGCTACCAGCGTCTGCTCATCAGTCACGTCGATTTTCAGCACGTGCACCCCGGCCGCGGCCAAATCGGTCATCTTCTCAATTCGGCGCGCCGCTCCGTAAACGATATTGCCCTGAGCTTGTAACTTCAAAGCCGTCGCTTTACCGATTCCCGAAGACGCCCCCGTGATTAAAATCACTCGTGGTTGATTCATAGTTGATTTCCTCCATCGTTTCATCATTTTACTGTCATGCTACGTCAATCGCCGTGCAAATGCAATCGAATTCATAGTACCGGTTATGCTAAAATAGAACTATCTTAAAGACGCCATTAATTGGAGGTACTGCTACTATGTCAACCAAGATTATTATGGATACCGACCCGGGGATTGACGACGCCGCGGCCATCACGATCGCGCTGAATCATCCCGACTTAGACTTACAGTTAATCACCACGGTGGCCGGTAACGTGACCGTCGATAAAACCACGCTTAACGCGTTAAAATTGACCCGCTTTTTTAATAGCAGCGTTCCGGTCGCGGCCGGTGCGCCGCAACCCCTACTTAAGCCGTTTGAAGACGCCGTGCGTATTCACGGCGTTTCCGGTATGCCGGGTTACGACTTTCCAACCGACTTAGCCGCCCCACTTTCTAAGACGGCCGTCGAAGCCCTACGCGATCAAATTATGGCAGCCGACGAACCGATCACCTTAGTGCCAACCGGTGCCTACACCAACGTGGCCCTGCTTTTCAAAACTTATCCCGAAGTGTTGCCGCACATCAAGGAAATCGTCGCAATGGGGGGCGCTCTCGGTAAAGGGAACATGACCAGTGCCGCGGAATTTAACGTCTTTACCGACCCCCACGCGGCTGAAATTATGTATCAGGCCGGCGTCCCAATCGTCATGGTCGGCTTAGACGTAACCATGAAAGCCCTACTGACACCCGCTACCATGGAAAAACTGCCAACGGTTGGCCGCACGGGCAAAATGCTACACGCCCTGTTCAACCATTACAACGACGGTGACCAGGTGGGCATCCCAATGCACGACGTTAATACGCTCTTTTACTTACTACACCCAGAGGCCTTCACGACCGAAAAAATGTGGATCGACGTGCAAACGGACGGTCCCGCCAACGGTGAAACTGTCGGTGACATTCGTGGGGCATACCACGACGGTAAGACTAACGCCACGGTCTGCGTCGACATTGACGCGGCCGCCTTTAACCGGTGGTTCTTATCCACCGTCGCCGCGATTGGCTAATTTAAACTTAACGACCATAAAGCAAAGCCAACCTTGGGATAAAAGGATTAAAGTCCAGCTTCATTTTTAATCCGTGGTGCCAAGATGGGCTTCAAAAGCCAGCTTATGCCGTTTAACAAAAATTAACCGATTATTCCTGTTTTTGGAATAATCGGTTAGTTTTTGTTACGCTCACAAACTGAGCGGCTTGTGGCCCACTCTGTTTTTTTACTTTAAATATCGTCCGGGGTATCCGGAATTAATTGAATCAACGGCTGGCCAAAGTTCACTTCGTCACCGTTCTTAACGAGTAAGGCCTTGACCTGACCTGATTGTTTGGCCACGACTGGCCGCATCATTTGCATAGCCTGGATCAACCCCACCTGCTGGCCAACACTCACGTGGTCACCCAGCTTAACGTACGGGGCCTCTTCCGATGAATGGGCCTGGTAGTAAATGCCCACGACCGGCGCCGTGACGCACTCCTTCGGGTCAATTGGCGCGGGCTGTGGTGCCCGGGTCGCTTCGGGGGTCGACGCGACCGTTGGGGCGGGCTCGGCAGCCGGCGCTACCGGCGTACTGACCGGGGTCGGTGCGACCGGCGCCTGACTTTCCGCGGGTTGTGCGGGTAACGGCGTGGGTTGCGTCGAAACGACCGGCTTGCCGTGACCCTTTTTGCCCATTTGAATCTCAAACTCTTGATCACGATACTCAAAATTCGTTAAATTACTTTGTTCAAACTTATCCATTAATTGATAAATCTTATCTAATTCCATCAAACAACCCTCCAGTGGTTACGCATTGATTATAACGCATAGTTTACCGCAGGATTGTGGTGGAAGTATGAACGCTTCTTTAAGAATTCATTTATTTTCCGCGCTATGCCGATGCTAAGGCGTCGTTAGTGGGTAACACTTTAAATAAAAACAACGGTGCCGGGGACTTACCGGCGTTCGCGTAGGCCAGCACTGCGTCCACGTGGTCTAACTGCAACAACCGGTTATCCAACTGCCACAACCCCCGTTGGTAATAATCGTGACAATACTGAACGAGGTTGGTCAGAAAATTACCAACCGCCTCGTTGACCGTATCCCCGCGACCATCCACACCCCAAAAGTCAGCGGATTCCACCCAGTAACGATTTTCTGAAAATTCACGGTAACGTCCCTCTTCGTGAACTAAAACTAAACGTGGTTTCATTGCCAAGGCCCCTTTCGACTCTACCTACTAACATTGGGTCTACGATAGCATCACACCTAGGAGCTGACAATACGAAACGGCCAACCCGTTTCGAATTAAGGTTGTTAAGTAGTACCACCTTAATAAGTAACCTGGCTCGCCGTTTTAATTAAGATTCTAAATGGGCTTCACGCGCTAAAAAGTAGCCGTGATGGTGTAGATCTTCCCTTAGATCCGCCATCGTAAACTGGTGATAGTAGTCGCGGTACTGCCGATCAGCCACGGTAAAGAGGTCCGTTAACGTCTCACTAATATTAGCGGCAATCGGGGAGTGTCCCGCCTGTTCATCAGTCTTGGACGGCCCCGTGATAAAGCGCGCGTAACTCAACGTTGGCGGAATCGTTAAGTCGTAAAGGTCCCCCAAGTTCATGGCAGCGAGATCCTTTCCCAGCTGGTAACCACCATTTTTTCCAACCGTTCCAATCAAATATCCCTGCTTATGCAACACGGACAAAATGTTTCGAATCATGACCGGGTTTAAATTCAACGACTGTGCCAATTCCCGACTAGAGACCTTATTGGGTCGGTGGGCGTCTAAATAAAGTATACTGTGCACCGCTACCGAAAAATCGAGTTTCATAAAACCCCTCCCGCCTTTACTTTAATAGCCTTATTCTACCACCAACTGTAACTAGTATCATTTCAATTAACTTTCTTCTTGGGTTATAATGGCGCTCGGGAGGGAAAAATATGCAAGCATCCATTAGCGCTGCCACGTTTAAACTGGCAGATCAGGCCGCCCTATCACCGGCCCAACAACGATTAGAAGCCCAACTACTTACCTTTATCACGGCACACTTAAACCAGGCGCAGCCCGGACTCTTCGTCATTCACGGGGACGCTGGAACCGGAAAAAGCGCCGTCTTAGCGGCTGCCTTCAGTCAACTGCAGGCTCGCAGCCGGGATTCCAAGCCCACCGCCTTACAGGGAACGGATAACTACTTAGTCGTCAACCACAACGAAATGTTAAAAATTTACAAACGCCTCGCCGCTGACGACCCCGATTTACGAAAAAAAGACTTTCAAAAACCCACACCCCTAATCAACCGGCTAACCAAACAGGAGCGCCAAGCCGACGTCGTTTTCATTGACGAGGCCCACCTCCTATTAACGCAACCCGACCGTTACAATAAATTTACCGGGCAAAATCAACTGAGTGAATTAATTAAACGCAGTCGGGTGGTCGTCCTAGTTTTTGACACCCGCCAAGTCTTAAAGCTCAAAAGTTATTGGCAAGCAAACGATCTACAACCGTTTTTAGACCAGTATCCCCACCAAACCTTTAACCTAGACCAACAGTTCCGGGTTACCGGTAATCAACAAGTTGTCGATTGGATCGACAGTTTTGGTCAGGGCCACCTTTTACCACGGCCCACCGACCCTAACTTTGACTTTAAAATTTTCGCCGACGGGCAACCGATGTACGACCTGATTCGTCAAAAAGACCGTCACGGCGGGCTGGCACGGATGGTGGCGACCGCAGACTTTCCGTACGTCGTTAACCACGGCACCTGGTACGTCACGGCGGGCAGCCTCAAGCTTCCGTGGGACAAAGTTAACTTAACCGACGACCCCTGGGCGTTACGCCCTGAAACGTTAAACGAAGTGGGGTCGATCTACACGATCCAGGGGTTTGACCTCAACTACGCCGGTGTAATTCTCGGGCCGTCGGTGGGCTACGACGAAGTCCACGACCGAGTAATCGTTAAACCCGACAAATACGAAGACCAGGAAGCCTTCAAAAATCGCGACGACCTTGGCCAACTGGAACCGCTAAAACGCGCGATTATTTTTAACTCGATCAACGTATTAATGAAGCGGGGCCGTTACGGTCTATACCTGTACGCGGTCGACCCGGTACTACGGCGGCACCTATTAGCGTTATAATAAAAGTAATTATTAAGGAGGGATTCCACATGCAAGTTTCAATTCCAACGACGAACGGTGCGCTAGCCGCGCTGTATTCTAAGCAAGCCGCTCCCGCGCAAACGTACAAGGGCCACCCGATTATCTCGTTTCCCATTAACATCAGTGACGTTCCGGCGGGCACCCACTCGCTAGCCTTTTCGTTTGTTGACCACGACGCGATTCCGGTGGGGGGCTTTACCTGGATTCACTGGATTGCCGCTAACATTCCGGCAACGACGACCCAGATTCCGGAAAACGCTAGTCAAACCGGCGCCATTCCGATGGTTCAAGGTAATAATTCAACGGCCGGGCGTTACGTTGGTGAAACTGACGTGAAAGTCACCCAACACTACGTTGGCCCCTACCCGCCTGACAAGGATCACCGCTATTCATTCAAATTATTCGCGTTGGATACCGAGCTACCGTTAGAATCCGGTTACTGGCTCAACGAATTTCACGACGCCATCGCTGGTCACGTCCTCGCCACGGCGAAGACCCAGGTCATCGGGCGCGCTTAATCAAAAAAATGGTGTTTGGAAAAATCCAAGCACCATTTTTTATGACAACTAAGCTAAATAAACCAGAATAAACGCAATCAACGCGGGCACACCCTGCACAACGATGATTGACTTGCTAGCAGTGACACTACCATACACGGCCGCGACCATCACGCAGGCCAGGAAAAATAAGGTTGCGCCGGCGCTGGCCACGGCGGGCATGACAAACAAACTGAATAGGATTCCCACGGCCAAAAAGCCGTTATACAAGCCCTGGTTCTTAAAAAGTGTTTGAACCTCCGGCGTTTTTAATAACTGCCGTGGTACCCCGAAGGCCGCGGCCGCCATATCACTATCCGCGTTAAACATTTCTAACCACAAAATAAAAAAATGTTCGATGGCGACTAGTACCGCCATAATCGTTGCAATGAGCTGCATCTTTTATTCCTCCCGTTTAAAAAAGCGGCTAGTCAGCGTGAACGCTAACCAGCCGCCGATCCTCACTTTTAGTATAACTTTTCATTCGTTAACTTGAGAATCAATTGCACATTTTAATTTTTAGCAGCCGGGCATCCAAACGTCTTCCGGCTTAACACCCTTTTCCTTAGCAAAGGCGTTCCGCAACGTTTCCATGTCCATTAAATGGTACGTTTGTGGGTGCTTTGGATCATAGGATTCAATTTGTGCCATCATCCCGCCATCTTCGTGTTCAATGATGTGGCAGTGGTACATATAAACCCCGGTCAAATCGAACTTAACCTTGATTCGAACGGTTTCACCCGGATTGACCCCGACGGTATCCTTCAACCCGTGTTCGTTCGGGTAAACCGGACCGTCATTACGGGCAAGAACCCGGAACTGTGTCCCGTGAACGTGGAACGGGTGAACCATCCCGTTTTTGGTACTGTTCGTATTACGAATTTCCCAAATCGCGACGTCGCCGACTTTTTGGCGGGCGTCGATCCGTTGCATGTCGAACTTCTTACCGTCCATTGCCACCTGTTCATCCATGCCATCCATGGTGATCTTGCGAACGGGCAAACCAGGGGTCGGTTCCTCGTCCTTAATATCAACTAAATGGTCGGGTAACTTGGTGTTGTCCGGTGCAAACGCCTTGATGCGGAAATGGCAAAGCGGCGTATCGTCGGTCATTAATGTCACTTCGTCGCCGGGCTGGTACTTGCCAAAGTCAACGACTAATTCGTCCCGTTCCGCACAAGTCATCATGACTTTGTTCATATAAACGGGTTCGGGCATAATACCACCGTCAGAACCTACTTGGGCAAATTCCAAATCGTCATCAAAGTGTAACCGCCATTCCCGCCGGTTGGAACCATCCAAGATCCGTAACCGGACCCGTTGGGTAGTGACGTCAAAGTACGGGTTAACGGTCCCGTTGACTAAAGCGGTGTGCCCTTGCACGCCATCCGGATCGTAATCGGCTTTGTAATCAAACTGGTTGTCTTCATGAAATTCGCGGTCTTGCAAAACTAACGGAATGTCATCGACCCCGTAGTTGCGTGGTAACGGTAACTTATCTTCAACGGCATCCTTAATAATTACCATTGTAGCTAAACCCTTCCAAACCTGGGTCGCCGTTGATGGACACGGGTGCGCGTGTAACCAGATCGTTGCGGCCGGTTGCATGACGTTAAAGTCAATGTGGTTCGTTTCACCCGGATAAACCGGTGCGTGACAGCCACCGTCGGTAATCGGGCCGGGTACGTTTAACCCGTGCCAGTGGAACGTCGTTAATTCGGGTAACTCGTTCTTTAAATCTATGTGGGTCTTTTTCCCATCACGGAAAACGATCGTTTGGCCCAGGAAGCCCGCGTTATAACCCCACGTCTTGGTCTTCTTGCCCGGTAAAAATTGCGTTTCACTGGCCTGGGCCGTGACGGTGTAGTAGTCGTCCGTAGCCGTTTGCTTATCCGGCTTTAACAGCGGCGGAATTGCTAACGGTTGTGGCGCCGTCTTGGGCGTCACTAACGGAATATAACCACCGTCGTGTGTATTGTAAGCTGGTTCATCAAAAAAATAATCAGTATAGACTTTTTTTGCCATGTTGACATCCCCTTAAAATTCTAAACCTCAAATACTTGTGAACATAAGTGCTGATAGCGCTTTACGCACTATCTTTAGTTTAGAATTACTTTAAACAAGTGTCAATTGGCCGTCCGGTTAAATTTCCCATTTTTCACGGAATTTTTAATCATAAAAAAAGAAACCATGACGGCAAGTCACAGTCCCCCCGGGTACGGCGTTGGTATAGTACCAAAGTGGGGTCAGCCATACCCCTGCTATTAATGGCAACTCCGCTTGATGACCAACTCAAAACTTAAAGTTCGCCAACTGGTAACCGATAACGTAATTTAACAGCTGCCACGTCCGCCTTACTAATCCCGTTATAGCGGTTATCGGCTAACATGACACTGTGCTTATCCTTACTGTGTTGAAGCCCCATACTATGCCCCAATTCATGCTCCGCTACGTGGACTTCGTTTGAGTAAGAGTAACGGTAAGCCCTTAAATTCCGCGTCAGCAGTAACACTTTGGCCTTCGTATAATACCCGTTCGGATACCCCGTTGTAAACGTGATTCCCGCTAAGTGGTAATATTCTCCAGTCGTTGCGTTACTCGTGGACAGCGTCACTTGGTGGTGTGCCGCCGTCCCCGCAACAAATTTAAATTGCCCGGTTCTGTTCCAGGCCTTAACGGCGGCGTGATAAACCCGCCGATCATAGCTGGCCCCTTTGATCACGTAAGTAACCCTTGGTTTTGGCCAACGATTACGGGCAAACGGCGTTGCTGACGCGTTGGCGTTCGTCATCGGTGCTACTCCTAATCCAATCAATACTGCTAACATCGTTAAACCTAACTTTGTTCTTCTCTTTCTGCTCATTGCTGAAACCTTCTTCCGCCACAACGAAGGTTGCCATCAACAGCCCCATTGTACCGGCTCCCTTAATCAGCTGTCATTGGAATTACCAGCAATTGTGCCCCGTAACCAGTAACTTTACGTTTCACACGTTAGTTAATTGCGTTATCCCCGGGTGAGCGTGCTATCATAAAACTAACTTGACCGCTAGACAACGGTCCCATTCAAATTGGAGGAAATCAACATGGACATTAAACAGGCCATCGTACAGCGAGCCCTACCCCTCATTAAGCCCCACATGGTCGTCGGTTTTGGCGGCGGTACAACCGTAGGCGAACTGGTTAAGGAAGCGGCTGACCACGTTAACGACATTACCGTCGTGACCCCGTCACCAACCACCCGGCAGTTAGCCACCGTCTTGGGCTACACCGTCATTGAAACCCAGTACTGCGACCGCATCGACATCGCTTTTGACGGTTGTGACCAGTTAGACCACCACGGCAACACCTTAAAGAGTGGCGGCGGTATTCACGCTAACGAAAAAATCATTGCCAGCTTAGCGGACGAATACTGGTTATTAACGAAGCGGGAACGGTTAGTTGACCACTTTGACACCAAGGTACCGCTAGTCGTGGAGGTGCTCCCCGCCGCCCTTTCCTTAGCTATGCGTACCATCAGCGACTTAGGCGGTCAAGCCACGATTCGAACGGCCGATAACCGGGACGGTTTTACGTTGACCGACAACGGTAACCTACTGATTAACTGCCACTTTCCAAGCTACGCTAACATCGCGGCTCTAAACACCGAACTAGCCACCCTGGCCGGTGTCGTTGAAACGTCGTACTTTGACCACTTAGTCACTAACGCCTTCTTAGGCGACGAGCAGCAACAGACTGTTGAGCAGCTCTTTTAAACACAACCAACTCGTGGCGAAATAGCAACCGGGACAGGCCCCACAGCCTGCCAATGCTCGCTTCAGTACATCACCATGGTAAATAAAGGGCGACAGTGACTTGTAAAATTAAGTCATTGCCGCCCTTTAAACTTTTCCAATTTTCTTCTTGATATTAGCGAACTTTCATTACCTGAAACGTTCCCGGTGGTTCATCAGTTGCGACAGTTGTCCCTTAAATTCATCACTGTGGTGTTGAATATCACTTAGTTCCTTACTCATCGGTACGGTGTAATCGGCAACTTCGCCGTGCTCACCCTGATCCAACCCAAGGGCTTCTTCGCGTTCATCAACCCGCATTTTAACCACCCGCCGGAGTAAAACGATGATAACGCTGCAGACCACGGCAGTAAAAATAATCGTAAAAGCGGTCGCTAATAATTGCAGACCAAACAACTTGAACCCACCACCGTAAAACAGGCCATTCAGTGCGATGGAACCGTTAACTTGTTTGCTAGCAAATAACCCGGTCAAGATACTCCCGACAATTCCGGAGACCCCGTGACAACCGAACGCGTCCAGTGCGTCGTCGATACCTAGCCGGGGTTTTAATACGCTGATAAAGGCATAACTGGTCAACGTTGCCACTAATCCGATCCAAAACGCACCGGACACCGTTACGTACCCGCAGGCCGGCGTAATTCCAACTAGCCCACACAACGTCCCGGTACAAACACCCACTAGGGTCGGTTTACCCTTAGTCAGCATGTCAACCACCATCCAAGTCATCATGGAAGTGGCGGTCGCGACCGTGGTCGTCAAGAAAGCCTGGACCGCAATGTCATTCATGGCTAACGCCGAACCGGCGTTAAAGCCGTACCACCCGATCCATAAAATGGCGGTCCCCAGCAATACCCATAAAACGTTGTAGTGCTGTTCGGGCTGTTCACCAAATTTGTGTCGGGGTCCGAGAAAAATCGAGAGTACCAGGGCAGTTACCCCGGCATTAATGTGGACAACCGTTCCCCCGGCAAAGTCGATCACCCCGAGGCTAGCCAAAAAACCATTGTCCCAAACCATGTGGACCATCGGGTAATAAATCAGCAACGACCAGCAAATAATAAACGATAATAAAAATTTAAACCGAATCCGGCCGACCACCGCCCCAACGAACAGGGCCGGCGTGATAATCGCAAACATCATCTGAAAAATGAGGTAAAGCCCGTTCGGAATCTTAGTCGGGGTCAGTGCCGTCAAATCAACGCCGTGTAGCCATACCGCTTTCAAATCACCGATGATACCGCCAACGTTGCCGGAAAATGAAAGTGAATAGCCAAACGCTAACCATAGCATGATAGCTAACCCGCAGATCATAAAAACGGATAATAACGTATTGACAACGTTGCGTTTAGAAACTAGTCCACCGTAGAAGAACGCCAAACCAGGGGTCATAAAAAAGACCAATATACTAGAAAGCACTAAAAACGTTGAGTTTGCAGCGTTCATAATCAAAACTCCCATCCATACCATTTGATGTGAGAAATTATAACATTAAAAATTGTCAAAACCCAAAATTTTTTAATATTTAGCTAAATCAACCGAATATTTTCGGAACTACCACGTTAATTTAGTGAATTTCCATAAAAACGTGTTATATCTTTTAACACTAACTATCTAGTTTATTATCTTAACCGGCCAGTCGGAGGTTTGGGAAAAGTGCCACTCTGAAGTTAAGAAAACAACTTAGTCCAATTTAAATCGTTTTCACTAATTGACGTTAAAAAAAAGGCGCTGTAAACTGATCACCGTTAAATTAAAATACAATTAGATTATTAGCTATAGTCTTAATAATTAAATGGAGGTTCAGCTTATGCGAAAATATGCCATCATCGGGGTGGGCCATGTCGGTGCCACCATTGCCTATACACTCGTTTGTAAAGGAATTGCCGACGAATTAATTTTAATCGACACCAACGTTGGGAAGGCCCGCGCCGAACAACTTGATTTGCAGGACGCTCAGGCCCGCTTGGATAGTCGGACCATTATTAAAATCAACGATTATTCTGAATTGACCGATACGGACATTCTCTTCATTACTAGTGGTAACATTCACGCCTTGGACCACGCTTCTGGTAACCGGTGGGCCGAATTTGAATACACGAAACAAATTGTCCAAGACATTGCACCTAAGGTTAAGGCAACCGGGTTTAACGGGGTCGTTATTGATACGATGAACCCCTGTGACGCCATTACATATTATTTCCAACAAGCCACCGGTCTATCCAAACAACAAGTCTTCGGGACCGGGACGTTCCTCGACACCGCCCGGATGCAAAAGGTGGTTGCCGAAGCTTTCAACTGCGACCCCAAGAACGTATCCGGCTACGTTTACGGTGAACACGGCGAATCTCAATTTAGTGCTTGGTCCACCGTTCAAGTCAACGGTATTCCGATTACCAAGCTCGTTAAGTCCCACCACCTCGACTTGGACGCCCTCGAAGCTGAAGCCCGGCACGGTGGTTGGGCCGTCCATTCCGGCAAGGGATACACTAGTTTTGCCATCGCCACCTGCGCGGTCAAACTAAGTGAAGCCGTCTTTGCCAACGCCCGCTTAGCCTGCCCAGTTTCCGCCTATAGTGAACGCTTTGGGACCTATGTCGGCCAACCAGCCATTATCGGTAAGGACGGGGTCGAAAGCATCACAAAGCTGGAGTTGACCGCCGAAGAAGAGGCTAAGTTCCAAAATTCTGCCGATACAATTATTGAAAAATTCCACGCCTTTGACGACGTTTTACCCGGTCAAAAAGCCGAACAACGTAAGCAAGCTTAAAAGTTGGCCTTACCAACCCGCTAAATTCCGGTAGTAGCTGGAAAACACCCACTATCAATGTTAAAATTTTACTAAACAGAACATTCAACGCATTAACTATTAGATGGTGGGATTAAGCATGCAACGACAACTAACAACGCGCCAACGTTGGTTGGCCATTATTATTTTGACAGCTATTGGTATCGGTAGCGCCCTGCTCGGACGGTGGGGCCGTCTGCTGAGTGTGATTTTAATCGGGGTGACCCTCACCGTTTTAATGAGTGGTTGTTTAAACTTTTGTCAGTCCCGGGGCTTTAAGCAAGGAAGCGGCATGCTCTTGTCGTTAATTATTGCCGCGGGCTACGTCCTCATTATTTTAGGGAGTTATGGCTACCTGCGCGGTTAATTGATCAAAAAGTGGTCCAATTCATTTTTCGAATTGGACCACTTTTTTGATAGTATTCACAATCAGTTTTAAGCGCGGTGCCGCTGCAACAACCGCACACCGGTGATTACGGTCGCAATTAAGCAGATCACTAGCGAAACCGTAAAGGCGACCCGCATCCCGTCAATAAAGATTTCCGGGTGCGCCGGCAAATACGACGTCACTTTGTACCCCGCCGAACGACTCATCGCGGAGAACAAGACCGTGGTCGCCGCAGAGATTCCGATAATCATTCCGAGTTCGCGGGCCAACGCGTTGATTCCGCCCGCAACACCAAGGTCCTTGACCGGTACGGAACTCATCACGATCGAATTGTTGGGAGCCATAAAAATACCGTTCCCAAAACCAACCAACCCGATGAAGCCCATGAACACCCACAGCGGCGTGGCCAAGGTGGCTAACATGTAGCCCACCTGACTAATTGAAATTAGGACGAGTCCGATAAACGTCAGCAGTTCCGGTCCAATTTTATCCGAGATTGTCCCGGCAATCGGCGCCACGATCACTTGCACAATCGGGAACGTCATTAGGGCGTAACCGGCGTAATTAGCGGCCAACCCGCGGGCGTTTTCCAAGTAAAACGGCGCAATGACGTTAAAGAAGAAGTTCGCGATAAAAATTAGCAGCGCGCACAAAATACTAATACTAAAGCGCGAATTTTTAAATAATTTTAAGGCCAACACCGGGTTAGCGTGCCGGAGCTCAACTTGAATAAAGGCAATTAAGAGCACCGCGGATACGGCAAACAACGCGAGAATTACTGGCTGGGTAAACCCAACCTCCTGTCCAATAAAGATCCCCGCAAACAGGGTCACCATCAAAACGGCAAACAGTCCCGACCCCCACTTATCTAGCGGTTGAGCAGTCGTCGTCACGTCCTTAGGTAAAATCACCGCGCCCAGGATCATCGCAATAATACCGACCGGGACGTTAATCCAGAAAATATAGCCCCAACTCAGGTGGGCCAAAATCAGGCCTCCAATTCCGGGACCGGCAATGCTGCCTAGCGCCACGAAGGAACCAATCATACCAAGAGCCCGCCCCCGCTCTTTAAACGGGAAAACTTCGGTAATAATACCGTTATTAGTACTCATCGTCATCGACGCCCCAACGGCTTGAACTGACCGTGAAACTAGCAGCAACGTTAATCCGGAATTAAACCCGGAAAGGAGCGACCCCACCGTAAATAGTACCGAGCCAATTTTAAAAATGCGGATTTTCCCGACGGTGTCGCCTAGTTTGCCAAATAATAGTAATAACGCACAAATCACGATCAAGTAGATTGAAACGACCCATTCCGCTTGGTTCATTGGAATGGCTAAATCTTTGCTCATCACCGGCAACGCAATGTTCACGATGCTGCCGTCCAGCGTGGACATAAACGTAAATAAACACACCGCGATTAAAATCCACCAGCGGTGCTTTTGAATCTGCGGGTCTTCCGCAAACGCCGTATTTTTCATTTTTTACTCCTTCTCCCGTTCCATTCGTGTTAATAACGCCGTGACCCACTTAAGCTGGGCCTCGGCTCGAACCCGTTGTAAATCGTTGACCAATAGTGCGTCCTGAATATCAGCTGCCAGCATGTGTGGATTATTCGTCACGTGCCCCGCCTGGTCGGCCAAGCGTTGGAGCTGACCGCTGACAAACTGGCGAAAGTCCGTTAAGACGGTCATCCGCTGAGTTGCCGTCAATAAATGCAAAAAGTTGACCTTCATTTGGTACGTCAGTTGGGTCTGCTTATTCAGTGCAACCGGGGTCAGTACTAAGGTCATAAACCGCTGTCGCCCCGTTGCCGTGATGGTCGCTAATTTTTGGGGCCGTTTACTGGCCGTTTGTTTAAAGTCCATCGTTAGCACCCCCGCGGCAGCCAGCTTATCCAAGAGCGGGTACAACGCGCCAAAACTAATCGTCAGTTCCTGGCCAACCACGTTAATCAACGCTTTGCGCAACTGGTAACCAGTCATCGAATGGTCCATCAATTGTCCAAGAATAAAAAGTTCGTACATAACTCACTGTCACCTAACTTTCGCGTTGTCTAGTATATATATCTTTTCGATATATTACAAGCCCAGTCACTTATCAAACCCCGGCAAACGGTGACTAAAAATCCCGGCAATTAATCAAAAAGTGCTATCATAAGGCATACTAACTAAGGGGGTTAGACACGATGAGCACAATTATGGAAGACCTGCAAGTAGCAGCAAAACAAGCCCACCTCATCAATCTTTATCAGGCCAATAGCGAAGTGGTTTACACCGGCTATATCGATAGTCTGGCACCCGATGGCGTGGTCATGGATACCTACGATGACGCCGGGGTACAGGATGGTGCCGTCTTCATGCGTTACGACGTTATCGACGAAGTTGAAATGATGAGTGAAGACTTAGACAACATGGCATTTCGACTAGAAAACGCCACGACTGAGCGGCTCAACGCGGTGCCCCAAGAACCGTTGCACCTCGACGACCGCCACAACGTTTTACCACAGATCATGGCCCAATCGGCGACTAGTCAACAAGTGATTCTGCTCGTACTGGCCAACAACGACAAGTACCTCGAGGGTCAGGTCACTAACGCAACCGCCCAAGACTTTAGTTTCAAAACTTTCGATAAATTTAACTTTCGCCACAACGGGACTCAGGACCTCGATTTAAGTGCGGTCCAAATCGTTGAGTTTCGGGGTAACGAACTACTACTGGAGAGTGCCTTCGTTAAAACGGACTACCACCACGAGGACACCGTTAAAGTTTCTGGCCAACTCGCAACTGCGGCAACGTTAAGACGAGCTCAGCAAGAACACCAACTGATCGCCATCCGGTCCGCGGACGGTACCGACATGTTCTTCGTTGGTTTCATCAACGCCTTAAATGACGACAGTGTTCTGCTAAACTTAGTCGACATGACCGGTCAGTTCGGAGGGTACACCCTTTGCCGGCGGTCGCTGATCGAATCGGTCACGATTCAGTCCGACTACCTCCAAACAATGCGCGGGTTTATTGAACTCAACCGGCAATACGAACTAAACGTCCAACCGGTACTCAATAACGAGCGTTTATTTGACGCGACGACCGATTTGTTCGACGCGGTTCTTCGCCAAGCGGGCACCTTCAACAACCTGGTTCACTTAACGTCCGAAAATCCGATGCTCCCCGCCATGACGGGGTATCCCGGAACCGTTACTAACGGACACTTCATTTTCTACAACATTGACGATGACAACCAGATCAACCACGTGGGTACCATGATCGAACTTGACCAAGTCGTGGAACTATCCTTTGGCTACATGGACGCCTACCTACTGGAAAAGCGGCTTAAAAGTACCGGTAATTTATAAAAATTAGTTTCACGTGAAACAATCACGCAAAAAAAGCTTTCCGTCAACTTCGGGAAGCTTTTTTGGTAACCAATCGTTATTTATCGAACCCGGGTAACTTCGCCACTGGTAAAACTTTCTCGTTGCCCCGTTGGTAACGTTAGGACGAGTCCCCCACGATCATCAATGGTGTCCGCAATACCGGTAACGGCGCGCTGACCCACTTGCAACGTGACCGGCCGGCCTAAAATTACCGACTTTTCACGGTAAAATGGCAATAGTGCCGTGGAAGGGTATTGCTGATAAGCCGCATTAATTGCCACTAAAAGTGCGGCGGCCAACTGGTTACGATCTACGCTTGCCGTGGGAGCAATACCCTGCGCAATCGCAGTCAGTTCCGTCGGGAAGTCCTTAGTCGTTAAGTTCAGCCCGACCCCCACGATGAAAGCGGCGGTCGAAGTGGACTCCAACTCCATACTGGCCTCGGTGATGATGCCACCGACCTTGTGTTGGTTTAAAAAAATATCGTTGACCCACTTTAGGCCAAAGTCTTTGGTTGGAAAAAATCGTTGAAGAACTTTGACCACGCTCACCACCACCCCGGTCGTCAGCAACCCGACTTGCGAGAGATCATTAGTTGGATTCGGCAACACCAAACTAAAGTACAGGCCGGTTTGTGCCGGTGAATAGAACGTGCGTCCTAAGCGTCCGTACCCCGCCGTTTGCTGGTCGGCTAAAAACGCGGCAACTTGCGGCTGGGCCTGGCGACTCAGCGACTGTTTAGCTAAATACTGGGTCGACGCGGTGGTCGTAGCCACCTCGATTGGCCCGGTAAAGCCACTCCCCGCGGCCACTTTAATGGCCAAGGCGTCCAATTGCCGACTACCAGCGTACTGGTAACCCCGGTTCTTACGGCTGTCAATTTGATGACCACGTTTACGCAGCGCGTTGATTGCCTTCCAGACACTTTCCCGACTAATTCCGACCTGCTGTGCGAGTTGGTCTCCCGATAGCCATTCGTCCGGGTGCGCCATTAACTGGGTTAAAATTTGTTGTTTGGTTGAACCACTCATGTTTTCCTCCTACGCTGGAATTTCAAAATCAATAACGTTGCGGACCCGCCGCGCGATCATCACGGCAAAGGTCGCCTTGATCAAGTCGCCCGGAATAAACGCCAAGTTTGAAAGTAACGCCGGAGCTAGTCCCATGTTAGACTGAATTGCTAACCACACGGCCCCGACCACGTCGATAAATCCGATCCCGGCGATCCAAACGATCAATAATTCACGCCACCAGTTTTTAGCCATCAACGCGTGGGTGCGCTGAAAAAGCGTCCCCATCAACACCGGTGCCAACAGCCACGCGACGAGGTAACCACCGGTTGGGCCAACAAAAACGGCTAACCCGCCACGACCACCGGACAGGACGGGAAGTCCCAACGCGGCCAATGCCAGAAACAGACCCACGGCGACCGTACCGTACTTCCGACCTAACAGTTCCGCAGCCAAAAAGATGCCCATATTCTGTAAAATAATTGGAACCGGAATAAAGCCCACCGGAATTCCCGGAAAAAAGCCTAGAATAATTAATAGTGCCGTTACCATGGCAGTCTGTGTTAAGTGTTTAATGCGTTGTTGATTCGTCATCGTCCGCACGCCCCTTTTATGAATTACTAACAGTATAAGATAATAGTAACCCATTATCAATACTATGGGTTACTATTATCTTAACAAAAGTGACCCAACCAAGGGCGGGCCACTTATTGAAACGTTGTCGTTATGCTTTGGGAAGTCGCTTCTCAATGTGATACTTGCGTGCTTGTGGTTTAGGACCATCCGTCGAAATCAGGTCATCCGCGTAAAATACGGAATAACCGTGATCTTCCTCTAACGGCCGTGCAATCAGTAATCCCCGTTTACGACCGTGCTGAGCGTTATAAATGTCAGCGCTCCGGAGCGCTTCGTTATAATCATGGGATTCTGAAATCGCATCGCCTGGATTAAAAAGAACGTTTTCATCCATCTCGATCAACTCCTTAGGATTGGTACCTTAATTATACACACTTACCACGTTTTGGCGAAAGTTTAAAGGTTGATATCCACGTTGTAGGTCAGTTTAGATAACGTTAACCCCTTGGTGACGAGTTCGCCGATAAAGGCCTGGGCCTTATCCCGCATCATGGCAACCATGACTTTATCCTGTTCCGTTAAGAAGGCGGTTAACTCATCACCGGATAACTTGGCCGCTTTCTTGTCGGTTTCAGCGACAAATTGTCCCAATTCGATTCGGCATTCCTTTAAGTAATCAACGTTGTCCTGCACAAAGTCGGCGTAGTGAGTTTCGGTCATCATTGAAACCGTCCGGTATAGCCAGTAAGCACTCTTAATGTCGTACTTCAACGGCGTGTTAGCAAAGCTCGGGTCCGTTTCCGAAACGTTCGCGTGGAACGGTAGGAACGGCGCAAACGCCGGGGTCCCAAAGGTCATCCACATAATGGCACTCTGTTCTTCGGGCACGTCGTTACGAATCTGCATCACGTGAGAGTTTTGCGTCCGGTTCATGGAAATTGGCCGGAATTTTTTGGCTTCCGGCGTGTTCAAAAATGGATCATACTTAGTTTCGTTGTAGTGCGAACCCAAAACGTATTCCACGTCAGCCACCGAAATTTTCTTAGCGGCGTGGCAAATGAATGGGAGTTCGCTGGATTGCGGATCCTGTTCAATTTCCGGGTTGAAGTAGTGTTGGCCGTACCAAACCCGTGGTGTGTTGTAGTGCCGGTCCTTTTCATTATCGGTTCCAAAGATGTGACGGAAGTTGAAGCCTTCCTTGTCCGGGTTCAAGTGGTGTTCTTCAACGAATTCTTGAATTCCGTCGGACCACATAAAGTTATCGGGATCGTTAAAGTCGACCCATTGGATGGCAACTTGGTTAGCAGCTACCGCGTAGGCGTCGTCCGGAATCCGTTGTGCGACCCAGTGGTGCCCCGTCACGATTTCCATGTACCAAACGTCATTTTTATCGTTAAAGAGTACCCCGTTACCTTCGGGTGAACCGTACTTAGCAATCAGCTGGCCCAAGTATTCAACCCCACCACGGGCGGAATCGATAAACGGGGTCAACATCGTTGGTAAGGAGTCTTCTGCCAGACCATTCTTAACAAAGGGGTCAAACGTCAATGTATGTTCATTACCATAAACACTTTCAGTGGAAGAAACCCCGACGTTCTTTTCGTTAAAGCCGTTTTCTTCAAAAACACCCTTTTCGGCAACTTCGATGTTTGGTACGGCTTGGTAACGGTAACCGTCTGCTGGAAGTGGCGCGGTAAAGCCGTTCTTACCGGAAGTCAACGTTTCGTGACGGCCGTGAACCGCGGGGTGAACAATAAACTTTTGTGGTGTAATCGGCATAAAAGTATCGTCATTACGAGCAATGATCGTGGAACCGTCCACGGTTGCTTTTTTCCCTACTAAAATAGTGGTACATGCTTGTTCATTCATGTAAACACGCTCCTATCAGATTAATGTATACGTTCTCAAGTTTAATGATACACGCTCTCTTTAAAATTACCACCATGCCGGAAGCGCTAACATTGAATTCTTACGTAATTCTAATTGCGCGTGGCACTTAAGAAAAACAAGTTTTTTCATTATTTAATGAATTATTCTTAAATTTGAAAAATCATCGCCACACTTTCTTCACAATTCGTTGGTACTATGTATTCATAGCAATTGAGGATCCCCCTCCAAGATTGCTATTATAATAATTAACATTCTTTTCATTTACTCCTCCAAAGTAATGAAATCCGTTAAAGTGTAAAAACTTTAACAGCTTGGTGAGCGGCATGTGAACGTCCCCCCGCTTATATGAATAAACGCTCATCAAGTTTATCAGCATATGATTCCCCGTCATATGCTGACCTACTCCTTTTGACCTTCGTATTCCCGTACGAAGGTTTTTTTGTGTAGAGTGTGAGATTCAAGCGGGTTGGGGCCGAGGATTAGCCTAGCGGGCAGCGGTATGCGGGTTTGGCATATTGCTGGTCGCGTAGCTAACCGGAAGACCCAGCTTGACCCGAGCACGTTTATCCCTTCAACACGCCCACGATCAGAACCCCCAGAAACACTAAGGCACTCAAATAAACGATGATCCAAAAGATATCAACGATTAAACTGTTATCATCATAATTTGTCTGTTTCATTTTAAAGCCTCCTACGAATATTTAGTAATTTATGGCCAATCAAAACTTAATTTAACGCAAACACACCCCAAATAAAGTAAATGCACACACCTAACAATACTAACGATACTAAGGTAAATAGTAGCCATCCAATTAAGCTAAAGAGGAGCGCGATTCCCTCAAAAAACCATTCTAAAAAATCAAGCCTATTTGCTCCCCCTGTTTTTCTATTAATTATAACCCGCTTTAAGTTCCGCGACCATCACATATAAAGCGTTCTCATTACCGGTTCTCAATTTCCCCACGCACGCGTCACCGGTAGTTACCAAAACCAAATTAACGGTTATCGGGCCAAATAACGTCGGCCCGTTCCCACTCCCTTGCACTACCATTCCGTCACTAAACGGCTTATAATTAAGTATCACAAAGATAAGGTGGAGAACGGCTATGCAAGAAGGATACTTAGATCAGCGCTTAATTGGTCGGCGTTTCGTGTTGCAAGCAAGTGATTTGACCGACGGCGTTGCGTTCTACGGTATTTTTTACCACTTACGTTCAAACCAACCGCTACACGCCGGGGACACCGTCGAAATCACTGCAACCAGTGCGCACGGATTGACGGTAACGGTGGTCGCACCACCACATCAGGGGGAGGACACAATATGATTCAGCTTATTATTGGCATTATTGTCATCATTTTAGTTTTATTGGTGTTGGCCGCGTCGATTCGCATCATCACCCAACCCAATCAGGGGGTCGTTTTAACCTTCGGGAAATTTGAACGGGTACTTAGTTCCGGCTTCCACTTCATTAAACCGTTTATTTCACACGTCATCACGGTCAATACCGCGCAAACACCGGTTGATTTAAACCAACAAGTTGTCATCACTAAGGATAACGCCGAGATTTCGGTCAAGATTTCCTTAAAATACCACGTCACTAACATCGAAGACTTTGTCTTTAAAAACGAAGATTCTGTGCGGAGCATGATCCAAGATACCCGGGCCGCTCTGCGGGGCATTATCGGGAACAAAGAACTGAACGAAGTCTTGAACGGGACCCAGGAAATCAACGCCGCGTTGTTTAAAGAAATTTCTTCCGTCACGGCTGGTTACGGGCTGAACGTTGACCGGGTCAACATTGATTCGGTCAACCCGTCCGCTGATATTCAAGCTTCCATGAACAAATTACTGCAAGCTACCCGGGAACGGGATGCCACCATTGCGACCGCCGAAGGTAAAAGCCGGTCGATCACCTTGGAAAACGAAGCCAATAACCGGGCCCTACTAGCAACCAACAAGGCCCAAAACGAAGCGCTCGTTAACAGCGCCAAGGCCAAGGCCACCGCTGTTCAAACCGAAGCGGACGCCGATGCTTACCGCACCCGGATTTTAAACGAAGCGTTGACCGCTTCATCCGAAAACTACTTTATCTTCCAAAACACCGAAGCCGTCAAAGCGTTAGCCGACGGTAGTGCCAACACCGTGGTCTTACCTAACCAGACGCTGGATAGTTTGGGATTGATTCCCGCGCTAACGAAGGTTGGCAAAATGGGCACTAAGGCCTAAGCACCCGCAGTACGGCTAAAACTTTAAACCGCGTAAATGACTCACATCAACTGAGTCATTTACGCGGTTTTAGTTTCATGATCACAATACTAACCCGACTCGTCAAAGCTGATTCATTTCACTGAACCATTGGCGCAAACCATTTTTAGTTCACTTTCTTTGACGATAAAAGTCGGGTCAGCCTAAAATAACACCGACTAACTTACTTGGACAACTAACTCGTAACCCCAACTAACACCGTAATAAGCCGATAACTGTTACCAACCGTTAAAATGGTTTAAGATTAAATTGTCTAAAATAGATTACGAGGTGATACTTTGAACCAACCATGGCAAACCGCTTGGCCGGAGCGAATCAGTTACGGACTAAGTGACGCCGCGGATAACCTGGTCTTTCAAATGATGACCACTTACCTGCTATTTTTCTACACCGACGTTTACGGACTGTCAACGAGTGCGGCCGCCATCCTGTTTATTGTCGCCCGGTTGGCGGACGTCGTTGAAAGTTTGATTATTGGCATTATGATCGACCATACCCATTCACGGTTTGGTAAGAGCCGCCCTTTCTTCCTGTGGTACGCCTTACCCTACGTCCTTTTTGCGGTGTTAACGTTTGTGACCCCCGATTTTAGTGCCAACGGTAAGTTAATTTGGGCGTACGTGACCTACCTGGGCCTGGGGTTCTTCTACACCGCGGTCAACCTGCCAATTACGTCGATTTTACCGGCCCTGTCACAAAATGAGCAGGAGTTAACGTTACTTGGCGTTATTCGTCAATTTTTCGGGAGTAGTGTTCAGATCATTGTCGCCGTCTTTACGTTACCGTTAGTGGCGTTCTTCGGTAAGGGTGACCAGCAGCGGGGCTTTTTATTAACGATCGTCCTCTTTGGTCTGATTTCACTGGCTTTGATCTGGAACACCTTTTTCCAAGTCCGCGAACGTTTTAGCCGGCCCGAACAGCCCCACCAATCATTCAAAGCCGTTTGGGGCATGTTAAAGCAAAATCAACCCTGGTTTATTTTATCAACCGTCATCCTACTGTACTGGCTAACGACGGCGATTAAAAACCAAACGACTATTTACTATTTTAAATATTTGATCAACCAAGAAAATCTCGTGCCGGCCGTTAACGCTTTTACCTTCGCCGCACTCATCGGGGTTGTCCTGATTGTCGCCCTAGCAAAACACCACGGCAAAAAGAACACCATGTTAGCCGGGATTGCCATCGCGGCCACTGGACAACTGATCTTAGCGTGTGGCAGCGTGGGACGGTGGTTACCCTTAATTTTTGGCGGAACGCTGATTAACGCGGTTGGTAACGGCCTCATCATCGGACTAGTTTCCATCATGATTGCCGATACCATCCGTTACGGTACTGCGCTAGGGATTCAAGCGGAGGGGATTCTAGCTTCCACCGACGACTTCGGGGTAAACGTTGGGCTCGGCCTAGGTGGTCTGGTTACCGCCGGGTTATTCCATTTATCCGGCTACGTTGCTAACCACCCCCAAAACGTCGCAACCCAACACATGATCACCCTGAACTACGCGTGGATTCCACTGGCACTCTACGCGGCCATGTTCATCATCCTGCTGTTTTACAATGAGCGGCAATTACAAACTGCCATCCGGCAACCCCATTAACAACAACAAAGTGTGCCAAAAGTCGGTTAAGCGGAACCAGCTGACTTTTGGAATCCGTTTCGACAATGATTGTTCGGGGATAAAACAGAGGCTGTGACTTTTGTCACAGCCTCTTTAGTAGCCCGTTCATTTTTTTGCACAAAAAAAGCCGACCGCAGTCGACTTTTTCTCTGAGTCAAAAATCCAATTATTTAACAGATGGAGTCATGAACCAGCCAATACGTGACGTCATAACGTCAACCATGGCTTGCTTACCAGGTGCTAATAACTTACGAGGATCGTAGCCCTTACCGATTTGGTCTGCGCCAGATTCGATGTAAGCACGGGTAGCGTTAGCGAAAGCAATTTGGTTTTCGGTGTTAACGTTAACCTTGCTGATACCCATCTTAACAGCCTTAACGATTTGGTCCTTAGGAATACCTGAACCACCGTGAAGTACTAATGGCATCTTAACGGCGTCTGAGATTTCTTGTAAACGTTCGAAGTGCAAACCTTTCCAGTTTTCTGGGTATTTGCCGTGAATGTTACCAATCCCAGCAGCTAAGTTGTCAATACCAGTGTCAGCTAAAGTCTTAGCTTCTTCAACAGAGGCTAATTCACCTTCACCGATGATACCGTCTTCTTCACCACCGATTGAACCAACTTCGGCTTCAACAGAGATGCCCTTGGCGTGAGCCAACTTAACGATTTCCTTAGTCTTTTCCAAGTTTTCAGCAAATGGTAAGTCGTGGCCATCAAACATAACTGATGAGAAACCAACTTCGATACATTCTTTAGCAGCTTCGTAGTTACCGTGATCCAAGTGCATTACAACTGGAACGGTAATGTTCATGCTTTCCATTTCGTCAGCAACTAAGTCCATAACCAGCTTGTAGCCACCCATGTACTTAGCAGCACCCATGGAAACTTGAAGAATAACAGGGGTGTTAGTATCCTGAGCACTCTTTAAGATGCAACGAGTCCATTCAAGGTTGTTAGTGTTGAACGCACCAATAGCGTAATGGTTCTTGTATGCGTCTTGTGTCATATCAACAGTATTAACAAATGACATAAAAATAACCCTCCTAGGTTAATTAAGAGATACGATTTTTGAATCACATTCATTTTAGCACACTTTAGTTAGCAGTGATAACCGATTTGTGATATTTATTAACCAATAGAATCCCTTAAACAGCGGTATGTTTGTCCACTTTCTAATGTAAGCCTTTCCATTTACGGACCATGAATAAGCCCTAAGTAACGCTATCATCATAAATTCAATAATTTTAGTTAATTTTCCATTAACTATTTGCAAATTGTGAAATAAATAACATCGTGGCGAAACAGCGATATTGTAAGCGGTTACTTAAATTTCACTAAACATCGTTATTAAACCGGCGTTATCGCAACTAGATAATTTTTCGATGAAACCAAAACTCCCTATTTACATTTGTGAAGAAATGACTATAATGAGACTTGTGAAATAAACAACAAGTACCGTATTGCTTAGGAGGAACCACTCGATGTTGAAAGAAATTGATGCAAAAACTGATATTAAACAATCAATTGATCGCCTTGTGTTAAACGCCTCTTTGGCTGCCAACCGCTTGGAAGTCATGGATCAGGATCAGATTGACGAAGCCGTAACTGCCATGGCGCACGCCGCCCACGCAGCACGGGGCATGTTAGCCGCCATGGCCGTGGAAGAAACGGGTCGTGGCAACTACCGGGACAAAGTTGCTAAAAACGATTTTGCCGCTAAAAACGTTTATAACTACATTAAGGACGATAAAACGGTCGGAATTATTAACGACGACCCCGTCAGCGGGATCACTAAAGTTGCCGAACCCGTTGGGATCATTGCCGGGGTCACCCCGGTAACCAACCCAACCTCCACCGTCATTTTTAACGCGATGTTGGCCTTAAAGACCCGCAACCCCATTATCTTTGGCTTCCACCCGTTTGCTCAAAAGTGCTGTGTTGAAACCGGCCGCATCATCCGGGACGCCGCCGTTGCCGCGGGTGCTCCCAAGGACTGGATTCAGTGGATTAAGGAACCTAGCCTTGAAGCAACCAACACGCTGATGAACCATAAGGGTGTGGCCACCATCATCGCCACTGGTGGTGCCGGCATGGTCAAAACCGCTTACTCAACCGGGAAGCCCGCTTTAGGCGTTGGCCCCGGCAACGTACCGTGCTTCATCGAAAAGACGGCCAACGTCAAACAGGCGGTCAGTGACGTCATTACTTCTAAGGCTTTTGACAACGGGATGATTTGTGCCTCCGAATCTAACCTGATCGTTGATGACAGCATTTACGACCAAGTTAAAACGGAATTAAGTCAAAACGGCGTTTACTTTGTCGGCGAAGACCACTTCAAAGCCCTCGAAAGTACCGTAATGAACTTGAAGAAACAGGCCGTTAACCCGAAAGTTGCCGGTCAAACACCGTGGCAAATTGCCCAGTGGGCGGGATTTGAAGTACCAACCGATACCAAAGTGTTGGCCGTTGAAATTCCCGACATTGGTGGGGACCAAGTCTTTTCACGTGAAAAATTATCACCCGTTCTGGCGGTCGTTCACGCCAAGGATACCCAAACTGGATTTAACTTAATGAAGCGGAGCCTTTCCTTGGGTGGCTTAGGCCACACGGCAACGCTGCACACGACCGACGAAAAAGTCATGAACCAGTTTGCCCTTGAAATGACGGCTTGCCGGGCATTGATCAACGTACCCTCTTCGCAAGGGGCGATTGGCTTTAAGTACGATAACGTCGCTCCTTCCTTAACGTTGGGTTGTGGGACGTGGGGTCATAACTCCATTTCACATAACTTGGAAGACTGGGATTTATTAAACATTAAAACCGTTGCTAAGCGCCTCAACAAGATTCGTTAATCCTTCAATGATATAAGTTCAATTTGCCGCTAACAAAAGCACCTGATCGAGTCAGTAGAGCTGACTGGTCAGGTGCTTTTTAGTGGTGCTTAATTACGGTGCGCGCGGCGGTGCCACCGCTGAACGGCTAAAATAATGGTCGTGACCAGGGCTAACACTAACAACCCGTAACCCACCGGTAACAAGAAAAAGGGTTCCCGCAAAAAGCCATCGGCGTCCACGTAACTCCCCAGCATCATTTTCAAAATAAAACACAACGCGGCACTAAGCCACAGCATTCCACAAACTGAGCGGTGCATTCGCATGTCATGACCTCCTTAAGTTCTGCTTACTCGGACGTTAAGTGCTAATTGTTCAAGTTACGCCAACTTTTTAAACGTCCACGCATCCCGGAAATGATCCGGACGGTACAAAAACCACCGCCCTAAACTCCAGGTTAAGTACCCGACCACAACGGCCATCACAACCGCCGTTCCAAACGGCATACTCTCCCGGTAATTATCGGTAATTAAGCCCAGGATCTCTAATCCAAACTCCGAGCAACTGGTTGCGATTACTAAATAAATAATTGAAAACCATAAAACGGCTGAACGGAGTTGGGGAAAGCGGAAAAATTCCCGACTGTTTTCCAATGACAGGTGGTCAAAGCCCCACGCATTTAACCAGTACAGGAAACCACCGAAGACAATCCCGGCACCGATGATTATGATCAGCCCGGACCAAGCGCCTTCACTGACCCGATTCAAAACATCAACTTGACGATAACTTGACCGGGTAATACCGGCAATTAAGTTAATGACACCGTTATAGGCAAAAATCAAACTGCAGCAGAAGACGAACCCGGCGAAGGCGCTGGCAAAGACGTGCCCGACCCACAGGCCAAAGGTCACCCCAATCAGCATCAGCACCCAAAACAGAATTAATTGACCAAGTTGAATGCGCCAAGAATTACCCCAAACAAAGTACGCGTGCTGCTTAGCCAATGCCGATTGAATGATCAACCAGTAAACGGCTTGCATGAGCACGTAGCCAACCGTGGTGGCTAGAACTAACAGTCCCATTTTTTGACGGTAGATTCGCCGCCGTACCACGGGTAGTGCAAATAAATAGTGGTTAAAGTGCGTCCAATTATCATGTAAAAAGATTGTGAGTCCCAGACTAAAATATACGACGATGGCAACCATGATTCGCAGGCCCCCACCATCTTCCAATTTGAACGCTCCGGCCGGCATGTAGAGTTCGGGCTGGTTAACCACACTAAACCCTTCCTTGACCCCCGCGGCCACTAGCGCAATAACGGCCGTTAAAAAAAAGACCCGGTAATGCTGCCAGAGTAACTGACGTAATTTTTGATTTGACATGTTCCCACCCGCTCCTATGATAATAATTCGTAATCCGCTTCGTCCGTTAGGTTCGCCATGAACAAGTCGGTCAACGAAAGCGGTAATTCTTCTTGGAAGACCGGGTTAGTCGTATCTAATCGGGCCTTTAATTCCGGCGTATAGTTTTCAAAAACGACCACGATGACCCGGCCGGATACGTGCACGACCCGCCCCGTTTTCCGCAAGAGGTCCGGCACTTTTTTATCCCGGTACACGAGTTGCACCTTCCGTGCCCGACTCCGCATTTCCTCTAACTGGTAATCGTTCACGATCCGCCCGGTTTTAAGCATTAAGGCCCGGTCAATGACGCCTTCCAACTCAACCAGATTATGGGAAGCAATCAAAATGGAGCGCTGACCCCCGGCAACTTCCTCAATCAGGATACTCAGAATGTTTTTCCGTACCAGAACGTCCAACCCGTCCAGCGGTTCGTCTAAGAACAAGTACGGCGCGTTGGTCGCAACGCTCAGAATAATCGTGAACAAGCCAAACATTCCTTTGGAAAAATGCCGTAACTTTTGATTTTCCGTTAAGTGGTAACGATTCAATAATTGATTAAACTTAGTCGTATCAAACTTAGGGTATGCAGCTTGGTAGTATGCCTTTATTTGACTAATAGTGGTTCCACGGAAAAAGTTTGCCAACGGATCAATGAAGCACAACTCCGTTTTTAGTTGCGGGTGACGTGCCAAATCCTGACCATCCACGGTAATGTTTCCACTGTCAGCCAAATACTGCCCGTTGATCGTTCGAAACAGGGTCGTTTTACCAACCCCGTTACGGCCAATCACACCAATAATTTGGCCGGGGGCCACGGTAAAGCTGACCGCGTCTAGTGTCGCCTGCTGGTCAATTTGTTTACTTAACTTATTAATTACTAAACTCATAACGGGTTCCCTTCCATCTGGTCAAGCCAACTGTGCAGTTCCGTAAAACTAACTCCCGCCTGCTGGGCTTGACTAACGATCTGTTGTAACTTTTTCTGCAACTCGCTACGGACCGAAGTCGGGGTCACGGCGTTAACGTAAGTCCCCTTCCCCGGCACCGTGCGAATAATTTGCTGCGTTTCCAACTGCTTATACGCTTTGCTAACCGTGTTCGGGTTAAGTAAGTGTTGCTTCGCCATTTCACGGACGGATGGCAACTGGTCATCCACCCGCAAAATACCGTGCGCAACGTCCTGTTTAACGCCTTCAACCAACTGGGCGTAGTACGGTTGGCCGCTAACGTGATCAATTTGCATGGGCCGCTACCTTTCTACTGTACTATGCTGTACTATTGTTTTATATATAGTACAGCGTAGTACGGTCAAAAGCAACTGGAGCTATAAAATTATCTCGTGGTATGATTAGAACAATTAAAACTTAGTTTGGATAACTTTATCCGCTACACCACGCCACAGGAAGAGGGACGGACATGGCATCGATTCGCGAAGTTGCCAAAGCCGCGGGGGTCTCGGTCGGTAGTATTTCACGCTACCTCAACGGGCAACAACTCAAAGCGGCTAACATGCAAAAAATTAAACGGGCAATTGACGACTTAGGCTACCAGGAAAATATCATCGCTAAGGGCCTGAAAAACAACCAGAGTTTCGCGGTGGGGTTGCTAATGAACAACCTAGCTAGTCGGCTGAGTATGGACATCGTGTCCAGTATTGAAGCAGTCATGGAACAAGCTGGTTACAGCATTCTGTTAAGTGGCTTTCAAGGTTCTTCAACGTTAGCCGCTAACAAGGTCGACTACCTGCTTAGTCACGCGGTGGACGGCCTGATCCTCTTTGAGGCCGATCAGAACTGGCCCGGCATGGCGCGTTTAGCAGACGTTCAGGTCCCAGTCATCTCACTCAACAGTCCCAACGGGCTTGCCAACGTTGATTCCATTCTCGTGGACGACCGCGGCAGTGTCCGCCGACTTGTTCAACACTTGATCGCGCAGGGACACCGTCGTATCGGGGTCCTCGCCGCGCCACAAACCGACTATACCGCACACGAACGGTTAACCGGGGTACGAGAAGCCGTGCGAAGCCACCCGCACGTTGAAGCCACCGTCTATTACGGCGACTATTCGCGCCCCAGTGGCTTTGAAGGTGCTCAAAAGCTGATCGACGACCACGTTGACGCCCTATTCGTCTGCAACTTCAACATGGCACTCGGTGCACTGGAATATTGCAACCGGGCGGGTATCCGCATTGATCAGGATTTAGCCTTTAGTCATTTTGACTACTTGGACGAAATGAGCAGCTTAATTTCAAACCGGCTCGTTATTCAACAACCAGCCAAAGAAATTGGTAAGATGTGCGCGGAACGGTTATTAAGCCGTATCAACCACCAATCTGAAAACGTGGGCGCCACCTTTGTCTTCGATAACTTGATCGTTGGCTTAGGTGACGACCCTCACGCCGAGACTCAACCAACCATCGTGACGCCGTAACTGAGCATAAAAGGCCCGCAAATCGCGTGATTTGCGGGCCTTTTATACTTTACTTTAATTTTAATGATTGATTACGATAAGTTGGCCCCGTTACTAGCAATGACCCGTTTAAACCAGTTAAACGACTTCTTAGGAATCCGTTTAAGATTCTTAACGTCACGGTTAGTCCGGTTAACGTAAACCATCCCGTAACGTTTATCAACGTTACCGCTAGAACTTGGAATATCAATTAAGCCCCATCCTAAGTACCCCAACACTTGAACACCATCTTCAAAGATCGCGTTCTTCATCGCCTGGATGTGTTGGCGGTGGTAGTCAATTCGGTAATCATCCTGAATCTCGTGCCCGTCATTCTTTTCCCGGACACCAATTCCGTTTTCAATTGGAAACATCGGGATACCGTACTCGTTGTAAACCCGGGTCAAAACGTCCCGGAAACCGAGCGGGTCAACGTTCCACTCCCACTCGTTATACGGGGTATACGAATTGTGAACCGAGCCATAATCCACGTAACGGTTCGGGATCGTGTTAACCGGGACCCGACTCGCATCGATCAAACCACTGCGGTAGTACGAAAAGGCGATAAAATCACTTTTAAGCTGGTCAAAGTCACGTTGGTCCGCGGCCGTAAAATCAAAGTCAAGGTGGTGATTTCGCGCATAGGTCATAACCTGATTGGAATAGTGACCGTGCGCGTACACGTCTAACAAGTTCCGGTTCATAAATTCGTTGATTTGGCGGGCAAACTGGTTATCCCGCGGGTTAGCCGTAGCGGCGTAACACTCTTCGTACGCCAGCATTCCGCCAATTTGTGCCTTAGTCGTTGCGTGGACGTAGTTAGCCACTTGCGCGTGGGCCACCATCACGTGGTGGGCAATCGTGTAGATTTCCTGGTCACTTTCGCCACCGGTCAAACAGCCCGCGTATACCCGTGAATAACTCGTAGAATAGAGGTTCTGCTCATTAAAAGTGATCCAATAAGGGACTTTATCCGCAAACTCATCGACCATCCGTTTACCGAAACGGACAAAGGCGTCCACCACGTGCCGACTCAAGAAGCCGTTATACTTTTGCGCTAACGTCAACGGCATGTCAAAGTGGTATAAACAAACCATCGGCGTAATGTTGCGCGCAATTAACGCGTCAATTAGCCGGTGATAAAACGCAATGCCTTCGGGATTAAATTCCCCGTCACCGTCCGGACAGACCCGACTCCAAGAAATCTGTAGCCGGTAACAATTCATGTTCATCGCCCGCATTAAATCGTAATCCTCAGCGTAACGGTGGTACTCGTCAATCGTCACGTCCCAGTCGGCGTTATTGGGGCCGGCCTTACGTAAATCATAGACCGACGCGCCCTTACCGCCTTCGTGGGTGGCACCCTCCGTTTGCATGCTTGAAGTTGAATTTCCCCATAAAAAACCGCTCGGTAATTGTTGTTCCACTATTCATCAGCTTCCCTTCGTTTAATTTAATTCGGTTATTTTAGCGGTCAAAACCACGTTCATTTTTATTTTTGAACCGGTTCAAAAATAAGTATAATCCATCTACAAGTTATTGCAAGGGCTTCCATGTACGCGAACAAAAAGGGCCCTTCCGCGAAGAAGGACCCGTAAACTATTTTTTCCGCAGTTCGTACGCGGCGTATTCCATAATTCCCATCAAGGCAACTAAACTAATCGGAAAGGCGATGACGCTAAGCCGCAAGCTTGCGGTCAGTTCAAAGAAATAAAAGATGCCAAGCAATAACACAATCGCAACAATCAGCATCCCGGTATCGGCCTTTCCCCACCGTTTAATCATCGTATTTATCCTCATTTCTTTATTATTGATCACCATGAGTGTAACACGAATCGCATCAGTTTAGGTGGCCGGACACGTAAGAGTTCAATTAGAATTTAATGGCCTATTTTAACGGGCGGAACATAGTTGTCACCGCTAACCGGTCACCGTGAGTTAACGGTAAAAAGAGCTGATCCCCATCCTCAAAGCCCAGGCCTTCCCAGAAATTTTTAACCCCGGTATCGGCTGTGACCCGGGTCAGTTGTAAGCAAACGACGTTACTCTTTAACGCAGCTTGCATCAAGCCGGTGACAATGACCTTTCCCACCGTTTTTCGTTGGTAAGCCTGGTTAACCATCAAAAGCCCGATAAACAAAAATTGTTCTTGAGGATACTGGTTTAAAACGTCCAGCACGGCCACTAAATGGTGCGCTAAGTAAAATCCAAAAACCTGTTTTTGTTCCGTTGCCACTTCACCGGGCGTGGCGGTCAAATCACGCTGGACTTCTTCAACCGTTAACGGTTCCGGTGAAAAATATCGATGGTACTCGGGATTACTCTGTTCGAGTTGCATCAACTCCGCTTGATCCTTCAAAGTTAATAACCGAATTTTAAAATTAGGCAGTTCCGCTTGTAACGTTGCTAATTTCATCTTAAATTACCAGACTTTCTCTAAATTGTACCAAGTTTCACCGGCGTGCGTGGATTCCGCCACCCCTTGATTAGTGAAACCGTTGCCCTCATAAAACGGGACGAGTCGCTCTAAGCAGGTCAACGCCATACTCGTCCGCTGGTGAGCGCGCGCGTCAGTTTCCAGGGCCGCTAATAATTGACTACCCACCCGCTGATGCCGGGCTAGCGGTGAAACGGCTAGTGTAAAGACCAGCTGGTGCCCACCGCGTTCAAGGTTCGTTGGCGTGGTCACAAACATTTCGTCTTGAATGTAACGCTCCTTCGTGGCCGGTCCCACGATAAAACCCAGGACCACGGCCTCGTTACGGGCAACTAAAAAGGTGCTTCCCAATTTCTCGATGCGTTCCTGATAAGCCGCCGTACTGCCCGCCTCCGCGTCGGAAAAGCCCGCTTTTTCAATGGCCATAATTTGTGGTAGGTCCGCCATTTTAACCGGTGTAATTTGCATATCGTTACCCCCTATTGGTAATCCCATTATAGCAAAATCCCACCCCATGAGTTTCGGTAATGATTAGTCACGGAATTTCTATCCCAAAAGCGGTCGCGTCCGTGTCGTTTTACGCAGTGGCATGCTATACTTAGGTTGTGAATTCGGTTACATAGCACTGAATTCACTATTCTTATCGAAATTAGGTGATGCTTATGCCAGCACAATCAGCGGAACAATTATGGAAAGCATATAACGAAACGACCGATACTAACGGCGCCTCTTATCAAACGCGCTGGTTCGGTGATCAAAAGAATCCCACCGAAGTACAAGCCTTGACCGATGCCGTCTTAAATGGAACCAAAACGGCGACAACGACGCCCCTCGATACTTACACCAACGAACAGGTTGCGATTCCACAACCCGGTGATTACAACGTCCTGTTAAACGGTGACATGAAAGCCGTTGCCATCATTAAAACGGTGGTTTCCGAACTAATTCCATTCTACCGAATTTCTGCGGAACACGCGTGGCACGAAGGCGATGGTGACCGAACAATCGGTGACTGGCGCAAGCGCAAGGAGGAAGAATTCACGCCATCCTTGGAGGCCCACGGACGCAGCTTATCGTCGGACACCCCGATGGTTAGTGAAGTCTTTGAAGTGGTGTACCGTGCCGACTAACTTAATACTCACAACGGCCTAAGACCGATGTCTTGGGCCTTTTTTGTAGAGTGTGAGGTTCAAGCAGGTTGGGGCCGAGGATTAGCCTAGCAGGCAGCAGTATGCGGGTTGGGCATATTGCTGGTTGCCTAGCTAGCTTCCCTAATATCAGCCGAGTTTCAGAGTTCTTTTTTAAAATAAAATGAATTAAAACGCTTAGTTTCATCAGTAATTTTTAACTTGTCACGCGTCAAAATTTCGTTATAATTAAAGCTCGTACTAAACTTATTGTTTACTTTAACGAAACTAAGATTCGAGGTGAATGTCATGGACATCGGTCAACGAATCCGTAATTTACGGATGCAAAAACAACTGACGCAAGAAGAACTTGGGGAACGTACGGACCTCAGCAAGGGCTACATATCACAATTGGAACACGACCAATCTTCCCCTTCGATGGAAACGTTCTTTGCCATTTTGGAAGTACTGGGCGTAACCCCGGCCGCCTTCTTTGCGCCTGAAAAACCTAGCCCAAAGGTGGTTTACCACCCGACGGAACACAGAATTTATGACGATGAAGCACTGGGATACCAGTTAAAGTGGCTGGTGCCGGCTTCGAATGAAAATGAACTCGAACCCGTCACCATCACGTTAGCGCCCAACGGTTGCTTCAAACCCTTTGAGCCTTCGCCGGCGGAGACCTTTATCATGGTCCAAACCGGCACTTTAAGCTTACGGTTAGGCAATCAGGATTACTCGGCAACGGCCGGTGATACGCTTTACTTTCACGCAACCAAGACGCACCAAATTCGCAACTTGGGACCGACGTCCTGTACGTTCACCCTGGTTACGACCGCGTCCTACTTATAAACATTTAGGAGGTCCTTTCCTTGGCGGTTAACACCCAACCGATCGTGCGGTTAAATCACGTTTATAAAAGTTATGGAGATCATCAGATTCTTAAGGACATCAACTTGGAACTCGAAGCCGGTAAATTTTACACGTTACTCGGCCCGTCCGGTTGTGGTAAAACCACGATCTTACGGACGGTGGCCGGTTTTACGGCGGTTACTTCTGGTGACGTTGAATTCGACGGTGCGGTCATCAACGACCTTCCCGCTAACCAGCGCCAAGTGAACACGGTTTTTCAGGATTACGCGCTCTTTCCGCACATGAACGTGGCAGAAAACGTCGCGTTCGGCTTAAAACTCCATAAAGTTCCTAGAAATGAAATTGACCAGCGGGTTCAAGAAGCCTTAGCAATGGTCCAACTAGCCGATTTTGGTGACCGGGAGATTAGTGAAATCTCCGGGGGCCAGCAGCAACGGGTGGCCATCGCACGGGCGCTGGTCATGCGGCCAAAAGTACTACTCCTCGACGAACCGCTGTCCGCACTAGACGCTAAGTTACGTAAGGACATGCAGTACGAACTACGTGATTTACAGCAGCGGCTCGGCATCACCTTCCTGTTTGTGACTCACGATCAGGAAGAGGCCCTCGCGATGAGTGACGAAATCTTTGTCATGAACGCGGGTAAAATTTTACAGGGCGGTACTCCGGTCGACATTTACGACGAACCCATCAACCACTTCGTTGCCAACTTTATTGGGGAAAGCAACATCATCCCCGGCAAAATGCTGAAAGATTATCAGGTTGAATTCGTCGGTAAAACTTTTGAATGTGCCGACGGTGGGATGCGCCCTAACGAAGCCGTAGAAGTCGTTTTGCGCCCCGAAGACTTGGACATCGTTGCTGCTGATCAGGGGAAACTGGTCGTGACGGTGGATTCACAACTGTTCCGAGGGAACTACTTTGAAATCGTGGCCTACGACAGTGACCATAACGAGTGGCTGGTCCACTCAACCAACCCGGCGGACGAAGGGGAACCCATTGGATTGACCTTTGATCCTCAGGACATCCACGTCATGCGGCTCAACGAAAGCGAAGCCGCCTTTGATGCCCGGCTTGAACAGTACGAAGACGATTAGGGGGGACAACCATGCAACGTAAACAACGCTTGAGCCGTAATACGGCCTACTTCATCCCCTACATGCTGTGGATCGTCCTATTCGTCATTGCACCGGTCCTACTGTTAATTTATCAATCTTTTTTTGACATTAACGGCCAGTTGACCCTGGCTAATTACCAGACGTACTTTTCGTCCAACACCTATTTAATGATGACGTTAAATTCAGTCTGGTACGCCTTTTTGATTACGTTAGCGACGCTGATCATCAGTTACCCTACCGCGTACGTGCTTAACGAGACCAAGCACCCGCAACTATGGTTATTACTGATCATTATGCCGACCTGGATCAACTTGTTATTAAAAGCCTACGCGTTCATCGGGATCTTCAGTCAGGCGGGCATTGCGAACCAATTTTTAAGTTTTATTGGGATTGGGCCCAAACAGTTACTTTTTACCAACTTTAGTTTTATTTTTGTAGCGGCCTACATCCAAATTCCATTCATGGTTCTGCCCATTTATAATTCCATCAGCGAATTAAACCCGTCCTACGTCAACGCTAGCCGGGACTTGGGTGCCACTAACTGGCAGACTTTTAGCAAAGTTATTTTTCCGTTAACGTTACCCGGCGTTAAGGCCGGGATTCAGGCCGTTTTCATCCCGTCCCTCTCACTCTTCATGTTGACCCGCTTAATTGGCGGTAACAAGGTGATCACGTTAGGGACGGCCATTGAAGAACACTTCCTGACGACTATGAACTGGGGAATGGGTTCAACTATCGGCGTCGTGTTGATCATCGCGATGGTCATCATCATGTTACTCACGGGTGGCGGTAAACGCCGGACACGAAAGGGGCTGACAAAATGAGCTTACATCGCTTTAAGTGGCGTAACCTGTACCTCTGGCTCGTTTTCATCGTGCTGTACGCCCCAATTATTTTTCTGATCGTTTACTCCTTTAGTAAGGGCGACACCATGAATAACTTTCACGGTTTTACTTGGAGCCATTACCAGGACCTCTTTGCCGACAGCCGGCTGATTGCCATCTTTCTGGATACGCTGCTGATTGCCCTGTTATCCTCCATTTTGGCAACGGTGATTGGGACCCTTGGCGCTTTGGGAATCAACAATACGACTAAGGCAATTACAAAAAATACGCTGCTCTCCCTAAACAACATTTTAATGGTGTCCCCCGACGTCATTATCGGGGCCAGCTTCTTGATCTTTTTCACGGCTCTCAAAATTCCGTTGGGGTTTGGCTCGGTCCTTCTAAGCCACATCGCCTTTTCAATTCCAATCGTCGTATTGATGGTACTGCCCAAGATTCAGGAAATGAGCGGGAGTTTACTCGACGCGGCCGCCGACCTCGGCGCCAATAACTGGCAACTGCTTAGTCAGGTAGTCGTCCCCTACATCATGCCGGGAATTTTTTCGGGCTTTTTCATGGCTCTGACCTACTCGTTAGACGACTTTGCCGTGACCTTCTTCGTGACGGGGAACGGCTTTTCAACCCTATCCGTTGAAATTTACTCGCGGGCCCGGCAAGGAATCAACCTAGAGATCAACGCGTTATCCGGTTTAATGTTCTTAATGGCCTTAGTGTTAGTGGTCGGCTACTACTTTATCAATCAGTACAGTAGTCGTCACCGGCACACGGCAACGAGGGGGCGGCGAAAATGAAAAAATTATTTAGTGTCATCCTTGCATTGTTCGCAGTCTGCGGGTTGCTCGCGTTTGGGGCCAAGCAACTCCAAACGACTTCCGGTAGTACCGGTAAAAAGGTTCTCAACCTGTATACCTGGGGCGATTACATTGACCCCAGTCTCCTAACTAAGTTTCAAAAACAGACCGGTTACCACGTTAACGTCGAAACTTTCGATAGTAACGAGGCCATGTTTACTAAGATCAAGCAGGGCGGTACTAGTTACGACTTAACGGTACCGAGTGATTACATGATTGAAAAAATGAAAAAGGCCCACTTATTATTACCGTTAGATAAAAGTAAGTTGACCGGCATGCATAATTACGACCCCCGTTTTATGAACTTAGACTTCGATCGTCATAATAAGTACTCGGTACCCTATTTCTGGGGTACTCTGGGAATCATCTATAACGATAAATACGTGAAGCCCGGCAGTATTCAACATTGGAACGATCTTTGGGAAAAACGGTATAAAAATAAAGTCATGCTCATTGATAGTGCCCGCGACGTCATGGGCTTTGCCCTGGCTTCCATGAACCAATCAATGAACACGACCGACCCAGCGACCCTGTTAGCCGCCCGTAATAAACTTAACCGACTATCCCCGAACGTTAAAGCGGTCGTGGCCGATGAGATCAAGATGTACATGATCCAAAACGAAGCGGCCGTGGCGGTCGACTGGTCCGGTGAAGCGAGTGAAATGCTGGACGAAAATTCGCACCTGCACTACGTTGTGCCGTCCGAAGGGAGTAACCTCTGGTTTGACAACCTAGTCATCCCGAAAACGGCCAAACACTTTAAGGCCATCTACGCCTTTTTAAACTTTATGAGCGAGCCCAAGAACGCGGCGCAAAATGCCGAGTACATCGGTTATGCCACCCCAAACAAGCGGGCCAAAGCCCGTTTGCCAAAATCGATTCGTAACGATCGTCAGTTTTATCCTGACAGCCAAACGATCAAGCACTTGCAGATCTACAAGGACCTCTCACCCGCTAAGGTGGGACTGTATAACGACCGCTACCTCGAATTTAAAATGCACCACTAAGTTAGCTTTTCAGCAGGAAGGAAGTCGCCATGCATAATTTTAAGCGGGGGTTCGGGCTAGCACTACTACTCTTTATTTGGGTCATCGCCCTCTTTTTCGCATCAGCCACGTTCGTTAGTTTCGGGTGGGTCCCCATGCGTTACTCGGGGATCGTCCAGGATGCAATCGTTTTGATCGGCGTCGGAATCTTCAACCACTACCTTGCACACGTTCCGGTACTCTTTTGGAACCGCCGCAACGGCTGGGGACAGCTGGAACAGGCCGTGCCGGCATTACTAATCGTTGGACTGCTCGTTTCGGCCAACCTGCCTAAACTATTGACCGTCCATTTTCAACCGCTAATATTACTCTACCTCGGGTACGTCATTTTAATCGGTTTAACCGAAGAGTACGTTTTTCGGGGCGTCCTAATTCCGTTACTGGCCCGGTCGTTCCCGAATAACAACGTCGTTACCGTCTTACTTTCAAGTCTATTATTCGGTGGGCTCCACATCATCAATAGTACCCACCTGTCACTGACCTACGTTTTACCCCAGATTCTCTTTGCCATGGCCATCGGGACCCTGTTCGCCGGTGTTTATATCCGGACGCACAACCTGGGACTAACCATCTTAATGCACGCTGCGACCGATTTATCAGTAGTTGTCCAACTGGTCGAACACCCGACCAGTAGCGCCAACCTCAACTTGAGTCCGTCCGTCTCCATAGCGGTTTCAATTTTTTATGGCCTCCTGTTGGTCATCGCAATCCTCGTTGCAAAACGGCAAACTCGCCACGTCAAAATTCCAACGGAACTGTCATGACGACTAAAAAACACTGATTCGGAAAATTTCCGGATCAGTGTTTTTACATTCTTAGTGGTAAAGGTCAAAGCGACCCTTGCTAAAGACGGTTCCTAAGTGAGCACTTTCTAACAGTGAACGGTCGGTGATGACCTTCTTTAAAACCGAAGCCGAATACCCCTTAACTGGGCGGTTATTACTGAAAATTTCGCCGATGCCGTCACGGTCACTTAACGATGCGACCGTCCCGCTGGACTGGTAGTTAAACGGAGTCGTGGCTTTGCCACCGCGTAACGCCACGATATTTTTGGCGGCCTGCTCCCCACAAGCCAGCGCAATCTGCGCCGTTGTTGGGTACGGCCGTTGACCGTCGGGTGGGAAGACCGCCGCCACGTCACCCACGATAAAGACTTCGGGATGGTCTTTTAGCGACAAATCGGGTTGGACCGTGACCCGGTTACGGCGCTGTTCAAATCCGGAATCCGCGATCACGTGCGACCCGCTAACACCAACCGTCCAAATAATGGTGTTCGCTGTAAACTCATGATCCGCCTTGTTGGCGTCCGTATACGCCACGGCCCCGGGCTTAATCGCCGTAATCACAGAGCCCAACCGCATTTCAACGTTGTGTTTTTCCATGAAAGCCAGTGCGTAGTCGCGCAATTCCTGGTTAAACATTGGTAAAATTGATGGCATCCGTTCCAAACAAACTAACTTAACGGCCGGAACTTGGTACTTCGCCTGTAATTTCGGTAGGGACTGGGTCAGTTCACCTAACAGTTCAATTCCAGTAAAACCGGCCCCACAAACCGCAATCTTCAAATCATTACGATCCTTGCTCGTCCGGTAGGCTTTAATGCGCGCTTCAATGTACTGGTAAACGGCTTCAGACGTTGCCAGGTCGTCCATTGGTAACGCGTTTTCGTCGGCTCCCGGGACACCAAACGTTTCGGATTGAAAGCCCAACGCCAAGACTAAGTAATCGTAACTGATCGTTGGGTGGGCTTCAAAACTAACTTCCTTATTTTTAATATCGACGTTTTTGACGGTCGCTTGCACAAATTTAACCCGTTTAGCGATAATTGACGGAATATTGTAAGTAATCTTTTCCGGATCAATCGTCCCGGCCGCGACCTCGTGTAGATTCGTTTTTTCCGTGTGGGTCGGCGTTTGGTCAACTAAAATCAGCTGATCACCACTGGGCAACCCCTTCGTTAGAAATTTAACGGCCCGCATCCCTGCGTAGCCCCCACCAAGCACTAAAGTTGTTGACATACTTTATTAACCCCTTTCACCGTTTAACCAAAACAACCCGCGGCCAGCCACAACTGGCCACGGGTCGCAAGACGATCAGTTCCAACACTAATTCGTTTATACCTACATCGTACACTGCTAATACGTAAAATTCAGCTAAAACGGTGTTTAAATTTAAGTTGGCGGGTCATTATTCCAACCGTTGTTCCACGTTCGTCGTCACCAGGGTGAGACTTTCAAATAGTACCTGTTGTTGCCCCGGTGTTAACCGTTCCCCCACTATGTCCGCACACCACTGCTCATAAGCGTGGAGCTCCGGGTAAAGGGCTTGACCCGCGGCGGTTGGATACAGGCAGCGGACCTTCTTATTCTCGGGATGGTTGCTTTTGACCACGTAGCCCTTCTTAATTAAATTCTGAACGGCGCGGTAGTTAGTCGTCCGATCCATCTTCATTTGATCCGCTAACTGACTAAAAAAGAGTCCTGGTTGTTCACAAATCCGAATTAAATAAATAAATTGATTATTATTCAGGCCGTACTTCGCGAAACGCTGGTTACCTTCATTCATCACCAGGCGCGACAACGTACCCATTAATCTTAAAATTGGTATCATTTTTTCTCCTATCATTATTGCATATGCAATCATTTGGTGATAAACTAGGCACCATCTTAAAGGGGGCATCACCATGTGGTCGGTCAAAACTTTTTCGGAATTAACAACAACTGAATTATACGCCATTTATGAATTACGCGTCAAAACGTTCGTTGTAGAACAACAACGAGTTTATCAAGAAGTCGATGACATTGACTTAAACGCGGTTCACATTTTTAAAACGGTGCACCACAAAATCGTTGCATATGCACGGGTGTTCAAAGAAGGCGCACACTTATCCTTTGGGCGAGTCGTGGTTGCTGAAAACCTGCGGGGACATCACGTTGGGGCGGCCCTGATGGACCAGATCCTGACCGTTGCACGGACCCGTTTCGCCGGGCTAAACATGCAGATTGAAGCACAAATCCAAGTTCAAAACTTTTATAAACACTTTGGTTTTGTTCCGAGTGGCGCGCCCTTCATCTTTAACCACACCGAGCACATTAAGATGCTAAAAGACGCCCAGAGCGCGTAACCAGCATGGTTTAATCACAATAAAACAAAGTGTGCCAAAAGTCGGTTAGCTGGTGAGCATTAACGGCGTATGGCGAATAATCCTGGGCTTGGATTGTCTGACATACGCCGTTAAGCGGAACCGGCTGACTTTTGAAACCCGTTTTGGCAATAATTGTGCGGAGATAAAACAGAGGCTGTGACTTTTGTCACAGCCTCTTTCTAGTCATTTACTTATTGGCAATTGGTGCTTTTTTTGTTAAACGTTCAACGTCACGGACAATCATTAACTCTTCGTTCGTTGGAACGACCATGACCGTAACCGGAGCGTTGTCCTTGCTGATAACCTGTTCCTTGCCGTGGGTGTCGTTCTTTTCGTCGTCAACCGTTACGCCAAAGTAACTCAGTTGCTTCAGAATCCGGGCACGCATCCCAACGGAATTTTCCCCAACGCCGGCCGTGAAGACTAAGGCGTCAATGCCGTTCATTTCGGCAATGTAACTACCAACGTACTTCACAACGCGGTTGGCAAAGATTTCGAGGGCCAGTTCAGAACGTTCACGACTGTCCTTCGTATCGCTCAGATCCCGCATGTCGGGTGACAACCCGGAAATTCCAAGTAAACCGGACTTATGGTTCAAAATATCAATGAAGTCCTGTACGTCAGAAATACCGAGGTGCCGCATTAAGAACGGAATCAGCGAAGCATCGATATCCCCGGAACGGGTACTCATCGTAATCCCAGCTAACGGCGTGAAGCCCATTGACGTATCAATAGCCTTACCGTGGTCAAAGGCGGTAATTGACGCACCCGACCCCAAGTGTAAAGTGATCATTTTAAGTTCGTTTAACGGTTTACCCAGCAATTCAGCGGTCCGGTTCGCAACGTAACGGTGACTAGTTCCGTGCGCACCGTATTTACGGGCCCCAAATTGTTCGTAGTATTCGTAAGGAATGCTGTACAGGTAGTTGACCTGCGGCATGGTTGCGAACAGTGACGTATCAAAAACGGCCACTTGGACGGTCTTTGGTAATAATTGCTGGAAGACTTCGATGTAGTAAGCTTGCGTTGGATTATGTAACGGCGCGTACTCGGATAAATCTTTAATTTGCTTCAAAGTCGTTGGGGTAATGACGACGGAATCCTTAAAGCGTTCGCCACCAGCAACGATTCGGTGACCGATCCCGGTAATTTCGGACAAGTGTGCCAAAATTCCGTCACTCTTGAGACGCGTTAGGACCATTGCGGCCGCTTCCTGTGCGTCAATGGTTGGTCGGGTTTCCTTATACTTGGTTCCGTCCGCCTTTTTAATTACAAAAACGGAATCTGGTAAACCCAAACGGTCAACCATCCCCGAAGCGATCACGGTTTCTTCCGGGACACTAAACAGTTTCCATTTTAAAGTTGAACTACCTGCGTTAATTGCTAATATTTTTGCCATTATGCATTTCCTCCATCCATCATCAAGTGTGCCTACTGTCAGTTTAGCCAATAATGGTTGCGCTTTCAAGGATTTATTATAAAAGCCGTAAATTTCATGGCATTGCAAACTTAAGCGGTTACTTATCGTTTTTTTCATTACCCCCTTTTACGTTATAATAGGGATAAAGAAAGTGGGGCGATTATGATGACGAAGAAGCGTTTTTGGACCTTAAGTAACAGCTTTGCCACCTTGTTATTAATTGTCGGGACGGTCGTCGCGTTATGGGCACTGGCCACTAGTTTTGGTACCATCACCAGCGTGGATGCCGTAGTCACGGCGGCCGGGTTGTGGCTCGTTGGCGTTATTTTTCTTCACCCCGCACCCATCAGTGTGCTGATTCCCGTCATCGGTTTAGTCAGCTTAGGCGCGGGCTACGCTAGTTATTACAGCAGCCCCCACTCCTTACTCGGGGCACTCATTGCCGTGGTCATCACGGCGCTGATCGTGAGCTACGGACTTAGCCTTCGCAAAACGATTCGTCAACGCCACAGCAAGTGGTACTAAAATAGTTCCTTCAGCCATAATATTTCATAATAAAAGGGTCCCGTTCGCAATGAACGGGACCCCTTTACGTGCTGAGTACTTAGCAGCGTTAGGCACCAAAAGCCGCTAACACCGCAAACGAATACACAATCAACACTAATAATAATCCTATTAAAATCAAAATAAGAAGTAGCCAGTGCAATACCGTCTGTCGGAAATACGGTAAAAATTCCAAATAAGTTGAAAAACCGATAATTCCGGTTCCCGCTAAAGCCAATCCAACGGTAGTATTTACAAGCATTAGCCAGGGTTCGATTAGCATCAGCATCACGCTCACGATTAGGATTCCCTTATTCGTCTTACTTTGTGAAGCAAAAAAATCTTTCATTACAACGTCCATCCCCATACTTGAAGGTGCCACTCACCATTCTGTTCATCATAATACACTGGCTAATTCTCCACAACCAGCACCTAAAATTCATAACTATATTTATTATTGGAGCGTTAACGTCATGCGGACCCGCTACAGACAAACCCGAACAGATGTTTTATAATGGGAGTCAATCCATTCAGAAAGGGGCCGGAAGATGGTCACCAAAATCGGTATTCGCCAACTAGTTGAATTTGTCCTCCGGCAGGGCGACCTAAACGAAGTTAAAAACAGTCAAAATACCGCCCTGGCCGGGGCCAAGATCCACCGCCGGCTCCAAAGTAGTCGCGGGGAAGACTACGAAAGTGAAGTTTACCTCAAAACCACGGTTACCATGAACGGTAATGACTACGTGATTTCGGGACGCGCGGACGGCGTTCAGCTCACCGCGGACGGCGCGTTGATCGAAGAAATTAAAACTTCGGACCAAGCCTACGATGAACTAACCGACAATACCCGGACCCTGTATTGGGGACAGGTTAAAGTTTACGGGTACCTCCTATTACAGGACCATCCCGACTTAGATAAAGTGACCCTTCAACTGACCTATTTTCAAGTTGCTAACGAAAAGATCACTAAGGAACAGAAAGTCCTTCACCGAGCCGAACTCGACCAATTTTTTAAAGAACTCGTCACCGAGTACGAGTACTGGCTAACCTTACGGGCGGATTTACGCAAACAACGCAACGCTTCAATTGCCGAACTCCCCTTCCCGTTCCCAGCGTTTCGACCGGGACAGCACGAACTAGCCGCGGCCGTTTATAAGACTATTCGGCTCAACAAGCGGCTCTTCGTAGAAGCCCCGACTGGGACCGGCAAAACCATCTCGACCCTGTTTCCAGCCGTTAAAGCCATGGGTGAAGACTTGATCGAGCGGCTCTTTTATTTGACCGCTAAGCAAAGTACCCGCCACGTTGCGGAAGAAGCCGTTGACCTCATGAGTCACGACGGGTTAGTCATTAAAAGTATCACCCTGACCGCCAAGGACCAGATTCGGTTTCCCGAAGAACGGGACGTGCTGCCCGAAGACAACCCGTACATGGTGGGGTATTACGACCGCTTAAAACCGGCCCTGAAAGACTTACTGACCCATGAAAATCAAATCACCCGTCCCGTTATCGAAACCTACGCGCGTAAACACACCGTCGACCCGTTCGAGTTTTCGCTGGACGCGTCACTATTTTGCGACGTGGTTATTTGTGATTACAACTACCTGTTCGACCCGTTAGTCTATTTACAACGGTTTTTTAGTGAAAGTGATGACGATAACTTTTTCTTGATTGACGAAGTCCATAACCTGGTCAGTCGCGCACGCGACATGTACTCAGCCACCGTCAGCGACCAACCCATCGGGGCCATTTTAAAGCTCGCTCAACCGGACAAAAGTCAACCCAGCGACGACTTGCAAACGGCGCTTAAAAAAGTGCGCCGCAGTTTCACCCGTCGCAGCAAAGACTTACTAGCCGATGACGTCACTGAGCGTGTCACCCCCGATCCGCCCGAACCGCTACTGCGCACCTTACGAACGTTTAATGAATTTGTGACCGACTGGATGGCCCGGCAAAAGCCCTCCCCACTGCTGGACGCGGTCCGGGACTACTTCTTTGACTGCCTGACTTTCGTTAAAATTGGCGACTTGTACGATGGCAGTTACCAAACGCGGGCCGTCCTTGATGGTCACCACTTAACCGTTAAAGAACTCTGTCTTGACCCTAGTGACTTTTTAGACGGCGCTTTAAAACTGGGAGCCGGCGCGGTCCTCTTTTCAGCGACCCTTTCCCCAATGAGCTACTATCAGCGGGTGTTGGGTGGTGAAGCCAACAGTCTGGCTTACCAGCTCCCCTCCCCGTTTCCGCCTAAAAATCAAGCTATTTTAGTCACCCAGTACGTTCAAACTACTTACCGGGAACGTGAACAAAACGTTGACCGAATCGTCCAGAGCATCCACGCCTTAATCACTGGCAAAACCGGTAACTACCTGGTCTTTTTCCCCTCGTACGGCTATCTTAGTCAGATTAGGGACGCCCTTAAGGTCGCTTACCCCGACACGGTGACGACTAGTCAGGAAACCACCATGGACGCGGCGGCCCGCCAAGCTTTTCTTGACCAATTTACGGCGCATCCCGCCACCACGTTAGTCGGGTTCTGCGTGCTGGGAGGCATCTTTTCGGAAGGAATCGACCTGCGCGGCGACCGTTTAATTGGGGTGGCCATCGTGAGTGTCGGGCTCCCCGGCTTAAATCCCGAAACTAACCTGATTCGGGACTACTACGACCATCAAAACGGCCAGGGGTTCGCCTACGCTTATCAGTTACCCGGCATGAACAACGTGTTACAAGCGGCCGGACGGCTCATTCGTAGTAGCCAGGACCACGGCATCGTTTTGCTGTTAGATCAACGGTTTGCCAGCCGACGCTACGTCGACCTTTTTCCGCCACACTGGCGGTATTACCAAACCGTTCATTCATTGCCGCAACTCAGCGCAACCATCGCTAATTTTTGGCACCAAACTCAGGAGGGATCGGATGAAAACTAAGTTAACCCGCCAACTTGAAAGCACCTTGTACCAGTACTGTTTAGAACAGGGGGCCTACGTCGTTGAAGAAGTTGGCATGCCGGATGATCGCGGGATCGTTGACACACTCAGTTACCAACAACTCCCCGACGGTCAGGTTGAATGGCGCTGTTACGAACTAAAAGTGACCAAAAGTGATTTTCACTCCAAGGCCAAGCTATCCTTTATCGGTCATTATAACTATTTTGTTTTACCACAAACTCTCTACGAACAGGTTCAAAGTGAAATTCCAGACCACGTCGGGGTTTTAATTTACCGGGCTTTTGATGAACAGGCGGTCGCCCTCGCGCCGCAACCGCTGCGGGCCCCCGGTTTTCTGACCGTTGCGAAAAAGGCTCAGCGTCAGGAGCTCCAAGTTCCAGAAGCCCCGCTGATCAGCCACTTCATCGCCTCACTTTTTCGTGAAGTTGATAAGGCCAAACGGGTCAAAAAGGGGCTCCAACTGTATTCCGACGACCAACTTTTCAAAGAGTTACGTAAACGGGCCCGCAAAGGCTACGACGTTTACGACCCGGAAGCCAATCTATACGACCGTTTCCTCGATGATACCCAAAATGACGCGGTCACGGCCTTGCAAACCGAATTAGACGCACGTAACGCTGAGTACCAGGCCTTAAAATTAAAGTACCAGCGGTTGACCGCCCCGGACTTGGGGGACCAGCTATGAGCCTTTATACCCCTTATTTTCGTGGTCGCATGTACGATTTATTAGCGTTGAAAACCCTGGCCGAACAACATCGGCTGGGACCGCACGTGGTACCGATCATTGAACCGGTCCGGGACTCTAAGGAACTCCAGCAAACCGTGGCGACCTTCATCAAAGTCCGGCAACCGTTCAGTTTGATTGCTAATCCGCAGGTCAGCGTGTACGGGCTTAACCCCAACAAGCTGCACCCGTTGCCCGATTTAAGTCCCTACCCGTTTTTTCACCCGGCCGCGATCTTAGCCGCCGATTTCAGCCGGGACTTTTTAACGACCACTACTGGTCAAACGAGCTTTTTAATTGCCCCTAATTACCCGCTGCTCAAGGCTTACGAACACTCGGCAATTTTGAAACGGACAACGTTAGTAATCCCAGACGAAGCCCGCCTACACCAAATTGCTGGTAATCAAGCCATTCTGTTGACTGACCCGGTTGCCACCCCGCACCACGTCGCCGACTACGGGCTGCTAACGGATGAATACTTTGCACCCGCCAACTGGGACAACGCGCCGTTTGGTTACCAAGGATTTGGTGATTTTTCCCTAGTTGGCAAACCGTACTTTGACCGGGGAATGCCGTCACGGGCAATCGCCTTACACGTTATTTACGTCACCCGCAACGGTACCCTGCGCATTCACCACTGCGTTTCCGATAGCAACACCAGCATGCGCGGTCAAAAACAAAAATTCAGCGAGGCGCTCGCTAAACTGACGGCGTGGGCCCCCACCCATTTAACCGGATTAAACCGGACCCCGGCCCTCGATGAACTGCTGGCATACGGGAATTTACGGAAGTTTTCTGGACTCGGAACCGTTAAAAAGCTATCATTAATGCACCACTTACAATTAATGCACCGCTTATTAGGAGATTAACATGGCAAAACACGAATCAGCTTGGAAACAAATGTTTCATTTTTACCGCGACGAATACCGGGAACAACACGCCCCAATGCTGTACGGTGACGTCTGGCTACAAACCAAATCCCGTCAGCGACTCGTTTTGGGCTTAACGGACGACGCCAAAAATACCCTGACGGCGGTTACCGGCCTGACGCTGCCCACCGTCAATCAACATTTAGATACCGGTGCGACCCTGTTAACGGTCAGCGACGCGGCGGGTGAGCACCCGTTCACCACGCCGTTTGCGGGCACCGTTCAAAAAATCAACGCCGATTTACTCGCTACACCGGCGATTTTGACTCGTAATTCACAAAAAGATAACTGGCTAATTGTTTTTAAAGCAGATTAGCCTTTGTTACCAAAAGTAAGTGTGTCACGTCTTAGATAGCGCTTACATTTGCAACTGCTTATCCCCATTAAAATTTAATTATCCAGATTTACAAGCCCGAAAATACGGTTTAAACGCCGATATACGGGCTTTTTTGCTCGCCAAATTTTTAGGCAAGCCACACAAACGCTCCGTTACCTTTTGGGATTACTCTCCAAATTTTCCGCTTTAAGCGGGTCTCGTTAGTTGATTTATATTACAAAAGATTACAAAAAGGCCCGTTTATTACAACTTTTATCTAAAATCGTAAAACTACTGCTATTTTCCTGTCACAATCAGCGGTTATACTATGGTCTAGTTAAGGTGCTTGGGAGAAACACGGGGCCAAGCCAAATTCGGACTATAAAATAGGAGTGTACATTACGTATGAAAATTAAGAATGCTTTATTATCTACCGCTGCCGCTACTGCTAGTCTCTTTGCCATTGGTGCAACCGCCCAAGCCGCAACGGTGACCGTTAAATCCGGGGATACCGTTTCCGCAATTGCCGCTGAACACGGTACGACGGTTTCAGCCATTGAAAAGGCCAACCAATTAAAGAACGTTAACTTGATCTTCGTTGGTCAACAACTTGAAGTGAACGGTAACGGTACCGCCGCAACCACGACTTCAACTACGCAGACTAGCCAACCAGCTGCAACGACGCAAAGCAGTCAATCAACTCAAACGCAAAGTTACAGTGCACCAGCCGCTCAAGCAACTACGCAAAGCAGCTCAAACACTGCGTCAACTTCTAACTACACTAACGGTTCTGATAGTTCCGCTAAGGCTTGGATTGCTGGTAAAGAATCCGGTGGTTCATACTCAGCTCGGAATGGTCAATACATCGGTAAGTACCAATTAAGTGCTTCATACTTAAACGGTGACTACTCCGCTGCTAACCAGGAACGCGTGGCTGATAACTACGTTGCTTCCCGTTACGGTTCATGGTCAAACGCTAAGAGCCACTGGTTATCAAACGGCTGGTACTAAACTTAAAATAAAACCTTTTAAACGACTCTTCGTCCATGAAGAGCCGTTTTTTTAGTCCCGTGTGACTAATCTGCCCGGCTAGCAACCGCGCAAACTGTTCTCCCACTGGTTCATTTTCATGAAAGCCACTCAGAATGTTACAGTTCATTACAAAAGGCCGACTATATTACAGTTGGGGCTGAAACCGTAATGTTCTGATTATTTCTATGCAACACTGGCTGGTTATACTAGTCACTGTTGATTGGTTATGACAGTTGTTCAGCCAATCAAAGTTGTGAAGAATATTAATCGAAAAGCATTATCGCAAACCATAGGAGAGTGTCTTACTTATTATGAAAATCAAAAATCTTGTTTTATCTTCAACCGCAGCTTTAGCATTATTCGCCCTTTCATCAACGGTTGCTAACGCTGATACAATTACCGTTAAATCCGGCGACACCGTTTCGCAGTTAGCCGAAACCCACCATACTAGCGTTGCTGCCATCAAGAAAGCTAACAAGTTAGCCAACGTTAACTTGATCTACGTTGGTGATAAGTTGGAAGTCAACGGAACGTCAACCACAACTTCATCAACGACCACGACGAGCGCCGCACCACAATCCGCTACGAGTCAAAGTACCAGTGCTTCAACCACTAGTGCTAGCTCAACCAGCGTTGCGAGTGCCGCTTCACAATCCGTAGCAAGCCAAGCTTCTTCTTCAGCAACTAGCTCCGCTTCAACGGCCAGTGTAAGTCAAGCTAGCTCATCAGCCGCATCAACTGCAACTTCTGCAAGCTCAACGCAATCCGCAGCAAGCCAAGCTTCTTCTTCAGCTGCCACGAGTTCCGCTGCTAGTCAGGCGTCTGCAAGTTCAACCAGCCAAGCTAGTTCATCAGCTGCCACTTCGTCAGCAACTAGCTCAACAACTTCAAGTACGGCTAGTGCTAGTTCATCTTCTTCAACTAGTACGACTTCCAGCTACACTGGTAGTAACCTTCGGAGCTACGTTTTAAGCCAAATGCAATCACGGACCGGAGTTTCCGCTTCAACTTGGAACACGATCATCACGCGTGAATCCGGCTGGAACACGACGATCAAGAACAGCACTAGTGGTGCTTACGGTTTATTCCAAAACATGCACATTTCTAGTGGTTCCGTAGAAGCCCAAGTCGACGCTGCCGTTGCACTGTACAACGCTCAAGGCTTATCAGCTTGGTCCCTTTAATTAAAATTGAATTTTAACCTAACCCGTTCTGGTAATCTCCGGAACGGGTTTTCTTTTAGCTTCAAAGTGGCGTATGCTGAGTTTAGCCTTATTAGAAAGTAGTGATCATATGCGGGCCATTCGCTTGGCAACGTCACTCTGGTTAACCATGGTCGGCCTGCTGATCCTCGTCAGCTTGTTATTCAATAAGCTTCCGGGATTGGCAACGTTGTCCTCATTAACGTCAACCGGATTTGAAGAATTAATTTTAATCATCATCGTCCTATTTCTAAACGAGCGCTACGTTCACCAAACGCTACGTTTTCGCTCTAACCTCAGCTGGACCAATCAAGTCAGTATCGTTGGGCCCGCCGTTCTAATTGCGGGTTACGCTGCTTTTTCGAGCCTATTTACTTCGGCAACTGCCACGACTACGCTTACGACTTTACTTGTAGCGCTTCTCGTTAGTGTTTTTGAAGAAATTCTCTTCCGCGGAATCATCTTTAAACAGTCTCTTCCAACCGTTAACCCGGGTATCAACGCTATTTTACAAGCCGCCGCATTCAGTAGCATCCTATTTAGCCTGACTCACTTAGTCAACCTCACCCATCAGAGCTGGCTATTAACCGGCTTACAACTGCTCTTTACCTTTGTAATTGGACTATTACTTTGCGGCTTATACCAAGCAACCAATTCCCTGTGGTGGCCGATTGTGATTCACGCGCTGAACGACTTTTTTAGTTTTAGTCAGCCAACGATCAACATTCCGTTCATTCACACAACGGCGGCGTTCCAATTACTAGAAATTGGGATTATTTTAGCTTTAACCGGGCTCGTTTTTCGCCACCTAGTTACAGTGACACAGCGTTAAAAATCGGCGTGCTCCTGATTATCTCAGAAGCACGCCGATTCCAATTACTCGCGAATAAACCAATTAATCATCCCAGCTATTGCAAAAATCAACCACCAGTACCGGGCGAAAAACTCCCAGCCGTTCATGGGTCGGTAATTTCGATGATGATGCGGCTGTGTTGGTTCAGCCGGTGGGATCGCCGGTGACGGCTGCTGGCCCAGCACCAACTCATCTAGTCCAACGTTTAATACTGCCGCCAATTTAACCAAGGTCGTCAAATCCGGCGTGGTTTCTCCCTGTTCCCACTTCGAAATTGATTGCCGTGAAAGGTAGAGTTGCTGAGCCAAGTCTTCTTGTGATAGCCCCCGTTCACGTCGTAACCGTCCTAATTGCTTGTTAAACTCGATCGTCATCACGACCGCCCCCTTTTGATAATAAATATACGCAAAACGAGACGGGCATGCTAGTAAAATTACGCAAATTCGGCGCAACCCACGCGGGCATCCGTGCTCGGCAGGCGGGCAAAACGCGTTACAGCACCATTTCCATGAAAACTAAAACGCGTCAGTTACCCCGTTAAATTCGGGGTAACTGACGCGTTTTGAAATTTCGTTCCAGTTTCAAACAACTTATTTTTATTCTGCCACTGGTAATTGGCAGTTTATTTTAAGCTTCTAAACTGAATTCATGTTTGGCTAACCGGTACGAATGGTCGCAAACGGCCGCCACGTCCGGTTCGTGGGTCACGATGATCACACATTTGTGTTGCTCATGCGCAATTTTTTGAAATAACTCAATAACTTCCCGGGTGTTTTCTTCGTCCAAATTACCGGTAGGTTCATCTGCAACCACTAACTTGGCGTCACAGACCATCGTCCGGGCAATGGCAACCCGCTGTTGTTGTCCACCGGAAAGCCGTTGAACATTTTTCGTCATTTGATCGTCACTTAGTCCCAATTTACGTAACATTTCCATGGCATACTGCTTATCACCGCGGTGCTCAGAATCGGTAATCGCCATAGCCGTTAGTAAATTATTCAGCGGTGACATGTAGGTCAATAAATTATAAGACTGAAATACAATCGCCACGTGGGACTTACGGTAAGCCGTTAACCCGATTTTATTGATTGGTTCACCGTTCATTTCAATTTGACCGGCGCGCGGCTTATCCAACCCCGCCAAAAGTGACAGAAAGGTCGTTTTACCAGAACCACTCTGACCAACGATGGCGTAAGAGGTACCCGCTTCAAAGTTTAAGTTAACGTGTTCAAACAGGCTGTTTTCCTGGCGATCATACCAGTAGCCTAAATCATTTACTTTTAACATGATTGCCTCCCAACTAATCAATTAAGACTTTCTTCGGTTGCAGGCGCAGAATTCCACCGGAGGCCAGCATAATCGATAGGAACATGATTGCGAGACCGAAACCACCTAGTTCAACTAAGTCCATCACGGTTACGTTAATGTCTAAATCGGTCTGTTTCTGACTCGCCGCGCTGCTGCTTGAACTGCTACCAGGGCCGCCCTGCATGTTACCACTTGGCTTACTACCGCCAGTCGTCCCACCAGGAGCACCACCGCCACCGGGTTGACCACCCTGCGTACTAGTAGTGGAACTGGTCGTTGCCGTCGTTGTTTGTTGTGAAACCAGCTGTTGACCCAGTTGATTACCCACAAACTTGCCACCGAAACCGGCAATCACGATTGAAACCACCAGTACCATCACCATTTCAACAAAGAATTGGGCAACGATCTTCCACCGGCTTTCACCGAGGGAGAGCAGCACACCAATTTCATAACGGCGTTCCCGAATCATTAAAATAACAATCAGCGCTAAAATAATGGTTCCGGCAATCGCCACCAACCAAACAATCTTATCAGCAAACGACTTCACGTTATTCATCGAAGCTTTCACCGTTTGGTAACTGCTGTCATCGGTACTAAGTGAATACTTCGACGTGCTGATCAACTTATTGCCGGCAGTTTTAACGCTGCTGACTTTCGCGGGATCCGAAATTGTGAACGTAACGGAATCCGCCGTGTTCTTATACTTCGAACCCTTAACGGTGTTAGCGAAAGTGTACGACGTGTAAACACTGTTGGAAGGATCCGTCGCACCCGGTCCCTGTTGCGTGCTGGCACTGGATGACGCCTTATAGATCCCAACGATCTTCATCGTATAAGTCTTTTTCGTTCCGGTCGTGGCCTTTAACTTAATGGTATCACCGACACTCAGACTGTCTTCCTTTGCCAGCTCACTTTCAATGACGACGTTGTTAGTCCCTTCGTCACTGGCCGTAATTCCCCGGCCCTTCGTGATCTTGCTGGACTTGCTTTCAAAACTCGAGACACTGCTGGTAGCCGTTACACCGGAAATGGCAATGTCGCCACTCCCACTACTGCTACTACCACCCATGCTCTTCATCCCGCCGCCCGTGCTGCTACTGCTGCTGGACGTTGAAATGGTATCAAAGCCCTTGGCGTTAGCGGACGTCGAGACGGTGGCATTATAACTAGCCACGTTACTCAACTTAGCGATCTTGTTCGCGTCACTCAGTTTCACTGGGGACGTCGTTAACTTCGGTCGACTACTTTTACTGGTTGATGTCGAACTGCGCATCTTTTTAAAAGCTGCCTCCCGGTTTGCGGATAGAGTGACGGTGGCCCCGACACTCTTCTTAGCGTTGCTGGTCGCCGTATCCGCGGCGTTGCGAATCAGTAAACCGGCCAACACAAACAGCATGATTGCTGACGTGACCAATACTAATAAAATTGAACGACCCTTTTTCGCCGTTAGATTGAGCCATGCGCGTTTAAAAAAATTCACGCTGAACCCTCCTTAAGGTAAGTTTTAGAAATACAAATTGCTTTAACAGCTCTCAACTTACACGCAAAATGAGGCTAAACTGTGAAATCTCTCGGCACATTTATTGGCTTACTAACGAATATTTTAGATTATTTATTACTAATACTCCAAAGGACGGGGTTACCCGCAAAAAAAACACGTCCTACTCACTAGGACGTGCTTTAAACACTATTTAAGGTTCTCTGGTGCCCAGTCACAGTCGGCTAAGTGGTCGTTGATTAATCCCGCCGCTTGCAAATAAGAATAAACCGTCGTGGGTCCCACAAATTTAAAACCGCGCTTTTTCATGGCTTTTGACACTTGCTTCGCTAGGTCGTTCGTCGCCGGTACTTGGTCGGCCCGTTGCCAAGCCTGCCGAATCGGTTGATCATTGACGAACGCCCATAACCAACTCGCAAACGTCGATCCCGTTGGCCAGTCACGAATGACCCGGGCGTTATTAACGGTGGCGTTTAGCTTTAACCGGTTACGGATAATACTGGCGTTCGTCATTAGGCGGTCCACGTCCGCCGCGGTCATGGCCGCCACCCGCTCAACGTTGTAATGGTCAAAAGCCGTTTCAAAAGCCGCTCGTTTATTTAAAACCGTTTGCCAGCTTAACCCGGCCTGATAAGTTTCAAGGCAGAGCAATTCAAAGAGCTTTTGCGGGTCACGCTGGGGACGCCCCCACTCGTAATCGTGATAATTGCGCATTAAGTCGGACGTTTCCGCCCACGCACAGCGTTTCATAAAAAGCCTCCCATCAAAAAAACGGTGCCGAACAAACGTCGTTGTTTATCCGGCACCGTCAGTTGTTGATCAACAACCGTTTATATTTTTACTTGTGACTACGTTTCGTTTGGTCGTCCGCAGTTGATTCATTTTCCATGCGGTCCGTTAACGGGTACGTTAAGCGGATCAAACTTGGAATGACGGTTGGAATGAAGAATACCAGGATAATTAACCCGATAATAACCACCATCGCCACTTGAATCAAGGTTAAGACCCCGGAAGGCATCAAGGCGGCAAAGGTCCCACTCAGAATTAAAGCAGCCGATAAGACGACGGCCCCAATAACGGCGGAAGCTCTGACGATCCGGGTACTTGGTGTTGCAGCCGAATTATCAAACTCACGGTACTTCATCATCAGGAAGATACTGTAATCGACCCCGAGGGCAATCAACATGATGAACCCGAAGAACGGTGTGTTCCAAGTTAACATGCTTTGTCCTAAGAACCAGTTACTCAAGATCCGGGTGATACTCAAGGACATAATGTAAGCTAATAATAGCGTCCCTAAGATGTAGAACGGTTGTAAGACGGAACGGGTAATCACCATTAAGGCAATTAAGATTCCGACTAACATAATCGCAGCCGTCCGGATGAAGTCACTCGAAGCAATGGATTGCGTATCGTTAGTTTCAGAAGTTTGACCACCAATGGCAATCGTAGAACCGTCTAACGAAGTCCCCTTCAAGGTGTTCTGAGCCTGCGTTTGAATGGCTGAGATTTTATCCATGGCAGCCTTCGAACTTGGATTGGTATTTAAGACGATCGTTAACTTCGTTGCGTGTTCGTTTTCAGACATGTAGGCTTTCAACGCGGAAGCGTAGGTCTTGCCCTTCAAGACACTCTTCGGTACGTAGTAGGTCTTAGCAGCGTCGGAATCCTTCAAACCAGTTAAGTAACTGTTGGCAGAAACGACACCCTTATTGATCTTCTTCGTCCCGTCACTAGCGGATTGTAACCCACTTTGCAATTCTTTCATCTGACCGACTAAGCTCTGCATGGTGGTGTACATGGTTGCATTACCGTCAGCAACTTGTTTAGCACCACTGTTTAACTTATTCACACCACTAACAAGTTGTGGCACTTGGGCATTCAATTGTGCAGTTCCGGTTGCTAGTTTGGTTGCACCGGCATTTAAAGCAGCTGAATTTGAAACTAACTTGTTAGTCCCAGCATCAAGTGCACTGATGGCACTCGTTAACGTTGGAATTTGTCCTTGTAACGTTCCCAAACCAGAAGAAACTTGTGAAGAACCACTAGCTAGTTGACTCACACCACTTGCCAATGCAGGTACCTGGGCATTTAACTGACTATTACCAGAAGCTACCTGGGTCGCTCCAGATGCTAACTTATTCACGCCACTAACAAGAGTTGGAACTTGTCCATTTAACTGTGCGTTACCAGTTGCTAACTTAGTAGCTCCATTGTTTAAAGTGCCTGAGTTTGAATTCAATTCATTTGCACCCGTACTTAACGCACTAATTGCGCTCGTCAATGTTGGTACCTGCGAACTAAGACTGCTTACACCGTTATTAACCTTATTCGCACCAGCAGCAGCACTAGCAACACCAGTCGTATACGTATCTAATTTACTTGCTAACGTTTCTGTACCAGTCTTAAGTTGACCTAATCCAGAAGTTAATTGACTAGATCCCGGAACCAACCCGGTTTGGGTAGATGTCCCTTCAAGAGCTGCTTCGAGCTGTTGCATACTAGTTGCAATCTTCTGCATTCCTTGAATAGCAGTAACTGACTTGTTATTAACGTCTACGGAACTTGCTGCCAACTTCTGTAACTCAGTAAGGTTGGTACTTAAACCACTCAAATTATTTTCAATACTGTCTAAAGTACTCAATTGTCCCTTTAAATCTTTTAATGCATTTAAGCCGGCCGCATCACTTGAAGACGTATTTGCCTTAGTAGCAGCAGTTGCAGAACTAGCATTTGCACTATTTTGTGCATTAACTTGTGAAGTTACGGCAGAAGTAATAGCTGCTTTCTGCTCACTAGTTGCGGATGATCCAGCCGCAGCAACTGCAGCCGACGCAACGGCATTTGCATTGACTGAAGCCGTAGACGAACTCGTCGTACTAGTCGTATTCTTAGCATTTAATGCACTTTCAATGGTTGCCATATCAGTGTTAATGGCTGATTTACTGTTTCCAAATGATGTCAACGCGCTATTTAGCTCATTAACTTTAGTGGTTAACGGGCTCGAATTGCCCGCATACGTTGTCATCACCGCATTTACTTTCTTTAACGCACTTTCTAACTCTTGTAAATCAGAGGTATTAATTGATGTTGTTCCTGACTTAACTTGTGACTCTAATTGAGCTAACCCTTTTGACACACTGGCTGCTCCTTGTTGTAATTGAACCACACTAGAAGTTAACCCCTTAGTTCCTTCAGAAATTGAAGATTTACTGTCATTTAGCGTATCCAGTCCCGTTGATAAAGACTGTGTCCCCGTAAATAAATTACTTACGCCAGATTTCAAACTACTGGTTTTACTATTCAACTGATTTAGACCACTATTAATAGTGTAAACACCATCAGTATAAGTAACTAATCCAGCCTTTAGCGTATTAGAACCAGTTGCTAATTGGCCCGTTGCACTGGATAATTTGCCAGTCTGACCATTTAAACTATTTAAGCCGCTAGCAACTTGATTTGAACCACTGGCTAACTGGCCCGTTGCATTGGCTAACGTCCCGGTCTTTCCATTTAACGTATTCAAACCACTCGTAACTTGATTTGAACCACTGGCTAATTTATTGACACCGCTAGCTAGCGTGCCAGTTTTTCCATTTAATTGATTTAAACCGCTATTAACTGTGTAAACACCGTTAGTATAGGTGACTAATCCAGTTTTTAACGTATTGGAACCACTGGCTAGTTGACTAGCACCGCTAGCCAACGTACCAGTCTTTCCATTTAGAGTATTTAAACCATCAGAAACTTGCTTTGACCCGTCGGCTAGTTTTTTAACATCCTTAACACTGCCAGCAATGTTGGCCTTCTTTAGTTTGCTATTAGCAGAACTTAAGCCACTGCCAATTTTGGTCAACCCACTGCCAGCCGTCTTCATCCCACTCGTAACGGTTCCCAATTGCTTGTTGACGTATAAGTCGCTAACTTCGGAACCACCGGGTTGGGTCACAGAAGCCACCGTTTTAACACCCTTAACCTTTTGTAACTGTTTAGTTAAGTTATCAATGGCTTTTAAATCTTTTTCGTTATTTAACGCGTGGTCACTCTTAATATAGAGGGTCGACGGTTCCGCCGTCCCCTTTGAAAAGTGACTTTGAACCACTTGGAACCCTTTTTTAGCGGGAATCGTATCGTTTAATTCAGCCAACGTATCGTAATTTAATTCGTTGTTATACGTCAGGATGAATGGTAGGGAAACACCCAGAATAACGATCAGCGCAATAATTGGGTAGCGGACGGAATTAACTGCAATTCCGTGCCACATCTTACTAGTACTACCACCCGCAAACTTCTTCGTTGGCCAGAACAGCCGCGGTCCTAAGAGGGCCATGAAGAACGGGTTCAACGTCAGTAAGACTAACAGCAGGATGGCAACGGCAATCGCCACGCCGACCGCTGATTTATAGATTGAAAAGTTCGCTAACCCTAAGGCTGAGAACCCAATCAGTAGTGAAGACCCACTGTAAAGAATGGTTCGTCCGGCAATCCTTAACGCGCGCCCAGTCGCGGCAACCGGACTATCGCCGTGACTGAGTTCTTCTTTGAATTGATCAAACAACAAAATGTTGTAGTCGGTCCCAATCCCGAACAGCACCACCACCATAAAGACTTGGGTGAAGTTCGACAATGGGAAGTTAAATTTATTAACTAAGTTCATGACAACACTCAGCGAAATAATAAACGAAACCCCGACAGACAACAGTGAAACTAACGGCGTAATCGGTGACCGGAAAACCAACGTTAACACGATGAAGATAAAGACCACGGTAATAATTTCCGTCTTCTGAATCCCAGCTTCGGTTTCCTGCGTAAAGTCATCGTTTAGGATGTCACTACCAGTGATGTACGTTTTGACCCCACTCGTTTTGGCACCCGCCGTAATATTTTTCGTCATTTCCGAAACGGTCTGGTTCTTACCAACCATTAACTGTAACAGTTCGGTCGACTTATCTTTAGAAATCAACTGTTTCTTGGCAGCCGCGTTATCACTCGCGGCGGTCATTGACTTCACGTGATACTTCGATTTTTGAACTTTGAAGCGTTGGATCGTCCCATCGATCTCCTGCTTCTGCGTATCGGTTAACGGTGAGTCGCCGTTGCTAAAGACCACGACCACTTGGCGAGTATTATCTTGATTCCGTCCCCAGTGGTTTTGGATCACTTGTGCAACTTGACTTTTGGCGCTGCTTGGCAGCTTTGTCTGGCCCTTTTCACGAACCAGATTGCTAATGTTTGGTAGGAAAATGATGGCCGCCACCATCACAACTAGCCAAACAATCGCTTGAATTGTAAAGCGTCTACGGCTCCCTTTCAATTTAAATCCCTTCCCTAATTCAAATTCTAAAACGACATCGTGACATTTAATCAACAATGTGTTTAAATAATAACAATATGTTAATTGAAAACTATCAAAATTTCAACCGACAATTTTCATAAAACCGTCATAAAATAAACAAAATCGATAATACTGTTCAAATAATGGGGTGAATATAAAGTGGTAGGTACAAAAAACAATCGTCGGTCGCAAATGACGAAGCGTTTAATTCAAGATAGCCTGATTGAATTGTTGCAACAACACGAGCTCGATGAGATTACCGTGACGGCCGTTTGCAAAGCCGCCGACATTAATCGTGGGACGTTTTACGCCCACTACGAAGACGTTAAGGACTGCATGAATCAAATGGAACAGGGCGCTACTAAGGAGCTTTTAGCCGTCATTGATGAGCACTCGGTACCCGATTCCTTACAGGCGATTCTCACGGGGATTTTTGAAGTGGTCAAAAAACGCCACGCCATTACTTCCTTTATATTAACGACGGATCAAGACTTTTTAATGAGCTTTATCGCCACGACTAAACGGGAAATTTTAGCTCAAAATCGGGCCAAAATTAGTGGGATTGGCAACCGTGAAAAGGAATACATGTTCGAATACTACCTCAACGGCATCGTCGGCGTGGTTCGCTACTGGCTTAAAACCGGGCTCCACGAATCTCCCGAAGAATTGGCCCGCTTCATTAACGACTGGTGGTACCGGGGTAAACCGGTGAAGGACCTTTCCGAGCCGCTGGATTAGGATTATCACCTCACAATTTGGTCAATAAACTAACCATTTTTAACTAATCAGCGTTAAGGTCATTAAATTTCCCACCTTAAACACCGTTAAACATTAACCTACGTCATAAAAATAGCATGTTCTGCGGATAACCGAAAGTAATCTAACTTTCATTCAGTCCAGAACCTCAATTCATATCAGTTAGGTTACCGTAATTAGCTTTAACTTAACTTGATGGTTATCAAGTTAGCCAAAAACGAAGCTGTGACATAACTAGCCTCTGTATAAGCAAATGGGACGAGAAACCGAATTTTGGTTTCTCGTCCCATTTGCTTACACCTTTGATTTTTAAAACTGGTCCCTACCGTGACCAGTTTCATAATGT
>NZ_QWZQ01000080.1 GCF_003885105.1 Lactiplantibacillus garii
ATTTCCTTAATGAACCTGAACACCAATTACTTGGTTAAGTCCTCGACCGATTAGTATTAGTCCGCTGCATGCGTCGCCGCACTGCCACTTCTAACCTATCTACCTGATCATCTTTCAGGGGTCTTACTTCCATATAGGAATGGGAAATCTCATCTCGAGGTGTGTTTCACACTTAGATGCTTTCAGCGTTTATCACATCCATACGTAGCTACCCAGCGATGCGCCTGGCGGCACAACTGGTACACCAGAGGTATGTCCATCCCGGTCCTCTCGTACTAAGGACAGCTCCTCTCAAATTTCCTACGCCCGCGACGGATAGGGACCGAACTGTCTCACGACGTTCTGAACCCAGCTCGCGTACCGCTTTAATGGGCGAACAGCCCAACCCTTGGGACCGACTACAGCCCCAGGATGCGATGAGCCGACATCGAGGTGCCAAACCTCCCCGTCGATGTGGACTCTTGGGGGAGATAAGCCTGTTATCCCCAGGGTAGCTTTTATCCGTTGAGCGATGGCCCTTCCATACGGTACCACCGGATCACTAAGCCCGACTTTCGTCCCTGCTCGACCTGTCTGTCTCGCAGTCAAGCTCCCTTGTGCCTTTACACTCTGCGAATGATTTCCAACCATTCTGAGGGAACCTTTGGGCGCCTCCGTTACTTTTTAGGAGGCGACCGCCCCAGTCAAACTGCCCACCTGACACTGTCTCCCACCACGCTAAGTGGTGCGGGTTAGAGTGGTCATACAGCGAGGGTAGTATCCCACCAACGCCTCCACCGAAACTAGCGTTCCGGTTTCTATGGCTCCTACCTATCCTGTACAAGCTGTACAAACACTCAATATCAAGCTACAGTAAAGCTCCATGGGGTCTTTCCGTCCTGTCGCGGGTAGTCCGCATCTTCACGGACAATATAATTTCACCGAGTCTCTCGTTGAGACAGTGCCCAGATCGTTACGCCTTTCGTGCGGGTCGGAACTTACCCGACAAGGAATTTCGCTACCTTAGGACCGTTATAGTTACGGCCGCCGTTTACTGGGGCTTCAATTCTGAGCTTCGCCGAAGCTAACCCATCCTTTTAACCTTCCAGCACCGGGCAGGCGTCAGCCCCTATACGTCATCTTACGATTTTGCAGAGACCTGTGTTTTTGATAAACAGTCGCCTGGGCCTATTCACTGCGGCTGATCTTGCGATCAGCACCCCTTCTCCCGAAGTTACGGGGTCATTTTGCCGAGTTCCTTAACGAGAGTTCACTCGCTCACCTTAGGATGCTCTCCTCGACTACCTGTGTCGGTTTGCGGTACGGGCAGTTAAATACTCACTAGAAGCTTTTCTCGGCAGTGTGACATCAGACGCTTCGCTACTAAATTTCGCTCCCCATCGCAACTTGTCCTTAAAGTGAAAAGCATTTGACTCTTCACAAGACTCGTTGTTTGGACATTCTAATCCAACAGAATGCACATCTTAGCCTCCTGCGTCCCTCCATCATTCAAACGCATTTAACTGGTACAGGAATCTCAACCTGTTATCCATCGTCTACGCCTCTCGGCCTCGACTTAGGTCCCGACTAACCCTGGGAGGACGAGCCTTCCCCAGGAAACCTTAGTCATTCGGTGGATAGGATTCTCACCTATCTTTCGCTACTCATACCGGCATTCTCACTTCTAAGCGCTCCACAAGTCCTTACGATCTTGCTTCACCGCCCTTAGAACGCTCTCCTATCACGCGACCTAATGGTCGCATCCACGGTTTCGGTAGTATGCTTAGCCCCGGTACATTTTCGGCGCAGGATCACTCGACTAGTGAGCTATTACGCACTCTTTAAATGGTGGCTGCTTCTGAGCCAACATCCTAGTTGTCTATGCAACTCCACATCCTTTTCCACTTAGCATACATTTAGGGACCTTAACTGGTGGTCTGGGCTGTTCCCCTTTCGACGGTGGATCTTATCACTCATCGTCTGACTCCCGGATATGAATCAATGGCATTCGGAGTTTATCTGAATTCAGTAACCCAAGACGGGCCCCTAGTCCAAATAGTGCTCTACCTCCATGATCCTTCATCCGAGGCTAGCCCTAAAGCTATTTCGGAGAGAACCAGCTATCTCCAAGTTCGTTTGGAATTTCACCGCTATCCACACCTCATCCCAGCAATTTTCAACTTACACGGGTTCGGTCCTCCAGTGCGTTTTACCGCACCTTCAACCTGGACATGGATAGGTCACCTGGTTTCGGGTCTATAACCTCGTACTCAAAACGCCCATTTCAGACTCGCTTTCGCTACGGCTCCGACTTTTAAGTCTTAACCTTGCACGGGATCATAACTCGCCGGTTCATTCTACAAAAGGCACGCCATCACGCGTTAACGCGCTCTGACTTATTGTAGGCACATGGTTTCAGGAACTATTTCACTCCCCTCCCGGGGTGCTTTTCACCTTTCCCTCACGGTACTGGTTCACTATCGGTCACTAGGTAGTATTTAGCCTTGGGAGATGGTCCTCCCGGATTCCGACGGAATTTCACGTGTTCCGCCGTACTCAGGATCCTGAACTGAGAAAGCTTGATTTAATCTACTGGGCTATCACCATCTATGGCGGATTTTCCCAAATCCTTCGACTATCAAACTTTTTGGTAACTCAAATGTTCAGTCCTACAACCCCAAAGTGCAAGCACTTTGGTTTGGGCTGTTCCCCGTTCGCTCGCCGCTACTTAGGGAATCGAAATTTCTTTATATTCCTGCTGCTAATGAGATGTTTCAGTTCACAGCGTTTACCTCCAACTAGACTATGAATTCATCTAGTGGTAACAGTTGATTAAAACTGCTGGGTTGCCCCATTCGGAAATCTCCGGATCATAGCTTACGTACAGCTCCCCGAAGCATATCGGTGTTAGTCCCGTCCTTCATCGGCTCCTAGTGCCAAGGCATTCACCATGCGCCCTTGTTAACTTAACCTCATTTACCTAACGGTAAATGCGATTAATGAGTTTAGCGATAATTAAACTTCAATAAAAAACTCAAAAAACGCGGTGTTCTCGGTTTCATTATGAAAAAATATATTTGATATTATCTAGTTTTCAAAGAACAAGTTTGAGAGTTAGACCTCTCAAAACTAAACAAAGTTTCGACGCGTGTGTAGGTTTCCGTAATATTCCTTAGAAAGGAGGTGATCCAGCCGCAGGTTCTCCTACGGCTACCTTGTTACGACTTCACCCTAATCATCTGTCCCACCTTAGGCGGCTGGTTCCCGAAGGTTACCCCACCGACTTTGGGTGTTACAAACTCTCATGGTGTGACGGGCGGTGTGTACAAGGCCCGGGAACGTATTCACCGCGGCATGCTGATCCGCGATTACTAGCGATTCCGACTTCATGTAGGCGAGTTGCAGCCTACAATCCGAACTGAGAATGGCTTTAAGAGATTAGCTTACTCTCGCGAGTTCGCAACTCGTTGTACCATCCATTGTAGCACGTGTGTAGCCCAGGTCATAAGGGGCATGATGATTTGACGTCATCCCCACCTTCCTCCGGTTTGTCACCGGCAGTCTCACCAGAGTGCCCAACTTAATGCTGGCAACTGATAATAAGGGTTGCGCTCGTTGCGGGACTTAACCCAACATCTCACGACACGAGCTGACGACAACCATGCACCACCTGTATCCACGTCCCCGAAGGGAACGCCTGATCTCTCAGGTTAGCGTAGTATGTCAAGACCTGGTAAGGTTCTTCGCGTAGCTTCGAATTAAACCACATGCTCCACCGCTTGTGCGGGCCCCCGTCAATTCCTTTGAGTTTCAGCCTTGCGGCCGTACTCCCCAGGCGGAATGCTTAATGCGTTAGCTGCAGCACTGAAGGGCGGAAACCCTCCAACACTTAGCATTCATCGTTTACGGTATGGACTACCAGGGTATCTAATCCTGTTTGCTACCCATACTTTCGAGCCTCAGCGTCAGTTACAGACCAGACAGCCGCCTTCGCCACTGGTGTTCTTCCATATATCTACGCATTTCACCGCTACACATGGAGTTCCACTGTCCTCTTCTGCACTCAAGTTTCCCAGTTTCCGATGCACTTCTTCGGTTAAGCCGAAGGCTTTCACATCAGACTTAAAAAACCGCCTGCGCTCGCTTTACGCCCAATAAATCCGGACAACGCTTGCCACCTACGTATTACCGCGGCTGCTGGCACGTAGTTAGCCGTGGCTTTCTGGTTAAATACCGTCAATACCTGAACAGTTACTCTCAGATATGTTCTTCTTTAACAACAGAGTTTTACGAGCCGAAACCCTTCTTCACTCACGCGGCGTTGCTCCATCAGACTTTCGTCCATTGTGGAAGATTCCCTACTGCTGCCTCCCGTAGGAGTTTGGGCCGTGTCTCAGTCCCAATGTGGCCGATTACCCTCTCAGGTCGGCTACGTATCATTGCCATGGTGAGCCGTTACCTCACCATCTAGCTAATACGCCGCGGGACCATCCAGAAGTGATAGCCGAAGCCATCTTTCAAGCTCGGACCATGCGGTCCAAGTTGTTATGCGGTATTAGCATCTGTTTCCAGGTGTTATCCCCCGCTTCTGGGCAGGTTTCCCACGTGTTACTCACCAGTTCGCCACTCACTCAAATGTATTTCATGATGCAAGCACCAATCAATACCAGAGTTCGTTCGACTTGCATGTATTAGGCACGCCGCCAGCGTTCGTCCTGAGCCAGGATCAAACTCTCAAATTAATGATGAGTT
>NZ_QWZQ01000081.1:0-4002 GCF_003885105.1 Lactiplantibacillus garii
AAATTGCTCATCAAACTTATCAGCGGTTTGCTCCCCATATTCAGTCTGAAATTGATCAAAAAAGCCTTCCCGTAAGACTTTTTTGAAGCTATCTAGAGTTTTAGTCAAAATTTGTTCCCGGTGTACGATGTAAAGAAAACGGTGGGGATGATAGGCCTTAACATCAAACGCACCTAAATAGGTTTTTCCTGTTCCAGTGGCAGAAATAATTAATGCCCGCCGAGCTCCTTGCGCTCGAATCTGCTTTAAGTTACTCAATGCATCTTGTTGCATATGATTAGGTTCAATTTGTTGTTTTCCGATTGCATATTGAGTCGTTGTCTCGGATAAGTCTTCCGTGATTTGCAACTTTGGCTTCTCCTCATAGCGAACCCGATATTGGTCGATCCAATGATCCGTCAAAGGCTGAGCTTGGCGCCACTCATCTTCAACCTCTTGTATTAACCGGGCGGTTAAAATCCCATTATCATGAGACGTAAACCTGACATTCCACTCATAATTACGCAATAACGCACCGGAAGTTAAATTAGAACTTCCGATAATAACTGATTGATACTGATCTAATTCGTGATCAAAAATATACCCTTTGGCATGAAAAGCTGCAACATCAGCAATTCGTACTTCAACACTGGGAAGTTTTAAAAGTTCCTGGAAAACCTTTGGTGCATTGAAAGTTAAGTAATCCGCTGTTAGGATGCGTCCATGGATTCCTTTCATTGCTAAATCAGCTAGTTTAACTTTAAGTGCTGCCAATGCGCTTTCAGTTATAAAAGCAATTACAAAAGTATATGATGAACAGTTAGCTAACTCACGCTCAATATGTATTAACATTGAGTCGCCCTTATTATTATAAATAAATTGAGGTGTTAGTTCTTCTGGGCCATTAAATCGTTGATCCACAAAACCGTTAGAAAGTGAATTAGCAATCTTCGTTTGTATGTCAGTTAATTTCATCAAACTTCACCTGTGAAAGATCGGCATCCATTAAAGCATTCGCAATTGCCTGGTCCGCATCTGCCCAATTCAGAGTTTTTAACTGATTTTGTGAAATCCATTCAACTTTGCTATGAGCAATTAGATCAAAATTATGTGTTAGAAACTTCGCGTAATACGCTGTTAAGTTAACTACACCAAAATCATACTCATGACGACTAGTTGCAACTCTATCCCCAACTACAATTTGATCATCAAATTCTTCAATCAATTCACGTACCAGTGCTTGTTGATGCGTCTCACCCGTTTCAACTTTTCCACCTGGAAACTCCCATAACGTTCCTAAGATACGATCATCATTACGTTTTGTGGCTAAAATTTTCCCTTGCTCTAACAATACGGCACCGACTACTGTAATTTGTTTTTTCATCTGTATGCGCCTCAATTCTCAATTATTAAATAACCTATTTTTCCGTCTTCCAGTGTCTCCCCTGATTAAACTTCATCTTGTTAGCGACGATGTCCAACGGATTCACGCCTAATTTTTCGCACATGTAAAACGTGTAAATTAGCGTGTCGGCTAATTCTTCTTCCAAGTGTTTTTCTTCTTCGTCTGTCAGCTTGGTATCGCTGGGCTTCCATTGAAAGATTTCTAAAACTTCACTGGCCTCAAGATTCAGGGAAAGCGCCAAGTCTTTCAAATTGTGGTATTTTTGCCAACCCTTCTTATTTCTAAATTCAATTAAAGCTTGTTCAATCTCTGGATAATCCATTATTGTCCTCCAAAATATGTGTCGTTCCGGCAGCCTTTAATAATTCTGCTTGTAACGCCGCGTCTACCGCGTAGATAAATAACCCGTGAACCCCGCGCGTTAGTAAAACGTTAAGTTCGTTGCGTAATAACTCATTCGCCACGTTGATTTTTTGGCCCTTCCAAGTTCGTTTGTTAGTCGCCTTTTTGTTTTTACTAGCCTTGGGATCAAATATAATTTTTCCGTCACGGTACTTAACCGCCGGCCCAATAATTACACCGGCATAATTTAAGTCAAATCCCTGAATGGTAAAAGTTGATCCAACCTCGTTAATCGTCTGTGCCTGTTCTGCCCAAGCCAATTCCTTATTGCGCTTTGTTTCTTGTTTAGAAACCTTAAGTTGTAAGTTCCACGGCAAACTCCAGTGACCCACCTTTACGCGCCAATAATCATCATCCGCAGGCTTTTTCTTATCCACGTACGGCCAATCAAACGTGGCCAGCATGCGGGATAAACTGGCGTTACCATGGTCGTTTTGTTGATCAAGCAATTTTATCTTTTCATACAATCCTTCGGGAGATTGCGCAACTTTTAACTGATAACTTTCATCATCCGGAATGGTCGCCACCGTTCCCCCAATGACTAGGCTTCTGATCCAGTTGATCGTTTCCCGATTAGCATCCATCCGTTCCTGATCAAGCAGTTCGATCCGGTTCCCCCGGGCCGCCGCGCCGTCTTCTAAGCGTCGCACCGTTTTGTCATCTAAATACTCTTCCGTGGTTAAAATTTGATACTTGTCAAATACGATAATGACAACTTTCGCTAGTTTTAATAAGTCATCCAACTGATTGTTGCCACGATACGACTGTTTTCCCTGGGTCCAAAGTAAATGTGCCTCATCAACTAGCACCACGTCCACCCGCGGCTTCCCCCGTCGCGAATTAATAAAGTGGGTCGGTCGTGATACGATGTCCGCCTGGTCCTTATCTAAACCAAGTTTATGCGCGATGGCTTTATAAACCTTGACTTGTTGTTCATGATTGACCAGCAGGTACACGGAACCGGGACTGACCAATTTACTTCCCGTTAAATCGTAGAATAAGTTACTCAACAAAACCGTTTTCCCGGTACCCGCCTGTCCCGCAATAAAAATAACGGTCGCATCCCCGGTCAATGCCTTGGCTTTGCGCTCGGTTAACGCGGTTTCAACCTTATCAAAAATTTTCAGCTTACTCTCATTTTGTTCCGCGTTTAACGAATGAAACGGTGAAGCTTTAAAAATTGCAGAATTTTCAACCTCCCGCTGTTCGGGAAACATATCCGGTCGCTTCATCCGCAGCGCATACCAGATACCGTCAAAAATGGCGTCAAAACGGTCCGACATGAAATATTTCCGTTGCGGATTGGCGCGCCGATTATTTAGCTGACTAATACTCTCAACACTTAATAAATACATCATGAGGCGATTTTCGATATCCAGCGTCAACGATTTGTTAAAGTAATAATCCCCAATCACCATCATTTGCGCGTGCTCGCTTTTACTCAGAGCAAGCCAATCCGTCCGTTTTTTGGGATCATCTTCTAAATGCTGCCTAGTCCGCCGCTCAATATCACTCGTCTCACCCACGTACACCTTAAATTGTGGCGCTTTACTGCCACGTCTTGAAGCCGCCCGGTCATAAATCAGATAAACCGTGGGATACTCAAAAATCAATTCTTTATCCGTGACGCTTGCTTGTAATTGGCGGCTGTAGTCAACGTTGTAAGGAACAACATCCACGACTGGTTTCATATCCAACTGTTCAGCAATTGTTTTATAGCGCATCATGTCCTCCCTTCATTACACTAAATAGGAATCTAACTAGTAATTGATTAAATCAATTCGTCTGATTAGTCATCCTTAAATACTAATTCCCTGATAAACCTCATCATACATTCTAGTTTGACTAGGATAAATGCAGTTTGTTTCTAAAGAACAGGCTAAGTCACTCTTATTGACTTTTTCCAATATTTTGGTTCGATCTAAATCCAAGTCAAATTTGTGGTTAAGTTCAGCTATAAATTCATCAATGTCCCGTGAAACGTCTCCCAATTCTTGTGCCAGGAAGGCTACTAACGGTGGACACTTAGGCGTTGGTTGGCTTTGATTAATAAACACTGAACCATTTGTTTGGATAGTGCGAATTGACGGAATAGTAAAAATCAATCGAATATACGCATAGTCATCAAATTTAGTTCTTTTTACAAAATCACTTTTAAAGCCAGCATCAATCAGCGACTTCCACGTAAAGAAAACGTCATTAGTTATAAAAGCTAG
>NZ_QWZQ01000081.1:4012-4535 GCF_003885105.1 Lactiplantibacillus garii
TAAAAAATTTTCAATATCTACTTTACTGATACCTAGCTTTTCCAACCCCGTACTAGTTAAATACCTAGTTTCATCCATAGCAATTAAATTATGAGCCAACTCATGGTGGTAAAGTTTAAAGGTGAACCAGCGATTAGGGTAAGTCTTTATTTTATCGACTAAAACGTAGTCGTCCATCAGCCAAAGCTTTTTTGACGCATCGTCTAACGAATCGCACGTTTTACTCATAACCAGACCACTGCGTTCAACATAACCCAACTTATCGATTAGTACTGGTGAAAGTTGGACCTTTGGATCAATCGCCTGAATCATTGCAACGACTTGTTCATACGGATATAAAGGTTCATCAAATAAAGTTTTCGCCTTTTCATAAAAAGAGGAGGCCGTTGGTAATTTTGCATCCATATCAATTTGGTTATGGTGAATATATTTTGTATACGTTGCACTAATATAAACCCAAGCCGTATTACGTTTAAGATTGAAATTTTGTTCTCGATATGATGCTACCTCATCTATACTATGA
>NZ_QWZQ01000082.1 GCF_003885105.1 Lactiplantibacillus garii
TTACATATCTGGTAACGGTTTGCAGGAACCACTGCAGTCATAACGTTCGCATTCCGTAACCACTCAGCATTTCACCGATTGTTAAAAATATTTATATTTAGGTAGCCTTTACCGCCACAAACAGTTATTCTCAAATTAGGGATAAAATATAACTTATTGTGGGGGAGTACTTATGAAAAAGGAAGCAAATTATTCAGATTCTGGGCGGTTATTACTGCAAAAATTAGTCGTTACGCCACTAATTGTGGGATCCGTGGGGGTATTGGGCCTAATTTGGTGGTATGCGGTTATTCCGGCATTCCTATTAAACGGTTGGTATTGGTATCGTTATAACCAGCGGCACCGGGTAACTACCGACTGGCTCCGTCAAGTTTTCGCCCAAGTTATCACTTTAGCGTATTATTTAGGAATTTACATTGTCGTTATTTTAATCAATCAATATAATTATTTAGGAATTCCGGCAGCCTATCCTTTCAGTATCTTTACCTATAACTTAACTACGTTATTTGCGGGAAGTCTGGCCGTTTACGATCCGTTACCGTGGTTTTTCATTGGGAGCTTTTGGTCAGGAGTCCTTGGATTGTGGGCATACCGGTTACGGTCGGGACAAACCAATAAACCGAATGGCCGGCAATGGTGCAGCCTAATTATCCTGATACTAGTGAGTTTGGTACCCGTGTGGCTACATTTTCAGCGCAACGAACGGTACCTCGGTTTAAACGACCGTTTCGTTACGAACACGTCGGAACTTAACCTGAAACAGTATCAACCGTTCACCCAACGGTCACGGGCAGCCAAATTGAACCGGCCGGCAACGCTGCGGATCCACAACAACTATCCCAAAATTAACGGAGCAACCGCGGCTTATCCGGTGGAGGCCGCCATCGCCCAGAACGTGTACGCCGGGGTAACTGCTAAACAGGCTAACCAGCTCGTCCGCTCGGATTCAACGCCAAAAGCGTTTAATAGTTTATTAAAGAATCAAGCGGACGTTATCTTCATGGCGCACCCTTCAAAGGACCAGTACCGAACGGCTAAACGGGCTAACGTTAAGCTTCAAACGCAACACGTGGCGGATGAAGCCTTCGTTTTCTTTGTAAACAAGCATAATCCAGTTAATAATTTAACCACCAAGCAAATTCAGTCGATCTATCAGCGTAAAATGCTAAGCTGGTCGCAAGTTGGCGGTCAATTGGCACTGATTCAAGCGTTCCAGCGCCCGGCCGGTTCTGGTAGTCAGACAATCATGGAATCGTTAGTTATGAAGGACAAAACCATGGCAGCGCCACTTCGTTACCAAGAAGTTTCCACCATGGGCGAGATCATCGATGACGTTGCGGGGTATAACAATTCACATAACGCAATTGGCTACTCGTTTCGCTTTTATACTACTCAAATGAAGTTAAATAAAAACGTTAAGGTCTTAAAAGTCAACGGGGTGGCCCCAACGGCACAGAACATTCGAAATGGTCGGTATCCCTACATCACCCCGGTCTACGCCATTTATCGTTCCGACGCGTCTAAACACACCCACGAATTAGTAAACTGGGTCGGAGGTCAGCAAGGACAAGCCTTAATTAACCAAACGGGCTACGTGGGGCGCAAACGATAATCATTCAGCACGCTTTGTTCATGGTTGGAGTTGTTCGAGTAAACCAAGCACTTGCTAATTAATTTTATATTGATAATTATAATTATCTAGACTAATACTGTGGACAGTATTAACACTATTGTTTAGGGGGGATTTTATAATGAAAACAATCACACGAGTAGGATTAGTAACGGTATTAGTTACGGGGATCGGCACGGGGAGTGTGTTCGCCGCTCAAAAACGCACTACAAGACCTAGCACTCAGCAATCTAACGCATCATTACAAGCGGGAGCGTTAAAACTTAATCATCTAAAAAACGTTAAAACCCAAAAATCGACCGTTAACGGTCAGCGTCAGGTAACCTTTCACGTTAATATTAGTAATTCGGGTCAAACCGAAGTAGTTTTATCCGGATCAAATTTTCGACTACAGAGTCACGGTAAAACGTATTACGCCCAAAACGCGGCTACAATTAATTTAAATAGTAAGCAAAGTAACCATTCATTCTTTTTTGAAACCCTTCACGCCCACCGAATGTTAACCGGCACGGTTATCTTTGACGTTCCGAACACGGTGCTTACGGACCAACAAACACAATTGATATTTACAAACAGTCCGTTTGGAAAACAGTCACAAACACTTGGCGTCACGACCTTATTAACAAAGTAGTTAGCACAATTAAAAAGTGTCCAACTAAATAAAAGAACGCTAGTGAAACAAACCATGAAATACAATAAACCCCGTCACGCATTTAATAAACACGTGACGGGGTCTATTTAACTCATCGTAACGGAATCCACGTTAATGGTGGCATTATTTTGATCTGAAACGGCTCCCAGATCGTTTCCAGTTACCGTAACGGTGTCACCCATACGCATTGGTAACCGCTGGTATAGTTCGGTATCAAATCGAATAGGGGTCTCGTCAACGACCTGACCACGTTTAGAATCAGCATCGGTCACGCCACCCACGAGTTCATCTCAGTTGCATCACGTTGAATTCTGCTAATAATACCGGTCGTACTCACGTTTTTACCAGCGTATTTATGTGGTGCCCGTTTAAAAGTTGCTAGATCCACAAACTGGTATCGGTCAACCTTACTTGCGTTGACGACTTATGGGTCACGTTTAACGGTGGTTTCTGGTAATTTTTCTGACGTTACCAGATCAGAAGGGACGCAGGCTGTTAGAAGCACCGTACTAAACAGCAGACTCCCCATAACTTGTACACTTTTTTCATATGTAAAACTTCTTATTTATCATAAGGGTTCATCATACCAAGCTACGGAACACCGGATAAAGTACGTTCCGGTAATAGTTTGGTTAAAATTCAAACAATTCAACGTGTCACCAATAACTCGGTTACAGGAAATGGAGCACGTACTATTCAACACTAAACTGTTTCAGTTTTGATTTAATAAATTGCCAAGTGGCAGGGTCCGTGGTACTGATGGACGCAGGAAAGTACCGTTGCAAATCGGTCTGAATATACCGTTCGTTAATGCGAAACCATTCGTCTTCATCAACCGCGTTTGCAAAAGTATTGAGGTAAAAAGGGTCATCTAGCCGCAACAACGTTTCTAAAATTAATTCTTTATCCAATGGGACCATCCTTTCTGGAGCACATAGTGTAACACACCAATTCGTAAGGTACCAAACTTTAGGATCATCTAAAGTTTCCGCTAAATTTCCACCACGCGGGTCTTACATCCATAAGGGCCACATCGTTGGTTTAATCGGCACAAACGGGGGCGGGGAGGACTACCATTATGAAAACGGTGCTGGGTACACGCCCTTTAGGGGAAATATTACGCTCAATGATGTACCGGTGACCCTTGACCACCACGCCGCTTTAAAATCAGTCGGCACGTTGATTGAATATCCGGGACCATGGTCAGCTAATAACGGCTACCACGATGTCAGCACTGTTAGCATCTAACCAAAATTATTATTTAATCAAAACTGATCATAATCAAGCGGCGGCAGCAGTTTTAACAACTGCTGGATATCAAGTTGGACTTAACGATAATCAGTTACAAGTTTTAGTTACGGTCAACTTTTCACTAAACGACTTATTACGGACCCTGGTAAAAAAGGAGATCCCGATTTTAGATGTGCAACATCAAAGGGGTGACCTCGAAGAATCGTTACTCAGTGTGCTCACTAACGAAAACAATCAGCAGGGGGACCTTCAATAATGATAACTTTAGTACGACAGGAACTATACAAATTAAGTAAACAACGACCCGTACGGTTATTTTTCGGCTTTTTACTACTATTTCAGGTAATATTAGCCGTTTACACGGCACGTTATCCGCAATTTTTAACGAGTCACGATTCATTTATTAACGGCTTTTACGCTTACATTCCAACCACGTTTTTTCTAATCGCAATTGGTAGCACCCATCTAACGATTGAACGACAAGCGGGGACGTTGCGGTTATTATTATACCGCCAGTATTCCCGTACGACGGTTTTACTAAGTAAGTGGCTTTCAATCTTAATTCTGAGCATCAGTGTTTACCTTGATTTTAACGTAGTTGGTTTAATCATTAAATTACTATTTTTCCGAAACTTACCGTTAAAATCGGCGTTGTGACAATCCTGGTTCAATACAAATTTAGCTTAATTCTTATCCTTATTTTTTATCATGTGTGTTGTCTTACTAGTC
>NZ_QWZQ01000083.1 GCF_003885105.1 Lactiplantibacillus garii
ATTTAAATCATTTTATTAATGAAAATCACCGGGCATAAAACTTTCAATGACTGCCGTGGTGTTAAACGTTTCGATACTATGGAAACTAGCTTCGTCGATTTCAGCGTAACGGACCGCAATTTGTGGGCGTTGCGTTAAGTCAAACATATTGACGTAGTTGAATTCCACGTACTTTTTGTGTTCACTGTGAATAAAGCCGGTGTAGCTGTCGCCGTGTTTTTTGATCCGGCCGGATAACTGGATGACCTGATCATGTTTAAACGCTTGTTTTAACAAGGTCTTTAGCAACGAGTGCTTGCCCTGCTTCTTTTGAAACTTAGCGACTAACCGTTCCGTATTCCAGACGTCGTAGTACCCGCGTTGTTGCGCCAACGCGATGATCGTGGCCATGCTCTTTAAATAGTCGGAACCACTGACGACCTTGGACAAGGACGCTTTACGGAAAACGACCAACCCGTCCAGTTCACCATCAACGTTAATTGCCTTAACGAGTACAAACTTTTCGTCCTGTTGAACAACAAAACCAACACTGAACTGTTCGTTGGTTCCCTTCGAATAGATCTCAACGAGCTGCTTATTCTTAATTGCCTTAGCCAAATCGTCGCGAATCGCACTCATGCGTGTTCCCCCATTCAATGATGTCCGGCGTTACTTATTGGAAAATTTATAGTACGCCACTATTTCAATGTCCATGATACCACTTGTAAAACTCCGATTACAAATCCAGTTTGCGACAATTTAGTGTATTTTCATTCTTACAAAATGAATTTATTAATGACTTCGGCCAGCGCGTCGTGGTTATTGTCGGCCGTCGTTACGTATTTGGCGGCCGTTTTGACCGTTTCGATCCCGTTAGCGACACTGACGGGTAAGCCCACCGCTTCAAGCATTGGCAAGTCGTTATTGTTATCCCCGGCCGCAATAATTTCGCTGGCTTGGATGTTCAGTAATTTGCCAAGTTGAACAGAAGCCGTTCCCTTGTTCACCCCGGCCGGGTTAAATTCCACGTAGCGGTCGGAAGAATAGGTTACCGCCAAGGCGGCCGGGTCCACGTTAGCTTCCACGTCCGCCCGCATCTGGCGCCGTTCCGGCATGGTTGGCAGCGCCATGATAATTTTCATGATGTTCAGATCCTTAAAGCGACTGAAATCCGCATCGTTCACTAGTTCAAAACTGACCCCGCGGTTACGCAAATAGGCCGCGTCTTCGGCGATTGGGTTATAAATGTACAACGTGTCCTGGGTATAAACGTGGGTGGCGGCGTTTTTGTTCGCAATCCCCGCTTTGAACACTTTTTCAGCAATTGCGTACGGCATGGCGTTGACGATCAGTGGCCGGTTATCCTTGTTTTCCAGTACCAAACCACCGTTATACGAGATCGAATACTGGTGTGGTTGGTCCTTTAAGCCCATTTGTTCTAGGTCGTTTTGAAACGAGGTGTAACTCCGGCCCGAATTCGGCACGAAGTAGACCCCCTTGGCGGCCGCCGCTTGAATCGCCGCGGCGTTTCCGGCGGACAAACTGCCGTCGTCGTTCATCAAAGTTTCGTCTAAGTCACACACAATCATTTTATACATATCAATACCCTCTCAACTATTAGATTACCCTTTTCACTTTAAGGGAGTTCCAAGGGAAATGCAACCGCTTTACTAAACAAAAAAATAACCTTTTTATTAATAAAAGCATATTTTTGTAAGATCAAGGGAGGTTCCGTAAAAACGGAGCCTCCCTTGATATCGTCCTAATTTACTTGTTTCAACGCGTCTTGAACCGCATATTTAATTGCAGTACTAGTAGCTGATGCACCCGAAACAGCATCAACATCCGTACTATTGTTGGCTGTAATTGCGGCTGGGATTAACTTCAACGCTTGTTTACCAACGTCTTCACTTTCATGTTCCTGAACGACCTCAACATTTTGAATCTTTTGCTCCGCGTAGGTCACCCGCACTACCAATTGTCCACCGATTCCGTTAGCCGATTTGCCTAAGTACTGATTCTTATCAAGCGGAATGTCATCAATTCGTGCACCGGCTACCAAGTCATTGATTGAATCCAGGGGTTCCTCGACCGTGACATCATTCTCAATCCGCTTACTAGTTGCCGCATTTTCACCGGCGATTTTTCCGAAAATTAGGCATTCAGCCAGGTTTCCCCCACCTTGATACCGGTTGCCGCAAATTCCTCCCAGCTCGCCGGCACCGTATAAGTGCGGAATTGGCTGACCATCTAACCCAATAATTTGCGCATCCGCATTTCTTTCCGGGCCACCCTGCGTATTTAAAACATCATTGGCCAGCGCGATGGCGTAAAACGGGCCCTGACTGAACGAATTCATTGTCACGGTCGCCCGTCCGAAATGGTCTTGGTGACCAGATTCAGTTTCACGATTAAACTGCGCAACCGTGGTAGTAAGTGCTCCTTCAGGTAACTGTAGTAACCGATTTAACTTTTCAATAGTCGGCGCACTGACTAATTTATCAAAGAAGTGCGGGTAAGGTAATCCGGACTGAGTACCACGTTTGAACCGATCATACTGGGCCTGATCAAAAATCAAGTACGGGTGGTCATTATGCATAGGAATGTCCCAGTGACCATGATTCTTTATGTGTCCGTGGCGTGATTCAGCCGTTTCGTCGAAATAGCGGCTCCCATCGTCAGCGATTACAAAAACACTCCCGTGGTTCAATTCACGCCATCCGCGAATTTGGCGTCCCCGTTCACCGGGCTTTTCAGCAAAAGTTAATCCCGGTAGAATTCCGTGCGATTCGTAGTTTGCCATGTGCCACATCCGAGCACCAACTGATTGAGCTAGCCTTAATCCGGCCCCTTGATTATACAACGTTCCGATTGGGGTCAATTTCTGGTATTTAAGATAGGTTTGAATCATACTTGGATTATTTTCAAATCCACCCGTCGCCAGTACGACACCATTTTTAGCGTGAATATTATAATTCTGATGATTGCGTTCCACCATCACCCCTTGAATAACTTTTGTTTCAGGGTTTTGAATCAATTTTTTAGCAGTCGAATTTAACCAAACATCAATCTTAGACTGGCGTTTAAGCACTTGTTGCCGTAGAACTTTCCATAATCCGGCGTCATGTCCTTTATGATTGACCATGGTGATATCAAACGTCTCACTCCCCGCAAACTCTGGATACTCAACCATTGGACTCACACGCTTGTCCGTCTTCGATTTCATTTCGCGATTCCAGCTAACCGGTTCAATGTCTAAGTACCGCTTCAAATATTCTGGAATCTTAGTCATCCCCGTCAAATACGCTTCTAGTGCCTCCCGAGGTACTGCTAGCGGCGCAAATAGTTGCTGGTAATACTTGGTTAACGCGGCTAGATTCTTACCAGTTGCAATATACTGCGCCGCGTAGCGGGTATTCCCCCCCTCATGGCCATATGGCGCGGTATCAACCAATAAAACTTTAGCACCGTTGTCGGCAGCAAACCGTGCCGCCGTCGCACCAGCACCTCCAAAGCCCAGTACGATTACGTCGTAGTCTGCCCGCCATTTAATTTGATTGATAACCGATTGCTTTGAACGGGCAACCACCATCTTTTGAAAGTTTGTAAAACATTGGTCAAGGAAAGCAACCGTTTTGGAATCGACCAATTGATCATTTTTATCAAAATTCCTACCGGCAAAACTTAACATAAATTCATTTCCATTTAACGTTTGCGCATCCACGCCTGGTGAATTTAGAATCATTCGTAAATTATCTTGTGCTCGCGACGTACCCTGAATACCCAGCGAAGTTCCCACTAACATCACCGGCATATCCCGAAGCGAGTGCCGGTGATACGAAAGCCATTCTAAAGTACTTTTAAGAGCGGCGGTGACGGCATGATCATACTCCGGCACCCCAAAAATCACGCCGTCAACTTGCTCTATACGGTCGGCTAAATTAGTAACGGGAACTGGTTCACCTAAGTCCGCTGCATCTTCACTGAATAACGGAATAGTGTTAATTTCGGCAACTTCAATTTCAGCCCGACTTTTAAAATGGTTCCGCATAAATTGTAATAATTTTCGATTATATGATTTGCGGGCCGTGGTCCCAACAATTGCAAGTAATTTCATATCTAACACCCTTCTTTAA
>NZ_QWZQ01000084.1 GCF_003885105.1 Lactiplantibacillus garii
AAGTGCGTTGTAACTACCAGCTTTCAAATACTTTTGCAAGTACCAACCAGTGACACCATCTTTAGCATTGGTAACGTAATAGTATAAATACTTCTTACCATGTTTAGTAATGGTCGTCTTCTTAGAACGAGTCCACGTGCTGTTCCGGTAGTCCTTTAAATTATGGTTAGCCCGTAACCGTAGCTTTTGGGCACTACCATTTAATGTGTAGGTCTTAGCATTCTTGGTAGTGTAATATGCTTTTTTACTAACCTTAACTATCTTAGTCCGTTTATAGGTTGCACTCGCCTGCACGTTAGCAGGTTGAATCATCGTCCCACCTAATATGGCAATTGCAACTGCTGCAGTTATCCCTGTTTTGATTTGCCTAGTCTTATTCATGACATTGATACTCCCCTGATTGCTTATTATTCTCATTACATTGTTTGCTATTAATAACGATTACCCTAAGTCATGCCATAATGCCTATATAACTACTAAAAGTCCCTAACCCTTCTTTAGTGGCTCTAGTTTATATTTTAAAAACTAAGTTGTGTCGAACTTGTTATCAAATACTCTCTTTCCACTTACTGTTATGGGTAAACTTAAACATGGCATCGGTATCCACGTGCCAAGCCCCTTGCGTTAGTTGATGATAAATTTTACCGTCCGAAGCATAAATCCATTCTGCTCCAACTGATTGGACAACTTCATTGCCCTTATCATTAGTTACTGATTCTGCCGCAAAATAAAGTGGTGTGGCACCAGAAACTGATTTTTCAAAATACTTATAGTCATCATTACCACTACTTAAATCACTTGCATGTAATTTGGTGTGGCTATTACCATAGTGGTCATCAATCCATTTACCAAACTCATCTGCGGAATTAAAACTAGTCGGGTCCGATGTTGAACTTTCGCTACTAGATTCCGTATCATTGGATTTCGATGAACTATCCGATTTAACAATTGGTAGTTGTTCAGTTAACGTATCGTTGATTGACCAAACGTCCTTAACCAGGCTATAAATATTGCCATCGTCCGCAAAGATAATAATCGATGGTGCCTCGTAGTTGTCAGTTTCCGTAATTACAACATAAATTGCCCTAATACTAGTAAAGTTTTCAGCGAATATATTCTTGTATTTAACAATTTTTGTATCACTAGGTTTCTCAATACCACCAAGTGCGGAACTTGCATGGGACTTAGTCCAACTCAAGAATCCATCCTCGGAACCAAACGGGTCATTACTAATTTGCTTACTATCCGCTTTAGTATTCTTTTGCGCCTTGGTAAAGGTTGGCGTTACCGTAGTAGTTTGAATTTGCATTAATTTAGTCATGCTTGCATCCTGCTTAGAAGTAATAACTAAGTCACTACCCTTAATAACCCACGTAAAATTGTCGGTCACCCGTGAACTATTAGTCGTCACACCCGAATATTCGGACGGATCAGTCGTATCACCAACGATGGTATATTCCCGAATATCCCCAGTCGGCTTTAAACTCAGCTGGCCATTTTTAACACTCCACGTGCCTTGGTCATAGATATCCCATTTATGAGTGCCATCAATAATCCGACATTGCCACGTGCCGTCATCGTTAAAAGACATCCAGATTCGAGAAGTTCCCAGCTTGGCGTAGAATGTTTTCTGATTGACCGTTTGAGCCGCAGTTGAATAGCCTTTAGATTCGTTTTGAGCTAGCTTATCATAGTCACTGACCGGCTTTTTATCCGGATACAACTTGACATTATTGACGGTTCCCAGCAAATAATCCCCCTTATCCTCAATGGTCAAAGTTTTATTTTCCGCAGAGGTCAATTGCGTTTGCTTAGACTGGCCGTCCTTACTACGCACGCTTAACATGCTAGGATTACTACTACTCTTTAAATCAGCATCCGAGGTATAACTAGTTTCGGTCACTTTAGTAATACTCAGTTTAATTTCATGGTTAGTCTTATCGTATTTATACGTCCCCTGTTCGACAAAACGGGCTGCATAACCATTACTACTAGTAATCACTTGACCAAACTTACCGTTTTTACCAAAACTAATTTTGTATTGGTAGGTTGGATCGTCAGCAACACCCTTTCCCTGGTGAGTCCCCGAATAACTCTTACCAGCAACTTGACCTAAATCACTAGCCACTGCAGTCGTAACTGCAGAATGAGTATTTTTAGTTGTCGCTTTAGAACTAGTCGATTGACACCCTGTTAAAACTAACCCCGAAATTAATAATGTTGAAAGTAAAACTGCTTTCTTCACTTTGCTCCTCCTTTCGGTAGAACCACAAAATGGCCACCAGTAAAGGTGACCTAAAAAGATAGATTAAAAACCTAATTCAGCAGCATTATAAATTGTGCCATCCTTAGCAAGGTTTAATCCAATACCAATAGTGCCGTTACTACCATCCATAATATCGTTCCAATGTTCCGGTGAGTTTTTATAATTATTAACAAGTTGTTTTGCTAACGCCATATTAGTAGTTTCGAAACCAGCAGTAGTGCAATCTTCACCACCAAAATATGCCATTAAATTCATTTGCTTAGCTAATTCAATGGCATAATTATTACCATTTTCATCGTAATGACTAAAATTATTTTCTAATTGAACTGCACGTTTATTACCCAATTGTTCAAGACCAGTATTATATTTCACTGCTGCTCTACCACTTGCAATTCGATAATTATTAATTAGAGAAGTCATGTTTTGGGCGACCGTTACCGCATTGTAAGTTTTATCAGGATTAACTGATTTAGCAGTTTTACTAGGTTTATTAGTTGTAGTTACTTTATGTTTAATAGTCGTCCTAGTAACCTTTTTGTAGCTTCCAACCTTAACCAAACTGCTGTTCACCCAACCTTCAACACCCTTACTACTAGTAACGCAATAGTAAGTATGGCGTTTGCCTTGTTTATAAACGTAACGTTTTTGCGTGGCTTTATAGGTCTGCTTACTACTTAAACTAATGCCCTTACCAAACGTCATATAATTATTATTGCCGTTCAGTTGGTAAATCTTTCCTGGCTTAGCTCTAACATAGCTTTTTACAGCAATGGTTTTTGGATTGGTCATTTGGTAGTTCTTACCATGCTTCAGGTAATGACTCCAGACCCATCCCGTTACTCCATCTTTAGCACTGGTGACGTAGTAATACAGATACTTCTTACCATGCTTGGCCACGGTAGTTTTCTTTGTGCGTGTCCAAGTGCTCTTTTTGTAGCTATTTAGTTTATGATTCGCTTTAAGTCGTAACTTTTTACTACTGCCTTTAAACTGGACCGTGCTAGCATTACTGGTCGAATAGTAGGCAGCTTTGCCAGTCTTCACAGTCTTAGTTCGTTTATACGTGGCGCTTGCCTGAGCATTTTGAGGATAGCCCATACCTAGAATACCAAGTGAAATAAACGACGTTAACCCTAATTTCAATAGTTTATTTGTCATTAGCATTCACCTAATACCCAAGTTCAATAGCAAGATACATAGTTCTCTCCGGAGTAACATATTGACCAACACCAATTTTATTGTAACCACCATTTGTAAGGTCTGCCCAATGTCCTTCATAGGTCTTTACTGTCTTAATGATCGAATCCGCAGTTTGTTGATTACTCCCAATAAACCCAGATGTCCCAATATCTTCAGTTCCATAGTAAGTATCCCAGATACCATATTTCTTAGCTACTGCTTCTACATAGGCATTCCCATTTGAGTCATTATGACTGAAGTCAGCCGCTAATTGTTTAGCCCGTTCATTACCAATCTGAGTTAACGTTGCATCATATATTAAAGGTTGCGCATAGATTGTTGTAATTTGTGCTCTAGCATCATTTAATTCCTTTATTACATCGTTTGCTAACGTTGTAGCATTATAGGTTTTATCTGGATTAACTGATTTAGTTGCTTTAACAGGCTTATTGGTAGTAGTTGCTTTAGGTTTGCTGGTAACCGTTTTGGTAGTCTTTTTATAACTGCCCGCTTTGACTAAGCTACTGTTTACCCAACCTTTAACGCCCTTACTACTGGTAACGTAGTAGTAGGTGTGACGCTTTCCCTTTTTATAAACATAACGTTTTTGTGTGGCTTTATAGTTTTTTTTACTGCTTAAACTAGTGCCCTTACCAAATACCATGTAAT
>NZ_QWZQ01000085.1 GCF_003885105.1 Lactiplantibacillus garii
ATTTCCAACAAATTTTCACATGTAGAAGATAATTAATTACTTTTCTTAATTAAAGGAACGGCCCAAGCCAACTTAAAGTGAATCACGTTGGCTTGGGCCGTTAAGTTATTTCATCAGGTCATCAAACGTTTGATTAACCGTCTCTTGATCACGATTGCTTGTAAATTCTTTAACTGGTTGTAAGTCGCTTAAATCATTGGCAACTTCCTTCGTCGCATAAATCATAACTGGTGCTCGCTTTGCAAACTGGGTTTGGACTAATGCCACATTACCAACTACCGGGGTGCCCTTCGTCTTTTCGGTAATCCGCCACTTATACAATTTTTTGGTGTTTAAAACATGTTTCGCCCGCTCCTCGGGATCATGCACAATATGATAGGCTATTAACACATTATCAGCCATGTTGATTCCTCCTATTTTGGCCACCGGTCATTCCTTAATATCTTTAGTATACATGCTGAACCCTCAGACTAGCAATTATTGGAACCAAGCCACCAATCGATTAAATTAAGTTTGGTGATGATCAGTCTGGATCAGCTTAACTACTTTAGTAACCGTTGGCTTAGGCGCTGGCATCGTTGGTTTTGCTGGGTTACCAGCATACTCCGCGGTTTTATCAGCTTTTGGCGTTACGGTTAGCTTACCGTCCTTATTGCAGCGTTGATGCTTGTCAAAAACTGGGCAACCTTCTTTCGTGGTGATTATTGCAACAACCCTGCTCGTCGTCTTGGGTCCGGCAGACCTGGAACTAAATCTGGCTATTCGGGGCTGGTGCCCTCTGTGTGGTGACAGCAGCATGGATTGAAGTCAATATTTGAGACAGGTTTTAAGAGACATTCAGAACCGCGTTTACCTTCCACAGCTCAAATAAATCATTAATCGTGATTAATAACTTATTTGAACCATGGAAAGCATTAAATCAGGCGGCCATTTGGCTCGTAAGTGTTGCGATTTCAACTTGTAAGGGGGTCTGGTAGCCCAGTGAACTATGAATTCTCTTCCTATTGTAGAAAGCATGCACATATTCAAAAAGGACAGCAGCGGCAGTTTCATAATTCTCAAAGACCGGCACTGGATAAACACATTCCTTTTTGAGGGAAGCATGAAAAGATTCCATTGGTGCATTATCGTATGGACACCCCTTACGGCTGTAAGAGTGGCGGATATGTAGTTCGGTTAACCGTTGGTTGTAATCATCGCTGGTGTACTGTGATCCTAAGTCTGTGTGGATAATCAGGTCCCCAGTAATGGTTCGATTTTTAACCGCGCTTTCCAGGGTCTTTAAGACTAAATCAGTATCCATCTTTTTTGAGAATGAATAGCCGATAATTCGTCTTGAGTGCAGATCCATGATGGTTGATAAGTAACACCAGCCATTACGCTTCGTTTGAATATAGGTCATATCAGCGGTCCATTTTTGATTTAAACTAGTGGTCGAGAAATCCTGCTTAAGCAAGTTGGGACGCTGTTCAACCTTGGTTTTGGAAGCCGAAGCCGCTTTCCATTTATTGACGGTAACGGAGTGGATATCCAGTTCCTTCATGAGCCGGGAAATCCGTCTTGGGCTGCACCGACGCTGCAGTGGTTGAAGTTCCAGATTCAATTCATGGTGGATCTTCATAACGCCGTATCGCTGCTTGAATTCCGCAAAGATCCGCAGAATCCGTTGTTTTAAGTCCGCATCTTCGGCCCGGCGTTTTGAAGGTTTGGGGGATCGATAACGATAATACTGAGCTCTGGAAACACCGAGGATTCGGCACATCTTAGTTACCTGGTGGTGATGGCTTTCTTGGTGAATGTAATCAAAAATATTGGTTACTTCTGCGCAAGGAAGCCCAGGGCTTTTTTTAGGATTTCGTTCTCCTCAGACAGGGAAGCCAGCCGCTTTTCCATCGCTTTAATTTCGTCTGGCGATTTACCGGATTGAGTTTTGGCTTGGCCCTGGATCCACTTATGAACGGTTGAATAGCCAATGCCATATTCTCTGGCCAGTTGGGCGGCTGATTCGCCTTGTTTATATAGGTTGATGATGTTTTGTTTGAATTCTTTGTCGTAACGAGTTGGCATGTAAAAATTCCTTCCTTTTGAGAGACGATTTATTCATTATACACTCTCTTAAAAGTTGTCTCAGGAATCAGCTTACATCCATAATGTCTCAATCCAAAGACATAAGTCAATCACTTTTTTATTTAACTGTTGCGTTTGTTCAGCCAACGTTTCTGTTCCATAAGTTTCATAAAACGACTGGTAGAGTCCACCTAAATTGTTCCATTTATAACCGTCAGCTGGTGTATGAACATCAATTCCGTGTTTCTCTTTTTCTTCCCAACCTAATAATAACGATAACCACCCTAACTGGTACGATAAATTTTCAGAAGGTGTTTTATCTACCTCTTCAATCCGTTTATTCCTCAGATTTTCTGGAATGTTCTCAAATTCAGAAATATATTTTTGGTAACGTTGTCCAATTTCTGTGATTAACTCGTCTTTGCTTGTGTAAGTTCTCATAATTAAGGTTTCTCCAATCTGATTTATGTTGCAAATTTGGTATTATTTGTAATAGCTTATGGCACTAAGTTGCGACGCGCTTCTAACCCTTTAATTATACAGCATCAAAAAAGAGGCCACAACTGTTAGGTTATGACGCAGTTTATATATTCATTTAGCGGACATTTACCCATTTATTAAGAAAAACTGGACTTAGAATGCGTTTCTTAAACGTCAAAACATAAAAAAACGCCTATTTCTAGGCGCTTTTTACGATTATTGTTGTAAAGTTTGTTGGGCTTTTTTAGCTCTTGGCTTTTTCAAATCTGGATTAGCCTTTGCAAAGTCTTTCAAATCTTTTTGCGTTTGATTACTGATATCTTGACGTACTTGTTTGAGTTGCTTTTCAGCTTGTTGGTTATTTTTAGCAGGGTCTTGTACTTGCTTTAGTAAATTTTTGTACTGTTGAGATAGGGTAGGGTGTTCTGTATCATGGTTCTTTAAAATAGATTGATTAGCAGAATGAGGGTTTGTGTCATCTCGGTCAATGTATTCATCTGCATAATATCCATTTCCTAAGGCTTTTATAGCGTTATTTGATTTTTCAATGTCCGCTACATCTTCCCACTTAACTGTTTTTAAAAAGTGTTGGGCTTCTTTTTCTGATACATCTGACAATGTAAAACTATCTTGTATAGCACTTTCTAAGTTGTTGTTGTACAATTTTTGCACTGCTTGTACTGGATTATCAGCTTGTACCACTAATTTTTCTTTAGCAACTTCTTCTAAGCTTTCCGATATTTTATTGCCTTTTTCTTGTTGTAGTCCTAGTTTTTCTGTTAATTCATTACTAAGGTCTACAACTTTATTACTTACTTTTTGAATTTCACTCAACGCTTCATGGATCACAGCTGTATCTTTAGCCCAGGTAGCCACATAACCGAGTGAGTAGTTGCTGGTATCAACGCCAATATCTGCATGGCAACGTACGCAACCGCTTCGGCTTGGGTTTCCTGATAGGCTCGTGGCCGGTCTTTAAATTCTGACGTTAAGCCGTGTAATTGGCTATGCGCATATTCGTGATATAACGTCTCCAGTTTTAAGGCGTTGTCCGGTTCATCACTACCAATGACTATTTCCACTGAGGTAGGGTCATTCGTTGATAAAACATGAACGTTAGTAGGAGCAGGAGCGTAGTTTTGATTTGGTAGGATTAATTTCACAAAGTTTTCGCCAGCTTCTAGTTTAGGTTGTTCTGTTACTTCACCAGTCTCGTAACTATCTTCAATTCTATCTATTCCAGTACCTAGGTCCTCTACATATCGCAAAAAACTCAAAGCATATACCACATTATGATTTCTAGGATTGGGCCTAGAATAAAAAGTGTACAAGTTAAATAGAGACTCTGATTTAGTATAATTAAGGAAGTAAATTGGAGGATCAAATAATGACGAAGCACAGTTATGACAAGGAATTTAAGGAACAGGCCGTTC
>NZ_QWZQ01000086.1 GCF_003885105.1 Lactiplantibacillus garii
ATTATTTGTTTCATAACTCTGGATTGAATCCCTTTTTTTGCAACACTTGTAGTTAACTAGGTTGTGAACAATGTTGTTTTTTCTTATTATTACTATAAAATCGCAATGAAAATTACGAGATATTAAAAGCCCGGTTTTTCAAAACCGGGCGACAAAGTTCTAACTTAAATCTAATTGTAAATACTTCTGAGCAACGACGACTTCAACGCCACTACCGGCCGCCGTTTGTGCTTCCGCACGTAACTGTTCAAACGGCACGTCCTGTGGTAAGTGGGTCAACAGTAGCCGTTTAACGTGGGCCGCCTTAGCAATTTCTCCCGATTGTGCCGACGTCATGTGCCACATTTTCCCAGTTTTAGCAGCGCCAAAGTTGGTCTCCGTCATTAACAACTGTGACCCCTGAGCAAAATCGGCCAACTTAGGTAAGTAGGCGGTATCCGCTGAAAACGTTAATTGTTCACCAGTTGCCCGTTCAACAATTTTAACCGCGTACGCGGGCACCGGGTGCTTAGTTGGCATGAAGCTGACGTCAAACGGTCCAATTGGGTTAATTTTAGCAGGATCGTAAGCCCGACCAACGGTAGCACCGGCCCAGGTCAGTGCGCCAAAGTTTAACGGATCGGCCGTGTGCCCATAAATTGGCAATTCAGGCGTTTTACGATCACCCTGACGTAATTGCCAGTAGTACTGTAACACGCCAACGTCCGCCGTGTGATCGTGGTGATAGTGCGAAAGAACGACTGCGTCTAGTTGCAACGGATCAAGAATCTCCTCTAAGGCGTTTAACGCCCCCGAGCCACAATCAAGCAATAAATGGTAATCACCCGCGGAAACCAAGTACGAGCTCGTTCCGACCCCGTCGTACGGATAACCGCCATAATAGCCTAAAACCGTTAATTTCACAAGAACCATTTCCTTTCAAGCCTAGTTTTTAATTCCTCGCTGATTCTATTTTAACTTAGCGGCTGAGAAAAATGAAACCGTTGCCCGAACATATTTTCAATTAGTCATTAAAACACGTATAATATAAGTGTAATAATTAAGGAGTGATATTTGATGAGTGGAAAAATTTCAGCAACATTTGGGACGCGCAAAATTTTGACCCTGATTCAACAACAGCACGCCGACCGTGACTTACTCTTAATGCAAGCCAACGCCACTGAAGATCGTTATATGTTGCTCGACTTGACCGGTGAAAAAACCGTCTTTTCCAGTCCAGTAACCTACGACGTACTGCTTTCCAAGGGTACGGCTGATTGGCACGGGATGACCAGCTTCATCTTTGTCGATTTGCCAATTGAAGAACAAAAAGTTTTCCAATCTAAATTTAGTAGCTTCCGTCACGACTACGAACGGCCAGATGGGCTGAAGCACTTTATGGTTTTGCGTGAAGCTAAAAATGACGCGGCGTTCGTTCTCGTCACCAATTGGCACCGTGATTCTGAATATGCCGTTTGGCTCCGCAGCGAGTCATTCAAACCGTTTGCAAAGTACATTACTTCCGACTACGACTACCATGAAAGTCGTTATAGCTTTGTCCGTTCATTAAAATCTTAATCACGCGGACGACGGCCTTACAACGTGTTCAATCTATTCAAAACGACTTCCCCATTGGAGACTTTACTTTCCGGGGAAGTCGTTTTTTTGTTGTCGTTGGCGTTCACACACTCAACCTTGCCATGCTCATCATTAATGTAGCCAATTCGCCAACGTTTTCCCTCAGCACTCATGCACCCAACCCACTCTCCCACTCGTCGTTATCCGTAGAAGCGCTTTCGTGCATACCAGACGAAGGTTGGTTAGTGGTTGCCTATCAAAATAACCATAGCATGCTCTTACCCGTGTGCTGTGATGAATGCACCGTGCTGATTCATTGACGTTTAAAGCACTGATGATTATTCGTTCGGGCTCTCCGACACAGTAATTTATTCCACAAAAAAAGACATTCCAATGAATGTCTTTTTAAATAAGGACGGTCCGTACGAGACTCGAACTCGTGATCTCCTGCGTGACAGGCAGGCGTCCTAAACCAACTAGACCAACGGACCAATTGTGGGAGCAGGATTTGAACCTACGACCTTCGGGTTATGAGCCCGACGAGCTACCAGACTGCTCCATCCCGCGATAATATAATGACCCCTACGGGATTCGAACCCATGTTACTGCCGTGAAAGGGCAGTGTCTTAAACCACTTGACCAAGGGGTCATATTTATAAATAAAACAACGGAGAAGGAGGGATTCGAACCCTCGCACCGCTTGCGCGATCTACACCCTTAGCAGGGGCGCCTCTTCAGCCACTTGAGTACTTCTCCAAAATGGGCCTAAATGGACTTGAACCATCGACCTCACGCTTATCAGGCGTGCGCTCTAAACCAGCTGAGCTATAGGCCCAAAAAGCGGGTAACGAGAATCGGACTCGCGACAACAGCTTGGAAGGCTGTGGTTTTACCACTAAACTATACCCGCATATTGACAGATATGGCGCGGGACGGAATCGAACCGCCGACACATGGAGCTTCAATCCATTGCTCTACCGACTGAGCTACCGAGCCATTGTAGCCATGAAGTTTTATTCTTGTTAAACGGTCCGTACGAGACTCGAACTCGTGATCTCCTGCGTGACAGGCAGGCGTCCTAAACCAACTAGACCAACGGACCAAATTGCGGGAGCAGGATTTGAACCTACGACCTTCGGGTTATGAGCCCGACGAGCTACCAGACTGCTCCATCCCGCGATAATAATAAGGAGGATGAGAGATTCGAACTCTCGCGTGGTTTGACCCACCTGACGGTTTTCAAGACCGTTCCCTTCAGCCAGACTTGGGTAATCCTCCATATAATGTAACTAGGAACACGTCCACCATTACTAGTAGATGGACCTTGTAGGGCTCGAACCTACGACCGGACGGTTATGAGCCGTCTGCTCTAACCAACTGAGCTAAAGGTCCAAGCGCTTATTCCTATCGCGGCAGGGGGAATCGAACCCTCGACCTCCCGGGTATGAACCGGACGCTCTAGCCAGCTGAGCTACACCGCGATTTGTCAAATAATCATAAAGACTACTTAATCGGGAAAACAGGATTCGAACCTGCGACCCCCTGGTCCCAAACCAGGTGCTCTACCAAGCTGAGCTATTTCCCGTTATATGCACCCAGTAGGAGTCGAACCTACAACCTTCTGATTCGTAGTCAGACACTCTATCCAATTGCGCTATGGGTGCTTCATAATAATAATGCCGAGGACCGGGATCGAACCGGTACGGTTATCACTAACCGCAGGATTTTAAGTCCTGTGCGTCTGCCAATTCCGCCACCCCGGCAACACTATTTGATGAAACTTTTGGTACAAAGCGGAAGACGAGATTCGAACTCGCGACCCCCACCATGGCAAGGTGATGTTCTACCACTGAACTACTTCCGCATAATTATTCAGTTAATGCCGACTAGAGGATTCGAACCTCCGACCCCCTGTTTACAAGACAGATGCTCTGCCAGCTGAGCTAAGTCGGCGTTACGATTTAACACAACTATAACATCATATCATGTCCAGCCACATAAATCAACAATAACTTTGAAACTTTATTCAATTAAGAACCGTGAACAATGAGCCGTGACAGTCTCGAACTGTCGACCCTCTGATTAAAAGTCAGATGCTCTACCAACTGAGCTAACGGCTCAAATGGAGGATACAGGGCTCGAACCTGTGACCCTCTGCTTGTAAGGCAGACGCTCTCCCAACTGAGCTAATCCTCCAAAAAATGCATGGCAACGTCCTACCCTCGCAGGGAGCGATCCCCCAACTACTCTCGGCGTTAAGAAGCTTAACTTCTGTGTTCGACATGGGAACAGGTGTATCCTTCTTGCCATCGTCACCACACTACTGAGA
>NZ_QWZQ01000087.1 GCF_003885105.1 Lactiplantibacillus garii
AACGGCTACCAAAATAATATCTTTTTGGAAATGTCGCCCTTTAAAATAATTTTCCATCATCGCTACCTCGCTTTTTAGGCTAATTATACTCAAAATAAGTTTACCTGAAAAATTTTGCACCAGAACCTTGTATAAATGCGAGCTATGCTATAATAAAACTGTAAGTCTAACATTGTCGTTAGACTTAAAATAAAAACTCAGAAAGGTCTGACTACATGCAACTAAAAGATGTTGTTAACGAACTATCATTGTCAGAAATGCAAATCACACGACTTGCCAATGATAAAAAAATTGTTCGCTATCACAAAAATCATTCAAAGATGTGGGAATATGACGACGAAAGTGTATTCGTTTATAAGCATTATCTCGAAGAAAAACAACGCTTAGCACAACGTTATAATACCCAAAAAACCGTAATCAAGCGCAACAAATCCATTGCTAAATTCCACCGTGAAAACATTACAAACGCTGTCACAAAAGCATTTGACGATGTGTATTCAAACATCGAAGACCACATCACCAAGATTGATCAAATTGTTGATTTAACAATTAACAAATTGTTACGACAAAATAAAATGCAATTTGACATTACTGAGATTCAATCCGCCGTTGAACAATCACTTGTTGATGTTGAAGAATTTAAAGTTGCCGAAGCGTATACAGCATATCGTTTACAACACGACATCAATCGTAAAAAACAAACATCTGTTGATTACCAAATTAACAAGCTATTGAAAAAAGATGATGACGTTGTTAACGAAAATGCTAACAAAGACGCTGATGTTTATGCCACCAAACGTGATTTGACCGCTGGTGCCGTTTCAAAAGCAATCGGCTTAAAAATATTGCCAAAAAAAATTGCCGATGCTAATATCAAAGGTTTGATTCACTGGCATGATTTAGATTATAGTCCTGCAAACCAATATCACAATTGTGGATTAATCGACTTAGAAGACATGTTGAAGAATGGATTCACATTAGGAAACGCTGATGTTGAATCGCCCCACACATTGACAACCGCGGTAGCACAAGCATCACAGATACTTTCAGCGATAAGTTCATCTCAATATGGTGGTTGCTCCTACGATCGCATTGACGAAGTCCTCGCACCATACGCTAAAAAATCATTTAAAAAGCACTTAAAAATTGCTAAATCATTAAACATCGAAGATCAAAAGAACTACGCAGAAATAATGACACGCCGCGAAATTCAACAAGCTATGCAAAGTTTCGAATACGAGATAAATACACTCTATTCATCAAATGGACAAACTCCTTTTGTGACGCTAGGGTTTGGACTTGGTACTAGTTGGTTTGAACGTGAAATTCAAATCGGTATCCTTCACCAACGCATTGCTGGACTAGGTAAAGATCATCGGACTGCAATTTTTCCAAAGTTATTATTTACAATTAAACCCGGCGTTAACATGCATCCAAAAGATCCCAATTATGACATCAAGAAACTCGCTTTAAAATCAGTTATTAAACGCATGTCACCCGAAATTCTAAACTATGACAATGTCATCGATATTACTGGCAGTTTTAAAGCCTCAATGGGCTGCCGCAGTTTTCTTAGCGCGATGTCACCAGAAGATTTAAAAGCTCGTGGCGAAACACATGATTACTCAAGCGGACGCTTAAACCTAGGTGTCGTTAGTTTAAACCTACCAAGAATTGCACTTGATTCAAACGGTGACAAAGAAAAATTCTGGAAATTACTCGATGAACGTCTAAATCTACAACGTGATGCTTTACTTTTTCGAATTGAAAATGTTAAACAAGCCTTACCGAAATACAATCCAGCCGGATTCATGTATGGCGGATATGGTCGTTTAGATCCTGATGGAAATGTCGACGAACTGTTTAATCACAACCGTGCATCCGTTTCAATGGGATACGTTGGTTTATACGAAATGACCGCTCGCTTCTATGGTGACTGGCAACATGATCACACTTACAATCAAGAAGCGCACGACTTTGCATATTCCGTCATTAAACACATGAACGAAAAAGCTGCGGCATGGAAAAAACAATATGGATACGGTTTTTCAGTTTATGGTACTCCAGCCGAAAGTCTGAACAGTACCTTTGAAGAAATTGACCATAAACTATATCCAAACGTACCATTTGTTACCGATCATGATTTCTATACTAATAGTTTTCACTATTTTGTTGAACGAAAACCAACACCGTTCGAAAAACTAGATTTTGAAGCACCCTTCCAAAAACTTTCAAACGGTGGTTTTATCAGTTACGTTGAATTACCGTGTATGAAAGATAACTTAGATGCGCTCGAAGCAATTTGGGATTATTCCTATAAAGCCGGCATTGGTTATTTTGAAATCAACACCGCAATTGACCACTGTCTGGAATGCGACTTCCATGGCGAATACACAGCCGATGAAAAAGGCTACCATTGCCCAAACTGTGGAAATTCAAATCCTGAAACCAGTGACGTTACCCGCCGGATCTGCGGTTATCTTGGCAATCCAATGAAACGTCCGCCAAAACACGGTCGTCAAGCCGAAATCATTCATCGTGTCAAGCATATGTCTGGGACCCTTGGCCGCTTAGATAACGGCGAATTTCTGGAGTCCGACATTGCCGATAAAAACAAAGTTCGCAAACTAAACAATTAATCAAAATAAAGACCATGAGAGGATCGATTCACGTTCGTTGCGTGATGGTCTTTTCACAGTTTCAAAATATTAAAAAAAGGATGATTACATGACAACTCCAAACATTCATATCAAAAATCCAAAACCTACCAAAATTAAACAATTTGCTAACCCTAAGCCCAAAGAATGGTTAGCTAAAGACTTATCCAAAGGACTTTATGCTGACTGGAAGTTTCCATCGGTCTCAGACGGAAACGGTGTTAGAGGCTCATTATTTGTCTCTGGGTGTATGTTCCACTGCCATAACTGTTTCAATGCATCAATTTGGAACTTCAACAACGGCAAACCATTCACAAAAGACGTTCAAGACAAAATTATCCAAGATCTATCACATTCATATGTTCAGGGACTCACCCTACTCGGTGGTGAACCATTTTTAAACACAAATATTTTAATTCCGTTAATTGATCGTGTACGCAAAGAATTACCGACCAAAGATATTTGGTCATGGTCAGGCTACACGTGGGAAGAACTATTAAAAGATTCAGACGACAAACTTGAAATGTTATCAAAACTTGACGTTTTAGTTGATGGTCGTTTCGATGAACGTCTTAAAGCTGGTGACCATCCCTTTAGAGGTAGTTCCAACCAACGTATCATTGATGTTCCCGCATCATTAAAACAACACAAACTCATAAAATTAATGGAATAATTTACAAAGAACATAAGCTACTCAGTACATTAAAAATCTATTTAATTGTCAACAATACAAATGAACAACTCTATAACACTCTTCAAAAAAAGAAGCATTCGACCATTACGATGTTTCCGAAAAAATTTACGAAAAGAACGGCGTTACTAAAACCTACTTCAATCCAAAAATTGTATTAACACAGATCATCGATATTACAACCGGTAAAAAAATCGATTCTGTAATCTGATAGTCTTGTTCTATGGATCGATAATCGGCAAACTCCTTACCATGATCAACAGTTATAGATTTCACTTGGGAACCGAAGGTCCCCATAAACTTTCCAAAGGTATCATTTAAGGCCTTGGCGGTGCGATTAGGGGCTTTGATAGCCCATAGAAGCCGGGTTTTACGTTCTACAAAAGTGACCAAACATGCTCGTGACTGACCTCGGCTAGAAAGTACCGTATCGACTTCCCAATGACCAAAA
>NZ_QWZQ01000088.1 GCF_003885105.1 Lactiplantibacillus garii
GACATGTAATTTGTCATGATTAAGATGACTGTGGCAATGTTCGTGAATTAATTATAATTGGTAGCGATGTCATAGGGGGTGAGGGTGGCTTGGATTTATCAGATTTATTCGCAATTAATGGTCGCGTTTCGGGAACGAAAACAATGATCAAACAAGTGAATGGACAGACGGTCAAAAAGCTAGTTATTGGGAAGTTTTGCTGGTGGGCGTTCTTTTTTACAGCAATTTATGCGGCCGTTAGTAAAAAATATCGGACGAAGGGGTTCGTTGCCAAAATGTTCGTTATCTTATTAATTTTAGTGCTAATTAACTTTGGCTTGTCCTATCTTTTTGACGGTACGGATTGGTTGTGGAATCTACTAGAGGGTGTTTATTTTGGGCTCATGTTTAACACTTGGTACTACGACCAATTAATTAAAAATGGTTATCAAGAAGTTCATAATCACCAACCAGTGGAATTTGAATGATTAGCAAGAGTTGAAGGAGGCTACCTATGAAAGAGAAGGTAGACGTCGAAGCACTGCATGCGTTTTATCGCGGTATTAGTGAATTAATTGGCGTTGAAGGAATGCTGAAGGTTTTTGAACAGTACCGGGGAATGCAAATTACAATTCCAATTCATCTGTATGATCGCGATTTGGCGGCTAATCACGTTGTTCAGCAATATGATGGGCATAATAGCTATGACTTGGCCAATAAATATGGTTATTCACAGCGGTGGGTGGTGAAAATCATAAAAGATAGTCAGCAAAAAAATAGTTAAAAATATTATTTAGAGGAGTAGATTCAAATGGATTTTTCAGATTGGTTTGATTTTAATAATCGGGTAAAGCAGGATATGACATTGGTCAAGGAAGTTAACGGACAAACGGTTACTAAACAAGTTAAGGGATCAATTAACTGGCTTGCACTTATTTTTACGGGATTTTATGCAATGTTTAGTCAAAAGTATAAGACTAAGGACTTCTTACAAAAGGCCTTAGTTCCGTTTGTAGCGTTGATTTTGTTGAATATTATTGTGAATCTTTTGTTAGGCAATATGATTGAGCTCATTACTAATATTGCGGGTGCAGTTTGGTATGGATTAATGTTTGATACCTGGTTTAAAAATCAATTAATAGCTAATGGCTACCACGTTCAAAATGGGGGACAAGCCAAGGTGACTACTGACCAACATGATTTTGAATAGTTAGCAGCGTGTCAGGTAGTGATTACTAATCAAGGTAATCACTTTTTATTAGACAAGCTTAAAAAGCAGCCACAAGTCGCCATTGGTAATCGGGGTACGGAGATGAATGTGTCTATTCTGGGAAATGCAAGGTCAATATTTGGAGTGGATTTAAATTTAAAAGTGATTTTAAGGGGTGTGAAAAGACCATGAAACATTGTACGAACTGTGGTTTTAAGTTGGAAACGGGGACGAAGTTTTGCCCTAAGTGTGGACAAGCAATCAAGTCAGACCAGCAAAGTGGCGACCAGGAGAGAACCACTGTGCAACGGGGCGAGGATGAATTAACAAATGATACGGTAGTCAAGACAACCCCACGGATTTCTAAAAATCAACAATCAATGGCTAATGGCCAAACTAAAACGCGGAATAATAGTCTGGTTATCGCGATTCTGGTTATTTTAGTTGTGGTAAGTGGATTCCTCTTTATTAAAAAACGAATGGTAGTTTCCCGCGACCAATTGGCCAGTAACGTGACTAAAGCGGTTCAAAATCAGGATGGGAAGCTGTTTTTAAAACAATTTTCAAAGGATGATCAAGCGTTAAAATTTAGTGATGTTGGCGCTAAGAGTGTTGTTAAGGATATTCACAATCATTCTAGGGACTCGTTAAGTGAAACCGGCCGGATTATTGTTAATGGTCAACACGTCTCAGGTACTAAGGTTAAATATTATTTTAATGTTGAGAGCAAAAAGGTCATGGGAATGTTTACTAGTTATTATCTAACCACGAGAAGGACCCCGGTTCGGGTATTGGATTATACCGAAAGCGGCGGCCCCGTGACGATTAAGCTAAAGGACGCAAATAATCAACGTGTGTCTAAGCAGCAACTGAGTAGCGGCTTTTTCCCGGGAAAATATAACTTTGATGTGCGCTCGGGTGATACCCAGGGAGACTACTGGATCTGGGCCGCTGGTGATGGTGAAACCATTGATTTAACCCTCACTTCTGATGATTAGTAGAAACGCAAAGGTTCAAAATTTGATGGTGCTTACTTATTTAGAAGTGTAGATTTTATTATAAAGAGAACGCTAAGTTAGCGTGGGAGTGACAATGAATGAAAAAAGCTTATCACTGGTTGGAGTTACTAGCCGTAGTTGGGTTGGTATTGGTTGGATTAGCGGCCTGTGGACAAAAGGCGGCAACGACTAGCAGTGGGGATACGGGGTATAAAAACTCTATTAATAAGGGACTAGATGCAGTTGCCGAAGAAAAATATAGTAAAGCCCTAACTTATTTCGATAACGCTTTAACGCAGAAGCCCAAAGACCCTAAGGCAAAAGCTTATCGTGATCAAACGCAGGCCTACATTGACACTAGATCACAACTTAAGGCGGGTGAAGTTCAAACGGCTGTTACCACGGTTACGGCAGGCGTTAAAATTACAAATGGTGCTAAAAGTTTAACTACTAAGCTTAGTGAGCTAAGAAAGACGGCCAGGGATGATTTAGCGGAATATCAAAAACTGGATAAAGCCGTTACGGCACAACTAAGCGTTACGGATAACAATTACGATGCGGATGTCATCAAGCAGTGTGAGGCCATTGATTGGACTAAAAAGCCGTACCTTAAAAAGTTGAAAGTCAACGTCAATAAATTGTTGAAGCGTGCTGATCAAAGTAGCAGTGCTAGTAGCTCGATGACGGATTCCAGCAGTTCGACGGATAATAAGGTAAGTGCGACCGACCATAAAGAAGCAGTACTGATGCGGAAAAATATTGTTCAGTCAGACCCTGGTCATTGGGATAGCGCGGCTTTGGAACAGGTTCCAGATTCAGTGATTGTTGCGGCAACCAATAAATCGAATGAAATGGGCGGTGACCCAGGAACCACGGCAAACATGATTGCAAAGCAGTATCCAAATATTAAAAAGAATAATTCAAGCGATACTGATAAATCTTCTTCTGAAAGCCATTCAGAGCAAGACGATGCTAACCAGGTTAGACAGGTATTAGTTGGTACTCAAGGTTTTTCTAAGTCTGTTTTGGCTGGTATTCCAGATAGTGAAATTCTTAATGCAGCTAAGCCTGACTTTATGACTAATAGTGATATTGCTCGTACAGCAGGGACGTTATTAAAAAAATCTCCAAATCTAAAGTAAATTATTTGTTTTTATTGTTTTGAAGAGAAAATTATTTGATGGACGATGGGTTTCTTCGTTGTGGAAGGTGCTTATCGTCTTTTTTGTAATGTATCGCCAAAATTGTTATTAACCATTTTCGCGATTAACCCTAATAATTACTACCCAATACAAAATTCGGCATGTATGTAAATTTTCATATTTCGTGATATGTAGAACCAATTAGTAATCACCGGAGTCTGCCTCTGTTATATCGTTGTTCAATTGCTGACGAGTACAGAAACTTTGTATATCATCTAATTCACTTATTTGTCTAGTAACCATACTTTCACCAATACCTTGAATTGTTTGAAGCGGTTCATATTCAGGTAAGAACTTCTCGAATTTTGTCATTTTCAAGAAAGGTGGGTACCGCGCAATTTTTACTGCTAATACCTGTTCTACTAAGCCCTTTATTTGCATATATAATTCGAAGTAACGAATAC
>NZ_QWZQ01000089.1:0-2585 GCF_003885105.1 Lactiplantibacillus garii
CTCTCGAACTTATTGAGAAGTATGTGCACAAAGATACACGTATCAAAAAATTCATGGGGGAAACACATAGAAAAAATCTTGGGCCGATGAAATCATTTTTTTCTTTGATGAAAGGTACTGATGCAGAATATTATATGTTTTCAGATCAAGATGATTTATGGTTGCCAGATAAAGTTCAAATAACCTTAGACGAAATGAAAAAAACAGAGATACAACATTCTAACTATCCGTGTTTGGTTCATACTAATTTAGAGGTTGTTGACGCATCTTTAAACCCAATGGGAAGCAATGTTAGGACAGAGGCACATGATGATTTAAAATCATTATTGTTGGCAAATGATATTACTGGTTGCACTGTCATGATTAACGATAGTCTGAAACAGTTATCACTTGAGAGTATTGATACTGTGGATGTTATGCACGATATGTGGTTAGGATTGTTGGCAACAAAGTTTGGAGTTGTTAGGTATATTTCAACTCCAACGATGAAATATCGACAGCATGGTAGCAATGTAGTAGGTACTCCGAACGGTATAAAGAATCGTTTATTACGCATTAATTCAAAGACAGAGTATCAACGTATTGAAACATCAGTTAATGCAGCACGAACTTTTGAAAAGTTATATAGTGATGTGCTTACGGCAAGTGAACAAAGTGTTATTAAAACAGTTGCTAATATCGGAAAAGAGTCTTATAGCAAGGTATTGTGGAGCATGGTAACCAATAGAGTATATAAACGTACACTTTCTGCAACTGTTGTCTTTTTTGTTAAGGTTGCATTGAACTATTCACACCTAAGTCAAGTTAATTAAAAGGAGATATGTATAATGAAGGGCATTATTTTAGCAGGTGGGTCAGGAACTAGGTTATATCCAATTACTATGGGAGTTTCTAAGCAATTAGTTCCAGTCTACGATAAACCAATGATTTATTACCCACTTTCAGTGTTAATGCTAGCTGGTATTCGAGATATTTTAATTATTTCTACTCCAAGTGATGCACCACAGTTTGAACATTTATTAAAAAATGGTAATCAAATTGGATTAAACATCCAATATGCGGTACAGGAGAAACCGAATGGACTTGCTGAAGCATTTATCATTGGAAAAGACTTTATTCAAAATGACTCTGTTTGTTTAGTGTTGGGTGACAATATTTTTTATGGTAGCGGCTTAAGTGAATTGTTACAATCAACAGCTAAGTTAACGGATGGTGCGTCGGTGTTTGGATATCAAGTAAATGATCCGGAACGTTTTGGTGTGGTAGATTTCAATAAACGAAAAGAAGTCATCTCTATAGAAGAAAAGCCTGCGAAACCCAAGAGTAACTATGCAGTTACCGGATTATATTTTTATGATCATAATGTGGTGGACATTGCTAAGAATATCCAACCATCTGCTCGTGGAGAACTAGAAATTACGGATGTGAATAAGTGGTATCTCAAGCAACATAAATTGAATGTTAAATTGCTTGGCCGTGGGTATGCATGGTTGGATACTGGGACTCATGATTCTTTGTTATCAGCTTCCAGTTTTATTTCTACTGTACAAAAGCGACAGAATTTAAAGATTGCATCAATTGAAGAAATTGCATATCGGATGGGATACATTGATGCCAACCATCTAGAAAAACTAGCAAACAAAATGAAAAAGAATGATTATGGTCAGTACTTAATGCGAATCCTAAAGAATCAACAATAATTAAGGAGCGAATTAATTTTGGAAACATCAGTTTGCGCGATTGTAGTAACTTACAATCGCTCAGAATTATTAAAAAAGTGCCTTAATGCAATTAAGAATCAATCCGTTGTGGTTGATCATATCATGGTGATTGATAATAATAGTACGGACGAAACGCAAAAAATAATGATTGCTGATCATACAGATGGCTTAATTTATAAACGTTTGGATAAGAATTATGGTGGTGCCGGAGGATTTAAGCGTGGAATTCAAGCAGCATTAACAGATACAAATGACGCTTTTCTATGGATAATGGATGATGATACGATTCCAACTGAAAGTGCTTTAGGCGAATTACTGAAAGCCACAACAATTTATCCTAACTTTGGTTTTCTAGCTTCCAATGTTCATTGGAAAGATGGGACTCCAATGAATGTTCCGTGGACGACTAGGGATTGGTCAGTGTCGGCAGATAAAGGGTTAATTAAGGTAGAAGTAGCGACTTTCGTTTCATTATTTGTTCCCCGTGGAAAAGTGGAAAGCGTTGGCCTCCCATTTGAAGATTTCTTTATTTGGGGAGACGATGTTGAGTATACTTTACGTTTGTCGGCAACTGCATCGTGTTATTTCGTTGCAGGTTCCGTTGTAAATCATGAATCTGGTAGTAATCAGGCGCCGTCTGTATATACGGATGATGCTAATCGTATTTCTAGATACTTTTATTTATATCGAAACGAATTGTATACTGCACGCAAACATCGTGGGAAGGTTGCAGTAATTTCTACACTAATACGCGATTGCTATGTTAGTTTAAAAGCCTTGGTGGTATCACCGAACCATAAAGTGAAGCGAAGTTTTATAGTATTCAAAGGAATGCTTTCAGGTATAAACTTTAAGCCTAAATAT
>NZ_QWZQ01000089.1:2595-3485 GCF_003885105.1 Lactiplantibacillus garii
TGATTTTGAAATATTTACTTAAAAACCATTATGTTATATGTAATGTAGTAAATGATCTTTGAATTATGTTTATATCGTTATTTCTGATTGAGGATGAAAAGGTAGGAAAGTAAAGCAATGAAAAAAAGAGTTGGTTGGATAGATATCGCCAGAGCAATTGCCATGATCTGCGTAATTATAGGACATTCGCTTTTTCAGTATACCGGGGAGCCGATTGGGCGATATATTTACGCTTTTCATATGCCAATCTTTTTCCTATTGAGTGGGTATCTATATCATGAGCGTGATTATGTTAGTGAACTAAAAAACACATTAAACGGATTTATGTTACCTTACTATGCGACTGGATTGTTGATGTTGGGATTATTTCCTCTAACATTGCGTGGATTACCTTTCATGCAGTCAATGTACAGTAGTTACCAAGTTCTGCTTTCGTCTATATTTTATGGCACCGGTACAAATCCCAATATTCCCTTTTCTGCAAGTATAGGATCAGTTGGTGCTATCTGGTTTTTACCTGCGCTAGGAATAGCGACAATGATATTTAATTATATCATTCGTTCAACAAAAGAATTGAAACAAAAGAATGTAGTTAGACTATCTGCTGTTGTATTTTTAGCAATTATTGGAAAAAGTATTGCATCATTTTGGCTGTTACCACTGTCATTAAATGCGGCAACATTCTCTTTAACTTTTATGTACGTTGGATATTTGATGAAAAAGACTAACTTTTTAAGTAATCTAAAAATTCGAGATGTAATGATTGGCCTCATACTTTGGATTATTACTGCTCAGACACAATTATTTTCAATGGTATCGGTAGGTGCACAAGACACATTAATGGCGATAGGTGGAGGTATTGGTGGATCAATTGTCGTAATGTATGTATC
>NZ_QWZQ01000008.1 GCF_003885105.1 Lactiplantibacillus garii
CACTAACTCCAGCGTTCGCGTGATTTGTCTACGTCTAATCCCCTAAAACTTAAATTAGTATAGCACAATTTTATTAATAAGCCCAGTTATTTTTATATGGGTTCAACTATTTTACACGTTAACCAGTGTGCTAATTCTTAAACAAAGCTCGCCGTCCAATGATTAATTCTAAAACCAAGCCATAAAAAATGATGCTATCCTAAAATAGCATCACTTTTACAAAGATAACGACACTTACCCCAAGAGCCCCTAATCAGGCGTCCGTTTAGATAAATGTTTATTTAAATACTTGACCATATCCGCTTCGTGCTTAAAAATTCGTGGGTGTTTCTGCTTATGCAGTCGCACGGCGATCTCATTGATTTTGACGCGACCTGTCCAAGTATGACTATACTTTACGACCACGCGATTATTCCGATGGTCCTTACCGAATTTCAACACGTAAACGCTGTCTGGCACCATCAGCGGTCGGATATATGTTTTATCGTACTCATAATGCTGCGATCGCAGAAACTGTTTCGTGCGTTTTAACATGTCGGTGATCTCTCCTTCACAACGTGAAATTGATTAAATGATAAATTAATTCCTTACGAACATTTTATTCATATCTGAGTTAATTATACCAGATTTTAAACATATATTGTACCAATAGACGGCCAGATAAGCAACAAAGCCGCAGCTAAAGCTTGAAGATTTACTAAAGTTACGTTACCGGATGCAAAACTCCAGTGATGTATGTTAAGATTACCACGGTGTCAGGTTAATACTCAGGGGGAACTTAAACATGATTTTAATTGAAAAAATTTATCGTCGCGGTCACGAAACGCTATCCAGCGTGGATCAAATTGAAAAGTTTCAAACAAACGACGGTTACATCACACCCAACCAAATATTAGCACGTGAAATCGGTGCTGATCACGAAAATTGTTTTTATAAAAACGCCGAGGGCAAACGTAAAAAAGTCGTGGCCGAAAAAGATGATACCGGCACGTGGCACCTCAAGACAATTGGGACTACCGCCCCCGCCACCGACGGCCTCTTACAGTTGCCGCACATGGAAAACGTCTGGGGCTAAAATGCCACCCGCGATTTAAATGATCCACCGTCAGCAGTTGCCCACCATGCGGGTAACTGCTTTTTTAGGCCCACGTTGCCAAACACTTAGCTAACGCTGCCGGGTTTGCCGCGCACGTTTGCGCATCAGCCGAAACAGCTAGTCCGGGTTGACTGGTGACCCAAACGCCGTGATGTCGAAATTGCCCTCCCCACTATGCTCAGCGTGTCGTTAAAACTAAGGGTCCCATCAATATCAAAAACAAAGTCCATTTCATACTCTCCTTAATAACCGTCATCGTTCAACCGTTCTTTACCAGTTATGTATTTACAAGTTGTCAATTAAACTATCAATGTACCCGTCAAAGGGGGCCCGTTGCACCATCACACTCACCTTGTGTCATAATATAGTGAATGGAGATGACAACATTGTTAACTTACGCAACGCAAGCTTTAAATCACAACCTATCCGTGACCTGCACCTCGTGACCGGCCAATCACTGGATATTCGCACAATCACTCCCGTGGATGCTGCAACGGCTGAATGCGAATCTTCTAGTAGCTCCTCACGGTACTTAGTCCGACTTGACGCGATTACGTTTGTCGAAACGAACCCCGTCATTTAAATTAAGTCTGACCACTGCGTTTCCGGCAATCGGAAACGCCTTTTTATTACGGAGTGGGTTCTTTTTTCAAGTATTTATCATTGTTTAATAATATTTATACGTAATTTCATATATAATGGAAAGGGTGTACTTAACGTATCGACGTTACATTTGATAAATTAGCCAAACCAATTTCCTATTATTGAACACAGAGAGGACATTAGCCATGAAGTACCTAACGTTTGCCATTCCGAGCTACAACTCCGAGGATTACCTTCAGCGCTGCGTGGATTCATTGCTCAAGGGTGGTGACAGGGTCGAAATTCTAATCATTGACGACGGATCGACTGATCAAACCGCCACGATTGCCGATAATTACGCGGCCCAGTATCCAAATATTGTGAAAGCGATTCACCAAAAAAACGCCGGCCACGGGGGTGCCGTTAACAACGGGCTCGCCCACGCCAGCGGAAAATACTTCAAAGTTGTTGATTCCGACGACTGGTTGGATGAAAAGGCCCTTCAATCCGTACTGGACCACCTTGAGAGCTGGGATAAGCACGGTCAAAACGTGGACATGCTCGTTTGCAACTACGTTTACGAAAACTTTTACCAACATAAGAGCTTTGTCGTTAACTACCGCCACGTTTTCCCAACCGATCAAATTTGTGGTTGGGATGACACCAAGCGTTTCGGTGTGACCCAGTATCTCATCATGCATTCGCTGATTTTTAAAACCAATATTTTACGGCGCAGCGGCGTACAACTGCCCGAACACACCTTTTACGTGGACAACCTGTTTGCCGACAAACCATTACCACTTGTCCATAAGATTTGCTACTTAGATTTAGACCTGTACCGCTACTTTATCGGCCGCGCGGACCAGTCCATCAGTGAAGACGTCATGATCAGTCGGATCGACCAACAAATTCGGGTCACGAAACTGGTGGCGGACTGTACGCAGCATAACGACAACCCGTCTCCCAAATTACGGACCTACCTCGTGCGGAGTGTCTCCGTCATGTTAGCCGTTTCATCCGTACATTTACTCCTGATGGGGACCGAAGAGGCTTTAGAAAAACGGCACGACATGTGGCAATACGTTAAAAAACTGGACAAACGACTATACTGGCGCTTACGCCTGCACTCCGTCAGTGCTTGGACCTACATTCCCACCAAACTCGGTCGTTTTCTGACCGTAGCGGGTTACCGGACTTCCCGCTTGCTGGTAAAATTCCAGTAAAATGTCGTTCAATTGAACTAGCTCGGAGGTGTTAACTATATTGGAAGCTAATTCTCAGCAATCGTCCATTTCCCAAACGGGACTCAGCACGGCCGAGGTTCAAAATCGGGTCAACCGCGGTCAAGTCAACCGCTATAATAGTCCCGAGACCCCGACGACCGCTGCCATTATTAAACGAAACCTGTTTAGCTGGATCAACCTGTTTTACCTGATTGTCGCCGTCGGGCTGATCAGCGTCCGAGCGTATACCAACTTACTCTACCTGGTTATTATCACGATCAACCTGGTAATCGACATCCACCAAGAGTTGCACGCCAAAAAATTAATTGACGAGTTATCAATTTTATCCAATAAAACGACGGTCGTTTTGCGTGACGGGCAGTTTTCAGAAATTCAGTTCACCGACGTCGTATTAGACGACGTGATTCAGCTCACGGCCGGTAATCAAATTATCGCCGACGCCACCGTCCTCACCGGCAACGTGGAAGTGAACGAATCCCTTCTTACCGGTGAAGCCGATCCCATCATGAAACATCCCGGCGACGATTTATTATCTGGCAGTTTTGTGGTCAGTGGTAAGGCATTGACCCAGGCCACCAAAGTTGGTAAGGATAGTTTTGTGGCTGGCATTTCGATTACGGCGCAAAAAAGTGACGGGGTGGCTTCTGAAATTATGCGTACCATACGTAAAATCATTCGGATCACCAGTTACCTCGTCTTTCCAATCGGAATTTTATTAGTTTTAGAGGCCCTCTTTCTACGGGATCAAACGACCACCTACACCGTGGTTAGTACCGCGACCGCCCTATTAGGCATTCTTCCCATGGGGATGGAATTATTGATCAGTGTCTCGTTCATCTCTGGTCAGGTGTTGCTATCCCAGCGCAAAGTCTTAGTCCAAAACTTGTACTCGTTAGAAAACTTAGCCCGTACCGACATCGTTTGTTTGGACAAAACCGGTACGATCACCGAGGGACGCATCTCGGTACAATCAATGACCGTCGTGGATGCCAGCTTGCCGTTTGATTTAACGACTGGCATCCAGGCCTTTTTGGCAGCCACCGAGGATAACAACGCCACCTTTACCGCGCTGCACCAATACTTTGGGGCCGCTTCTGACCCCAACTTAACGGTCACCGCCACCACCCCGTTTTCCTCGGAACGAAAATGGAGTTCGGTCACGTTCAGGGGTAACGGTACTCTAATTTTTGGAGCGCCGGAAGTACTGGTACAACACCATTTAGACCAATTACCGCCAGAAGTGACAACGGCGGAAAAAGCTGGCAAACGGGTACTCTGCATGGCGTACGCCGAAACGACGCCGGCAAATAACCAGTTACCGAATAACCGCATCGTAGCCGCCCTCGTTTTGGAAGACATTATTCGTAAGGACGTAGCCGACACCTTCGCCTACTTCGACAGTGAAGACATCGCCGTTAAGATTATTTCGGGCGATAACCCGATTGCCGTCTCGCAAATTGCTAAGCAGGCGGGTATTCAGCAGTACCAAGAGTACGTTGACATGTCCCAGATTACGAGTGAAGCGGAGTTGGAAGCGGTGGCCACCAAATACGCGATTTTTGGCCGGGCCACTCCTTCCCAGAAGAAACGGTTGATCCAAGCCATGCAGTCTCAGGGCCACAAGGTCACGATGGTGGGTGACGGGGTCAATGACGTGTTAGCACTTAAGGAAGCTGCTGGCAGCATTGCCATGAATAGTGGCAGTTCCGCCGCCAAACACGTTGCCCAGGTCGTTTTACTGGATTCAAACTTTAAGGTGTTACCACACATCATCAAGGAAGGCCGGCGCGTGATTAATAACTTGACGCGGGTCGGGAGCATTTTCTTTGTAAAGTGTTTGTATTCAATCGCCCTGTCAATTTTTTGCCTACTGATCAACATGCCGTTTCCGTTTTTACCGATCCAGATTTCAATGATCGACGCGCTGGTCGAAGGCTACCCAACCTTCTTCCTCCAGTTCGAGGTCAACAACCACAAACTGGGCAACCGTTCCATTATCTGGGCGTTAAAACGGGCCATCAACTTCGCCATCATGATTACGGTTGGCCTCGTCATCACGTACGGCGTTGCGCAGTGGACTGGTATTAGCAGTACTCAAACCACTAGTTTAATGTTCTTCTACACTGGTTGGGTCACCCTGTACGCGTTGGCCAAAGCCTGCTACCCCTTCAACGCCTTCCGGACGGTACTACTCGCATCGTCCGTGATTGCGTTTTTCGGGGGCTCGTTCATTTTGCAAGGCGTTATCAGTCTCCAATTTTTATCACTTAATAACTTCTTCTGGACCGTCGGCGTCACCCTGTTAGCCAGCCAAGCTTTTTACTGGCTGCTACGCGGGTTACGACCGTGGTTACCGTGGATGAAATCATAGTTTACACAGTTTTATTAAAAAGATGCTTGTCATAATATTATAAATATTATGGTGAGCTTTTTTGGTATAATAACATGAGATTGTTTTAAATAGTTATCAAACTATTTTAGATTACTTATAAATTTCATAGCCTATAACAACAATCTTCGGGTTAAGTGTAAAAGTCTGATTAACTACGACCTCCGGAAGTCGTTAAAAGACGGGCGTTAGGTTTTAAATCGGGAATCATTAAATAAATGTTATTAAAAAAGTGGGGACTTTTTTCTAACTGGAGGAGTTTTCTATGAAAAAGGTAATCGCGGGGGCTGCTGTTGTCGCATCGCTGTTTTTATTGGTGGGTTGTGGAAATGGCTCTAAACAAAACACGGAATCTAAAACGAATAGTAGCAGTTTGGTTGCCAAGAAGAAACGAGCCAAAGAGTCATCTAAAAAGCGGGCCAAATCTGAAAGCAAAGCCAAAGCCATTTCGGTAAGTAAAGTAAAGGCAGAGTCCGAGAGTAGAGCAAAGGCATCTTCTGAAAGTAAAGAAAAAGCTTCCAGCATTTCAATTTCACGGTCCGTTGCCTACTCTCAATCCGTTTCTTCGTCCAACGCAGCGGCCTACTCTAGTTCTGTTGCCGCTAGCCAAAGTGCACAGACACAGCAAAATAATGCGCAACAGTCAACAACTCAACAATCTAGTACAAAATCCACTAGTCAAACCAATGCTACGCCGCGTCAATCCAGCCAGACCCAATCATCAACTAAATACCGCACACGTCAGTCCAACATGCCTGGAACAAATCATGCACCGGGAGCCAATCCTGATGGTACTCCAGACGCTTGGGTTCAAGGCCAATTGGAAGATGCAGGTTTGGATTAAAACTCATACTTGCTCAACAAAATGGTCAGTACGAGTTAGGCGTATTATGAGGGATCATTCTTATTGGGGAATGGGAATAATTGGAGGAGTTACAAATGAAAAAGAGTATTAATTGGCTAGCGGTAGTAACCGCAACACTAGGTATTACAATGTTAACTTACGAAACAACTGCTAGCGCTAAGCATCACGCTACTACGGTCCCTACTTCACTTCGGGGTCATTGGTATCACTATAATTCTACCTACGGATTATATGACCAGGTGAAAGCAACTAAATACCACTTTTATACTCGCGGAGCTACCGGCGTTAGTTGGCATAAGTTATCCGGTAAAAAGTTCCCTAAAGGCAACTTTGGGTATCCACAAATGGCTACTAAAAAGTATCATGGAGCATACCTTGTCGGAAAATTTGGCACTGATGGCGGACCACTTTGGAAAAAAGTCATGCACAATGGTCATGCAACGTTACGCGCCAGTCGTCCTGCTACCGCCGAAGATGTTGGTGGCCCTACTAAGTACTATTACAAAACTAAAAAAATTGCTAAGCAACCCGTTGTTCCGTTTAAAACGGCTAAAAGTAACGACTTTTCACACTCCAAGTATCGGACAGCGTACTTACAGGCTGATTATGGTCCGATGACACTTTACACTAGTCTTGCGAACGCAAAGAAAAAACAAGGCTCAACCATTACCATCAGCAGTCTTTATAAAAAATATTCCGCGCGTTGGGATAAAAAAGACGACAACTATGACCGTGTTCGCGTAAATGGCAAAGCCTACTTTGCCAAGGATACACCAGGAATCCAGACCTACAATTCCTGGCGTGAAGGCAAAATCATATACTCGCCCTATTCACCTAGTTCAAAATCAAAAATTGTAATAAAACACGGTGATAAGACGTCTAAGGCAAAGTATTGGTTTAAATCAGTTCGTACTAAAGGCGGTTCATTAGCCACCGATACCTGGACTAAGAAGAACGGCGCTTGGATACGGGATTATTAAAATAAATTTATAATCCGCCCCTAATCGGGCTTTTATTTAGATCGTTAAAAGAACATACGTTTGGTGTTGTATGCAATACCCTGCTATAACTAAATTAGAAAGGAAGTAATTCTATGAGAGGATCAGTACGTAGACGTGGTAACCGTTGGTATTACGCTTATGAAGGCCCAACCATTGACGGAAAACGGCAACGAATTGAGCACGTCGGTGGTAGCACCCGTGATGAGGCTGAGCGCGCTTTACACAAGGCTATTGATGAATTTGAGCGCGGCGGTGTAGCTACCAATCTTACAGAGATGAGCGTTGCCGACTACTTCGATTATTGGCATGAGAACTTCGTTGTAAAAACACTAAAATATAACACTCAAACTAATTATCGAAACATCATCAACAACTATATAAAACCTGGGATTGGCATGTATCGCATGAAGTCAATCGGACCCGCGGCCATTCAAAAATTTATCAATGAGCTGCCAACTGATAAACTTTCAAAGCACACCATTGAGATCATCGTTTCTGTATTGCGCAAAGGCTTTAAAATGGCAGTTTTCCCCTATCAACTGATTCGAGAGAACCCTGCTAACTACGTTGTAAAACCAACCAATAACAATGATGATGAAATCACCGCGCAGGCCGCCCGGGACAAGTTAAAGATTATTACAATGGATCAGTTCAAAACTATCCTGAAATTAGTTCCCGAATCCAATCCACTTTATTTACCATTGATCATCAGCTTTAATACTGGTCTTCGTCGCGGTGAAGTGTCCGGGCTTACCTGGGATAATATTGACTTTGACAATAAGACCCTCACGGTCAACAAACAGATGATCATGAAAAAGAATACGTTTGACATTACTTCACCCAAGACCAAGGCCAGCTATCGAACCATTGCGGTTGGATCCACATTATTAACCACCCTGAAGCGATTCCACACGTATCAGAAAGAAAACAAGGTTAAATATGGCCCCTATTATTACGACAGTGCGTTCGTCTGCACTAAGGCAAACGGTAAGCCCATCACCCCGAACGTGATTAAATACTACACCGGAAAGTTATCCGATAAATTGGACTTCCCGTTCAACTTTCATTCTTTACGGCACACACACGCAACCATGCTACTTGAAAACGGGGCTAAGTATAAGGAAATTCAGCAGCGGTTAGGCCACTCGCGAATTTCCACGACACTTGATACCTACTCCCACGTCACTAAGAAAATGAAGCGGGACACCGTCGACATCTTCGAAAATATGCTTAAAAATAACGGTTAAAAAGATGATAGACAAATATTTGAAATATGTATTATTTGCCAACAATTCAGGTTCAATGTTGGCAAAATGTTGGCAAATTGGCAAAATAAAAGAGCTCCGCTTGCGCGGAACCCTATTACGACGGCTTTTCTTCTTCGTCGGTTTTTAAAACGGCCATAAACGCTTCTTGCGGGATCTCAACCCGACCGACCGCCTTCATCCGTTTTTTACCGGCCTTTTGTTTCTCTAACAGCTTCATCCGCCGAGTTCGGTCACCACCGTATAAGTGGGCGGTAACGTCCTTCCGGTAAGCCTTGATGTTCGTCCGGGCAATGACCTTCGAACCAATCGTGGCTTGGACGGGAATTTCAAAGTTTTGCCGGGGAATAATGGTCTTCAACTTGGAAGCAATCTCCCGACCACGGGCCGCCGCGAAGTCCCGGTGCGCAATGAAACTCAACGCGTCGACCTGGTCCCCGTTTAAGAGGATGTCGATTTTGACTAAGTCACTTGCCCGGTAACCATCGATATCGTAATCGAGTGACGCGTAACCGCGAGTGTTGGACTTCAACTTATCGAAGAAATCAAAGATAATTTCGGATAACGGAAGGTAGTAAATCACGTTGACCCGGTTATTATCCAAGTATTCCATCGTGTCAAACTCGCCCCGTTTACGCTGAGCCAGTTCCATGACGGCCCCAACGTATTCGTTTGGCACCATGATCTGCGCCTTCACGTACGGTTCACGGATTTCTTTGATGGACGACGCTTCCGGCATTTCGGCCGGGTTCTCAACGTCCTTTTCACTCCCATCGGTCATCATGACGTGGTAAGTGACCGACGGCGCGGTCGTAATCAAGTCAAGGTTGAACTCCCGTTCGAGCCGTTCCTGAATCACGTCCATGTGTAGTAATCCTAAGAACCCACAACGGAAGCCAAATCCCAGCGCTTGGGAAGATTCGGCCTCAAATTCAAGGGCGGCGTCGTTGAGCTTTAATTTTTCCAAAGCTTCCCGTAGATCCGTGAACTTGGCGTTATCGGTTGGGTAGATTCCGGCGTAGACCATCGGGTTCATTTCCCGGTAACCGGACAAGGCTTTCTCCGCCGGCCGGTCCGCGTTAGTCACGGTATCCCCGACCCGGGTATCCTGAATGTCCTTGATGCTGGCGGTAATGTAACCAACGTCACCGGCCATTAAAAAGTCGCGAGACAACGGTTTGGGTGAGTTGACTCCCACTTCGGTCACTTCGTACTCACTGCCACTGTTCATTAACCGAATCTTATCACCGGGGCGGACAATGCCCTCGTGAATCCGAACACTTAAAACCACACCGCGATAATCATCGTAGACCGAGTCAAAGACTAAGGCCTTCAACGGTGCGTCTAAATCACCCTGCGGTGCCGGTACCTTGTGAACGATTTGTTCCAGTAGTTCTTCGATCCCAATACCGGCCTTAGCGGAAGCCAACACGGCGTCGGAAGCGTCGATGCCAATGTCGTCCTCAATTTCTTTACGGACCTTTTCGGGTTCCGCGGACGGCAAGTCAATCTTGTTAATAACCGGGACAATTTCCAAGTCATCGTCAATCGCTAAATAAACGTTCGCTAAGGTTTGGGCTTCAACCCCCTGCGCCGCGTCCACGACCAACACGGCCCCTTCACAAGCCGCTAAACTTCTAGACACTTCGTACGTAAAGTCGACGTGTCCAGGCGTATCGATCAAGTGAAAAATATAGGTTTCCCCGTCCTTGGCCTGGTAATGCAATTCAACCGCGTTTAACTTAATGGTGATTCCACGTTCCCGTTCCAGATCCATTGAGTCCAGCACTTGGTCCTGCATTTCACGTTTAGAGATGGTATCCGTTAATTCAAGAATCCGATCCGCCAATGTTGATTTACCATGATCAATATGGGCGACGATTGAAAAATTACGGATGTGTTTTTGTCGATCCTGCATTGTCGCTTTATCCATTGATTTTCCTACTTTCTTCCTAATTCCTAATCCTTACAATTATACCAACTAAAGCGCCGAATCACAATTTATCCGTTAAACCCAAAATCGCACCGACCAGTGGCCAGTGCGATTGATGGTTACTATTTAGTTTCAAACGAACCTAATTCATCCGGATCCAACTGTTGCCACTTGGTCGAATAGAATTTATCGTTGATCTTGTACTTCGGCTTAGTGGTGTTGGCCTTGCTTAAGAACGGGTTGACCTTTTGATCAACCGCTAACCACCCACGCCAGCCTAAGTGAATCGTATCGGTCATGAAGTAATCCTGGTTACCGTCCTGCGTTAGGTCAACAATGTTGTTAAATCCTTGGCTGGTTAATTGGTAACGGATCTTCTGATCAAACTTAGCGATCATGTCCATTGACAACCCGGTGTAGTCCGACCACCGTTGGTTGATTGGTGGAATGATGAATAGGACGTCGGTATGCGTCTGGGCAAACTGGTTTAAGACTAACTGGAAATCGGCAAATTCGGGCGACTTCGTGTAGTTCAAATGCGTTTGCGACCCCTTTAAACGCTTATAATTACGTTTTAACTGGGTCTTCCAAAATTGATTACTGATCTCTAAGCTGTTGGAAGTGGTTTGGGCTTTCCCAATCTTGCCGGCTAAAGCATCTAGCTTATTGTAGTTATAAGTAGACGGCAATTGTTGTGCCTGCTGATTAACGGTATTCAAGTTTTTACTTGCAATCCCGAACCGGGAGAAGAATTCATCTTCACTACCTAACACCCGCGCCTTGTAGTTGATGTAGGCCATTTGCGCACTTGTGGGTCTAAACCCAGCGGCTACGCGCGCCAGAGCATCCGCTAAAGTCTTATCGGACGAACCGGAAGGCATTTGTAACAAACGTTTGGCCGCGTAACGGTCCATCTCAGTATTTTTCTCCGTTTGTAACCAGTCGGTCGTTTGAAGTGGTGAATAGTAGTAAGCAAACGCGTCTTTCCGCGTCCCCTGGGGAACAAACCACTGGGGCGAAATTACGAAGACGGCCTTCTTATTTGTAATCTGTTTTTTTACCGATTGCATCACGAAGTACTGCGTCAAAGATTGGGTTCCCCGTGATCCCAGCAAGAACGGCCGGTAATTACGGTGATACTTTTCTGCCAATACGGACGGGTGCATCGGGTCGAACCGGGACCATTCGGAGGAACCAAAGAACGGCACGTAACCGTCTTCCAGGGACTGACGTTTGATTTGTCGGCCCTTCAAAACGTTAGCGGATAACGAGACCGCCGCCTTTTCTTCGGTATCCTTGGACACGTGGTTTAATCCGAATGAGAACGGTGATAACAGAACGGCCAGTAATAAGATTGCCGCCAAAATAATTGGCCCAAAAATCTTAAAAAGGCGTTTGGAAACACTCATTGCATACTCTCGACCTTAGCAACAATTTTAGCCGGTGTGTCCCATTCTGACCGTTCGAATTCTGAGACCGGCACTTCAATACCTAATTGATTTTGTAATTCCAATAAGAGTTGAACGGAACCCATTGAATCGAGGATTCCTTCGTCAAATAAGTTGGTGTCCATGTTGCCGGACACGTCTTCACCAGTTAAATCTTGTAAGATTGATAAGACCGTTGCTTTTGTATCATCCATGGTAAATTACTCCCTTAATTAAATTTTATGGCCGGGGCGCGAAGAATAACGTGTCCAGGAATCCTGAGAAAATCAGGAAACTAAAGCAAACCACGTTAAACGTTAAGAAGATGGCAAAGTATTCCGTAAACTTATTGGACGGAATCTGTTCCTTGTGCTTCTTCTTGTAGCGTAGCCAGGCATCGTTGATCACCATGGCAAACCCATGGAAAAGACCGTAAACGATGTAGTACCACGTTTCCCCGTGCCAGAACCCCATAATCAGCATGTTGATCACGTAACAGACGTTGGCCGTCGTGATCCGGCTCTTGAAGATCTTATGCTTCATGGCAAAGAATACCATCCGCATGTAGATAAAGTCCCGGAACCAGAATGACAGCGTCATGTGCCAGCGATTCCAGAAATCCTTAATGTTCTTAGACTTAAAGGGTTGGTTGAAGTTCATTGGCGTTTCAACCCCCATTAAATAACTGACCCCGACGGCGAACAAACTGTAGCCGGCAAAGTCAAAGAACAGGTCCATACTGTAAACGTACATCACACCTAGCAGCGCCCACGAAACCGTGCCGTGAGCCTGCAGTGCGGCGTGTTCCACAACGGGTAACATCCGCGTCCCAAAAATGTACGCCAAGATAAACTTGTAAAAGAACCCCAAGAAAATGTAGCGCACACCCTTCTCAACTAAGCCCAAGTACTTTTCACGGGTCGGCACACTATCGTAGTCTTTAACGAAACGCCGGTAGCGGTCGATGGGCCCGGATGAAATGGTTGGGAAAAACAGTAAGAACTGACCAAACAGTACCGGGTGGAACTCTTTGATCACACCATCACGCGTTTCCATGATGGTTTGAACCACTTTAAAAGTCAGGTAGGAAATCCCTAAGAAGCCAATGATCGAGCTGGCTCCGTGGCTGACCGCCGGCGTAATTTTAACCACGGCCAACGGCGCAATCGCCAAAATGACACTCACGACAAAGACCCAACCCTTATTGGGTGAATCCGGTCGCTGGCGATACTTGGAATACAGCCACACCAACGTGATCTGGTAAATCAAGTAGCAGATCAATGCGATCCCGGTATGCCACTTGACACCCCCGAAGGTTAGCAATAGGAACACGAATGAGATGATTGATTCATAAACGTGCGATCGCCGACCGTAGAGTAAACCAATCATCAACGGTAACAACGCAATAAAGAGCAGTACAAAGTACGTTGGGTTACCGTATGGGTCAAAAGACATCATTCTGGGTTAACCTCTTTAATGATCGACTTGACATCAATTTTACCGTTAGGCGTTAATGGCAAGCTCTCTTTGTAAACGAACCGTTGGGGAATCATGTATTCCATCATCATTCCCTGCAAGTCCTTCTTGATGGCCTTAGTGAGGGCGAAGTCACTTTCAAAATCGTTCGGCTTCGGCACGACGTAGGCAATCATTTGTGTCACTTTATGCTCTTTATTATACTTTGGTACCGCCACAGCCTGTTTAATGTGCTGCTGGGAGCCTAAGAAGTGGTCAACTTCTTCTAATTCAATTCGGTAACCGTTCATTTTGATTTGGAAATCGACCCGGCCACGGTACCGGAATAACCCGTCCGCGTCCATCGTCCCAATATCACCGGAATGGTAGGCCCGCTGACCGTCTAACGTAAAGAAAGCCTTGGCCGTCTTCTCGGGGTTATGCAAGTAGCCCTTTGAAACGCTTGGTCCGGAGATAATCAATTCACCCTCGGTACCGTTAGCAACCTCTTTGCCAGCTTCGTCCACGACCATCATCTTGGTGTCGGCCTTAGCATAACCAATGGGTAACCGGTCAAACTTCGCCAACGCGGCGGTGGTAATTTCAACTTGGGTAACGGCCACGCAAGTTTCGGTGGGACCGTACGTATTAAAGATGCGGGCGTCTGGGAAACGTTGCTTCAGCGTTGCCGCCGTTTTATGGGTCAACTCTTCCCCACAGAATAAGAAGTGCGTTAAGCTCGGTAAATGTTCGGCGTCAAACTTCGGTTCCAATAAGCAGATGTCCATAAAGGACGGGGTCGAAACCCACACGTTGATCGGTAAGGTTGGCAACGCGGCGAACAATTGTTTAAAATCGTCGGTTACCGCTTTTGGTAACGCGTAGAGTGTCCCACCCATGGCTAACGTCGGGTAAAGGTCCATGACGGATAAGTCAAAGGAATACGGTGGTTGTGAGAGTGAATTAGGTTGCTTTGGTAGCCCAAAATCGTCACCCAGCATCCAGTTTACGTAACTTAATAGGTTAGCGTGACTGATTTCCACACCCTTCGGCTTCCCGGTCGTTCCGGAAGTGAAAATAATGTAGTAATCATCGTCACCTTCCGCCGCGTGGTCCGCCTGGTAGTCAACCGGCGTGTTAAAGATCGTCATCAACTGATCCGGCGTAATGACCGGAGTCGTTCCCACGCCAGTTGGCAGGTCAACGACCGCAATGGCCGCGGCCGGTTGCGCAATTTCATTGATCATCGTCAGGCGTTCGTTTGGCGAATGCGTGTCGATTGGAATGTAGGCCCGACCAGACTTGACCACGCCCAGGAACGTCGCAATCATTTCAAAGGTTTGACCCCCAAACACAATGATTGGTGCCTTAGCCGGTAAATCTAGCGTGTCTAAGTGCGCTGCTAGCGCGTCTGAATAAGCTTTTAAGTCAGCATAAGTGTGCTGAACACCCTGCACGTCGTAAACCACCTTAGATGGTTGTGTCCGTGCATAATCATCGATTGTTTTGATGATATCTTTAATCATTAGTAATTTCCCCCAAACAATAAATTAACGCGTCCACCTACTAAAATTCATTGTAAATGAACTTGGCTTGGTTAATCCCACTGTACCCGTATAGGTAAACCAGAGCCAGCATGACAGCAAAATAGAATACTGTTAGCGCAATGAATTGAACGACCGGACGTTGAAACCAGCTTTTCAATTTTGCGAACATGCCTTCACCTCCTCAAATCATTCGTCCCAATTGTGGTTATAAGCCACCGTTCATTAACTCACTAAAAATTTTATTGGCCGCAAACTCGATACTAGCGGAACGCCGCCGGTAATTACTGAGTAAAACGACCCCGGTCTTCCCATCCGCCGAGAGGTGCACGTCGGATTCATAACCGTAGCCGAGACCGTGCGACCGGATGCCGTTACTGATGTTGTAGACCCCACCACCGTATTCGCCGGTGGCCGTCCGGGTATGCAACGTCAGGACGTTGGGTTTGGTAATTAGTTTTCCCTTCAAAATGGCACTTTCAACCTTAAATAGGTCGGCCGCACTCATATAAATCTGGCCGGTCCCCAGTTCGTTATGCATCTGCGCCTTCGTTTCAGGCATTCGGTGCTGATACTTTGGAACGACCTGTTTAGCACTCGCCTTGTAACCGATCGTCGCACCGGTCCCCATCCCGTCGATCACGAAGCCGGTTTGCTTCAGACCAAGTTTATGGATAATATTTGACTTAACAAAATGTTGGTAGGATTGCCCGGTTTCTTTGCGAATAATTCCAGCCAATAAGACGTAATTAACCGCCGAATAGTTGAAAATACCAACCTTTTGCTTGCGGTAAACCATATGATTCAGTGCGTACGTCACCGTTTTCGCTTCCGATAACGGTTTGGTAGAACCCGTCTCCAGCCAGTACCCGGTCGTCATATCTAACATTTGGCGAATCGTCGTCTGCCGGCCAATTGCCACCGTCGGGTAATACTTTGTGATGGGATCACTAAGCTTAACTTTCCCAGCCTGGACCAGTTGCATAATCCCAACCGCCGTTAGTGATTTTTGAATGGATAGAATCTGGTATTTAGAAGCCGGGCCGTTTTTTACTTCGTTAGCACGATTCGCGTAACCAAATCCCTTGTGATAAATCACGCGGTTATCCTTGACCACCAGAGCCGTCCCTACAAAGTGACTCAACTTTAACGTCTTAGTAATTTGTTGCTTTGGTGACTTGGCCGTTAAAAATTCTGTCCGGTTTACTTTTCGACTAAGTTGCGAATTCTTCCTAGCGACGGCCCGCGCCGTTTTTTTATGCTTACGTTGTGCTTGTTCAATCCGTGCCGTGCGGGAGTGGTGTCGAACATACCACGTTCCAGCACCCCCAAGCACGAGTAGCCCTAGCAAGACCACCATTAAACCCTTGTTTATTTTCAAATTTTTAACTTCCCCACTAGTTTGTTAATCACGGACTGCGTTGACCCGTACCCAGGTGCGTGACGAGTACGCTAAGTTCAAGAATAATTTTAACAATCATTCCCACGAATCCCCAACTTTCACTTGAAAAGTACAAAAACCTGCACTTGCGCCCGAAATGGCAACGCCACTGTAACGATTTTGTAACATAACCGTCAAATCATCCCCCCACGAAAATTCAGCGTTTATTGACCTCCTTGACTAATTCTAGCACTGGTCCAAAGCCTAGATACAGCAGAACGAAACACTTTATGACAATTCAACTACCCAGAAAAGTTAGTTAATAAACGGGCGCGTTCGCTTTACGTTCGTCAGCACAAAAAAGAACCGTCTAACTGCTACGTTGCAATTAGACGGTTCCTAATTTAAATTAAGTCGTGTACATAACTGGAAAGCTTAAGGAAATCTTAAACGCCCCGTAATTTATCAAATAAGGAACTTTTACCGTTACCAGCGACCGTTTTACCACTCGCCTTCGCAAACGTCTTTAACGCTTCTTTTTGTCCCTTATTTAAGTGGGTCGGCGTTTCAATGGTCACCGTGACCCGTTCGTCACCGTTACCATTACCGCGCAAACGTGGCGCACCCTTGCCGCGCAAACGGAAAGTGGTTCCGGTCTGCGTCCCAGCCGGAATCTTGAGCTTAACGTCACCGTGCACGGTCTTAACTTGCACTTCGTCACCTAACGCGGCTTGCACAAAGTCGATTGGTAATTTGAAGTAGATGGTCGCACCGTCCCGTTCAAATTCGTTGCTTGGTTCCACCCGGAAAATAATGAACAAGTCCCCGTAAGGACCACCGTTAGCCCCGGCTTCACCCTGGTTTTGAAGGCGCATTTGCTGCCCTTCTTCAACCCCGGCCGGTACGGTGACCTTGATGGAGTGACTCTGTTCAGTATGACCAGAACCACCACAGGTCGCGCACTTTTCCTTGATTTCTTTCCCGGTCCCGTGACAAACGTCACAGACTTGTTGGCTCATCATACGACCCAAAGGCGTATTCGTTTGAACTTGAATGTACCCACTGCCGTGACACTTTGAACAGGTCACCGGGGACGTTCCCGGCTTGGCACCGGAACCGCCACAAGTTTCACACTGTTCCTCACGGTTATACGTGATATTGGTCTTCTTACCAAAGATCGCATCCTCAAACTTCAACGTCATTTCATATTGTAAATCCCGGCCCTGTTGGGGTGCCGTTGGGTTGGGCCGGCGAGTACCGCCGCCACCGCCAAAGAATTGACTGAAAATGTCGTCGAAACCGCCGCCACCGCCGCCAAAACCGCCAAAGCCTTGACCGCCAAAACCGCCGGCACCGCCACCGAAGCCTTGTTGTTGGCCGGCTGACCCAAACTGATCATACTGCGCCCGTTTTTGCGGATCACCTAACGTTTCGTACGCTTCGTTGACAGCCTTAAACTTGTCCTCCGCGCCGGGTTCGTGGTTCAAATCGGGATGGTACTTTTTGGAAAGCTTGCGGTACGCTTTCTTGATTTCATCCTGACTAGCGTCCTTTTCAACGCCCAGAACCTTATATAAGTCTTGTTCTGCCATCGTAACCTCCTAATGATCCCTTTAAAGTCTCATTAATACTAGCATATTTAACACAAAAAGGCCAAGACCCCGCGGCCCTGGCCTTTTTGTTTAAACGGGTTTACTTCTTGTCCTTATCTTTATCTAAGTCTTCGAAGTCGCCGTCAACCGTGTTGTCGTCACCCTTATTATCATCAGCGTTACCCGCAGTTTGACCGTCGGCTCCCGCTTGAGAACCTTGGGCCTGTTGCGTTTGTTGATAAAGTTTAACGGATAAGTCTTGCACGATCTTGTTCAAGTCATCCTTTTTGGCCTTCATTTCATCAACGTTGTTGTCATCTTGAGCTTTCTTCAAAGCATCGCGGGCGTCTTGCGCCTTCTTGACTTCTTCGTCAGAAACTTTGCCTTTGAGTTCCTTCAACGTCTTGTCGGTCGTAAAGATCAATTGGTCAACTTCGTTCTTCAAGTCAACTTCTTCTTTACGCTTCTTATCGGCGTCTTCGTTTTCCTTGGCTTCCTTGACCATTTGATCAATTTCTTCGTCGGAAAGACCCGATGAACTCTTGATGGTAATCTTTTGTTCCTTGTTCGTGCCCATATCCTTAGCGGAAACGTTCACGATCCCGTTCTTATCAATATCGAACTTAACTTCGATTTGAGGAACCCCACGAGGAGCAGCTGGAATATCCGTTAATTGGAAACGACCCAGCGTCTTGTTGTCAGCAGCCATTGGCCGTTCACCTTGTAAGACGTGGATATCAACGGCTGGTTGGTTATCCGCAGCGGTACTAAAGACTTGGGACTTGCTAGTTGGGATGGTCGTATTGCGATCAATCAACTTCGTGAAGACCCCACCCATGGTTTCAATCCCAAGGGAAAGTGGCGTAACGTCAAGTAACACAACGTCCTTAACGTCACCGGTAATGACCCCACCTTGAACGGCGGCCCCTAAAGCAACCGCTTCGTCAGGGTTGATTGAGTGGTTGGATTCTTTACCAGTCCACTTTTCAACGGCGTCTTGCACGGCTGGAATCCGAGTAGACCCACCGTTTAAGATCACAACGTCTAAGTCACTAGCTTGTAAGTTAGCATCTTTCAAGGCGTTTTCAACCGGAATCCGGGTCTTTTCAACCAAGTCTTCGGTCAATTCGTTAAACTTAGCACGGGTCAACGTGGTTTCCAAGTGTAACGGGCCGTTAGCACCAGCGGAGATAAATGGCAAGCTGATTTGAGCTTCAGAAACCCCGGAGAGGTCCTTCTTAGCCTTTTCAGCAGCGTCCTTTAACCGTTGCAAGGCCATCTTGTCTTGTGACAAGTCAACACCGTTATCGGCTTTAAAGCCGGCTACTAACCAGTCAATGATCTTTTGGTCAAAGTCGTCACCACCAAGGTGAGTATCACCATTAGTTGATAACACTTCAAAGACTCCGTCGCCTAATTCCAGGATGGAAACATCAAAAGTCCCACCACCAAGGTCATAGACTAAGATTTTTTCATCTTTATCGGTCTTATCCAAACCATAGGCTAACGCAGCAGCCGTTGGTTCGTTGATGATCCGTTCAATGTTTAAGCCGGCAATCTTACCAGCATCCTTAGTTGCTTGCCGTTGGGCATCGTTAAAGTACGCCGGAACGGTCACAACGGCCTTTTCAACCGTGTCGCCTAAGTAATCTTCAGCAAAGCCCTTGATGTATTGTAAAATCATCGCGGAAATTTGTTGCGGCGTGTAGTCCTTACCATCAATGTCTACTTTGTAGCCCGCTTCACCCATGTGACGCTTGATTGAAGAAACGGTGTTCGGGTTCGTGATGGCTTGCCGCTTGGCAACTTCACCAACCTGCGTTTCACCATCTTTAAACGCAACGACTGATGGGACCGTCCGGCCACCTTCAGGAGTCGTGATAATTTTAGGTTCATTACCTTCAAGAACGGCAACTGCTGAGTTAGTCGTTCCGAGGTCGATACCGATAATTTTATTACTTGCCATAAATTAACAAACCTCTTTTATTTAATATTTGATTTCAAAGTTATTGTGCCACAACGACCATCGCCGCGCGTAACGTCCGGTCCTTGAAAAGGTAACCCTTTTGCAGAACTTGAACGACCGTGTCAGCCGGATGGTCCTTGTCAGCGGGAACCGTTTGAACCGCTTGGTGAACGTTGGGATCAAACTTTTCACCGTCAGCGGGAACTTCGGTAACGGCGTGCTTCTTCAAAGCGTCTTGTAAATGGCCGTAAACCATTTCAACACCCTTCTTAAGTTGTTGCGCCGCCTCATCGTCCGCCTGGGTCGCTAACGCCCGTTCCAAGTTATCTAAAACGGGTAGGACGTCTTTGGCCAACGATTGACCGTCGTATTTAAGGATGGCGGCCTGCTCCTTCTTGTTGCGGTTTTGCATGTTCACAATTTCCGCTTGCGCTCGAAGTAGTTGGTCATCCTTTTGATCAAGTTGGTCCTTTAAGCTTTGGATCTGCTCATCACGCGGATCTTTAGCCGTTTGTTTATCCGCTGCACTCGATGCTGTTTCACTGGCAGTCGAAGTTGCGGCTTGACTAGCTTCACTAGTCGTACTGGTTGCCGTTGAAGTTTGTTCTTCAGCCGCTTCAGCACTCTTTGTTTCTTTAGCCAATGCTTTCATCTCCCTGTCCGTCACTCGTCAAAGTACCGGTAATAATCTAATAATTTGCGGGCAAGTTCCCGCTGGAACGCGCCCATCAGTCCAATCATCCGGGAATACGGCATGGCGGTCGGCCCCAGGATGGCAATCATCCCTTTACCGTGCCGGTCAACGTCGTAAGTCGCGGTGATCAAACTATAATCCTTTAACAAATCGTTGGTGATCTCATTACCGATACGAACCTGAATGTGTTGGCCTGGTGGGCCAATCACGTTCGCTAGGCTATCCGTTTGGTCGAGCAACGAGTACAATGACTGTAATTCCTTAGGGTTCTGCTGATTGGTATAATTGAATAAGTTCAATTTACCACCCACGTAAAACCGCTCGGAAGCTGCCTTGGACAATACACTGCCAAAAATATCAAGGAACCCGTCAGGATCTTGCAAATACTTTGCGAGTTTTAACGGAATTTCTTTCTGTAATTTTCGCAGGACGTCTTGTAACGGCAGCCCAATCAACTGATCATCAATGAACCGCACGACCGGTTCCAATTCGTCACCGGTCAAGTCATTAGGAATCGTAAACGTTTGGTTTTCAACGTCCCCGTTATTCGTCACGAGAATCGCCATCACCTGGTGATTACCTAGTGGAACTAGGCGAAAACCACTCAACCGACTGTCCTTTAACTCGGGCCGCAGCGTAAACGTCGTGTAACTTGTCAATTGTGACAAGATATCGGCGGATTGCGCCACGATTTCGTCGATCTTATGAAATTCACCACCCAACGAATGTTGAATGACTTTCAGGTCCTGACCATCAACCTTTTCAGGTTTCAGGATATGGTCAACGTAGTACCGGTACCCCTTGATGGACGGAATTCGACCTGAAGATAGGTGCGTTTTAACGATCAACCCCAGATCCTCGAGTCGGGCCATCTCGTTACGGATGGTCGCGGAGCTGACTTTCATTGGCAACTCTTGAACGAGGGACTTGGAACCAACGGGGTTACCGCCTTCGGTATAGTCACGGACAATCGCCTTTAAAATTAGGCTTTGTCGTTCAGTTAACGTGATCATCACCTCTTTTTAGCACTTAACATAATGGAGTGCTAACACAGTTACTAATATAACAACCCTTCGAATGAAAGTCAAGGAAGGACAAAGTATTTTTAGGAAGCAATCAACTTTCAACCCTGTCCCGCTCATCCTTTCGCACAACCTATATATTAGCACTCTTATCATCAGAGTGCTAATGATAAACGCGCTGACCGTAAAAACAATTGGAACAAAACGATAAGCCGCGTAAATTACTCAAAATAAACTGAGCAATTTACGCGGCTTATCTTTCCGTTACAACGGTGTCCAAACGGGGACCAAAAATCACTTTGTTCCACGCTCGATAATTACCGTTCCGCCTTATTAATGGCGTGGTCGATCGTTTCATTATCAAATTCTTCTTGTAAATAGGCTTCGTTATCAATCGGTAAGTGCACGTGAAAGTCCGCAAAGTGCTGAACTTTTAAAACGGCCTGATCCACGTCAAACGCTAACAAGTGTCCGCCGAGCTGGTGATCCTGACTTAGAAAGTGCAGGTGAAACCCACCCACCGTGGCGCCCTGAAAGAGGTGTGGCGCGTAGTAGCCAATGATGGTCCCCTTTACGTTATCACCACTAAATTCGGGCTGCGTAGCGGTTGCCTGAACCAGGGTCTTGTACGGCGGTTGTTGACGGGGAGCAACGCGGGTCTTAATGTGTTTAAACGTTCCGTCGACACGGATCGCCGCAAAGACGTTCTTTAACCGGTAATCCTTGACAACTTGCGTTTCAAAGTCGGCCTGGGCCACGTCCGTTAACGGCGCGCTCACGTCGGGCTTTTCAAAATGCACCGACGCAAACGGCAACGTTTCGTGCGCTTCAATTTCACGCACTTGACCGTCTTCTCGCGCCTGGTAGGCGTGCCCGTCTAAAATAATCACTTCACCGTTCAGGCCGTCAAGCGTGCCGATCCCGGTATCACCGTGGCTTAGTAACTCACCAGCCGTAATTGTGCCGTCAAATAAACCGGGCACTAATAACCCTAACGTTCCGTGCTGAAAAATCGTATCCGTCGTTGCCATTACGCTTCCTCCGTTTTAGTTGAATTTTTTCCTGCGAGCGTGACTAACCGGGGCTCCGCGGTAAACGGGTGAGCCGCGTAGTAGTCCCGGGTCCCCTGTTCGTCACGTTTTAACTGTGCAACCAGTTCGTCGGCACCGGCAAATTTGACCTCGCCACGCATCCGGTGAGCCCACCGCACCGTAACGGTCTGCCCGTAAATATCCCCGCTAAAATCGAGTAGGTTAATTTCAATGGTAATGGGCCGGTCGTCGCCAAACGTTACGTTACGACCAACCGAGGCCATCCCCATCACCCACCGCGTCCCAACTTGGACCATGGTCGCGTAAATACCAATGCCCGGCACCCGGGTATTACTACTGTGGGCCACGTTAGCCGTGGGAAAACCGAGGGTGCGTCCGCGCGCTTCACCGTGGACCACTTTCCCGGCCGTTTCGTACTGGTAACCCAGTAACTCATCGGCTAAATCAACGTCACCCGTATCGAGTGCCGTTCTGATCCGGGTTGAACTAATCTTTTGTGCACCCAAGACCGCTTTAGGGACCTCGATGATGTCAAAGCGGCCGCGAGCATAGCCGCCGAGTTTTTGCATATTGGCCGTATCCGCCGGTCCGTACGTGTAGTCGAACCCCGCAACGACCGTCTGGGCGTGGAGATCAACAATCAGCTCGTCCACGAACGTTTGTGGGGGTAACGCCCCCACGGCTGCGTCAAAGTGCAACACGTACAGTAAATCGACTCCCATTTCCGCCATGAGCGCCGTTTTTTGTGCGACCGTCGTGAGGTACCGCACGTGGTCGGGATCCGCCCGTTTAAAAACGACGGACGGGTGTTGATCAAAAGTCATCACGGCCAGTTGGGCGTGTTTAGCTCGCGCCGCTTTACGAGCAGCCGCAACGACTTGCTGATGGCCGCGGTGCACACCGTCAAAGAAGCCGAGGGCCAAAACACTTGGTCCCGCCGGAATCAAACGTCGATCCACCGGGTACTGTAAATTAATCACCTGCATGAAAAGAACTCCTTAATTGACCGAGAACATTTTAAACGGTTTATACCGTCGTTCGTCTGGTCGGTAACTATATAGACATTTTAGGCTGTCTTGGTAAATTAACGCAACCATTGGGCTCGCAGCGGGATCACTAAGCTGCAGATCCGCCGCGGTCAGCCACACCCCGTTTTTAACTTTGGCCCAGATGGCGGCATTAATAACGACCCGGGGATACTGGCGCAGCGCCTGGTCGATCGGTTTAAGTAAATCACCCGCGGTCCCGTTAGCAACGTGGTCGGTAATCTGTTCAAAGGTCACGGTTTCGTCTAACGTGAAGCCCCCGCTCTTTAGCCGGGTCAAGTCACTCATTACCGCTGGCACTCCTAACGCCTTGCCAGCGTCAACCGCTAACGTCCGGACGTAGGTTCCCTTACTGCAATCGACCGTAAAGTAAATCGTCTGGGTCTGGTGTTCTGAATCGTACGTCGCCGGCTGGCGTTGCTTAAAACTGGTAATCGTCACGTGCCGCACCGGCCGTTCAACGGTTTCACCGTTGCGCGCGTAATCGTAGAGGCGCCGACCATTGACTTTAACGGCCGAAAACATTGGTGGAATCTGCGTCAATTCGCCCGTCATCTGCGTCAGAACCGCGTCGATCCGTTCTTTGCTGAACGGTGTGGTGATTGGTTGACGCTCAACTTCTTCACCATCAAGATCCTCGGTGGTGGTTGCAAAGCCCAGCGTAATGCTCCCCTGATACCGTTTGCCGGACGCCACTAAAAATTGAACGACCTTCGTGGCGTTACCGATACAGATGGGCAACACCCCGTCTACGTTGGGATCCAACGTTCCCGAATGCCCCACCTTGCGCGTTTGATAAAGCTTGCGGACCTTTGCGACACAATCAAAACTGGTCATCCCGCGGGGTTTATAAAGTGGTAAAATTCCGTCTGTCATTAAAAACTCCTTTTTAACTAGTTCTAGTTTCTTCTATATTAGTAGTCCTGATAATTCCTAGACCCATATTCGGTAATGATTCATTATTCCAAACGTTTTTCAGTATACCACATCAGCCCCAATTGCAAGCGCTTAAATATGCAAAAAGCCGCAGCGTTCACTTGAACACCAAAAGCTCCGCCGCGCCCCCTCATGGGAACCACTCGGCGGAGCAAGGTCTAACTCAGCGTGACCAGTGCTAAGCGATTATTGATATTCAGTTACCCATTATTTTAAGCCTGCGCGGCAACCCGCCGTTCACCTAACCACGTTTGAATCCGCGTCACGATCTGCTGGGGCGCTAACTGGTCCGTTTGGATCACCAGGTCAGCAGCCCGGGCGTATAACGCGGCCCGCCGTTGTTTTAAAGCCAGCAATGCCTGCGTATCCAGCTCGTTGACTAATGGCCGTTGATCGTCGTTTTGGACCCGTTGTAAAATCGTTTGATCACTCGCTTCTAGCCAAATCACCGGTACCGGACTTGCCGTCAGAATGGCGGCATTACTATCGATTGTCGGTGTTCCGCCACCCGTTGATAAAATTCCCGGTTGGTGGATCGCATTGGCTAGTGTTCGCTGTTCAAGTTGACGAAAATAAGCCTCCCCGTGCTGGTCAAAGATTGCCGTGATTGGTTGGCCGGCCCGTTGAACGATCAGGTCGTCCAGATCCGCGTGTTTTGTTGCTAAGGCCGCGGCTAATAACCGCCCGACCGTTGTTTTCCCACTACCCATGAACCCAATTAAAATTGCTCGCATCTTAATTCCTCCTAACGATCTCGTAACCGGCTGACCGCAGTAATTCGGCCGCCGAATCCCGCGTGTCGGCGTTACCAAACGTGACCTGTAAAACGCCGTCAACTTCTTCGCGGATCTCTAAAATATGAATATTGACTAAACTCAGTTGGGCACTGGCCAGGCGTTTGGTGACGTCGGCAATTGCCCCGACCCGGTCGGGAACGTTCAAAAACAGGTCAAAAAAATTAGGTAAGCTGCCGAGGTGTTCCGGTCCCAAGTGGTCGCGGGTCACCTTTGCCGCCGTAAAAAATTGCTTGATTGCGGGCGCATCACCAGCACTGATCGCCGTTTGAATCTCCCGTAATTTATCAATATAATCCTGTAATTGGTGGGTTACGAGTTGGCCGTTTGCCAGTAAGATCGCCGTCCACATGGTCGGGTCCGAACTTGCGATCCGCGTCATACTTTTGAAGCCCCCCGCAGCGAGCCGTAACCCTAGCGGTGAGTCGGCTAACGCGGTATGGGTCTGGTTGACCAACGCCGCGGCCACAACGTGTGGGACGTGACTAAGTTGACCGACGATCCGGTCGTGTTGTCTGGGCGTGACCGTTAGCCATTTAACCCGCGTACCCGCTAATAGGGTTTGTAATTGTGCGACCGCGTCCGCAGCCGCCAATCCCGGGACGAGAAAATAAAAGGCGTTTTCAAACAGATCCGCCCGCCCCGCGGTCACCCCGGACTTATGGGACCCCGCCATCGGGTGCCCACCGATGAAGGTCACGCCCCGTTGTCCGAGTTCGCGACTCGCCGCCATGACGGTCCGTTTCGTACTGCCAACGTCGGTCACAATAACGTTCAGCTTTAAAGTCAGGGTCGCGAGTTGCCTAAGGTCAGCGCAGATCACACTCACTGGTCCGGCTAAGATGATCACGTCGGCGCTCCGTGCACTTTTTGAGAAATCGTGACTCACTTCATCAACGATCGTTTGTTGCCGCGCGTAGTTTAAGCTGGCCGCGTTGACGTCACACCCCACTAGGTATACCGCCGGGTGAGCGGCGCGGATGGCTAAGGCCAGCGAACTCCCAATCAGGCCCAGCCCCTTGATCAAAACCCGGGTCATGACACCGCCTCCCCGCTGGGTAACAGTCGCTGCAGGTCGGCAAAGAATCCGGGGTACGAGATGTTGATTGCTTCCGCTCCGGATAGCGTCGTGGGTGTCGATAACCTCAGGGCGGCAATTGCCATCATCATGCCAATTCGGTGGTCCCCATGACTATCAAAGTTTGGCGTTTGTAACTGCCACGCTGGTCGACCATCGATCACAAAGCCGTCTGGTTGCTCGGTAATCTGAACCCCCAACTTGGATAGTTCCGTCACAATGGTCGCGATTCGGTCGGTCTCCTTGACCCGCAGTTCTTCGGCACCGCTGATCACGCTGATGCCATCGGCGGTCGCCGCCAACAGCGCGACCAGCGGTAATTCATCGATCACCGCCGGAACGTCCTTGGCCGTTAATCGAATCGGCTTTAAAGTGGAAAAGGCAATCTCAACGTTTCCCAGTGGTTCACCCGGGTTAGTCAGCCGTTCAACGCTAACGTCCCCGCCCATCCGTTTTAAGACCGTCAAGAAACCACTGCGGGTCGGATTTAACCCGACACGTTCCAAGCGGATCCGCGAACCCGGCACGATACTAGCCGCCGCCATGAAAAATGCTGCTGATGACAAATCCCCGGGTACCGTGAGCGTTTGACCAACTAGTTGCGGGTGCGGTTGAACCGTGATCGTACGGCCATCGGCGGCCGTTTCAAGTTGTCCGCCAAAAACGCGTAACAGCCGTTCAGTATGGTCGCGGGTCGGCAATTTTTCCACGATGGTACTGGGGCCGTCCGCGGATAGTGCGGCTAAGATCAACGCACTCTTAACCTGGGCACTCGCCACGGTCATTTGAACGTTGGTTGCGTGTAACGGCCGGCCGTGGATCGTTAAGGGCAAGTGACCGGCCGTTAGCTCAATTGCCGCCCCCATCGTCGCTAACGGCTCACTGACGCGGGCCATTGGCCGTTGACTCAAAGAAGGGTCACCGACCAACGTCGAGTCAAACGGCTGACCAGCTAATAGTCCGGTCAGTAACCGGGTCGCCGTGCCGGCGTTGCCCATGTCGAGGGGGACCGTGGCGGCAGTCAGGCCGTGACGCTCCCGACCAGTTACCGTGACGGTCGTACCTTGACGCGTGATTGGCACCCCGAGGGACCTTAACGCGTTTAACGTCGATAAACAATCGTCCGCGGTCAAGAAGTGCTTCAGGACCGTCTGCCCGGAGCTGATTGCACCGAGCATTAGTCCGCGGTGGGAAATGCTCTTATCCCCCGGTACCGTGAGCCGACCGTGTAGCCCGTTGAACGGGCGCGTATTTAACTTAATTTTCATTTTAATCACCTAATTAATTTGATAAAGGCACCACACCATCGACGGTGTGAAACGCTTAATGATTTTTTCATTCGTCTGCAGGGTCACATTTTTTTCGTTGGTCAAAACGTAAGCGGCCCCGTTTTGCCGATAAGCTTAGTACGCCAAGTATTTACTGGCACAAGTTTGGACACTGACGTGACTGACGACCCGTTCTAACAACTGCGCCGTGGCCGCGTGCGTGTAACCAATCCGGTTATCGGCCCCGATACGCTGGACCACGACGATCGGGTCCAGCACGGTCATAAAACAGTCCCGTAACGTTAACTGTTCAAGCAACGCGTAGTGGATGTCGCCCCAACCAGCCTTTAACGTTGATGATTTAAAGGCCGCCGGGATGACTAACTCGTCACCGTGATAACCGGCTAACGTCGTCAAAATTTCCTCAAAGCTGGGATGCCCGCACACGGTTGCTTGGCCCGCGTACTTTACCTGGTTATAATGCTCGGCGGCGGCAAAGCTATCGGTCGCCGCCGGCCCTAACGTGTGGATCACCATCGCGGCCACCTAATACTGCCGCAGTTCGTCGCGGTACGTGGCAACTTGTAACCGCAGGCGGTCTAGGTTACTACCGTCAAAGGTCGCGGTCAACGCTTTCGCTAATTCGATTGCGACAACACTTTGGACAACCAGTGATGCTGGTACGATGGCGGTGGTATCGGAACGTTCCACGCTCGCTTTTTGAACGACCTTGGTTTGAACGTCAACACTTTGTAACGGCTTATAAAGCGTGGGAATCGGCTTCATTGCCGCCTTAACAATAATCGGCATCCCGTTGGTCATTCCGCCTTCAAAGCCACCTAAGTGGTTACTTAACCGGGACCAACCGTCCGTCGCGTTCCAATCGATCTCATCCATGACCTGACTACCCAAACGCTTGGCAGCTTCAAAGCCGTCACCGATCTCAACGCCCTTCATGGCGTTCACGCCCATGACCGCCGCGGCCAATTGTCCGTCAAACTTGGTATCCCAATTGGTGTAACTTCCTAACCCGGCGGGAACGTTTTCGGCAACCACCCGGATCACACCCCCCAGCGTATCGCCGGCCTTCTTAGTAGCCGTAATCAAGTCGTGGATCGATTGGACCTGACTCTGATCCGTAATGCGCAAGTCGTTAGCGGTGATTCGTTTTTGAAGGGCTGCGACGTCCAAGCCCAATTCCGAGTCCGCTGGTAGCTGGCCAACCTGTTGAACGTAACCAACCAGGTGAATGTCAAATTGTGCTAAGAGCTGCTGGCAAATACTGCCAATGGCCACCCGCATCGCCGTTTCGCGGGCGGAAGACCGTTCCAAAACGTTGCGCAGGTCGCGCTGTCCGTACTTCATCCCACCCACCAGGTCGGCGTGACCGGGCCGTGGCCGGGTCACCTTGCGCAAGGTGTTCTCGGCGGTCGCCGGACTAACCGGATCCATAATGGCCGACCAATGCGCGTGGTCGCGGTTTTTAATCGTGAGTGCTAACGGTGAGCCCAAAGTCACCCCGTGACGCAGGCCCCCGGTCACCGTCACTTGATCGTGTTCGATCTGCTGACGGTTGCCCCGACCAAAGCCTCCCTGACGTGCAGCTAAGTTGGCGTTGACAGCGTCAATATCAATTTCTAGTCCGGCCGGGAGCCCAGTCAGGATCCCGGTCAATTGGGGGCCGTGGGACTCCCCGGCAGTGACGTAATTAATCATGTTCCTCTTCCTTTCCGTGCAGCTGGGCTTGATAAGCCCGTGAATTCGTCATAATGGCTTGATAGATTGCTTGTAAGTACGGGGTGTGTGCCATTCGCTGACTACGTTGAGCCACTTGGGACAAGACCCTGGCCTCCCGCTGCTGATCCAAGATGGGCAACTGCTCCCGCATTTTTAATTGACCAATGGCAGTCACGGTATCAAAGCGTTCGTTTAGTAGTGCGACAATTTGTGAATCAATTTGATTGATTCGTTGTCGTTGCTGAACTAATGAGCTTTGCGGGCGCAGTGCCAGCGCGGTCATTAGTACGAGCAAAACACCCGCCAACCCAATCACCAAGTCGAACCGTAACGCGGCGGCCAAGCTTTGTTTAGATAACCAGCCGGTGATCAACGGGATCGTAAACGAAGCGATACTCCCAAAGGTGAAGTACAATCCGGTCACACCACCCTTCACGTGGGGGTATAACTTAATGAACAAGTTCAACCCAACTTGCATCACGCCCCCGGCCGCGGTAAACCCAAAGATCAGGGCGGCCAGCATCGATAACCAGCTCAGTGAACTGTAACTAACAATTAGCAGGGCAACGAGGGAACCAACGTTCATTTCCACCATCAATTTCGTTTCAGCCACGCCCCGGCGTAACAACCAAAAAAGAACGAACACCCCGCAAATCGAGCCAACACTGTAAAGCGACAACAATCCGTGGGCTAAAACTGGACTGAACCCAAAAGTTTTAGTGACAAATAAACTGATCCACTGGGTGTACAAAATCATTAGCGCCATTGAGGTGTAACCGTACCCCGCCAGTCCGATTGCCGCAATTAAGCGCCGCGGTTTGGAAAGCTGCTGCTGCTTAGCCATTAAACTAGGATCCGACTGATTACGCGGTGGAAAAGTCTGCCGGTTCAACAAGACGGCGTTAACAAGCAAAACTGCGGCGGCAACTAGGAAGGACCAACCGTACCACCAGCCGTTGGAATCCAACAACGCCACTAGTAACGGCAAGAGAAATTCCCCAGCGGAAATGAAAGCTTTTAATAAGACGTTTGCCGAGCCTTGGCGTCCGCCCATCTCGATAAAAGTGGTGTACGTTCCGGCATCGAGCGCTGAATTGGCAACGCCAGCCAAGATGGCTAATCCGTATGCGACTTGAATGTTGGTGACGAACGCCATTCCCACGAAGAAAACAAAGTAACTGAACATCCCAACGTTGCAAAAAATCTTACGACCAAAGTGGTCCGATAAATTACCGAGAATAAAGTAAGCTAATAACCGACCGATTCCCACCCCAGAAACGACGTAAGAAACGGTTGCCAGGGGTGTTTGCCAGTGTTGGCTTAACGACTGCATATTTTGTGCGAGGATCAATAACCCTAATCCATGCACGAAGTAGTTTAAGTACAAGCTTAGTGAGAGTGTTTTTCGATTCATTTTCTCAGACTCCTTTAATGTGTAAACGGGAATAAAAAAAGCCAGCTAGATTCAAAGAATCTAACTGGCTCACATTAAGACGTCTTTAATGCGGTGATTAATTCCAGCTAGACCTTTGCGTGTCTAGCTGGCCAAGACAAAGATGACTTCGCTAACCTTAGACACGGACGTGTGTGCCGTCCGTATCTACAGTGCGATGCGGACGCTACCTAAAGTAAACTAAGCCGAAATAATACGCGTTGGTTGGTAATTGTCGTTGCGTCATCATTATCTTTCCTTTCCGTTTAAGTGATTGGTTATATTAAAGCATTCTCATTTTAATCCGTCAACCTCTAATCTATTTTTAACGTTATGATTTTTCTTCACCCGGTCCGTTACCGCCGCCGGACCGGGATTCAGTCACCGTTAAAATTATTTTAACCGGCCGAAAAAGTCCCCACGAAAAATCGTGGGGACTAAGTTCGTCAGCAACTATTCCTGACGTTTTAAGTTATTGATCAGTTCATCGATCCGGCTCCCGTATTGAACAGACTGATCCCGTTCAAAAGTGAGTTCTGGCGTCTTGTAAATGCTTAAGCGTGACCCAAGTTCACTCCGGATCAAGCCCTTCGCTTTTTCAAGCCCAGCAGCCGTTTTTTCACCGTCCGACGCTTTATCGGACAGGATACTGTAGTAAATGGTGGCTTGTTGCAAATCGCCCGTTACGGTCACACCAGTGATGGTGAGGCCCGCAACCCGCGGATCGCGAACACGCTTTAACAAGATATCATCAACTTCACGTTGAATTTCCTGTTCTAGCCGACCAACTCGATAATGTTGTGCCATCTAGTTTACCTCCAATTAAGGTGTTTATTCAATCGGAACTTCCTTCATAACGTAAGCTTCAATGACGTCGTTGACCTTGATATCGTTGTAGTCTTCGATCCGTAAACCAAGTTCAAAGCCTTGTTTAACTTCCTTAACGTCATCTTTGAAGCGCCGTAAGCTGGCAAGTTTCCCGTCATAGATCACGACACCGTCACGAATGACCCGGACACCGGAATCGCGGTGGATGACACCATCAGTGACCATCCCACCACCGATCGTGCCGACCTTCGAAACCTTGTAGATTTCACGAATTTCAACTTGACCAGTGATCTGTTCTTCGTACTTCGGTTCGAGCATCCCCTTCATCGCGCTTTCGATTTCATCAATTGCGTTGTAGATGACTTGGTGTAAACGAATGTCAACGTCGTCGGTATCCGCTTGTGATTTGGCTTGCGGCGTTGGGCGAACGTTGAATCCGATGATAATGGCGTTACTTGCTTCCGCTAAGGCCACGTCACTTTCGTTAATGGCACCAACGGCCGTGTGAATGATGTTGACCCGCACGCCTTCAACGTCGATCTTCCGTAAACTACCCGCTAAGGCTTCTACGGAACCTTGAACGTCGGCCTTGATGATCACGTCAACTTCCTTCAGTTCACCCTGCTTCATGGAATCAAACAGGTTGTCCAAGGTCACGTGGGCCGTAGCTTTCCGTTCGTCCATCAGAGCCTGTTTAGCCCGTTGTTCACCGGCTTCGCGGGCCGTCTTTTCGTCGTCAAAGACCACGAAACGGTCCCCGGCATCTGGCACGTCGTTTAAACCAGTAATTTCAATTGGCGTTGACGGTACGGCTTCTTTGATCCGCTTCCCGTGATCGTTCGTCATCGTCCGGACTTTACCATAGGTATTCCCAACGACGATTGGATCACCAACGTGCATCGTTCCTTGTTGAACGAGTAAGGTGGCAGTGGAACCCTTCCCACGGTCCAAACTAGCTTCCAAAACGGAACCAGCAGCGTTTTGCTTCGGGTTCGCCTTTAATTCCAACACTTCGGCTTGTAACAAGATCATGTCCAATAATTCGTCTAAGTTCTTACCAAATTTAGCAGAAATTTGAACAAAAATCGTGTCGCCACCCCAGTCTTCAGGAATCAAACCGTATTCAGTTAATTGTTCCATGACGTGGTTCGGGTTGGCACCCGGCTTATCGATCTTATTAACCGCTACGATAATTGGTACCTTGGCCGCCTTGGCATGGTTGATGGCTTCGATAGTTTGTGGCATAACCCCGTCATCAGCCGCAACGACTAAGACGGTAATGTCGGTAATGTCCGCACCACGGGCCCGCATTTCGGTAAAGGCCGCGTGTCCCGGGGTATCCAGGAAGGTGATTGTCTTGCCGTCGTGCTTAACTTGATAAGCCCCGATAGCTTGCGTGATCCCACCAGCTTCACCGGCTGTCACGTGGGTATGCCGTAACTTATCAAGCAGGGTCGTCTTCCCATGGTCAACGTGCCCCATGACGGTAACGACCGGTGCCCGTGGTTCCAAGTTTTCGGTGTTTTTGTTTTCATCATCAAAGAACTTGTCCAAGTCGGTCACGTCGACCGTCACCTTTTCCTCAGCGTCAATCCCGTAATCGGCCGCTAAGACTTCAATGGTTTCCTTGTCCAAGGATTGGTTTTGGTTGACTGCCACACCCAGCATGAATAACTTTTTGATGATTTCGGCTGGTTCACGGTGCAAAATCTTACCCAAATCTTGGGCGTTCATGCCGACCGTGTAAACCAGTTTTTCTGGCAACGGCTTATCCTTACGCACCGGTGCCGGCTTGTTATTCACTTGTCGGATCCGTTGGTTCTTATTATTGCGGTTATTCCGGTTGTTGCGGTTATTCCGACGGCGATTATTGTTGCCGCCACGGTAACGACCGCCGCCACCGTTATTGTTACTGCTTAAGCTACCGCCAAAACGACCGCTCCCATTCCGGGAACTGTTGGTTGTCCGGTTACCATTGCCGTTGTTTGAACGGTTTTGGTTATTGGAATTGTTAGAGCGGTTTTGGCCACCATTGTTGGAACGGTTTTGCGCTCCGTTACTCCGGTTTTGACCGTTATTGGAACGGTTATTATTCGGCCGACTGCTGTTATTAGAACGGTTAGCATTGTTGTTGCGAGAATTATTGCTACCGTTACTCCGAGTACTATTCGTCGTCCGGTTACCACCGTTGGTACGGTTAGTATTGTTGGACCGGTTGCCGTTATTGGAACGGCTTTGACTATTATTCGAACGACTCTGATTGTTATTATTACGATTATTATTCAAAGAATCACCACTCTGTTGATGACGCGAGTTGGATTGCTGCTGGTTAGCAGTTCGTGTCACAGTTTTGGCTGCGGATTGGGCAGCGTGGCTAGTCTGACTAGCCGTGTTAGATTTAGGATGGGTAACCGCCGAAGCGGGCATTTTTAATTGCCGGGCTTCGTTGTCACCGAGTGTCGACATATGATTTTTGACGGAGAATCCCAATTGTTGTGCGCGTGCAATCAACTGCTTACTTGGGACGTTGAGCTCCTTCGCTAATTCATAAATTCGCTTTTTCCCCATATCTTCACCCTCCTTTAGTGCGTCATGATCGCCACCATTTTCTCGGCAAACCCCCGGTCGGTGATTGCGTACACCGTCCGTTTATTGCCGGCCGCCGCGTTTAATTCCGCTTTGGTAAAAGTATCGATCACTGGAACGTCATAAGATTGGGCCTTATCATGAAACTTTTTGGCAGTCGTGGGACCGGCATCACTCGCGATAAACACGAGCTTGGCCGACTGGTTACGGATGGCGGCTAGGGTCAACCCTTCACCAGCTATCTGCTTTTTGGCACGCCGAGACAGGCCCAGTAGGTTTAAACAAGCTTGATTAGGCGTCATTGCCGAAAAGTTCCTTTCGGGCCTGTTGATGATCAACATAGGCCACTAACTCCTCGTAAAAGTCCGCGTTAACCTTAATACCAAAGGCCTTATCAAAGGTCTTTTCCTTTTGGGCACGCTTAGCGACTTCCACGTCTAAGGCAATGTAAGCCCCGCGACCCGGCTTTTTACCGGTTGGGTCAACGGACACCTCATCCTGCTTGTTCTTAACAACCCGGACTAAGTCTTTCTTGGGATGCATCTCACCCGTTACGATGTCCTTGCGTAACGGCACTTTTCTTTTTTTCATATCCCAGACCTCCTTTAGTTACTTTGCTTACTTATTCGTCATCACTGGCAGATGCGGCTGCGTCGTCGGCTGCTTCCGTTGAAGCGGCTGGTGTATCGGCACCCTCACTGTCAGTGGTTGCGTCAACTGCTTCTGAGACCGGTGCGTCGTCTTCAACCTGGGAGTCGTTCCCAGTTTCAGCCGCCGCAACGTTATCAGGGTTTGCTTCCATTATATCAGAAGCTTCGGTTTCCGATTTAATATCGATCTTAAATCCGGTCAACTTAGCGGCTAAGCGGGCGTTTTGGCCCCGCTTGCCGATGGCTAACGATAATTGGTAATCGGGAACGACGACGGTACAACCGCGTTCGTTTTCGGGATCAAAGATAACGTCCAAAACTTCAGCCGGGTTCAACGCGTTCGCGATGAAGACCGCCGTATCATCCGTCCATTCAACGATGTCCATGTTTTCACCGTGAAGTTCGTTAACGATGGTTTGCACCCGTTGCCCCTTTGGTCCCACGCAGGTTCCCACGGGGTCCACGTTAGGGTTATTCGAACGAACGGCTACCTTGGCCCGGTCCCCCGCTTCACGCGCAATCGAAACAATTTCGACGATGCCGTCAAAAATTTCAGGAACTTCTTGTTCAAACAACCGTTTCAACAAGTCCGGTGCGGTCCGTGAAACGAACACTTGCGGCCCCTTCGTTGCGTTTTCAACTTTAGAAACGTAAACCTTGATTTTATCGTGAATCCGATAAGTTTCACCTGGTAACTGATCGGAGCGTCCCATGACGGCTTCGACCTTTCCTAAACTCACGTACACGAAGCGGTTGTCCTGCCGTTCCACTTCCCCAGTCACGATTTCATTTTCGTACTGGCTGTATTCGTCGTAGATGATCCCGCGTTCGGCTTCACGCACCCGCTGCATGATGACCTGCTTAGCCGTTTGGGCAGCGATTCGCCCAAAGTTCTTTGGCGTTACTTCAAAGCGAATGTCATCACCAATTTCGTAAGCTTTGTTAATGGCCAACGCATCTTGCAAACTAACTTCCAACCGGGAGTCAAAGACGTCTTCAACAACTTCTTTAACCGCGTAAACGTGAATATTACCCTTAACTTGGTCAAAGTCAACTTCCACGTTTTGCGCCTGGCCGTAATTCCGTTTGTAGGCGGAGACCAGCGCGGCTTCCAAAGCATCGATCACGACTTCTTTTTTGATGCCTTTTTCTGATTCAAGGGTGTCTAAGGCCCCTAATAATTCCTTACTCATGAGTAGACTCCTTTACTAAATTAGAACTTCACCGCTAAGCGGGCTTGTGAGATTTGTTTCCGGTCAACCGTAATGGTCTTGTGCCGGGTTTTATCTAAGTAATCAAGCGTTAAGGTTTCCGGCGTAACTTCCTTTAAGTCGCCCTCAAAAACCTTTTTACCGTCAACTTTTTGGTATAAACCGATGTGGACGTATTGGCCCACGGCATTTTCATAATCGGCTTCCCTTTTTAACGGCCGTTCCGCGCCAGGTGAAGAAACTTCCAAGAAGTAGGCCTGGGGAATCGGGTCCGGATCCATCGTATCTAATTTTTCACTTAATTCATCACTAACCATTGCACATTCTTCAATGTTAATGCCGCCTGGTTTATCGATATAAATTCGCAGGTACCAACTCTGGCCCTCACGAACAAATTCTACATCAACGAGTTCAAATTGGTGAGCAGTGACGATCGCCTGTGCGATCGGCTGAATCGTCTCAACAACGTTATTGCTCAAGATTGCGCCTCCTGTCCAGATTAGTCCAATAAAAAGAGTGAGCATCGCTGCTCACTCGTTAACGAGTTTTAAATTACATTTATATATTAGCATAATTATGGCAAAACCGCAACTTTACGCCGTTTACTCCCGTTATTTTAGCAAAAATTAATGAAAAACCAGCGTTAATTTTGACCCGTCGTCATCAATAATGACTAAAAATGATTTTAACTCACCGGGTCACGCTCAGTTCTGACTAGTACGGAACCAGTTAATCACGTCCCAAAAATCCGGTAACTAAAAACGGGTCACCGCTGAAACTCGACTGAGCTTCGACGGTTACCCGTAATGACACGACTTTAAAATTTTAGAATAGTGACAACTGGTTCTCATCAGGAAGGTCGTTTAACACGCCGTTTTCGGTCATGAAATCGATCAGCGTTTGAGAAACCTTGCCCCGTTTAGACAAGTCTTCCTTAGACAAAAACGGCTTATCGGCCCGGGCAGCGACAATCTGCTTGGCAACGTTCAACCCTAGACCAGGGACGGCCCGGAACGGCGCAATTAACGTATCACCGTCAATCAGCCAGTCCGACGCGTCCGACTTATACAGGTCGACCATCTTGAATTTAAACCCGCGTTCCAACATTTCGTTGGCCAGTTCCAAAACCGTTAGCAGGTTCTTTTCCTTCGCGGAAGCGTCCATCCCCTTATCGGTAATGACTTTCATTGCGTCCTTAGTCGCGTCCTTACCGTTAGCCATGGCAACTAGGTCAAAGTCGTCGGCCCGTACGGAGAAGTACGCGGAATAATAAACCAGTGGGAAGTACACTTTGAAGTAGGCCACCCGCAACGCCATCAAAATGTAGGCGGCGGCGTGGGCCCGCGGGAACATGTACTTGATTTTTAAGCACGATTCGATGTACCAGTCGGGCACGTTAGCGTCCTTCATAGCCTGTTGCCATTCGTCGGGGATCCCACGACCCTTCCGCACGTGTTCCATAATTTGGAAGGACATGTCGGATTCCATTCCGTAGTGGATCAAGTCGGTCATGATGTTATCCCGACAACCAATAACTTCGGCCAGTGTAACCGTGCCGTCCTTGATCAGTTCTTCAGCGTTGCCCAACCACACGTCGGTCCCGTGGGACAACCCCGAAATTTGAAGCAATTCGTTAAAGGTCGACGGGTGGGTTTCTTCCAACATTCCGCGCACAAACCGGGTCCCAAATTCCGGAATACCAAGGGTCCCAGTCTTCGAAAAGATCTGGTCTTCCGTCACCCCCAAAACTTCGGGGCTGGAGAAGATCTTCATAACGTTGGGATCAACCGGCGGAATACTTTCCGGCTTGATACCGGAAAGGTCTTGTAACATCCGGATCATCGTCGGGTCATCGTGCCCCAGAATATCGATTTTCAAAATGTTGTCATGGATCGAGTGGAAATCAAAGTGGGTCGTTTGCCAAGCGGCGGTCTGGTCATCGGCCGGGTACTGGACCGGCGTAAAGTCGTAAATATCCATGTAGTCCGGCACAACGATGATCCCCGCCGGGTGTTGACCGGTCGTCCGTTTGACCCCGGTCATTCCCTTCGCCAACCGGTCAATTTCGGCCGTGCGAATGTTTTGCTCGGTATCCCGTTCATACCCCTTAACATAACCATAACCGGTCTTGTCGGCCACCGTACCAATCGTCCCCGCCCGGTACACGTTCTTTTCACCGAACAGTACCTTAGTATAATTGTGGGCGATTGGTTGGTAGTCCCCGGAGAAGTTCAAATCAATATCGGGGACCTTGTTCCCATAAAACCCTAAGAACGTTTCGAAGGGAATGTTTTGACCGTCACGTACCATGTTCGTGCCGCACTCCGGGCAGTCCTTCGGCGGTAAATCGTAACCGGAACCGTACTCGTTATTGGTATAAAATTTCGAATACTGGCAGTTTGGACAGCGGTAGTGTGGTGGCATCGGGTTAACTTCGGTGATCCCGGATAAAGTCGCGACCAAACTGGACCCGACCGATCCCCGGGAACCAACTAAGTACCCGTCCTTATTACTCTTAAACACTAATCGTTGGGCAATCAGGTAAATAACCGAGAACCCGTTACCGATAATACTCTTTAGTTCCTTATCGACCCGGGCCTGAACGATCTCGGGTAACGGATCACCGTACCAGGCGTGGGCCCGGTCCATCGTCAGCTTCTTGATTTCAGCTTCGGCACCGGCCATCCGGGGCGTATACAGTTTGTCCTTAACGGGGCGCACAAACTCAAACTGGTCGGCAATGGCCCGCGGTGTTTCAACGACGATCTCGTGGGCGGTTGCTTCACCCAAGAACCGAAAATCGGCTAACATTTCGTCCGTAGTGCGGAAATGCACATCCGGCCACTCGGTCCGCTTGCGCCCTAAAGCAATTTTAGGCTGGGACTTGATCAAAACGGTTCGGTAGATCTTATCTTCTTTATTCAAGTAGTGCACGTCACCGGTCGCCGCGACCGGAATGTGTAGTTCGTGGCCTAAATCGACCATGTTCTTAATAATTTCTTCAAGGTGTTGGTTATCCGCAATTAAGCCGCTTTCGACTAAATCGGCGTAAACACCCTTCGGCTGAACTTCTAAAAAGTCGTAATAGCTGGCTTTTTGTTTGGCCTCGGCGCGGCCCTTTTGCATCATCGCGGTAAAAACTTCCCCGTTATGACAACCGGAACCCACTAGTAGACCATCACGGTACTTGTTCAGCACGCTTCGCGGTACCCGTGGCACTCCGGCAAAGTATTCAACGTTGGACAACGAGACGATTTTAAATAAGTTTTTTAGCCCGGCCTGCGTCGTCGCGTACAGGGTGGCATGAAACGGTCGGGCGTGTTTATACGCGCCGTTTTCACTCATGTGATCATTCAACTGATTATGCCGTTGCACTCCGTAACGGTCCTCGGCGTCCTTGAGGAAAATGTGGTTTAAGTGCCCCGTTGACTCGGCATCGTAAATCGCTCGGTGATGGTGCTCCAAATTAACGTTAAACTTCTTGGACAGTGAGTCCAGCGTGTAACGCCGAAAATCCGGGTATAACCAGCGGGCCAACGTCAAGGTGTCGATGATGGGGTTCGTGATTGGGTCCATGTGGTGCCGGGCGTAACCGGTATTCATAAAGCCCATATCAAAAGTAACGTTGTGCCCGACGATGATGGCGTCGCCGTAAAATTCACGGAATAACCGGAAAACCTCTTCTTCCGATTTAGACCCCCGGACCATTTCGTCGGTAATACTGGTCAAATTAGTTGTCTGCGCGGAAAGGTGGAACCCGGGATCAATAAACTCTTCAAACTGATCAACGACGTTCCCCTTTTCCATCTTAACAGCTGATAGTTCAATGACCCGGTCGTAAATCGCGGATAACCCGGTCGTTTCGGTATCAAAAATGACGTAAGTCGAATTTTTCAGGTCGACCGGCGCGTCGTTATAAGCAATCGGTACCCCATCATCGACCATGTTGGCTTCAACCCCGTACAAGATCTTAACGTGGTTCTTCTCACCAGCCGCAAACGCTTCGGGGAAAGCCTGGGCACCGGCGTGATCGGTGATTGCAATGGCCGGCATCCCCCACTTGCCCGCTTGTTTAACGTAGTCGCTGATACTGTTAGTCGCATCCATGGTACTCATATTGGAATGCACGTGCAGTTCGACCCGTTTATCATCGGCGGGCGCCTTATCTTGGCGACTCGCGTGACTCGTTTCGTTGATGTCATAAGCGTTAATGGTCAGGTCCCGCATGAAACTATCTTCTTGAACCGACCCCCGGACCCGGACCCACATACCGGTATTAAGCGCGGCAAATTGGGCTTCGTCGTCGGCGTTTCTGGAGAATTTCTTAACCACCATTGACGAACTATAGTCGGTAATCTTTAAAATTAACAGCTGCCGTTGCGACCGCAGCGTCCGGACTTCCATGTCAAAGACGTAACCTTCAACGATGACTGACCGTTCTTCTTCCGTAATTTGAATCAGTTGTTTTGCCGGTTCCTGTGGGTTGATTTGTTTTCCTAACTGGACCGGACCGTCAACGGGTGCCGGATTATCCGCCTGCTTGGCCCGCTTTTCATTAGCTTTTTTAATGGCGGCTTCGGCCTTTTTAGCCAGTTCCTGATCCGACTTGGCCTTTTGAGCGTGAAATTCCTGAATTTTAGCCTGTGACGCGGTTTCGTCGATCATCGTATGAATCGAAAACTTCGGAAAACCGAGTTGTTGATACGTACTTTCGATGGGGCCAAGCGCCTGGTTGGTCAAGAAGTTCTGGATCACTTCATTTTCGGCTAACAGAATCACCCGGCCGTCGTCTAACGTGGGAACGTTGCTATTACACAGGGATTGGACTAGGGGTGAAGAAATCCCACTATTTTGAACGATCCACTCCCAATAATCGGCTAACGCCCGCGCATTCAATTCCTGGTCATCGGTCGTAAAGACCATGGTAACGTTGGCTATGTCTTTAAACGCCATCCGTAATTTATTTTGAAACGTCATAAATTCGGTATATGGCAATACGTGTTGGAAATGCAAATGAAATTCCCAAACTTTTGAGGCCTGGTGAACGGTCAGCTTAGTGACGGCGGCGTCTTCAAACGCTGCTTCCTTGGGCATCTCAATTTGTTCGAGGAGTTTCTCAAACATTTCCTGCTGATTTAAGCTCACACGTGCTCCTCCTTTGTTTCAACTACCTAACTAAAATCACCTAGTTTCTAAGTTGCCGAAACTAGGTGATTTCCGCATCCACTAAAGATTAAGTGTACGCATTTTTTAGTCAACATGCAACGCTTAGGGTGCGGTGACTAATCGATATTTTTAAGTAAAACAGCCAAGTTATTGGCGATTTCTTCGGTCTTAACTTCCAAGGTTTCGCCGGTTTCACGGAGTTTAATTTCCACGATTCCTTCGCTAGCCTTTTTACCGATGGTGATCCGGGCAGGAATCCCCATCAGATCCGAATCGGCAAACTTAACGCCGGGACGTTCCTTACGGTCATCGTAAAGCACTTTATAGCCGGCCGCTTCGAGTTGCTTTTCAACTTGGTCAGCTACTTCCACTTGGTCGGTTTTCTTAGGGTTGACCGGAATCACGTGCACGTCAAACGGGGCGATGGCTTTTGGCCAGATCAAGCCGTTTTCATCGGCCTTTTGTTCGGCGATGGCGGACAATAACCGGGAAACCCCGATACCGTAACAACCCATGATTACCGGAATACTGCGTCCGTTTTGGTCCAAGACTTCGGCGTGCAAGTCCTTGGAGTAACGGGTCCCCAACTTAAAGATGTGCCCAATTTCGATCCCCTTCGTAAACTTGAGGACCCCGGCACCGTCTGGTGACAATTCACCTTCCTGCGCGAAGCGAATGTCCACGTAGTCTTCGGCGTGGAAATCACGTTCAGGATTAACGTTGGTGAAGTGGTGACCGTCTTCATTGGCCCCAACGGTAATGTTGACCATGTCCTTAACGTACACGTCGGCAACGATTTTAACGTCATCACTCACGTTGACCGGACCCAGTGAACCAAAGCTGGCGCCTAGGTATTCCTGTGCTTGTTCCGGCGTTGCCATTTCCAAGAAGTCGGCCCCCAGGTAGTTCTTCAACTTAACGTCGTTCACTTCGTGGTCCCCACGAACCAACGCCATTACGGGTTGGTCGTCGGCCATGAACAAAATACTCTTAACGAGTTGGTCAGCACCGACCTTCAAAAAGTCGGCAAGTTCGTCAATCGTTCCGACTCCGGGGGTGTCAATTTTTTCCATGTCTTTTAATGAAGCGTGCGACTTCTTCGGTACGTAGAGGCTCCGGGCCATTTCAAGGTTAGCCGCGTAGTCGCTCGCATCGGAATAAACGATCGTGTCTTCACCGACCGGCGCAATGGCGGAATATTCACGGGAATCCTTCCCACCCATCGCACCACCGTCACCAATAATTGAACGGAATTGTAACCCGCAACGTTCAAAAATGTTTTGGTAAGCCTGTGCCATGTCTTGGAACGTATCGTCTAAGGAGCTTTCATCGGCGTGGAAGGAGTAGGCGTCCTTCATGATAAACTCACGTCCCCGGAGTAACCCGTAGCGCGGACGGTCTTCATCACGGTACTTCGCTTGAATTTGGTACAACGTTAAAGGCAAGCGTTTGTAAGACTTCACTTCGTCACGAATAATGGACGTGAAGGTTTCTTCGTGGGTTGGGCCCAGGATGAATTCACGGTCGTGACGATTCTTAAGCTTAAATAGTTCCGGACCGTACGTGTCGTAACGGCCGGTCGCCTTCCAGAGTTCAGCAGGAATAACCGCGGGTACGAGCATTTCAGCCGCGTCGATTTTTTCCATTTCTTCCCGAATAATTTTTTCAATATTCGTTAACACCCGGTAGGCTAACGGTAAATAAGCGTACATCCCAGCAGAAATCTGGCGAATGTAGCCGGCACGGAGCATCATTTGATGACTAAGCGCTTCGGCGTCATTCGGCACTTCCTTTAAAGTTGGGATTAATAGTTTCGATTGTTTCATCTACTAAACGTCTCCTTATAGTTCCATTTTAATCAGTGACTCAGAAAAAATAACGTTGAATATCATTCCAAGTAACTAAGATCATTAATAACATTAATAGGCCAAAACCAATCAGGGTAATGACACTTTCGGTTTCAACCCGCAGCGGTTTGCCACGGATACCCTCCACAATGTTCAGTAATAGTTTACCACCATCAAGGGCCGGAATTGGCAACAAGTTAACAATTCCAAGGTTGATTGAGAGGACTGCCAGCAAGTAGATCACCTGGCGGACCCCCGATTTGGCGGCCTGTGACGTCGTCGCAAAAATTGCGACTGGGCCACCTAAATCGTTCAAACTAAATCCATGGGTCACCATTCGTCCCAACACTTGGAAAATTTGCTTGGTGATGCCCCACGATCCGGTAAAGCCGTACGCCAACTTCGCGCCCAAACTCTTATTGGTCGTGGTGTCCCACACGACTCCGATTTGACCAATGCGATTACCAGAAACCGTTTTAGCCGCTGGTGTGACGGCCACCGTCTTGGCCTGGCCGTGCCGCTTGACCGTCAAGTCCATCTTTTGCTTGGGACTATCCTGAATCAGGATTGAAATGGATTGCGCACTGGTCATCTTTTTACCGTTGACCGCGGTAATCTGGTCCCCCGCCTGAATGCCGGCCTTACGGGCTACCGAGTTAGCCGTGGTACTAGCCACGTTGGTTGTAACGGTGGTGACGCCCCCCTGCATAAAGGCCAGGATGGCGAACGTAATGATGGCCAGAATGAAGTTATTCATCGGCCCGGCAAAGTTGGTCAACATCCGCTGCCAAAGTTTTGCCGATTGAAACTGAACGTCGACCGGTGCAATTTGCACCTCGGTGCCGTCACTTTCAATGATGGTAGCGTCGTGGTCGACTTGGTAACGTTTAACTTCGCTTTCGTCACCGTTCTCGTAACCTTCGATCCATAAGCCTTTTTCCAGGTCACTAGCGGTTACCGAGAGCGGAATGCCGTTGAACAAGGTCGTTTTTTTACTGGCATTGATCGAGTGGACCAACCCATCGTCACCAATCATTAAACTGACCGGGGTACCGGGTTTTAATTCTTCATCTTCGTCGTCGGCCACCCCGGCCATCCGCACATACCCCCCAATTGGGAGGAACCGTAACGTGTACGTCGTAGCATTGCGCCGAAACGCGACCGCTTTCGGCCCCATCCCAACGGAAAATTCCCGGACCAGGATACCGGACCGTTTTGCAAAGTAAAAGTGGCCGAATTCATGGACGATGACTAGAATCCCGAAAACGATAATGAACGTAATAATTGTAACTATCAAATAAACGCTCCTTTCTCCCAGGATGACTGGGGGTGTTCAGCGTTAAAAGAGGCCGAATAAATGTGCGATGGGGAAAACCAGCAACATACTATCAAAACGGTCTAAGATACCACCGTGTCCGGGTAAGATCTTCCCCGAATCCTTGACACCGTAATAACGTTTCAAAGCCGATTCAACTAAGTCACCAAATTGCCCAACGATTGACAAGACAATGGTAATTAAAATCATACTGAACGCGTTAGCGTAACCCACGTGAAAACCGATGGCAAACGCCCCGGCAATAACCACACCAATGATACTACCACCAATGCAGCCTTCCCAGGTCTTATTGGGACTGATTGGCGTAACTTTGTGCTTACCAAGCTTACGCCCAACCATGTAAGCCCCACTATCAGTCGCCCACACGATGAACATTAGGAAAAGTAACATATAAACACTTACGCCACGGGCCGCCGTGAAATAGTTAAAGCCCATGCCGATGTACAACATTCCTAACGTTAACACCCCGGCGTCGTCAAACGAAAAGCGATTGCGTGACCACACCGTGTGCAATAGTAACAAGATCACTAAGAAGTACACCACGTACTCTTTATTGAGCTGTGCGGGTAACCCGTTAAACCACTTGTTAGGAGCAATTTGAATCATGACCGCTAACATGCTGACAATGGCTTCAAATGAAATCAGCAGTTTCTTGCGCATAATTAGCAGTTCACTCATGGCAACTGCCCCTAAAAACATCGCGACGATATCCAGCGTCACGCCCCCGATAAAGATTACCGGGATAAAAAGAATCAAAGCGATAACCGCCGTAATGACCCGTTGTTTCATCCTACAAAACTCCCTTATTTTTTATCCGTCAACCCACCAAAACGGCGGTCACGGCTCTGAAAATCCGCGATGCACGCTTGTAAAGTTGCCGCTGTAAAATCTGGCCACTTAACGTCCGTGAAAACCAGTTCACTGTACGCAATTTGCCAAAGCAAAAAGTTTGAGATGCGTTCCTCACCACTCGTCCGAATCAGCAAATCCGGATCGTTGTATGGTGCAAGTGGTGCCGTCATCAAAGCTTGATCGACCGTTTTTTCCGTAATATCGGCGGGTTGCAATTGCCCCTCCGCGACGGCCCGCGCAATCTTTTGCACTCCGGTGACCATTTCAGCACGGGAACCGTAGTTCAGTGCAAAATTAAGCACCATCCCGTCACAGTCCTTCGTGTCTTCGATTGCATCGTGAACTGCCTTTTGGGTCGCAGCTGGCAGTTTATCCGTATAACCCATGACGGCTACGCGGACGTTATTTTTAATCAGATCCGGCACGAAGGTGTCAAAAAAGTTAACGGGAAGTTGCATCAAGTAATTGACTTCGTCACTCGGCCGCTTCCAGTTTTCCGTTGAAAAAGCGTATAACGTTAACACTTTAACCCCGAGGTCACTGGCCGCCACCGTAATTTTTTTAACGGTGTTCATGCCTTCCTTGTGGCCCGCAATTCGTGGCAAATGCCGCGCCTTGGCCCAACGCCCATTCCCATCCATAATAATCGCAACGTGCGCAGGCACCCGCTGGGGGTCTAGTTGCACGTCGGTCTTATCCGCGGGATCATTTTTATTAAAAAAAGCGAACAAATCGCACCTCCACAAAAATAGCTTAACTAAGCACTATTTTACCAAAAAAAGTCTGATTTAACTATCTTCTGCTAAAAAAGGCCCGGCTTTCTCGTAATTTAAAGGTAATTTTAACGTAATGTTACGCTAATTGTACACCGCCCGGGCACGAGTTGCGCGCTATAACCAGCGCGGGCGGTGACCAGCCGTGGCAATTATGCTAAAATCGAAGTTACGCGGGTGTGTTAACCAACCACACCAGTATGATCAAAATCACGATTAAAGGATGTCAAACATGCAAGAATTAAGCTACACTTCAACCGATACGTTGGCCGGTCCGGTCAGCGCGACCCAGTGGGACGGCCAATCATTTTCAACTTACATTGCCAGCGTGCTGCCGCTCGAAGCCAGCCTACTGTCGATGGTGGTCGAAACTTTGAACGCCAAAAATAGTCCGGTCATCACGGTTGCAATCGAAGCCGTTGAACACCAATTTCAGGATATGGCTAAAATTAAGGAAGAAGTTGACCAGGCTGCACACCAACTACGTGCGCTCCGTTTAACGACTGATTTTGATGGCAGCCACGCCACGGTAACGGCGCTGGCAAACTTAAACTACGACGCCGCACGGGGCCAAATAACGATCGAAGTGGCTCCGGCCGCGTTGCTGGCGTTCGCCTGGGTCAAACGGACCTTTGAAGCCTTTGCCAGTGCGCCGTGGCGAGAATTGGAATCCCGCCATACTCAGCTGACCTACCTGTTTATTGCTAATCAGCAAACACCCCACGGTAAAGTGGGCCTGTCCCGTTCCGCAATGGCAACTCAGCTTGGCATCAGTCGCGGATTACCCGATAAATTTATTGGCAAACTAGTTGCCGCTAAAATCAAGAGCGAGTTTGATGCACATCACTGGTTCACCGACTTCGCACTAACCGCTAACGTGGGTGGCTACCAACTAATTTGGTAACTCACCATCAAATAAAGCCCCATCCGCTCAAGGCCGCGGATGGGGCTTTTATTAATAGGGCTAGTGAATTAGCCTTCCAAGATTTCCTTTTCCTTGTCAGCAACGATGCTATCCACCGCTTTACCAGCTTGGTCGGTAATCTTTTGGTTTTGTTCTTCTAATTGGTGTAACTGGTCATCGGTAAACTGACCATCCTTGTTACCCTTCTTTAAGGCTTCCATGGCGTCACGACGGACATTCCGTACGGCAACCTTAGCCCGTTCACCTTCGGCCTTAACGTCCTTAGCAAGCTCCTTACGGCGTTCTTCCGTTAATTGTGGAATCACTAACCGAATAGCGGTCCCGTCGTTGGCAGGACTAATGCCTAAGTCGGAAGCTAAAATGGCTTTTTCGATTTCCTTTAAGGCACTCTTATCAAACGGTGTGACCATTAAAACCCGTGGTTCGGGTACGGTGATGGCGGCCATCTGGTTCAAAGGCGTCTGCGCGCCGTAGTAGTCCGCCGTGATTCGGTTCAGTAAGGAAGCGTTGGCACGACCAGCCCGAATATTACCGAGTTCGCGTTGCAAAGCGGCTTCCGCTTTTTTCATCCGTTCCTGTGCATCTTTTAAAATTGGTTCTGTCACTGCCATGTTATTTCCCCCTGACCGTCGTACCGATGTGTTCACCGGCAACGACTTTACGAATGTTACCAGGCTTATTCAAGTTGAAAACGACAACCGGAATATCATTATCCATCGATAATGAACTAGCGGTAGTGTCCATCACTTGTAAGCCCTTGTTGATAATATCAAGGTGTGTTAAGGTGTCGAACTTAACGGCACTCTTATCCTTGTTAGGATCAGCGGAGTAGACCCCGTCCACGCCGTTTTTAGCCATCAAGATGGCGTCCGCGTTAATTTCAGCGGCCCGTAAAGCAGCGGTGGTATCGGTTGAGAAGTACGGGCTACCCGTTCCACCGGCAAAAATTACGATCCGGCGTTTTTCCAAATGCCGCATGGCTTTGCGCCGAATGTATGGTTCAGCGATCTGCCGCATTTCAATGGACGTTTGGACCCGGGTCGGGACACCGATCGATTCCAAGTTATCTTGGAGTGCGAGGGCGTTCATAATGGTCGCTAACATACCGATATAATCGGCCTGTGCTCGCTCCATTCCCATTTGGGCACCGGCTTCACCACGCCACATGTTACCACCACCAACGACGATGGCAATTTGTACGCCCATATCATAGACGTCCTTTAATTCTTCTGCGACCGTTTTGATTACCGGCGGGTTGATTCCAAAACCCTTTTCACCGGCTAAGGCCTCACCACTAAGTTTTAGGATCACGCGCTTATATTTAACTTCCGACATCGTTTTGTCCTCCTCGAAATTATCTGACTCCATTTTACCATATTATTAATAACCGTTATAGCACCGCACGGCACGACTGGTAAAAATTAACCGTATTCACAAAAAAAGGGACCATGGCAAGGCTTCACCATAATCCCCCTTCAGTGTGTTAATTAGTCTTTGATTTGACCCATAACTTCGTCGACGAAGTTATCAGCCTTCTTTTCGATTCCTTCACCAACTTCAAAACGAATGAAGGTGTTGACCTTACCACCCTTTGATTCAACAAAGTGTGAAACGGTTTGGTCAGAATCCTTAACGAATTCTTGATCGTCCAAGCTAATTTCTGAGAGCCACTTGTTCAAACGGCCTTCGACCATCTTTTCAACGATCTTTTCAGGCTTACCTTCGTTTAAGGCTTCCTTAACTAACACGTCCTTTTCGTGTGCTAACGTTTCAGCAGGCACTTGTGAACGGTTGACGTATTCTGGGTTGATGGCAGCGACGTGCATAGCAACGTCCTTGGCAGTTGCTTCGTCAGCACCGTCTAAGACTACCAAGACACCGATTTGGCCGCCATTGTGCAGGTATGAGCCAAAGTTTTGGTCGTCACCCTTTTCAACCACGTGGAAACGCCGGAGACTGATCTTTTCACCAGTCACTTGGGTCGTTTCGATGATGTCATCCTTCACCGTACCGTTAGCCGTCTTTAAAGCTAACGCGTCGTCAACGGACTTTGGTTCTTCGGTGGCAATTTTGTCGGCAAGTTCAGCAACTAAAGCCTTGAACTTATCAGTTGAAGCAACGGAGTCGGTTTCACAGTTAACTTCCACGATGGCAGCTTTATTACCCTTAATGGCAACGGCAGTCATCCCTTCGGCAGCAACGCGGCCGCTCTTCTTTTCAGCTTTGGCAACGCCCTTTTCACGTAAGACGTCAACGGCTTTTTCCATGTCGCCTTCAGTTTCAACTAACGCCTTCTTGGCGTCCATCATACCAACACCGGTTTTGTCACGGAGTTCTTTAACTTGTGCTGCAGAAATCTTTGCCATAGTTTACTCTCCTTTGAGTAGCTCATTTTTTAGATAAAAGGCTGCCCTCAAAATCAGGCCGATAAGGTCCGCGATTTTTAAGACAGCCTAATTATTTCGAATTAATTATTTGTCAGACTTTTTGTCATTGTCGCCTTCAACGGCTTCAACGATGTCTTCCAATGAGTCAGCAGACTTTGCGTCCTTGTCACCCTTGAATGAGTCTTCGGTAACGTCTTCGTCTTCACCCTGACGACCTTCGATGACAGCGTCAGCCATCTTAGAAGTAATCAAACGAACGGCACGGATAGCGTCATCGTTTGATGGGATGATAACGTCGATGTCATCTGGATCAGTGTTGGTATCAACCATCGCCACGATCGGAATGTTCAACTTTTGAGCTTCCTTAACCGCGATTTGTTCCTTGCGAGGGTCAACGATAAAGATAACGTCTGGAATCCGAGGCATGTCTTCGATACCGCCAAGGAATTTTTCGAGCTTAGCCCGTTGTTTCATCAATAATGAAACTTCCTTCTTAGGTAAACGATCGAAAGTACCGTCTTCTTCCATCTTCTTTAAATCTTTAAGACGCTTGATCCGAGTTTGGATGGTGTTCCAGTTGGTCAAAGTCCCACCTAACCAACGGTGGTTAACGTAGTATTGACCGGCACGGGTAGCTTCTTCTTCGATTGAGTCTTGGGCTTGTTTCTTAGTCCCAACGAAAAGAATAACACCATCGTCAGCCGCAGCATCCTTAACGAAGTTGTAAGCTGAATCGATCATCTTAACCGTCTTTTGTAAGTCAATGATGTAGATCCCGTTACGTTCCGTAAAGATGTAAGGCTTCATCTTAGGGTTCCAGCGACGAGTTTGGTGACCAAAGTGGACACCGGCTTCAAGCAATTGTTTCATAGAAATAACAGCCATGATAAATGTTCCTCCAAAAATTTGTTTTGCTCATCCCCACCGCTCACTTGGTTACGGAACCCTCCCGGGCACAACCGCAACCATCACGCTGGGTGTGAAATTGGTTTTAACACCGAAAATTAGTATAACGAATATTCGGGGCCCTTGCAAGCTATTTTACCGGGAATTTGTGATTTGGCCGAAGTGTGATAAAATACTATTTCGCATAGGAGGCTCAACTCAACATGATAAAAGCCATCATTTTTGATCTTGACGATACGTTGTACGATCAAAAATCGCCCTTCGTGGCCGCCCTGTCCCAAACTTTTTCCCGGACATTGACGACCGACGAAGCGGCACAAGTTTTTAAACGGTTTCATGATTTTAACGATCAAACTTTTAACCAGGTCAAAAATCAAGAACTCAGTCTCGAAGCTTGGCAAACTGCCCGTGTTAGACACGCGTTAGCTAAGTTAACCACGGACACCATCAGTACCGATTGGGCAATCCAATTTGAAATGGCCTACCAAACCGCGCTAAAACATATTCAACTGTTTAGCGGCCTGCCAGGCACATTGACTCGGCTCAGTCGCTGTTTTGAAATCGGCATCATTACTAACGGGCCGGCCCAAATTCAGCGCGACAAACTACGCCAGCTACAAATTCAGCACTACGTCCACCCCGACCACATCTTCATTTCCGAAGAATTGGGCATCGCCAAACCGGACCCGTCAATTTTCACCACCTGGGCACACCAAGTTGGAATCAAAGCCAACGAAGCCGTGTACGTTGGTGATAACGCCTCGCTCGACATGACGAGCGCTAAACACGCCGGTTGGCAAACGTTTTGGTTTAATCACCGTCAAAATGATCAGGTCAAACCAACGGTGATTCCCGACCAAATCATCCAGAGTCCCGCGGAACTTAACGAATTATTACTTGCTTTAGTTCAAGCGGCGACCCTGTAATTCACGAAATATTTACCCATTTGTATTTATTTTAACATGGACACCGAACGCCCCGACGCCAGTCATTTGGTTATGTCGGGGCGTTTTTGGGCAAAAAAAGTACCGCTACCTAACCGATAGCGGTACTTTCAACTTAATTTTATCAGAAATTAGTCAAACTTAACTTGGGTGTCAGCTTTACCAGTTTCGATGAATTGTTTGTTGTTGTCCATTGAGATGTGCACCATGTTGTGAACGGCTGGTTCCGTGTAGAACGCAGTATGTGGTGTAATCAAAACGTTGTCACGTTCGAACAAGTTCATGAAGACCTTGTCATCAATGGTTTGACCTTCAAGGTCCTTGTTGAAGATCTTAGTTTCGTATTCATAAGTGTCAAGGGCGGCACCGGCAACCTTGCCAGAGTCTAAGGCCTTGATCAAGTCTTCTGAATCGATGAGCGTCCCACGGGCAAAGTTCAAGATGTAAGCACCATCTTTCATCTTGCTGAAGGCGTCCGCATTTAACATGTGGTAGTTATCCTTCAAAGCAGGAACGTGTAAAGTAATGACGTCAGCTTGGGCGTATAATTCGTCCAAGGTATCAACGTACATACCTTCTTTGTCAAGTTCAGCGTTACGGTAAACATCGTAACCGATGACCTTAGCACCGAAGCCCTTGAAGATGTCAATAGCGGCGCGACCGATCCGGCCAGTACCAATAACACCAACAGTCATCGTGTTTAATTCTTTGGAAATGTTTGGTGCCCAACGGAAGTCTTGCTTAGCTAACTTCTTGTTGAATTTTGGCGTTTGACGTAATAATTGCATCAATTGGGTTACTGACAATTCAGCAATCGCATTTGGTGAATATGCAGGTACGTTAGAAATCTTCAACCCACGTTCCTTAACAGTTGGGACGTCGACGTTGTCGACACCAACGTTACGAAGTGAGATGTTCTTAACACCTTCGTCAGCTAATTTGTTTAAAACTGCGGCGGTGTAATCCTTTTGTTGGTATACATCGGCACCGTCAAAGCCCTTAGCTAATTCGGCAGTTTCTTCAGTAAGTAAGTCTGGAACTAATTTTACTTCAACGTCTGGGTTTTCTTTCATCCAAGTGTCGAAGAAAGGACGTTCGTCATCACGTACAGCATATGCAATAATTTTCATTACAAGAATTCCTCCTATATATTGATACATTAGATATTATAACAGTAAATATCAGAAAAAGTATGCAAAATCGTGAAAACTTTGCTAAATTTTCACATTGTGAACTGCCAAGTATTTTAGCTTGGCAGCTCTAGTCTGATGTTTAAAGGCATATTCAGCTTTCAAGGCTGAAGACTTGTCACTGAAAACTTCATGATAAATTAATTGTAAAGGTCGGCGGGTCTTGGGACGGGTATACTTCGCCCCCTTCCCCGCGTTATGGGTTGCGAGACGGCGCTGAAGATTGTCCGTAAAGCCACCGTACAAAGTGTTGTCGGCACACAGTAGCACGTAAAAATAGTACGGTTTAGACGTCGTTGTTTTAGTTGCCATAGAGGAGCTGGTGCACCTCTTTTCCGTACGTTCCGTCCGCCTGATAAACCGTTAAGGGCGGCATGATCCGCACACCGTTGGGTTTACCATCTTTGATCATTTCGAGTAAGACCATGTTTGCTTCGCGGTCGGCCTTAGGGTGTACGAACCGAATACGCTTGGGCGCTAAGCGGTGCGTTTTCATCGTCTGGAACAAGTCGTCAAGCCGTTCTGGCCGGTGAACAAAGTAGGCCTTCCCATTCATCTTCAGCAGGTCACTGGTGACCGCCATAATTTGGTCAAGACTCGCCGTTCCTTCGTGGCGGGCAATCGCTAAATGGGGATTGGGATTTTTGACACTTTGCGGTTGATTTTTAAAGTACGGCGGATTACACAGAACCGTATCCACCGAATCTTTGGCAAGTTTGTCCGTTAAGTTTAATAAGTCAGTGTTTAATACCGTCATTTGCTGTTCCAAGTGGTTTAACTGGACGCTCCGTTTAGCCATGTCCGCCAGCCGGGGCTGCAGTTCAACCGCGGTAATGTGTCCCCGAGTTTGCTCACTAACAAACAGGCCGACCGCACCGTTACCGGCACATAAGTCCACGATTTGGCTGCTAGCGGCCCTGGCAACCTGGGAAAAAGCCCCTAACAAAACGGCGTCCAGTGAAAAAGCAAACACGTGTGGACTTTGAATGATTTGAATGTTTTTACTATATAGTTGATCAATACGCTCATCGGCGTTTAACGTAATTTCGGCCATTTGCCGCCACCTCTCTATAACGTCCCTGCAAGCATACCATACAATCTACTTGCAGAATTCATAAAATTTCGTCATACTGTGAGCAGTTATTTAACGAAAGGAAGATCGTGATGTTTTATTCATTTATGCGCGGCCTCGTTCGGCTGATCATCACCATCATTAATGGACGTCCCCGCTATCAGGGTCGCGAAAATCTCCCCGAAGGCACGTACATCCTCGTGGGACCGCACCGTACTTGGTTTGATCCGCTCTACTACGCCTTAGCCGGAAGTCCCATGAAATTTAGTTTTATGGCGAAGGAGGAGCTGTTTAAGAACCCCGTGTTACGTTTCATCTTAAAACACGCCAACGCGTTTCCGGTCGACCGGAAACATCCCGGCCCCTCCGCAATCAAGACCCCGGTTAAATTTCTGCGTAAGGGCGAGTTGTCCTTGATCATGTTTCCGTCCGGTACCCGGCATTCCCAACAACTTAAGGGTGGCGCCACCGTCATTGCTAAAATGGCCGGTGTTCCGCTAGTACCCACGGTCTACCAGGGTCCCTTAACCTTTAAGCGACTTTTTAGCCGGCAAAAAATCACCGTCCGTTTTGGCAAGCCAATCTACATTGACCGTAAGCTCAAACTAGACGAGGCGGGCCAAAAAGTGATTGAAACTCAGATGCTGGCCGCATTTGACGAACTTGATCGACAGATTGATCCCAGTTTTAAATACGTGGATCCAGCTAGTCAAAAGCAATCACACTAAGTGCCGTGCTTTATAAACTTTAGAAAAAGTACGTCATTATTATAGTAGAAATCAAGCTTAAATTTGCTTTAAATAAAAAAAGTGCCGGAAAATAATTTCCGGCACTTTTTTTATTTAAAACGTTACCCTACTTGCTGTCGTTACGTGAAGCAGCTTTCATGGAATTTAACATTTGGTGCAATTTCTTTTCGGATGGGCGTTGACCCATTTGCATCATCATGCTGCGCAACATCTCTTCGCTGATTGGTGGGTTTTGCTTTAAGTAGTTTTGCATGTAGTGCCGCGCACCAAAGAAACCACCGGTTAAGCCAACTAAGACACCCACGATCACGATTAAGATCCAAATACCAGTAGACACAGTCATTCCCCTCCCTTATTACAGTCTTCAATAAACTAGTCTACACAAATTAATAATAAAAGAAAAGGAAAATTTGTCGATTGACAAATTTTCCTGAAACCGGTTAATCGTTCCGTAATCCCCGTTCGCGTTGAACGCGGCGAACTTTTTCCGGCGTTACTTCGTTACCTTGCTTATCAAAGACTTGCAACGATTCCACTTGTTGACGGAATCCAGCCCGAAACTCTTTTAAGTACTTTTGCCGTAAGTCCTTACGTTCAATTTCTTCTAATTCAGTTAGCCCTTCGGCTTTCGCCTTATGAGCTAGTTCATTGATTCGATCAAGTAATTCTTTTGAAATCAATTCAACAGCTCCCTTCAAAACAAGAATAGAATACACGAAAAATGACCCTAAATCAAACAAAAGATTTTGTCAACCGAACATTTGTTTGAAAGCCGTGAAAAGCTATGCTACAATTGGGTTAAATAATTAATGAAAATAATAAATGAGGTGCCAAGATGAGTAAAACATCGGAAAGCAAACAAATGGCCGTTCTGCGTTTTATTTATGAACGTGTCAATGAAAAAGGATACCCGCCAACCGTTCGCGAAATTGGCGAAGCCGTTGACTTATCTTCGACTTCCACCGTCCATGGACACATTGCACGGTTAGAAAAAAAGGGCTTTATCCAAAAGGATCCCACAAAACCACGGGCCATTGAAGTGACCGCTGCCGGTTTCGAAGCCTTAGGCGTTGAAACCACGCCCCACCAAATTCCAGTATTAGGGACCGTCGCTGCGGGGCAGCCAATTCTTGCCGTGCAAGAAGCCACCGACTATTTCCCGATTCCAAAGGATTTAGAATCCTTTGGGGGTGACTTGTTCATGCTCACCATTCGGGGTGAAAGTATGATTAACATCGGTATTTTAAATGGTGACCAGGTCATCGTGCGCCGCCAAAGTTCGGCGGACAACGGTGATATCATTATTGCCATGACCGACGAAAACGAAGCCACGTGTAAGCGATTCTTTAAAGAAGCCGACCATTACCGGTTGCAACCAGAAAACGATACGATGGCACCAATCATTTTAAATAACGTTGCCGTTCTAGGTAAGGTCGTTGGCCTTTACCGTGATATGCTCTACTAAACTTGATTATTTAACGCCCAATCTACCTTGGATTGGGCGTCTTTTTTTGATAGTGACCCGTAAAGTTCACAGCCACCCCACCCGTCTTTAACTTTTTACGATTTTACCAGATATTTTCTAAATCGTTACCGGAGAGCGAATGGTTCAATGGTATAATGATTATACTATTTCAAACATCAGGAGTTGGTCTCATGTTATTTTTAGCCATTATTGGCCTCATTGTTTTTTTACTCGCGCTCTTTTCCGTCATCTCTGCTCGGCAAAACGGCGGGGGGTGGAAATTTCTAACGGGAGTCGCGGTCGTCAGTGTGCTAGTCACCGGCTACGCCATCATCAAGTTACCCTACTGGCCGTATAACCAGTCAGCAACTTCCACTGCTAAAAAAACGACTTCCAGCACTGCTAGTTCGAGTGTCAAGTCAAGCAGCAGTGCCAAGCTAGGCTCTTCACAGGCCATCTTTAACGAAGACAGTCAAAAACGGACGGCTGCGACCACGAAGCTCAAAGAAGAAAATATTCTTAAACAGTTGCAGACCAACTATAAGGACATTGGGACCGTTGCCTTTGATAAAAAGACTAAGACCTTTACGATCACGCCTACTGGTAAAAAATACGTCAAATCGTTAAAGATCATCAAAGCACACCCGGACGATAATCAAAAAGCCATTACCACCATTACGTCCAATTTTAAATCCCTGTCCAAATCCTTAAAGAAAAACCTAGCTGCCGGTTACACGATCCGGTTGTTAGAACCCGGAAAAACTGACCGCACTTTAATCAGTCTGAAGGACGGCAACGTGATTACCAACAACTTAAACAAATAATAAAAAGCTTGATTATACCAACTTATTGGTATGACCAAGCTTTTTTGTTATGCCCATTTATCTAGGTATTGTCGTTGTTCATCGTGTTGACCCGTTAATACGAAACGGTGCGGGTCGCTGGCGTAGTCCAATTCCTGATCATCCGCCTTCCAAGCTAATTGTGACTTGAACAACTGCTCGTACTCGGTAACACTGACCCGTTGACGTCGCGCTAAGCATTGCGGTAACCCGGTATCTAACCCGTTGGCATAGTCAGCCTGAAGGACTCCGGTATAAAATTCCCCTTCGGCGCCAGATCCGTAGCTAAACAGACCTAGCCGATCGCCGGCTTCAAGCTTCGGATCCGTCAACAACTGTGACAATAAGCTTAAATAGAGTGAGCCCGTGTACAAGTTACCCACGTACCGGTTTAGTTTCCGCGCACATTCAAAATGGGCGACCCAGGACTCCTGCTGCGTTTCACTGACTAATGGCAAGGCGCTCCGCAACGCCTTAAGTCCCATTTTTGTATAGGGCAAGTGAAACACTAAGGCGGTCAAATCGCTGGCACTAGTCCCCGTTGACTCAAGGTAACCCTTAAAGACGTCTTGAAAGTAATCAATATAAATATTTGAAGAGAATTTACCGTCAACCAACGCTTCTGTATGGTACAGTGGCCGCCAAAAGTCCATGACGTCCTCACTCAGTAACGTTGATTCCGTTCCCAACGCTAAAATTTGCGGATCAGCACTGATTAGCATCGCAACGGCGCCGCCACCCTGGGTTGGTTCGCCGGGGGTGTTCAGTCCGTACCGGGCAATGTCCGCGCCGATAACGAGGGCTTTTTTATCCGGGTGTACCCGGACGTGTTCCTGTGCGAGCTGAACTCCCGCCGTTCCAGCGTAACAAGCTTCCTTCATTTCAATTGTTCGGGTTCGACGGTTTAGTCCGAGCAGGTGCGCAACGTAAATTGCACTGGCCTTTGAATTATCAATACCCGATTCAGTTGCCACAACCAATAGGTCAATGGCCTGAATATCTTCCGCCGTCAGCATCGGGTACGCCGCGTTGGCAGCAAGTGTCACGATGTCTTGACTCGGCGGGATGGCCGCCATTTGGGCCTGCCCAATCCCAATCAAATACTTATCCGGTTCCGCGCCCCTTGCGCGTGCAAGTTCCGTCATGTCCACGTATAAATGTGAAGATGCAAAGTGCATCTTATCAATTCCGACCTTCACGTTCATTCCTCCATTTGTTAATACCAATTTCTTATTTAGTCAAGCTTCCCCAGTGATCCCAAGTAGTGAAAATCAGGATCATTGCCGTGCTTGAAACAGCTAAACGCCCGGGTACTTTCATTATGAAAAGTGACCACAATTGCCGGGGTGGCCCACGTAGACGCGGCCCAGAAAACGGCGCCGTCCATCCCGCGATTATCATTCGGATAACGGTGGTATCCGCGCTGTTCGTCCCAAATAATTCCGTGCGTGTTGACCCAGTCTTCCGCTAGTCCGGCTTCCAGTTGAACCATTACGTCGGCGTTATCGCGAATCAGCGCCGCCATTTTTGACCAGTCCAATTGACGATCATGTTGTTTAGGCAATTGGTACCGCGTTCCTAACGGTGTGTGGTGCAAACTTATTGGGTCAAAATCAATAAAATCCAATTGATCATCCCCTTTTCTTTAAGTTACCCTTTTTAAGTATAGCATGCCTGAATTAAAATTTCGGTAAGTAATCCCTTGACCTGAAACGGGTTCCATAAGGTACATTAATGATGCGCCAAGAAAACGCTAACATTCATTTCGTTCAGGAGGTCATCTTATGTGGTTTTGGCACCGAAAACAATCTAAACAACTTACCGCACCCGTCCGCGGGCACCACGTTCCGCTATCCAGTCATTCGTCGTTACTTTTGGCCATTCACCCCACTGATTTGGCCGTTTACGCCCCACTAAACGGAGAAGTTCGGGCACTGACCAGCAGCAGCTTGCGTCTGGTTGGCCTGGACGGGCAAACTTACCGGCTTGCATTATCGACTAATACGGGGTACTTTAATTGGCAGGTTCGGGTTGGCGACAGCGTTTCACCGCTAAACTTATTAGGAACCCTGAGTCAAAAACTACCCACGAATGCGGTAGTGACGTGTGAACGTTTAAGTACCAAGCAGCGTACCCGTCTCAACCAACCGGCCTACGCCGTCAACTATTAGTGACTAAATTTACAAATTCTGACCACCACCTAACTGAATCCATTAGGTGGTGGTTTTTTCGTACTCTTCAGATCTTTAACGGTTTAATTTGGACACCGCATTGCCGTTCGACATCGAATTAATGTGGCCTGGTTTTTTAAAGTCAGTGTTTTTTCAGATGAATTTGTAACCGCGCTCACCCATCATAGTACACAGTCTTTCTTCTGATTTCCTAGTAAATCTAGTTGTCAAACTAATAAAAAACGGTAAAATTAGTAAATAGGAATGCCGATTTAACGGTGTTCTGTTAGTGTGTTCCCCGTGTATACGGGGGTGATCCCAATTACAATTTACTCACCCGGACGAACTTGCTGTGTTCCCCGTGTATACGGGGGTGATCCTTGGCAGGTATGACCTGAATGCTTCGCCATTATGTGTTCCCCGTGTATACGGGGGTGATCCTAAACGTTAGCTAAATTGAACGGCGTCCGGGTCGTGTTCCCCATGTATACGGGGGTGATCCCTGTTAAGAGCCACAAGCCTTTTATGCAAGATGGTGTTCCCCGTGTATACGGGGGTGATCCCCAGTATGACAAATTGGAAAATTATTTCAACGTGTGTTCCCCGTGTATACGGGGGTGATCCCGGCAGCTCACAAAGCAGCGGTCAACCAAGCCAGTGTTCCCCGTGTATACGGGGGTGATCCCTACGGAGCCACACTTCTTGGCAACCTCCTGAAGTGTTCCCCGTGTATACGGGGGTGATCCTCGAGGTGCCAGTTTTTTGGTGGTAAAGCCAGTGTGTTCCCCGTGTATACGGGGGTGATCTTGATTCCCTGATCGTAGCCATCGCTAAGTACCTGTGTTCCCCGTGTATACGGGGGTGATCCTTGGATTAAGACCTACAAAACTGACGGCGTTTCGTGTTCCCCGTGTATACGGGGGTGATCCTACCGGCTGCAGTCGAGATTTTACAAAATCCTAGTGTTCCCCGTGTATACGGGGGTGATCCTTTCCGGTGAACTACTTCATATTCATAAAGGTTGTGTTCCCCGTGTATACGGGGGTGATCTCCATCACGGCCATTCCAAGTTGAAGACCGAGGCGTAAGGACTGTGACATAATCAGCCTCTGTATAAGCGAATGAATTAAAAAGACAAGAATGGTATTTTTAGAGTTTTTTATAAAAAATAAGAGCCTCGACAAACACTGATTTGTCAAAGCTCTTATTTTTATAATCGTTATGTTAAGGAGAGTACAGGATTTGAACCTGCGCGCCGGTATTAGCCGGTTCGCCGGATTTCGAGTCCGGTGCATTACCACTCTGCCAACTCTCCATGTGGTACTTGAATAGTATAGCATAATTTGTGGTAAGAACAAATAAATATTCAGAAAAAGCATTGTTTATTTACTATTTCTATCAGAAAAGTAATTATAGCAATGTCCTCAGCTGCACTGTCGGGAAATTTAGATAGCATCAATACCTAAACAGAGCTAATGCCAATAGAAACCGGTTAAATTTAAGCGACAATAATTTAGAATTTTTTGTAATCGTATTCCATTTTCTATCAAATCATGCGAATTTGATTTTTCAATTTCATCAAGAAAGGTCCTTTCAATTGCTTCCCAGTGTTCCTGAGAAATCGGCTTCAAAAACCACACTTTTAAATTCATAAGAATTATCAGCCGCTCCAATAATAATTACGCCTAAAAGTATAGCACGCAAATCGCTAAGTAAAGTGTTCGTTAGCTTGCTTAGCTAACCATTTTGTATTGGATTATGCTATTCTTAGAATAATAAATAAGGAGGATGGCATATGGCAAAAATGTTAGTAACCACCACCGAAAACATTCCCGGACACCCCTACACCGTCATCGGTGAAGTCTTCGGGTTAACTACCCAGTCCAAGAACCTGATGCGTAACATCGGGGCCGGCTTAAAGGGCATCGTCGGCGGTGAAATTAAGGACTACACTAAAATGCTTGATGAGTCCCGCAACGTCGCCGTTGACCGCTTGCGGGAAAACGCAGCCGAACTCGGGGCGGACGCGGTTGTGATGATGCGGTTTGATTCCAGTTCAATCAGTCAAGACATGCAATCTGTCGCCGCTTACGGAACCGCCGTTAAATTTACAACTAGTGATTAAAAAACAACGTGTTCAGCCCGCTATGGTTGAACACGTTGTTTTAGCCTAAAACACCCTTTTGAATTCGTTGTTGATTTAAAAACCAATACTCGCTCGGCGCCCCGGTCAAACGAGTATACGGGAGTGGACGTTCACCCTGCTCCTGAATTTGGGTGTTTAAGTAATTACGCAAAATCCAAGGTTCTTCAATATGTAGGACGTTAAGCTCCATGACATCCTCAACGTGAGTCGGCGTCGTTTGCAAGTCGTCCGCAACCTGATCCAAAGTTAGACCGGAAAGCTCGTAATTTGCACGTAACTCCTGCTGGGTAGAAACCTGTTCAGTTTTCGTTAATGACATTCAGTAACTTCCCTTCAAAATAGATTGTGTCAAATGCACACTTCCAGTCTAACGCCTTAAGTCAAAAATGCAATCGTTTTCTCCAGGCAGTTATTAGCATAACTTAGTGGCTCTTGTTAATTCGTCATACACCCAAGTTAAGTTGGTACTATCCAAACTGAGGTCGGCTCAATTGTAAAAGTTGCAAGCCCGTTCGAGCCGCATCGATTTTAAATTGCTATATACAAGATGCCGATATTATTCGATTAGGTCAAAACAAAAATTGCCAATCATCCAAATTAAAAAGAAGTAAAATTTAACCTTGTTATTAAGTCCTAACCCCATCATCTGATACTTGTATATAGCAGTATGCTATAAAAAATAACGTTCAAAAATCCCTCAGGAGATTTTTGAACGTTATTTTTTAGAATTCCATTAAGCTCAGAATATCGTAATCTTTAATTTTATCGCGACCGTGCAAGTCTTTTAACTCAACGAGGAAGGCCGTTCCCACCACGTTACCGCCTAGTTCTTCGACTAGTTCGATCGTGGCTGAGATGGTTCCGCCGGTTGCCAACAAGTCGTCGGTTACTAACACGTTTTGGCCGGGTTTAATTGCATCTTTATGCAGGTAAAGGGCTGATTGACCGTATTCCAAATCATAGGTTGCCTTGACGGTTGGCCGTGGCAACTTCCCCTTCTTACGGGCAGGTGCAAAACCAATGCCGAGTTCGTACGCCACCGGGCAACCAACGATAAAACCGCGCGCTTCGGGACCGACGATCATGTCGACCTTCTTATCGCGGGCGAATTTGACAATTTGATCCGTGGCTTCCCGGTAAGCTTCACCGTCCGCCATCAGTGGTGAGATATCCCGAAAAATGATCCCTGGTTCGGGATAGTCCGGCACACTGGCCACGTATTTTGTTAAGTCTAATGCCATTGCTTATTAACAGCTCCTTTAATTCTTCACTGCAGCCTGGTTTTTCACCCATACTTGTAGCGCTGCAGATTTACTATATAAAAGCGTTTCTTCAGCGACGATCTGTTGTTCGCGCAGCTGATAACTAGGGGCGTGATGTAAATCCGCTTTGGTCGGATTCGAAACGCCATTCATGACACCATCACTTATTTTAACAAATCCCACCTCAAAAAACACCTGAATCATAAAAATAAGCAAATTTCGTTCAATGTGCAAGTGTTTAGCCACCGCCGTTAACTGGTGGTGAATATCCACGTTGTGGTGGTTGACCGTAAACTTAAACAGCTTGGCAAACTGTTCCCGACTTGGCATCCCCGCCAAGTAGACCGACTCCTGCCGGTACAAGTACAGGGTCAGCTGATTGAGCGGTAAGGACGCTAACACCGCCGTTAAGTCTGCTAACGTATCGGGACAATCGACAATGAATACCGCCGCGTCCGTGGCAATCGCACTTAAATCACTCGTCGAATCACCAACAAACACGGCTTGTGCGTTGGCGCCGAGGTAACCCTGCAATTTCTCCATCAATTTTTGGTGGAAAAACAGGTACACCCCGGGGGCCTGGAAATTATGCGCGGATAGGTGCTGCGTCCGGGCATCGATAACCTGGGCACCCGTTACCGCCACGTCCTTGATCATGATCTGGGGTTTTGTTTGCCCGTTCCAAGTATTGGAGCTGAGCTCACCAACCACCGCCACGTCGCTCGGACTTGCCTGCACGGGCGCTAAAGCCGAGCCGAACGAAAACCCAATCGCGTCCACGTTGGCTTGACCATCACTCAGCTGGAGTTTTAAGTGTTGATGGTCACTCCCAATTGCGCGGGCCTGCGGAATGGCCGTCGGGTGAAGTTCAAACAAGGGGGCCGGGTTGTCGGTCCCAAACGGTGCCAGCCGTTGTAGATCCTTTAACGTGGCCAGCGTAGCGTCTTTGATTGCCAGTTCACCATCAATTGGTAAACTCGCGGGACCCGCTTCACCAAGGTGCTGAGCCGTCGCGGCGCTCTCGAGGGCGTCTTTGAGCGTGGTCAACTGATCACGCATGACACTCAACCCCACGGCCATGTGGTGCCCACCAAACGCTACCAAGTCATCACGGACCGGATTGATTGCTTTAAACAGGTTATAAACTTCCACACTACGGCCACTACCCTTTAAACGTCCGTTTTCGTCCTCGTTTAAAACGAGGGTCGGCTTCCCGGTTGCTTCCACCACGTGACTAGCCACGATCCCCAGCACCCCTTCGTGCCAGTTTTTGCCCGTGATTACCAGTGTCTGGCGGGCCGCGTTCTCAGGTAACTGGGCCTGCTCTAACGCACTAGCCGCAATCGTTTTGACTAACCCTTGCCGCTTTTCATTTAACATATTGACCTGCGTCGCTAAGGCAGTTGCCCGGTCGTCATCTAGCGTGGTCAGTAGTTCCACACCACTCTGTGCGGACTGTAACCGCCCCAGCGCGTTTAACCGCGGTGCAATGCCAAACCCGATACTCGTTTCGTTCAACTGGTCGGGCGCTAAGCCCGCGGCCTTGATCAGCGCCGCTAAGCCCGGGCGGGTCGTTTGCCGAAGAACTTTTAATCCGAGCGTGACGAGGGTTCGATTTTCACCCGTCAAACTAACCAAGTCGGCCACCGTTCCAATGGCGGCTAAGTCCATTAATTCCTCGGGGATTTCTTCCAACAGCGCCGTTGCCACTTTAAACGCGACCCCGGCACCAGAGAGTTCTCCGAATTCATAGTGTCCCTCAGGATGCCGTGGGTGCATGATGGCGTACGCGTGGGGCAGCTCAGCGGGTAATTCGTGGTGGTCGGTCACCACCACGTCGATTCCCCGTTCCTGGACCGCGTTGATTACCGCGTTACCGGCAACCCCGTTATCCACGGTCACGAACAGCTTAGTCCCCGCTTCGATCAACTGGTCAAACGCGGCCTGATTCGGACCATAACCATCCTTAAAACGGTCCGGAATGTAGTAGTTAACGTTGGCCCCAACCTGATCGAGCGTTTCGACCATAATGGCCGTGCTCGTTAACCCGTCGGCGTCGTAATCGCCGTAAACCGTAATCTGATCACCCGCGACAATGGCGTCTTGGATGCGGTCAACGGCTTTTTCCATATCGTGCATGGTGAGTGGATCCAACAGGGGCTGTTGGGCGGCGTTCAAAAACTTCTGGGCCGCGGCGGCGGTCGTCATCCCCCGGTTGATCAGTAACTTGGCCACTAACGGTGAACAGTCACTGTCCTGCGCTAACGCACTAATTGCATCAGCACTCACCGTTTCCGGTGCCCGGGAAACCCACTTTTTCTTTGCCGTTAACATGCAATCCTTCCTCTCAAACTATTTTTTTACGGGGGCCACTGCTGATTCGGCCGCACCGCGGGTTTGCTTACCCTTGTTATTCAACCGTAACGTTAAACGCTTGTTTTCTGCCGTTAATTTATCAATTTTAGCTTGGGCCGCGGCTATCGCTTTTGCGTGCGCCGAACGTTCTTTAGATTCATTGACGGTCGCCATCAAAACGGCGGTCACCACACCCAAGATGAGGGTAATGACAATGACTAAGATCAGTGGCCAGTGCACCGCTGCCACCCCAAAGTTTACCCGTACTGGTTCAACGTTTAAAATTGCAAACACAATGATCACTAACACGATCACTAACGCACTCACTAATCGCCACTGATTCTTCATTTCCATAACCCCCTATTTAAAATTAAAAACGGAACCGGCTAACCAATCACCTAACCTGGGTACCGCTTGGTAACCCAAGTTAGCCGCGGCCATCACCCACGGCCGGTTGATTTCGCGCCGGTGGTGACCTAACTTACTCACAATCAATTCGGCAAACTTGACGGGATTAAGGGCGATCTTATCGACCCGGGCCAAATACTGACCACTCGGATCAGCCGTCTTAAAAAAGTCGGTTTTGATAGGCCCGGGATTGACCGTCATCACGTTAACGTGCGCCGCTTTTAATTCTAACCGCAAGGCGTTGTCGTACGCAATTAAAGCCGCCTTAGTCGCCGCGTACACCGCCGACTTGGGGGTCGCAATCTTTCCGGCAATCGAAGCCACGTTCACAATTTCACCCCGCCGCTGACGCACCATCCGCTTGGCGGCTAGTTGGCTCACGTACATGACGCCCAATGTGTTCACGCGAAACATCTTAGCCGTCAGTGCCGGGTCCATTGCAACCGCGTTGACCATCGCACCAAACCCGGCCGCGTTCAGCACGACGTCCAAGCGACCGAACAGCTCGTCAATGGTCGCAAATAAGTGGTCGACCGCCGCAACACGGCTAACGTCACACTGGACGGCGATTGCTTGAGCACCAGAAAGAATCCGGCACTGGTCGGCAACCCGGGTCAAGCGTTCTTGCCGCCGCGCGGCTAAGACCACGTTTGCGCCCCGTGCCGCGACGGCAAAGGCTAATTGTTCGCCTAACCCACTCGAAGCTCCGGTGATCAACACCGTTTGACCCGTTAAATTTGCCATGCTCTTCACCTAAGCTTTCTTTTGAAGTGGAATATCGATCAAATCAAAATCACGTACGACCTTGGTATTCGCAAACACCTTTTGCGCTTGTTTTTGAAGTTCCTTGCTCAGCTTACCCGTATAACGGGCCGAAATATGCGTCAGTAATAACTGCCGAACACCGGCCTGTTTAGCAACCTGCGCCGCCTGAGTACTCGTCGAATGGTAATAATTATGAGCCAGTTTGCCCTCGTCCTTACCAAAAGTACTTTCGTGGACCAACGCGTCGGCATCCTTAGCCAGTACGGCCGCGTTGGGGGTCCGGCGCGTATCACCTAAGATGGTGACCGTCCGCCCGCGTTGCGGTTCCGCGATGTAGTCCTGACCGTTTATGGTCCGGCCGTCTTCCAAGGTGACCGTTTTGCCGGCTTTTAACTGTCCATAGACCGGACCGCTCGGAATGTTGAGTGCCTTTAAGCGGTCGGCCTGCAGTTCGCCGGGGTGATCTGCTTCTTCGACCCGGTAACCGTAACAAGCGATCCGGTGTTCTAACGGCAAACAACTGACCTTAAAAGTGGCGTCTTCAAAAATGGTGCCGCCCGCACTAAGTTCTTGAAACTTTAACGGGTACGATAACCGGGTCCCCGAAACGCGCAGCGCGGTTTGCACAAAGTCCCGAATCCCAACGGGGCCGTAAATGGTGAGCGGTTCGTCCCCGCCCTGAAAGGACCGGGAGCTCAATAATCCTGGCAAGCCAAAAATGTGGTCACCGTGTAAGTGGGTAATAAAAATTTTGGCGATTTTACGGGGCTTTAGCGTCGTCCGTAAAATCTGATGTTGGGTCCCTTCACCCACGTCAAAAAGCCACACTTCGTTACGTTCATCTAAGAGTCGCAGCGCCGTGCTGGTGACGTTCCGAAATTTACCCGGCGAACCGGCGCCGGTACCTAAAAATTCTAATTGCATGTTTACGTTCGTCCTTCTCTGTACAGTCTGCCAACTATTTTACCGAAATTAATGGTAAGAAACAATTGTCGGAACCAGCCGGAGCTGATTATTTAAAAAGCTATCCCTTTATTTTAACATGCAGCGGACTAATTATTGGCGTGACCATCAAAAACGGTCAAAATAATTCTCGTTATCGCGCGTAATTTGTTAATATAAAATTAATCATCAACACTGTAAGGAGGTGGCCTGGTTGCGCCTAATTGATTTTAACCTCTCGACTGTCGATTTAACTCCCAGCATGCCGCTTTTCTGGGAAACCGGCACTCACCAAGTCGTGCCGATTCAAGCGGTCCAACTGCGGGCTGGCCAGTTGATTTTAATTCCTAAAAGCGGCGTAACGCCGCTCACCTTAAACCAGCTTAACGCCCGGACCCGCCAACTAAGCGGTCCGACCCAGCTATACGTCCAAACACCGGACAACGTTCAGCCCCTATTTGGTTATCGGTTGCATCAAGCCCGGCTGCTATTAGGCTGAACCCTAAAAAAACGGTCACCCACTACACCGTGGATGACCGTTTTTGCGTGTTTAGTCCATGAATTGGAAGGAGTAGTCGAGAATTTGAATCGTGTCGTCGTTTTTCGCACCGGCGGCCCGTAACGCGTCATCAACCCCCATGCCCCGCAATTGACGGGCGAACCGCATCAGGCTTTCTTCATGATCGAGGTTAGTCATCTTGAATAAGCGTTCCAACTTCTCACCGGACAAGACAAATAGTCCTGGTTCCGGATTATCAATGGTAAAGTCCTGACCCGCTTCGTCAGCCGTGTAATCACGGTGCTGAACGTCATCGACACCCTTGATTGGAAATTGTGGCGTCGTATCGAGTAAGTCGGCCGTTTTGGCAAGTAACGCCTTAATACCCTGCTGCGTAATTGAAGAAATTGGGTAAATTTCCGGCACGTTGGGCAACGTATCATCACCGGCTAACTTAACTTTAAACTTGGCCAAGTTATCCGCTGAATCCGGCATATCCATCTTCGTGGCAACAACGATTTGGGGCCGCTTTAACAGGTCCGGGTCGTAGCTGGTTAATTCGTGGTTGATCTTTAAATAATCTTCAAACGGATCATTTTCTTCCACGCCACTCATATCGATCAAATGCAGGATGACCCGCGTCCGTTCAATGTGGCGTAAGAACTGAATACCTAAACCGACCCCGTTAGCGGCGCCTTCGATCAAACCGGGTAAGTCGGCCATAACAAAGTCCCGACCATCGTCTAAACGAACCATTCCCAAGTTAGGGACTAACGTGGTAAAGTGGTAAGCCGCAATCTTCGGCTTGGCACTCGTGACAACGGACAGCAGCGTTGACTTCCCAACCGATGGGAAACCAACCAAACCAACGTCGGCTAACACCTTTAATTCCATCCGAATCGTTAATTCGCCGCCGGGTTCACCGTTTTCGGCAATTTCCGGTGCCGGGTTTTTAGGGCTGGCAAAATGGATATTGCCACGACCGCCACGGCCGCCCTTAGCGACAACCAGCTTCTGATCTTTTTCCGTAATATCACCGATCAGTTCACCACTCTCGGCGTCCGTGACGACCGTTCCCAACGGTACGTGGATCACTTTATCCTTGGCGGAACGACCAGTCATCTGTTTGATCATCCCGTTGCCACCGTTATCGGCCTTAAATTTACGAGTGTACCGGAAATCCATCAGCGTCCGTAACCCTTCGTCGGCTACCAGGACGATGCTCCCGCCACGACCACCGTCACCGCCGGCCGGGCCACCGTTAGGCACGAACTTTTCACGACGGAAAGCAACCATGCCGTTACCACCGTTACCGGCCTTTACATCTACTTTTACTTGATCAACAAACATGTTTTTTCCCCTGTTTCTTCTATATTATTTATCTACGAAAATGCTCGTGCGAAATTAGATACCTGACCTAGTATACAAATCTTCCGTCCCGCCGTCAAAAGTTCCGCCGATTCCGTCAAAGTCACCACCTAAAATCAGTAATTTTATCAATTGATGACTGTTTTTGAATTATTTTGACGTTTTTTGAAGGTTTTTGTTGCATTTTGACCGTTGAGCAGGTATATTAGTCTTCGGAGGGATTTGAAAGTGCTTACAGAAGAACGACAACAGTACATTTTAAATACGATCCGTTTCAAGGGCATTATTAAAATCAAGGACATTGTTTCCAAGACCAATTGTTCGGAGTCCACGGCTCGCCGGGACCTCCAACAACTTGAGGAACAGGGCGAATTACTACGCGTCCACGGTGGCGCTAAGTACATGAACTCACTCCAAGAAGAACCCGCGATGAACGATAAAGTTTCCCGTAACGTGGACGCTAAGGACCACATTGCGCAGCAAGCGGTCACAAACATTCAAGTCGACGACGTCATTTACTTAGACGCCGGGACCTCGACGTTAGCGATGATCCACCATTTGAATCCGGGCTACAACCTGCGCGTCGTCACGAACGGCGTGGTCCACGCATCCGTTTTAGCGGACATGGGCATTCAAACCTACTTGCTTGGTGGCAATTTGAAAGGCACCACCAAAGCCGTAATTGGTCCCGAAGCGGTCAAATCGTTACAGGAGTACCGGTTCAACAAAGTTTTCTTGGGAATTAACGGTGTTCACCCAAAGTTTGGGCTAACGACACCCGACCCCGACGAAGCGATCGTTAAAAAAACCGCAATTGCTCAGAGTGAAGAAAGCTTCATTCTGGTCGATAACACCAAATTTGACCACGTTTCGTTTGCACGGGTCGGTGACTTGGCAAGTGCCACGATCATTACCGATCAGTTAACGCCAACGTTGGCCGAACAGTACCAGCCATTAACTACGATTCAGGAGGTTCAATCATGATTTACACCATCACCGTCAACCCATCAATTGACTACGTGGTTCAGCTGCCGCACATGGAACTAGGCAGCGTTAACCGTTTAAAACACACGGCCAAATTACCCGGTGGCAAGGGCATCAACGTTTCACAAATTTTAAATGACCTGAACCAACCCAACCGGGCCCTCGGTTTCATCGGTGGTTTCACCGGAACGTTCATTAGTGAAGCGTTGCAAGCTAAGGGCTTAGACTGTCACTTCACCAAGATTGCGGACGATACCCGTATCAACGTGAAGATCCACGCCGACGAAGAAACCGAATTAAACGGTGCCGGTCCCGCCATTACGGCCAGTGAAATTGACGCTTTCTACCAGGAACTCAGCCACTTAACGCCGGACGACGTCGTGGTCATGTCGGGAAGTTTAGCCCCCAGTTTACCGGATACGTTCTACTACGACATTATCCAAAAAGCTCAGGCTGCGGGCGCCAACTTCGTGATCGATACGACCGGAGAAGCCTTGAAAAAGACCTTACCGAGTCACCCGTTGGTCGTTAAACCTAACAATCACGAATTAGCCGATTATTACCACACGACCTTTAATAGTCGCGCCGACATTATCGCCGCCGGCCAACGCATGTTAAGTGAAGGCGCGCAACACGTTTTAATTTCAATGGCTGGTGACGGTGGCCTCCTAATCACGAAGGACGCCGTTTACTTCAGTGCCGCACCTAAGGGTCACGTCATCAACTCAGTTGGGGCTGGCGATTCGATGATTGGTGGTTTTGTCGGTACTTTCGCCAAAACCCACGACGCCGTTGAGAGTTTCCGTTACGGTCTCGCTTGCGGCTCCGCAACCGCCTTCTCCGAAGACATTGCGACCCGGGCAAAAATTGATGAAATTTTACCGCAAATTAAGATTGAACAATTAACTAACTAACAATTTAGAAAGGACTGTTCACACACTATGGATATCCGCGATTTACTATTAAAAGATGTCATGATCATGGACATGCAGGCCACGACTAAAGACGAAGCCATTGATGAGTTGGTTCATAAATATGCCGAACAAGGCGTCATCAATGACGAAGCCCTTTACAAACAGGACATTATTAAACGTGAAGCCGAGTCTACTACTGGGATTGGGGACGGCATTGCCATGCCTCACGCTAAGGACAAGGCCGTTCAACGGGCCACCGTATTATTCGCAAAGAGTAAGGCCGGCGTTGATTTTAACGCTTTAGACGGTCAGCCGGTCCACCTGTTTTTCATGATCGCCGCTCCCGAAGGTGCCAACAACACCCACTTGGCCGCCCTCGCCGCCCTCTCCAGCTTACTGATCGATCCTAACTTGGTCGCTAAGTTAAAGGACGCTCAAACCCCCGACGAAGTTCAACAACTCTTCGCCGATGCTCAGGCTGCCAAGGAAGAAAAGGACGCCAAGGATGAAGCCGCACGAGCCGCTAAGAAAGCCGCTGAAAGCAGTGCCAAGGCCACTGAACAACGCCCTTACATTGTAGGGGTTACGGCTTGTCCAAACGGCATCGCCCACACCTACATGGCCGAAGCCGCTTTAATTAAAGCTGGTGAAGCTGCCGGCGTTGATATTAAAATTGAAACGAACGGTTCCGAAGGGGTCAAGCACTTACTGACTGCCGACGAAATTGCCAAGGCCGACGGGGTCGTAATTGCCGCCGATAAGAAGGTCAAAATGGCCCGCTTTGACGGTAAACACCTCGTCAACCGCCCCGTTATCGATGGAATCAACAAGGCCGACGACTTAGTCAAAGAAGCCTTGAGTGGTAACGCACCCGTCTATCACGACGCCGATGGTGGTGCTGGTGATGACGACGAAGGTGCCAGCGCTAACGGCAGCGTTTGGGGCGAAGTTTATAAGGACCTGATGAACGGGATTTCCCACATGTTGCCATTCGTGGTTGGTGGTGGGATCCTGATGGCCCTCTCCTTCATCATCGAACAATTTGCTGGTGAAAAGAGTTTAGCCTTCACCTTCTTTAACCAGGCTGGGAACATGGCCTTTGCTTTCATGGTTCCTGTTTTGGCCGCCTACATCGCCGAATCGATTGGTGATCGGCCGGCCCTGATGCCCGGGTTTGTTGGCGGGTTCATGGCTACGGTCTACACCGGAGCTTACGGTGGTGCCTACACCGCTTCAATTGCCGCTAATGCCAAGAGTCCCGCTGGTTTCTTAGGTGGTCTAGTTGCTGGTTTCTTAGCCGGTTACATTACCGTTTGGTTGAAGAAATGGACCAAGAACATGCCGTCTTCCTTAGACGGGATGAAGCCGATGTTGATTTTCCCAATCTTAGGTTTACTGATTATTGCCGCTTTAATGTTCTTCATCGTTAACCCGATCTTCTCCGTTATTAACCAGTGGATCACCCACTTCCTGAACTCGATGGGTACTGGGAACGCCGTTATTTTAGGGTTAGTTCTTGGCGGAATGATGTCGATCGATATGGGTGGTCCTTTCAACAAGGCTGCTTACGTTTTCGCCACCGGGGCCTTTACCGCGACCCACGATGGGAACTTAATGGCTGCCGTGATGGCCGGTGGGATGGTTCCACCGTTGGCCACGGCGATTGCGACCGCCTTCTGGCCGAAGAAGTTTACGGATGACGAGCGTAAAGCTGGGATTTCTAACTGGTTGCTTGGGATTTCCTTCATTACTGAAGGCGCAATTCCATTTGCCACGGCCGATCCCCTGCACGTAATTGGCTCAAGCGTGATTGGTGCCGCCATTGCCGGTGGTTTAACCCAACTTTGGGGCGTATCCGTTCCTGCTCCTCACGGTGGTTTATGGGTTTCACTCCTTGCCACTAACATCTGGGGTTACATTGCCGCAACCGTGATCGGTGCAATTGTTGCCGGGGTCATCCTCGGAATCTGGAAGCCCGCTAAGCAGGCTGCTTAATTGAAACGTTAATTTTTAAAAAGGTGCTGGTCAGTCGACCGGCACTTTTTTTTCGACTTCAAACAGTTCATTATCGAATCCCGCAATCAAACGGGTATAATTAAGTTATTAACTGATTAGAAATGAGACGATTTTTGTGAAACCTAGACTATCCGCCCTACTTTTAGCCGGCCTAGCAAGTTTGCTGATCTTAACGGGTTGCCAAACTAAAAAAACGACCACGACAACGCCAGCCCCGGTGACCGGACGAACCCTGACGGCGATGGTGATCAGCGACGACCACGTCATTGCCCCCAGCTTGCACGATAACAGTGTCGCTTTTCGTACATACGCGGCCAATGACGCCGGCGCCGATTTAAAATACAGCGCCACCATTTTTCAGGCGTTCATTGCCCAGGCACTGAAAACCAAACCCGACGTGGTCATCGTTAGCGGCGACATCACTAATAACGGGGAAAAGGCCAGTCACGAATACGTGGCCAAGCAACTTAAACGCCTGACCGCCGCGAAAATTCGCGTTTACGTCGTTCCGGGCAACCACGACATCAATAACCCGTTAACCCGTAGTTTTAAGGGAAAGCACCAGTACGAAGTTGACGGGGTAAGTCCCGAACAGTTCAAACAAATTTATAAACAGGCGGGGTACGGTCAAGCGGTCCAAACCGATTCTAATTCACTGAGTTACCTCGTTAAGCCTAGTAAAAAGACTTGGTTCTTAATGCTAAATTCGGCCATCTATAAGAGTAATTACCAACAAGGCAGTTCTACCGTGGGCGGCGGACTAACCGACGGCACCCTCGACTGGGTGGCTAAAATCGGTAAGGAAGCCAAGAAACAGGGTGCGACCCTCATACCGGTCCTCCACCACAATACGATGGATCACACCATGATCCACCAAGATTACACGATTGGCTACGCCGACCAGGTCCGTGACGTCTTTAGTAAGGCGGGCATCAAGTTATCACTTACCGGTCACATCCATGCTCAGAGCATTAAACACGCCACCGTTAACGGGCAGTCGTTGACCGACATTGCCAGTGGCGCCTTAATCATTGGCCCTCACTACTACGGGACTTTAAAGCTCAATCAGGACAATGGCCACGCAACCTACCACGCGACCCGCCTAAACGTTGCTAGTTACATTCAACGTCGGCAAACTGCCGCGGCTGCGCGAACCTACCAAAAGTATGATCATAACGTCCTCTACGCTTCCGGGTATAACGCGGCGCTCAGTCAGCTATACGAAACTCGTGATGAAAACCACCTTTCAACCAAGCAAGTCAAACAACTGGCAGCTGGCATGGGTGAAGCCAATATTGCCATGTTCCGCGGGACCCCGGTCAAGGACAGTGCCGCCATTCAAGCTTGGAAAAAGCAACCGAAAAACACTTCCCTGCGTGGCTTTATCCTGGCCACCCAGGATCTCAAAAACAATCTAAAGTGGGCGGGGCACACGCGTTAACACCACAAAAAAAACACGGTACTGACCGCAGTGAGCGGCACAGTACCGTGTTTTTTTTGTGGTTACTTGCTAGTTTACGTCGCACCTTTTTGATAATGCTTCGGCGTCACGCCGGCCCCCGCTAATGAAAACTTAACGGTTTGGGCCACGTTTTTCGAAATCCCCAGTTTTTGAATTTCTTCAACCGGCGCGGCCGCAATCTTTGTCATCGAACCAAATTTGCGTAACAGTTTATTGCGGGTCTTGGGTCCCACGCCCGGAATCTCATCTAACCGTGAACTTAACGAGTGCTTCGTGTGCACTTGCCGGTGGAACGTGATCGCAAAGCGGTGCACTTCGTCTTGAATCCGTTGCAATAAGTAAAAGCCCTGACTCTTCGGGTCCAAGTGTAAGTGGGCATCCCCGGCCGACTTTAATAAATCGGCCGTTTTGTGGTGCTCATTTTTAACCATGGCGGCTACCGGCGTATCCAACCCCAGCTCATTTTCCAAAACGTCCTTAGCCGCGTCTAACTGAATATCGCCCCCATCCATTAAAATCAGGTCGGGTAAGGCCGCGTGCTCTTTTAAGAGCCGCGTATAACGCCGCCGAATGACTTCCCGGGTCGAAGCGGCTTCGTCGGCGTGGTCGACTGTCCGTAACTTATACTTCCGGTACAGCTTCTTATTCGGCTGACCGTCCGTGAAAACGACCATCGCGGAGACCAAGTCGGCCCCCTGGATGTGGGAGTGGTCAAAGGCCTCAATCTTGTGCCCCTCGGGAATACCGAGGGCGTCGGTGATTTCCTTCATCGCCCCGGTCGTTTTGCGTTCGTCAAGTTCTAATAACCGGAACTTTTCTTCCAACACGATGCGGGCGTTTTTATGGGCCATGTCCAAGAGGTCCCGTTTCTGCCCCCGTTGCGGTGTCCGAACCGGAATGCCTAAAATATCACTAAGTACGTCCTTATCGAGGCCGGCCGGGACTAATACTTCACGCGGCAACACGTTATTTTTACGGTTATAGAATTGCAGAATAAAACTGGTCATTTCTTCGGTTGCGGTTGATACGACCGGGAACAACCGCTTTTCCCGTTTCATTAAGCGGGCTTGCCGAATAAAGAAGACCTGGATCGATAACCAGCCCTTGTCCATGTAAAAGTTAAATAGGTCGCGGGGGGTATTGTCATTTGAAATAATTTTCTGCTTTTCAACGGTCATTTCAATGTAGGTCAACTGGTCCCGAATTTCAGCCGCTCGCTCAAATTCCAATTCGGCTGAGGCCGTCTCCATCCGCTTAGTCAGTTGTTTCTTGACCCGGTCAACGTGCCCATTTAGGAATGATTTAATGCGTTGAATTTGCGCGGTGTATTCGGCTTCTGGCACCGTTTTAAAGCAGGCACCGAGGCACTGTCCCATGTGGTAGTACAAGCAGGGCCGCCCCTGAAAGCCGTGGCAACGCCGCAACGGGTAAACCTTCTGAATAAAGTTGACTGTTTCCTGCGCCGCGTAAACGTTCGGGTACGGGCCAAAGTAGTAGCCCCCGTCTTTTCGCACGTCACTAACAATCAAGATTTGGGGATCCCGTTCGTTCGTAATCTTAATGTACGGGTAGCCAGTCCCCTTTTTCAACTTAATGTTAAAGTACGGCTGGTGTTTTTGAATTAGGGTGATTTCTAATAAAAAGGCTTCCTTATCAGTGGAAGTCACAATAAATTCAAAGTCCGCGATTTCCGAAACTAAGCGCGCGGTTTTACCAGTATGACTACTTTTAAAGTAAGAGCGCACCCGGTTTTTTAAATTTTTGGCCTTCCCCACGTAAATAATCTGACTGTTCAGATTCTTCATCAGGTAACAGCCCGGTAAATCCGGTAATAACGATAACTTATGTTCAATGTGTGCTGAAGCCATTACGCGCCGTCCTCCCTTTTAATTTAGCATTACCAGTATACCGCCTGACCATAGGCGGCTCAAGCAATCCGCCCGTTGATATGAAAATATTGATGACCACCAGTTACCCCAAAAAAGCGGCCGGCCACCCCGACAGTTTCTGGGGTAACCGACCGCTTGAACGCTAGTTAAAACCTAGGTTCGGGTTGTTTTTTGATTACATTAAGATCTTTGATAAGAAATCTTTGGCCCGGTCCGTTTTAGGGTGGGCAAAAAACTCATCGGGCGTGTTATTTTCTTGAATATAGCCGTCCGCCATAAACCAGATCCGGTCAGCCACTTCCTTGGCAAAGCCCATTTCATGGGTAACCACGACCATCGTCATGCCGTCCTTAGCAAGTTCCTGCATAACGTTCAGCACTTCGCCAACCATTTCGGGATCCAGCGCAGAAGTCGGTTCGTCAAATAACATCACTTCGGGGTTCATCGCTAAGGCCCGGGCAATGGCGACCCGTTGTGCCTGCCCACCGGATAAACTATCCGGAAATGCGTCGGCGTGATCTTCCAGACCAACCCGTTTCAGCAGTTCGTGAGCAGTTTTGGTCGCCGTCGCGTTATCAGTCCCCTTGACCTTCATCGGCGCCAACTTAATGTTCTCTAATACGGTCATGTTTGGGAACAGGTTAAAGCCTTGAAACACCATCCCCATTTTTTCCCGTAAGGAGTTCACGCTCTTCGTATCCAAAGTCGTTAAGTCCTGACCTTCAAAGGCGACCTTCCCACTCGTCGGTGTTTCTAGCAGGTTTAGGCACCGCAGGAAGGTACTCTTCCCACCACCGGAAGGACCGATCACAACGATCACCTGTCCGGGTTCCACCTTTTCCGTAATATCTTTTAAAACGTGATTATCGCCAAAGCTTTTAGCGAGCGACTCAACTTCAATTACCGGTTTAGTCATGTTGCATTCTCCTTTCGAAGTAGTTCAAGATCCGTGACGCCGTGAAGGTCATGATGAAGTAGAGCACCATAATGACCACGATTGGGGCCACCCCACGGTAAGTATCGGAACGAACGATGTTACTTTGATAAATCAATTCGGTTACCCCGATAATTGACACGATCGAACTATCCTTGATCAAGGTAATAAATTCATTACCCAACGATGGCCAGATGTTCTTTAAAGCCTGTGGTAGAACGACATACCGCATCGTTTCACCGTTGGACATCCCTAAGCTGCGGGCAGCTTCCGTCTGACCAATGTTAACGGAGTTGATCCCACCACGAATGTATTCAGCTACGTAGGCCCCGGAGTTCAAGGAAATCGCAATGATCCCGGAAGTTAACGCTGGCAGATTGACAAACAGACCTAAACCAAAGTAAACGAACATTACTTGAACCATCATTGGCGTCCCACGAATAAATTCAACGTAGGCGGTGGCTAACCACCGGAGAGCCGTCTTGAAGACGTTCCCCTTGGCCATCCGCGCGAGGGCCAGGAGAATCCCAATAATGAACCCAAAGAAGACGGAGCAAACGGTAATGATCAACGTGTATTCAATCCCGGTTGCAAAGGCCTTCCAGTAGTGACCCATCGACGTATTAACAGTGTTGGTCTTCAGGTACTTCCCAGCGGCTGGCAAGTAGTCCTTTTTAACCAGGTTTTCTTTTTTGATTTGATCAACGGTCTTGTTGACCTTGTTGACTAAGCTCGTGGAGCCCTTCCGAAACGCAATCGCAGAACTCGTCGCGTCCGAACTCATATTGAAGTTACTTGGGATTGCGGCCAACTGTTTGTTGTTAGAAACGTAGGCTTCGGCGGACGGTTTTTCCATCGCCACCCCGTCCAACTTGTGACTTTGAAGTGCCAAAATCAAATCGGACTGGGACGTCATCCCTTTGGACTTTGTATTCGTCGTCTGTTTCTTGATTGCGTTGTACTGGGTCGTCCCGGTTTGGGCCCCTAACGTTCCGCCCTTAAACGAATCCTTGTTTTTGTACTTCGCTTTGTCCGTCTTGTTGATTACAATGTCGTAGCCACCCTGGTAATAAACGTGGGTGAACGCCACGTTCTTCCGCCGTGCCGGGGTCGGGTTCATCCCGGAAATAATCATGTCAATTTTCCCAGTTTGTAACGCAACCAGCAACGAATCGAAGGACATGGACTTAATCTTCAGTTTGACCCCTAGATCCTTGGCCACCTTTTTACCAATTTGGACGTCCATCCCGACAACGGTACTTTTACCGTTGACCGTGGCTTGGAACTCGTACGGGGGGTAGTCCGGTGAGGTCCCCATCACGAGAACCCCCTTCTTTTGAATCTTCTCCAATGAATTATCCGCCGCTTGCGCGTGCTGGGTTCCCAGGGGTACCACGGTCATGAACAAGGCAACAATAATTGCTAATAACAACCCGAATTTCTTTTTCATAAGCGTTCTCCTTTGCTTTAATTTACAAGAGTAAAGTATAGACG
>NZ_QWZQ01000090.1 GCF_003885105.1 Lactiplantibacillus garii
CAAAAAAGGGGCTGATATTCCTAAATGAAGGTAATCGTTGGTAACAGTAACCGAATCTCTGTAGCAAAACTAATGGTTGTTTAAATGCTAGTCTAGTTGATTATGTGATTATTATTTCTGATGCCGCTAAGAAATTGTAAGAGGATAAGTTAATGACAATTATTAGTTATTACTGTTTAAGTATGTTGTTTTCGTAAAACTAATATTTATAGAATAGAGGATGAGTGGTTTGACATTACAAAAATTTGATTATTTAAACCGTGTTGTTAACGCAGGTGTTGTTTCAGTTGTTCGTGGTGCAACTAAAGAGGTCGCCTATAAAACAGCAGAAGCATGTATTTTGGGTGGTGTAAAGGCTATTGAAGTAACCTTTACGGCACCACATGCTGATCAAATTATTGGTGAATTATCTGAAAAGTATCAAAATGATTCAGAAGTTGTAATTGGTGCGGGGACTGTATTAGATCCTGCAACTGCACGGATTGCCATCATTGCGGGTGCCCAATTTATTGTTAGTGCCACGTTTAATTCAGAAGTTGCTAAAGTATGTAATCTTTATGCAATTCCATATGTTCCAGGTTGCATGACACCAAACGATGTACAAAATGCGCTATCGTATGGAGCAGATGTTATTAAGTTGTTCCCAGGTTCAGTTGTCGGTCAGGGAATGGTTTCTGCACTTCATGGTCCATTTCCACAAGCAAACTTGATGATTACCGGTGGTGTTAACTTGGAAAATATGAAAGATTGGTTTGCTAAAGGCGCTGCTGTGTTAGGTGCTGGTAGTAATTTGACGGGAGCCGCAAGCAAAGGAGACTTTGAAGCAGTTACGGAAATGGCTAAGAAGTATCGTGCTGAAATTAATCAAATTCAATCTAAATAAATTACGTATTAAGAATTAGCCTAAAATTACTCGAGATGTCATTAACCTTTCAAAGTGGCAATGTACTCGAGTATTTTTTTGCTAAAATGCATATTATATAGTGTGAGTAATGGAAATTTGGAGGGATGGATAATGAAAATTGGTCTGATTGGTCTCGGAAAGATGGGATTAAATCTAGCATTAAACTTAGCTGACAATGGAATTACTCCAATAGGGTTTGATATAAATGAGCAAAATGTGGATATAGCAAAACAAGCTAATATTGTTACTGCCGACAATTTAGCTTTAATGATATCAAAATTACCAAGTCCAAAAATCATTTGGATAATGGTACCTGCAGGAAAACCGACGGATAGTGTTGTAAATGAACTGAAAACGGTTTTAACATCGGGAGATATCGTAATTGATGGTGGTAATTCATTTTATAAAGATAGTATACAACGTGCGATGGTTTTGGAAGAGAAGGGAATAACCTTTTTTGATGTGGGAACTTCGGGTGGTCAGGCTGGAGCACGCCACAATGGTAATTTTATGATTGGTGGAAATCCAAGCAAATTTAAAATTATTGAACCTATTTTCATTGCAATTTCAGCCCTAAATGGTTATTTATATACTGGACCATCTGGTAGTGGACACTATTTAAAAATGGTACACAACGGTATTGAATATGGGATGATGGAATCCATTGGGGAAGGGTTTGATGTGTTACAGCACAGTCCGTATGATTATAACAATGTGGATGTAGCACGAATGTGGAACAGTGGATCTGTCATTCGCAGTTGGTTGATGGAATTGGCGGAACAGGCGTTTAGTGATGATGGCAATCTTGAAGACATTAAGGGTACAATGCACTCTTCTGGAGAAGGACGGTGGACATTGGATGAGGCTTTAGATCAGCAAGTAGCTACGCCTGTGATAGCGATGTCTTTGTTAATGAGATACCGATCAATGGAGCAAGATACATTTTCCGGAAAGGTCGTTTCTGCACTTCGAAATGAGTTCGGTGGGCATGAGGTTGATAAAAAATAGTACGACGGAAAAGCATTGTAACCTTTTGAGTGATTACAATGCTTTTTTTGCGTGTCATTTTTAATGGTTCAATATCGTGTTTGTGAAATTACTTGTCGTACTTTTTCTATAGAATTAGACATTGCAGTCCCTAGTTTAAAGGAGCATAGGAAGAACAATGAATCCATGATGGATATTTGTGTAATCAGAGTATGCAACGCTTCGGAACGATACTTTGCTTCGTCTGAAACCGAACGAAACAAAATGGTAGCGCCATTTGCAACTTTTGTATTACTGAAACTTGTTATAACGATAATGGGAACCTTATTTGCTTTTAATATGTCCATTATTTTTAACGCATCTTTGTCCCGTCCACTCTGGGATACTAAAATGGCACAGTCATTTTTTGTCATGTTGCTGGCTTTCATTAGCTGTAAATGATAGTCAGAACTGTAAAAACAATTGATAGGTGTTCTAATGAATTCAAAGTAGCCGTTTAGTGCGACGACGTTTGAACCAGCTATTCCGAAAAAGCCGAGAGTTTTACTTTTGGTAATTAGGTCCACGGCACTAGTCAGTTGTTTTTCTGTCATTAAATTATACGTTGATTGTAAAGAGCGTTGATCTAATTCAAAAATGGATCTGACCTTATTTAATTCACCTTCTTGATTATCAAATTCATCGATACGAAAATCGTTGGGATCTTTAAGCATGGAGGTTAATTCTAAACGTAATTCAGGAAAACCAGTATATCCTAGATGTTTAGAAAATCGAGATAAGCTTGCGGAAGAAACATTAATTTCTTTTGCAAAAGTGTGGATCGATTTCGTGGTTATATTAGTTTCGTTATTCAAAAAATAATTTGCAATGATTTTATCGGTAGTACTCATTTGTTCATAGTTTGCCAACATACGACTTCGCAAAGTACTTTTCATAAGATCACATCCTTTCGTTGATTACTAAATCTTAGTATGGTGCCATGGCAATTATAGGCTATTTGTTTCATGTTTCATAATTATTT
>NZ_QWZQ01000091.1 GCF_003885105.1 Lactiplantibacillus garii
GCAAAATCTTACTGATTAATTATGACTTTTCTTTGTATTATCGTCAATCATTGGTATACTAAATTTAAATAAAGCATTTTCAGCAAAGTTGGTCGAAAGGAGTACGCAACATGAATAAACAATTACAATATGGCGGCCTATTAGCAGTTGGCATGGCTGGTATCGCCGGGGGCTTTTCCGTTGGCGGCCTGTTAAAACGGTTGCGCCGACCAACCCCCAACCAGATCTTAAATCAGGTCAAGCGGGCCTTTTTAAAGGAAGCCCCGATTGAAGGCTCCTGGATTGAAATGAAAAAGTCGCCGCTTCAAAAATTTGCACTGCGTACCGACGTCTACTACGGCGGAATCACCCGCTACGAAGACGGTCAGCTCGTGCAGTACGAATTTTTAGCCGACGCCAATACCGGAAGTATTCTTGATATTTATCGTCTTTAATAAAAATTAAAAACAGACTGGTCCTGAGCTTTTAGTTGCTCCCACGCTCCCCACCATCACCGCACAAAAACGGTCGCTTCGTCTGAAGTGACCGTTTTTGTGTCAAACCATGTTTATCATAATCACCCACCAGCTCACGACCTTTGGGATGGCCGGACTAACTAACGCCCCATCAACATGGTCAATCCCAACACTCCCCACGCTGACCAACGAAACGACAATTGCCCACGTAGCGTCCTGCTAATTATTGCTATAGATGATCACTTCATTAACCGCCGCCACCGCCCGTCATCCCTTGTGTCGCCAGTAGTGGTAAAATGATGGCACAAACTTTTATTTAGAGGTGTCCACATGGCGACCGACCAACGCATTATTAAAACCAATCAGGCGATCGAAACCGCCTTTATTCAGTTAGCTCAAGCCCAACCCATTAACAAGATCACGGTAACGGCACTCGCTAAACGGGCCCACATTAGCCGCAAGACTTACTACGCTCATTACCCGGACATCGACGCTTTAGTCCTAACCTTAAAAACGCGCTTGCTCGATTCTTTCCGGCAGGCTTTCATTCCGGTCAGCGTTTCCGACACCAGCACCGACGCGGAACGGATGGATCAGTTTGTCACTTTTTTGGAAAAAAACCGTCAGCTGATCCAATTATTTCAAACACACGAGGACACCCTGTTTCTCACCTCAGCGCATCAAGATCTATCCGCGCTATACCAACAACGTTTATTTCAAAATCAACACTTCACCCAAGATGAGGCGACCACGATTGCACCCTGGCTAGTCGATTTTTACACCACGGGGCTCGCTAAGCTGATCATCGACTGGTTGTCGGCCGAAAAACCGCTCAGTCATCAAGCAATGACTAAACTGCTACTACTCCTCTTTCAAGTGACCAGTGCATCAAAAAAAGACGACCAGTAATTGGTCGTCTTTCTTTTTTCAATATTATCTCACTGCTGTTATAACGATTAGCCGAAGATGCTAGTGATATCCCGAAGAACCTGGTTCAACGAGGTGACCAATTGCTGTGGGGATTCCTGACATCCATGGTTATACCAAACAAGCAACGTACCAATCATCGTACTTGTTAGGATTGCAATATGATGATCTGAAAGCGTAATATCACTGCCGTAATTTACAAAGCCATTACCAATCTCGACTAATTGTTTGCGATGACATTCGTAAATAATATCCGTTCTTTTAAGAGAAACAACTAACTTAAATAATTTGATATTTGACATCCATTCCGTAAAGAAAGCAATCTGTAAATCTTTTAAACTGGTGGTCCCCCTAACTGTTTTCGAAAAATTCTCAGCAAATAATTCGCATTTATAATCAATAACGTCCTGCAAGCTATCAAATAAGCGGTAGAAGGTAGCCCTACTAACTGTCGAGACTTGGCAGATTTCTGTTATCGTCAATTCTTCGAAGTCCTGCCCTACAAGGCAAGTATCCATCGCTGCTATAATAAGTTTTGCAGATTTTTTTGCTCGTTTATCCTTCTTAATATGATACAAAGTGCACCTCTTTGTTTTGTATGTTATGAAACGATTGTTTTATATCTTAATTTAAGATACACTACCCGTTGTATTTAAGTCAAACTAACTTATCTAATTAGGAGGATATTATGAGTAGAGTTCCCTTATATAAAGGCGCAGAAAAGAAAAGTTATTATAAATTCTTGAAAAACATTGATCATGTCAGTGATACAGAGGTCAAACGGATCAAATCACTTAAACCGAATCCATCCGCAGCTATCAAATTTGCTGACCGTGCAATTGTTCAGACCAGCAGTTATACTCCGGCTCCCAATGGTGTGTATTTAATGGACGACGGAACACTGTTCATTAGTTGTGTCACACCCGCACCTAATATCACCGGTGAAATGGTAGAATGGTGGATGATTTGGCATCAACTTGATTCCTTGCGCTATGCTCTTTGGAATCCTGAAGATCATTATGGCGTGAAAATTTCTGACGAGGCCCGTCAAAGAATTCTAAATTCCAAGATTCCAATTCGGGAACGTCTCTGGGGAATCAACTGTGAGATTAATGAATCCTGGAATGGTGGTAACCCAACGACTGGTGAGCTTCATTTTGTCTCACCAGAATCCGTAGGCTTAAAAAACAACCTTGTTGGGACACCAAAATGCCAAGCCATTGTAGTGGCTAACAATAGCACTAAGATTGGTCCACTGGATTATCCGGTCCTTATGTTTGAATATCTACGAGAAAATGACCAAGGTCAAAACGAATGGGTTGTCTGCAGTTGGATGGGCCACCGTATCAAAAATGGTAAACCGTTTTCTCAGAAACTCCCAAAACCAATCTTAAAAAAGATGATTTCTGGCATGCCATCCATGTTTATCGTTCATAGCCACAAGGAAATCACGCACCTAAACGAAATACTCCCTAACCTATATACTGAACAAAAGGATAATTGGTTAGAAT
>NZ_QWZQ01000092.1 GCF_003885105.1 Lactiplantibacillus garii
ATAAAAACTCTTTTTTGGAATTCGTTTTAAATCTTTCGGACTATCATCATTCCGGTTAATGTAAACAAACCCATAACGTTTTTTATAGCCATTTAACCAACTGAGTAAATCGGTAAATGACCACGCACAGTAGCCAATTAATTCAACACCATCAGTAAGCGCCCGCTGCATTTCAGCTACATGTGTTTGTAGGTAATCAATCCGATATTGATCATTAACCGTGCCATTCTCCAATTTGTCTTGTGCTCCCAGTCCATTTTCCGTCACAAAGATTGGTAATTGATATTTTTCATAAACTCGTCGTAGCGCAATTCTAAAACCTACAGGGTCAATTTCCCAACCCCAGTCCGTTTTATTCAAGTACGGATTCTGAACATTAGTAAACATCGGTAGTTCGGGTGACTGCGCCTTTTCATTCTGAGGTTGCATTAAATATGGATCAGTTTTTGAAAACTGTTTTTTGTCCTTAGTTTTAATAGGATGTTCCAAAACATTTTGCTGGAAGGTTCCGCCATGGTAATAATTAATACCCAGAAAATCTGGCTTAGCGGATTTTAGTAGCTTCGAATCAGCGACCGTTACTTTCGGAGCAACACCTAGTGACTGGAGATGTCGCATCACCAGTGCTGGATACGTCCCACGACAATAGACATCCAACCACCAGTTATTATTAAAATCATCAGCATTATCTGCAGCCAATACATCATTAGGATTCGCCGTAATGGGATACGTTGGTCCGTAACCAAAGCTTGGACCAATTTTTCCCCGTGGAACCATTTTATGGAATAAATTAATGGCCATCGCGTTGGCTAAATTTACGATGTGGTTTGCTGCATACATTCGTTTTACATCTTGAACATTGGGCGGATGAGAGGCCCAACGATAGCCCATAGGCACAAAAACATTCTGTTCGTTAAACGTTACCCAGTAAGTGACCCGGTTACCAAATCTTTTAAAAACAGTTCGACAATATTTTTCGAACGCACTGATTACTTGTCGTGATTCCCATCCACCATACTTATCTTGCAAGGCAGCGGGAATGTCCCAATGATAAAGTGTTATCACGGGTTGGATATGATGTTTAAGCAATTCATTAATTAAGCTATCATAAAATTCTAAGCCAGCAATGTTCACTTCACCATCACCGTCTGGAATGATACGCGACCAAGCAATTGAAAATCGATATGCTTTTAGTCCCATTTCACTCATTAACCGGACATCTTCTTTATAGTGATGATAATGGTCAATCGCTACATTACCATTCGTTCCATTAAAAGTTTTTCCTGGAATCTTCGCGAATTGATCCCAGATTGAAGGTCCTTTGTTATCTTCATCCCAGGCACCTTCGATTTGATAAGCAGCCGAAGCCGCTCCCCATAGAAAGCCCTTTGGGAATTTAGTTAAATTTTGATAATACACTCTCGTCAAGCTCCTTCTCCGTTAAAACGTCTACCGGTAGATGCTAACGTTTTAACAAAACAGCTAGAATAGCTAATTCTTACTGTTTTAGATAGTTTTTTTAATAAAAGAACTATCTAAAATGTAATCGTTTTCTTTCTTCCAGTCAAGGGTTTTTAGCAATTAATTTATTTCAGCATAAAAAAAGATTGATCCAGTGGTTTTCACTAAATCAACCTCTAATTTCCCAACTCATTGTGGCGTATTACGCTTTTTAAAAACTAATTCTCCCGTCGGTAATCCCAAAATCTTCCGTGAAATCAATGCACATCCACCCAATAATGCTGCTTGATCTGGATTATCTGATAACTCAATCGGTGTATGTTTATGTGCAAATGGTTTAATTCGGGCAGCAATCGCAGTAAGTAACTCTGGTATTGCTCGCAAAATTTGTGAACTGATAACAATTTTTTCAGGATCAAACGAGAGAACCAAATTCTGCAAGATCATGACAATTCCCGTACTGAATTGGTCAAGAACTCGTTCGATATCGGTATCTTCGGTGTCAAACCCCTTACGAATATCGGCAATATCAATCTCATATCCCTTTAACCGACTTAATCGTGCCATAACGGCTAAATCAGAACACAAATCTTCAATGGGGACCGGATGATCTAACCCATAAAATGGAGTGTGTCCCACTTCACCAGCTTCGCTATGAACACCAGTATATAAATTACCATCAATGATGATTCCCGCACCAATTCCATCTAATAGACTGACTGAAACCGCGTTTTTTACACGTTCATTTCCCGGGAAATCTCGAATATGTAACGCCGACATATTTGCTTCATTTTCCAGGACAACCGGTACATCAAATCGGCTATGCAATACTTCCACCAAATTGAATTCAATCAAATCAGAAATAGTGGCTTTCACAACCTTATTATCGTGCACAACACCATAAATACCGACGGAAATTCCCAGCAACTTTTCACCCGTTAACACCGCTGATCGAATGACCTGGTACAACGCAAGTAAATGTTGTGAGGCCGTTTCCCCAGTCACAGGGTACTCCTGATAAGTAATTACACTACCATCTAGCCAATTGAGCATACAGCTAATTGTGTGGCTATTAATTTTAGTATTGATGGTATAACCTACATTAGCATTGAAATTAGTTAATGCTGGTTTACGACCACCACTGCGAGTACTACTTCCCTGACCGATATCATAAATCAAACCCTCTTCTGTTAAAACGGAAAAAATACTATATACCGTTGATTTGGTCAATCCCAGTTCACTAGTAACTGAAGCCCGAGAAGTGGGAGCCTTATTGAAAATTTCACGTAAAACATTTAATTCATTAATTTTGCGAATATTTACTCTGTTCATATGATTACCCTTCTAAGAATATGTATAATACGTTTCAAAG
>NZ_QWZQ01000093.1 GCF_003885105.1 Lactiplantibacillus garii
CGCAGTTTTAGCTGGCTAGGAAAATATCGGCGCCTCTGGCGCAATTGTGAGCGAAAGCTGAACACCAGTAAGATGATGATTAGCTTAGCCTTCCTGCGAATACTCTTGAAAAGATTCTAAACACGTTTTCAGCACGGACTTAATAGTAGAAAAAAAGATTGCGAATCAGAAATGATCCGCAATCTTTGCATTTATTTATTAATTTAAAGTGGCTTTTTAGTACCAGCCATTAGCAAGCCAGTAACTCTTGGCGTTGCTCCATGAACCATAACGTGAAGCAACATATCTGTTAGCAACACGTTCTTGGTTGGCAGCGGAGTAGTCACCGTTTAAGTATGAAGCACTTAATTGGTACTTACCGAAGTATTGACCGTTACGAGCAGAATATGAACCACCAGATTCTTTACCAGCAATCCAAGCCTTAGCAGCACTATCAGAACCATTGTTGCTATAGTTTGAGGTTGAACTAGACGTTTGAGTCATCGTCTGAGCAGCAGGTTTGCTAGTTTGTGTTTGACTAGTCTGAGCTGATGATTGTGTCGTGTTCGTTTGTTGAGTCGTCTGTGTTGAAGTCGTTGAGGTTGTTGAAGCTGTTGATGATGCAGCTGAGCTAGTAGCACTTGATGAAGCTTGACTAGTGGTTGCAGCAGAACTTGAAGCTTGGCTAGCAGCTGATTGCGTTGAGCTTGCTGAAAAAGCAGCACTCGTTGCAACACTTGAAGTAGCTTGGCTAGCAGCTGAAGAAGTAGCAGCAGAACTAGTAGCTTGGCTAGCAACTGATTGTGAAGAAGCACTAGTTGCACTGGCACTCGTTGCAGTTGAAGCAGCTGAAGAAGTAGCTTGGCTAGTTGCTGATTGTGGTGCAGCACTTGTAGCAGCAGAAGTCGTGGTTGTTGTAGTAGTACCATTGACTTCAAGCTTATCACCAATGAAGATTAAGTTAACATTAGCTAACTTGTTTGCCTTTTCAATGGCTGAAACTGAAGTGTTGTGAGCTTGGGCAATTGCTGAAACAGTATCGCCGGCCTTAACAGTATAAGTATCAGCGTTGGCAACCGTTGTTGAGATAGCGAATAATGCTAATGCAGCAGTTGATGATAATACAAGGTTTTTGATTTTCATAATAATTAATACACCCTCCCATAATTTGCGTGTGTTCGATTATTTACATATATTTTCTATTGGTCGAGCAGTTGATGTCTCAACCAATCAACAGTGACTAGTATAACTAGTGAGTGTTTGCAGTGCAATAATCAGAACATTACGTTTTTAGGGGGTGCTTGTAATATAAGGCCGTTTTTGTAATGAATTGTAATATTTGGTAGATTGTATCAACATTATTAGAATAAAAGTAGCGGGATAAATATTTCACGACCAAATAGTATCTAATCTATACGTTCAACACCAAGCAATCACACACCACAACGCATCACACCGTATAGATCTTTTAAAACGTCTTCTAAGCGATTTTAAGGTGCATTGATTAATTTAATACCCAAGCATAATAAAGCGTCTTAAAACCGATTTTAACGTAATAAAAACCAGCAAGCTACTTAGTGTAATCTGCTGGCCTATTTTTATTTAATTACAAAGGCTCATCACTGATTGATAACCTAACAACCTTATTAATTCATCAATTAAATCATTTTTCCTATATCCATGGGCTAAAGAAGTAGCCAAAGAGCACGGTCTAAAATTTAACTCACGATAAAGTTGTTCTAAAACAGTTAATATTTTTGAATCAATGTTTGAAATACTACTTTTCGATTGTCCACCCATAGAAGTAATCATTTTTTGTACTAAATCTTTTGTTATCATTTGCTGTATTGAATTGTCTAATTCCATAGTAATTCTCCTAAATATTTTTTCACTAAAAAAACCGCTTAATATTCACACTAAGCGGTTCCTTACTTAGGAGAATATCAATCTACATTGAAGCACGTTGCAAGGCTTCCCTTGTACGTTGCTGTCGGGTCATTGTGTGTAGCCACTAACCGAACTCTCGATACTCGAACGATTTCTTTAATTAAAAATAGTATAACATAGCTATTGGTAGATTGTAAAATAAGCCCCTCGCCAAACTAGCAAGTTAAGATTGGTGAAGGACTTATTTGTTATAAGTTAAGATATTTTTTAATTTAGCCATAATTTTATCATCTGTGTTATATATAAAATCATTAATAATTTTCATTTATAAGCTTCCTATTTAACATAATGCGGCTTTATCCCAAGTAAACCCTTCATGCCCTGATAAAACAACGATCCGTTATTTGGCCTTTGTGAAAATTGCCGGTGCGGGATTGGTATAGGTGAAAATCGCCCGAAAAATCAGAAAATCCACTTTGTGAAGTTAGCCATTCAAACGGCTATACCTTTACCTATAATCAGAAACTGTTTGAGGTTTTTGAAAGACGCTTGAATTTCCGGTAAAATATGTGAAAAAAGGACTTCATTATGACTGATTATCCAAGCAATATCACTCGTGACCAATTTGAATTGATTCGCGTTGACCTTGAGACGTTTCGCAAGCGTACATGTCCTCGAAGGGTGGACCTATTTGATGTCTTCAATGCAGTGCTTTACGAGCTTCGTACGGGCGCTCAATGGCGTCAGTTGCCGCATGATTTTCCGAAATGGCAAACCGTTGACACTTAGAACGTGTTTGGATACTTTGACATTCGATTTGATTTTAGTTAAATTAGATCAAAAACAGGAGTTTTTAATCCATGAAAAGCTTTGCACACCATTATAGTAGCGACATCTCTCGTGAACAATTTGAA
>NZ_QWZQ01000094.1 GCF_003885105.1 Lactiplantibacillus garii
AAAATAATAGTGTACATCTGTCTTTACTTAATAAATAATAATTATAAACCAAATAAAAAAAGCGTTGATTAAAGAGTTACTCCAAATAACTCTTTAATCAGCAAACCAAGTACCAGGATACTTGATCGCCTTTAACGCTCGTCTTTATAGATGGCTAGCTAGCGTATGAACTACTAAAAGTAGTCAACACTAGTTGCCTGATAGGAATATTATACTAAACCTATTGGGATTATGCCAGTCGAAAAGTCGAGTTAAACGCATACATAGGTTTAGTTAAAGCAGATTAAGTTACCCCAGTGGGCGGCTTAATCTGCTTTTTGTTTGCTTAAGGCTAAAAGGGAGAAGTACTTCATGTTTGTCGAAACCTGTTAAGCTAATCCCAATTAAAAATTAAATAAACAAAAAATCCCCGTGAGGCTAATCACGGGAACTCATGGAACTACCAAAGAATGAGTTAATTGTACTCGTGCCAGTTACGTTTTGCAAGGGTGCAGTTTGATGAATTTGACCGCCCTAAGAGCCAAGTTGGGGTTTAAATACCAAGTAGCCACGTTAACTGGAGCGATTGCTTAAAAATCTAGTGTTTGAACGTTTAATTTTAATACATAAAAATGATGACTAAGAACGCTACGGCGTTCTTTTTTAGTAGGGGGTGAGCAGTATGTCAGCGATGGAAACAGCACAACAAGCGATTGATTTGATCTTGCATCAAGGGTTACGGGAAACTAAATCCCGGCATAGTAACGTCTTAAAGTTAGAAAAAGCGATTCCGGAAAAGCAAAATAAGCAAGGTGCGATTGCCATGTATCGCAGTAAAGCCCAAATGGCGAAAAGCTGGGGGACGATTTATACCTCCAAAGAAGCCGTCTATGATAACTATGCGACTAGCACGCATTGGACACCCAATGTTTTCAATTATCTCACCTATACAGATGCGTCCAAACATTATGTTAAAGGGGCTAAAGAGCAAAATTTAAGTCAGATCAATACGTTAGTGGTTGACGTTGACTACCGTGATGCTGAGGAGCGCCAAGCAAAGTTTGCCGAGGTTTGGGACACGGCAATGTTGGACGTCCAGTTTATGCCAACCTTAATTTTGGCGACCCAGAAGGGCTATCATATCTACTATGTCTTTGATGAGCCAGTGTTCGTCCGTCGTCATGCTAATGGAAAATTGCCAGCCGTCAGGGCTGCTAAAGCGATTGCTAAGTCGTTAAAGCAATACTACGCGCAAAAATTACCAGCGGTCGATGTGACTTGCAACAGCTTTGGCGTTTTCAGAGTTCCGCGACCAGACAATATTGAGTACTTTGAGCCTAAAATGACGGTTGACTTCCAAGCTTTAATGACTTGGAGCATTAATTTTGCGAATGACCAGCACCAAATTAAGCCCCAAAATACTCAACGGTCTTTTATGGCTCGGCGGACTAGTCGCCAGATTGACCAACCGTGGTTTCAAGCCTTAATTAACCAAACGGACATTGATCAAAACGTGGGCTATGGTCGGCATAATACAATCTTCACGCTGGCCTTGGCTTGCTATTCCTCAAATGTCTCGCAAGCCCAGTGTTTTGATATTTTGGACGAATTTAACAGCAATCTTAATCACCCGCTGGCGACACAGCACGTTCAAAAAGTCATTTCCGATGCTTATTCAGGTCAGTTTCATGCGGCTAGCCGTGAATATGTGAATGCGTTGCTAGAAACCTGGGTTCCCGATGCTGACAGGCGGATTTATTTGCAGCGTTCGCAAACGACCTGGTATAAGTATGCGAAGCCGCGTACAGAACGCGTTAATAGTCACGTTCATGAATGGCAAGCTGATCTTATGGCTTATTTTAGCCAAAGAACTTCCCAGGAAAATAACTGGTTTACCAGAACGTCTTTACGGCACATTTCTAAAGAATTAAATATTTGCTTAGGTAGTCTAACCAAGGCCCTGAAAGAACTAATTGACCAGGGCTTAGTTTATCGTGAAAAAGGTCATGGTCGGCAAGCAACCATGTTTGCGACCCGGCGCAGCCTATTGCAACATGCGATGGCACTCAAACAAGCCCAACGGTTAAACTATTGGCTAATGGTAGCGCGCTTCTTGGACCCAACTGAACAATTACTGGCGTTACAACGATTCAGCTTAACCAGTGCCCCAGAAACGACTAAAGTTGAGCAACTGAGATTGGTGGATACGGGCTAAAATTTTGTGTTCTAAAATGCCATTACGTACCTATAGTTCTGGACAAGTGTGTTTTGGTTGGGGGTGTCCAGGTTATTGGGATTAAGGTTGGTGCTAAACTAGGGTGTTTTTCAGATATTAGTGGTCCCGTAGCCTCCAAACCGTTTAGCGTTAGTTATTAACGACAGACATTCAAATTTGGATTGGAGCGTCTTGGCCGAGGCGGGGGTTAAGACGGGAAAGTTCGGACAGACGTTATGAGCATGAGTTCTCGCTTTTGATTGGCAGTGATTAGGCTGGCACAATGTGTTACATACGGACATATTGGTGGTGCAGAAAATTATTGGCACTGTAAATGTCTGGATTTTGTTAGGGCTATATCATATGGTGCAGGTATTGCCGTGCAACCTGTACAGAATAATATTGTTGATACGGTGGCGTTAGAACGTGTTTAGAATCTTTTCAAGAGTATTCGCAGGAAGGCTAAGCTAATCATCATCTTACTGGTGTTCAGCTTTCGCTCACAATTGCGCCAGAGGCGCCGATATTTTCCTAGCCAGCTAAAAC
>NZ_QWZQ01000095.1 GCF_003885105.1 Lactiplantibacillus garii
CTTTTTATTCTCCTAGGTAATGGTAAGCAAACATGATGTGGCGCGTCACCGGGTGGCCCGGTCGCAACGTAATGTCGCCAAACCCCGGGTGATTAATGGCATCCGGTAACGTTTGCGCTTCGGTTGCTAACGAATTATAACGGTGGGCGTCCTGATTTTTACCATTGACCGGATCGGCGGTAAAAATTACCAGGCCGTTACGATCCGAATAAATATCGACCCGGCGTTGACCGGCCGCGTCCCCGACCGCTGCCACCGGAGCCGTAAAACTCGGTGTCACTTGGTAAGCATCATCAAATTCAACCTTGCCGTTTTCCGCAGCTAAAGCGGCTAAGGCCGGTTTAAGACCACGGGGCTGCTGAAAATCATACGCCGTTCCGGCAACTGGTAACAATTTCCCGGTCGGCAACTTTTCCGCGGCCGTTTCAACCCGCTGATCACTATTAATTTGCAGCCACTGGTGGTCAATACTCGTTTGACCGTCCGTCACGTTCCAATAAACGTGGTTAGTGGGGTTAAAGAGGGTCGGCGCATCGGTCTGTGCCCCGTATTCCAAACTAACCTGGTTTGCTTCGTCCAAGGTAAACTTAATTTTCAGGGCTAAATTTCCCGGGTAATTATCGTCCGTAGACTTTACGTGGTGCGTCAATGTCACGCTGGCCGTATCGGCCGTTTGGTCCGTTTGACCGGCGTAGTTGATCTTAGTAAAACCGTGGAACCCACCGTGTAACGAGTGGGTCTGTTCGTTCATATCAACGTGGTAGGTCTGACCGTCAAGCTTAAACTGAGCCCCACCGATCCGGCCGGCGACCCGTCCCACCGACTGACTAATGTTAAAAACGTTGTGTAAATAATCATCCAAGGTTTTTAACCCAATCGTTAGGGGCCGTTCCTGCCCATTTTCAACCACCACAAATTCCTGCAAAGTTCCACCCAGACTCAGCACCGCAATCCGCGTCTGGTGCGAATTAGTCAGCACGTACCGGATAACCTTTTCGCCGTTTAACTCACCAAAAACTTCCTGTTTAATTTTCAAATTTTGACACCTCCAAGTGATATAAAACGCTTTCAAACATTATTATAACGTAAAGTGGCAAAGTTTTACTAAAAACAATAAAACCCGTAACATTTCGTGGCTCAATACACCACTGTTACAGGCTTTATAGAAGTAAATTGTTTTTATGATTCTTAATGTTTAGCATCTAATCATTTATTATCAATTATTTAGTATTCTAGGGAATTTAACTTTATTTGTTAGTTTTAATCGACATCAAAAACCATATAACTTCAATTGACTATGCATTTTGAGCTACACCATCAACTGTCTCAACATCAGCTTGTTTTTGTTGGTCAGCTTCAGCTTCACGTTTATATGCCTGCCGGTCAATAATCTTGAAAAACGGTAAGTACACAACGATGGCAATAACAAGTTCAACTAGTTGCCATACAGGAGCACGCCAATCACCACCAGTAATTAAATATCCATTAACAAAAATTGGCGTCGTCCATGGAACCTGTGCAATTACCATCCCAATAATGTGTGCTTTCATTAAGAAATAAGTAATTCCTTGTAAAACCATCGGAATTAAAACAAATGGAATACTTAAAACTGGGTTCAAAACGACTGGTAACCCGAACATTATTGGTTCACTAATTTCAAATACAGAAGGAACTGCACCCAAACGTGCCAACTGTTTGTATTGTTTGCTCTTTGCAAATAATAGACAGCAGATAACTAATGCCAGAATTGCTCCAGTACCACCTATATTCATCCCAAAATCTAAGAAACCATCAGCAGTGATATGGGTTGGTGCCAACCCCTTAGAAGCACGATCAATGTTGGACATTAAGAAGTAACCATAAATCGGGTTTGCAACGGCACCAACCACGTTATTTCCGTGAATCCCAACAGTCCAAAGAATTAAAGTTAGGAAAAGGACTAACTCGAAACCCCAGAAACTATTTAATCCGACGACCAGTGGTGAGAAAATGGCCGTAATAATTGCATTAATTTTAATATTGAATAGCACTCGAATAATCCAGAAAAATCCTAATGATGCACAGGCTGGAATTAACGCTACAAACGACCCTGCTACAGCCGGTGGAACTGAATCTGGTAACGTAATAACAATATGACGATGAATAAAGAAAGCCACAATTTCACTAGAAACGATTGAAACAACAATAGCCGTAAACATCCCATCTGATCCTAGAGTTGCGGGGTCAATTGCCAATTTTGAATTTAGCATACACAGTAAGAAAGCAGAAACCCCAATTGCTGTACCAGTTAACGTATCAATTTTATTAAGCTTAGCCATTTCATGGCTCATACCAATTGCAACAATTACTGAAATAATACCAAACGTAATTGATACAGCTGAATTTAATTGAGCCTGATATGGTTTAATCCATTCAGAATAACCACTAATTGGTAAATTAGCTAAAATTTCAAAAATACTACCAAAAATAGTAAACGGTACAGTGATGATCATCCCATCACGCAAAGCCAGCATGTACTTCATATTGCTAAACTTTGACAATGCAGGACTAAAAACATTTTGAAACCAATTTCCAATGGCTTTCATGATTAAAAATCCCTTTCTATGATAA
>NZ_QWZQ01000096.1 GCF_003885105.1 Lactiplantibacillus garii
GTTATAACTAACAATGGAGGTATAGTTATGGGAAAATTAAAGGTTACAACGACTAAGTTACAAGACGTTAAGATTATTGAACCAGCTTTATTTGGTGATAAGCGGGGGTTCTTCACCGAAACTTATTCTGACCGCGACTTTAAAGCTGCGGGCATTGATTTTAATTTCATCCAGGATAACCAATCGTTATCCGCTGAAGCGGGTGTTTTACGGGGGCTACATTTCCAACGCGGTCAGGCAGCCCAAACTAAGCTGATCCGGGTGGTTACGGGGGCGGTTCTGGACGTCATCGTGGATGTTCGCAAGGGCTCCCCGACTTATGGTCAACACGAAGGTTACATTATTTCTGAAAGTAACCACCGGCAATTGCTCGTTCCGCGTGGGTTTGCCCATGGGTTTGTAACTTTAACGGATAACGTTAACTTCCTATACAAATGTGATAACTACTATAACGCTGAAGCTGATGGTGGCATTACCTTTATGGATAAAGATTTAAACATTAACTGGCCAATTGACTTTGACCAAGCCATTACTTCTGACAAGGACGCTAAACAACAGACTTTTGCTGAATTTGAAAAGAATAATCCGTTTGTCTACGGTGAAATCTAAGGAGTCGTCATGAAAAACTTATTAATTACTGGTGGGGCCGGCTTTATTGGTTCCAACTTTGTGCATTATGTGTATAATCACCATCCCGAAGTTAAGATCACCGTGCTTGATAAATTAACGTATGCTGGTAACAAGGCAAATATCGCGGATATTCTCGGTGACCGGGTCAAGTTAGTGGTCGGTGATATTTGTGACGCACCGTTAGTTGACGATTTGATGCAAAAAACGGATGCGGTCGTGCACTACGCCGCGGAAAGTCATAATGACAATTCATTAAAAGATCCGTGGCCGTTTGTGGAAACCAATATTATTGGGACCTACACTTTGATCCAAGCCGCGCACAAGTATAACGTCCGGTTCCATCACGTTTCAACGGATGAAGTTTATGGTGATCTGCCGTTACGTGAAGACTTGCCAGGTCACGGCGACGGGGTCGGCGAGAAGTTTACACCCACTAGCCGCTACAAGCCGTCCAGCCCATACTCTTCTTCAAAAGCCAGCAGTGACCTCTTAGTACGGGCGTGGGTCCGTTCATTCGGGTTGCAAGCCACGATTTCGAATTGTTCAAATAACTACGGGCCTTATCAACACATTGAAAAGTTTATTCCCCGCCAAGTCACCAATATCTTAAGTGGTATTCGGCCGAAGTTATATGGGACGGGTAAAAACGTCCGCGACTGGATCCACACGAACGATCACTCGGCGGCCGTTTGGGATATTTTAACCAAGGGTAAGATCGGTGAAACGTACTTGATTGGTGCCGATGGCGAAATGAACAATAAAGACGTTCTGGAAATGATTTTGGACATCATGGGGCAGCCTAAGGACGCCTATGACGTTGTCAAGGATCGGCCGGGACACGACCTGCGTTACGCCATTGACTCAACGAAATTGCGCCAAGAACTCGGTTGGCAACCCCAATACACTGATTTTCGTTCTGGTTTGGAAGCAACCATTAAGTGGTATACCGAACATGAAGACTGGTGGCGCGCCGAAAAAGACGCCGTTGAGGCCAACTACGCTAAGAACGGTCAATAAATATTTAAGTAAGCGAGTGTGGTGATACACTTCGCTTATTTTTTAGGAGGAAGTAACGTGCAGAAAGCGATGATTGTTGGTGCTAACGGCCAACTTGGAACGGAATTGCAAAAGTATTTAAAAGAACTTAATTGGCAATTTGATGCGTTGACGGCTGAAGACTTAGATATCACTGATCGGCAGGCGGTTAGTGATAAAGTTAAGTTGCTCCGGCCGGATGTTATCCTAGATGCTGCAGCGTATACTGCGGTTGACAAGGCTGAAGATGAAGGCAAAAAGTTGAACTGGATTGTTAACGTTGATGGTACTAAAAACTTGGCCGAAGTTGCAGCAGAGGCTGAAACAAAGTTAGTGTATATTTCCACCGATTACGTTTTTGATGGAACCAATCCGGGTGAATACCAAGAGGATGATCCAGCTAATCCTAAAAATGAGTATGGTCGGGCTAAATGGGCCGGTGAAGAAACTGTGCGCAATAGTGGTGCTGAGTATTATATCGTTCGAACTAGTTGGGTATTCGGGGAGTTTGGTCATAACTTTGTCTTTACAATGCAAAACTTAGCTAAGACCCATGATAAATTGACCGTTGTCAATGATCAGATTGGTCGGCCAACGTGGACTAGGACGTTGGCAGAATTTATGATTCATCTTTTGCAGGTTGGGGCACCGTTTGGTACTTATCAACTCAGTAACGACAACGTTGCAACTTGGTATGATTTTGCTTGCGCAATTTTGAAGAAAACGGACGTGAAGATTGAACCGGTAACGTCTGAACAATTTCCGCAAAAGGCGTATCGGCCACGGCATTCTATTATGAGTCTAAAAAAGGCCAAACAAACTGGCTTTAATATTCCCACTTGGCAAGATGCATTGAGTTCTTTTTTACGTGATTTAAAGTAAGATAAAAATCAAGCACACTACTTATCAATCTTGATTGTATGTAGTG
>NZ_QWZQ01000097.1 GCF_003885105.1 Lactiplantibacillus garii
ATATTTGAGAGATAATTCAGAGTCCACGACATACAATTTGTTTAAATAATAAGTTAATTTTGTTAAAAAAGTTGGGTCGTTTGGTTAAAGGATTGAGGAATAGTTATACTCAGTAGTGAGTATTAAAATAATTATTTGAGTGGGGTGTTGGGAATAATATGTCGAAAATTGCGTGTGTCATCGTAACCTATAATCGTAAAAGGTTACTGATAGAGGCATTAAGTAGTGTGCTAGCGCAGGCGGAGAAGCCAGAATATATCATTATAGTGGATAATGCGTCCACGGATGGAACAAGTCAACTGATACATTCAAAGTTTAATTTTAAATCCAAAAATCTTTTTTATTTACGAAGTACTCAAAATCTTGGCGGTTCCGCGGGCTTCGCCCAAGGCATTCAATTGGCCTTGAAAACGGATTGTGATTGGATTTCAATATCTGATGATGACGCTATTTTTCAACCGGGATATTTTGCCGCTCTGCGTAAGTCAATTGATCAACACCCGCGGCAGCAAGTATTTTCGGGATCAGTCCTACTTCCAAATGGTCAACACGATGCGATGCACCGTGAAATTTTAACTAATCAAACAACGTTAACCACCCGTCCAGTTTCGGAAGCCGCTTACGACCGGGACTTTATGTACGATATCTTTTCGTTTGTGGGTGTACTACTACGACGGGACCTTATTGAAAAAATTGGGTTACCAGAGAAAGACTACTTTATTCGGTTTGATGACTTTGAATATGCGTTACGTGCACGCCAAGCAGGACCTTTTTTGAACGTTCATGACGCTAAGGTTTTGCACAAGACGACTTATACCCGCACGGCGATTGCTCCTTGGAAAGAATATTACGTCATGCGTAATCGGATTGCATCGCTATATAAACACCGGGGAAAGAACTGGCAAACTAAGGGGTATAGTTGTCAATTTTTGGCACGTAAACTATTAGCGATTCTGCTGTTTAAAGATCGGTTAAAACAAGCCAAGCCGCTGATTGGCGCGTACGTACAAGGATTTCAGGATGGCCAACGTGGCCATTTGGGTCGAAATCCTAAATTTTTACCGTAGTTATTGATGACTAAAAGTTAAAAGGAGTGGGAATATGCAATATGGGGCAATTGTTGTAACTTTTAATCGTAAAAAGCTGTTGTTGGAAGCATTGAATAGTTTATTAAATCAGACCGTACCACCCACTAAGATTATCTTGATTGATAATCATTCAACGGACGGGACCAAGCAATTGTTAAAGGAACACGGATTATTGGGCCAGGATAATGTGGATTACCGCTATTTGGATAAAAACATTGGCGGGGCCGGTGGCTTTGCACGTGGGATGCAAATTGCGGCGGCCAGCTCAGACCTCGACTGGGTTTCCCTATCAGATGATGATGCTATTTTTGACTTAGATTACTTTGAAAAACTCATTAATTATCACGACCAGCATCCGGAACGGTTAGTATTAACCGGTAGTGTTTACGTGAAGGATGGGCGCTTACAAGTTGATCAACGGAGTCGCTTTAGTGATTGGAGTACTTTTAGGGCGATTGAAGTACCGGAAAAAGAATATCAAGGTAACTTTGAATTTGATCAGTACACCTTCTGTGGGGTCTTTATGAGCATTGACGTCATTCGTAAAACGGGGGTGGCGGACGCTGGTTTCTTTATTTGGTGGGACGATTGTGAGTATTCCATTCGTACGGCGAAGTTATCTAAGCCGGTTAACGTAAGCGCCGCTAAATTGACCCATAAAACGCTAATCCCATCGATTGATAACAAGAAAAAATTTGTGGCTGATTGGCGAATTTACTATGGTCACCGGAACCGCATGATTTCCATCCGCCGTTGGACCCATAACCGGGCCATTAGTTTTGCTTGGTTAGTTTATTTTTATGGTCGCTTTGCGATCCAGCTTTGTGGTCCGTTTTACAAAGGTTATCGAAAGATGGCTATCAAGGCTTATTCGGAAGCGTTTCGGGACGCAGCGCGTAATCAGGAGGGACTTAATCCCGATTTTATGCCCGGTCAAAAATTTTAATTGGAACGTTGCACTAGAAAACTTAGGCAAAGTTTTTTAGTGCCTTTTTTGATTAACGGCAGACTAAAAGTGCCAGTAAAGACCATCGTTAATGTTTTAATAGTAAAGTTAATTTAATTTCGGTAGTTATTCAGCTATATCCAGAGTTACCCGTATGTTAATACAATCTTACTGGTCCCCTGTCAATAAAATAGACAATTTAAATAGAGACTTTTTTGTCCTATGCCACGACTAAATTTTGAATTTGAGTTTGATACTCATCTTCAAGTTGCTTTGGTGATTTGAATCCACAGTGACT
>NZ_QWZQ01000098.1:0-1020 GCF_003885105.1 Lactiplantibacillus garii
CGTGATTGCTGCTAACGTTACGACCCCTAACTTGGTAACCAAGTTCATAACAAATACCCCCTTTAATAAATAAAATTATGGTTCAATTAGATAATACCCCTATTATTAAATAAATCTAGGTCAAATTAACAATTACAGCCACATCTCAATTGCATTCAAACTACTTATTTCTGCAAAAAGGTTATTACTTTTATCAATCTGTCTTTAATTCTGAGAATTTCTTAACCTTTTATTGTTGAGCAAAGTCTACAATCCTGAAGTTAGGCCGTGTAGGAATGCAGGAATGCTGATCAAAAGTTAAAATTAATTGTAACTGACCGTCACGCCTAACATGTCTGACCATTCAACTACTAATATCGACTCGTTAAATATCATAAACTAATAATTCTGATTATCTGGAGGTTACATTCAATCCAGAATAAAACGTGCCCTCCTGGTGAGACCTTGTCTGGGCGCTTAGGTATAAGCTGACATAACCATCCCAGACAAACGGTCATCGCACGTCAAGGTCAGTGTGCTAGTTTTATATTAGTGAGCGTTAATTGGTAACAGTAGTCTTAAAGCATCGTCATACCGGCATTTAAGTTATACAAGTCAATAAAAAAGCCAACCAGAATAGGATGGCTTCACACTGTGCTTAAACGGCTCTATGATATTTGGTGTTGATGGATTTCATCCATCAACACTATTTTTTGTGCATAACAATAGACATACCGTTGCCATTATTCTTATATTTTTAGTATGTTCTACCATTTTTTGTAATTTTCTTTAATGAATCTAGAATCCTAATTCAACAGCATTATAAATTGTTACATCTGATGATTTATACACACCTACACCAATTTTTGAAATGCTACCAGCCATAATACTTTCCCAATGGGCTTCTGAGCTTTTATAATTATCAAATATCATCATTGCTACTGTCATATTGGTTGTTTCAAACCCGGCCGTAGTGCAATTCTCGCCACCATAATAGCTATCCCAAATTCCTAATTTTTTCGCTATCGGTTCTGCGTATGG
>NZ_QWZQ01000098.1:1030-2252 GCF_003885105.1 Lactiplantibacillus garii
TCATGACTAAAATCTGATTCCAATTGAACTGCGCGCTGATTTGCAACTGTATTTAAGGCATTATCAGCCACTAGTGCCGTTCGTGCAGTAGACGTTCGTGCTTGGTTTAATAAAACTATAAAATCAATCGCAATCTTTTTGGCACTATACATTGCATCTGGATTGGCCTGTTTCACAGTCTTAGCTTTAACTGGTGTTTTTTTTACAATGTTTTTCTTAACTGTAATCTTCTTGGTAGGTGCTTTATACTTTCCGGATGTTAAATACTTGTGTCAAACCCAACCGGTTGCTCCGTTTTTAGAGCTCTTCACGTAGTAATACAGGTATTTCTTACTGTGCTTAGTCACAGTCGTTTTTTTTAGGCGAACCCATGTAGATCTCTTGTAGTTTTTTAGGTTGTGATTTTTCTTCAACTTTAGCTTCTTGACACCGCCAATAGATTTGTATGTGCCAGCATTTTTTACTGAATGGTAATTAACTTTTTTTAGTCTTAACTATCCTGGTTCGCTTATATGTGGAACTAGCTTGCACATTAATACGGTGAGAGAAACTACCGGTAGCAACGGTAAACCCAATTAAAGCAGGTATAACCACTTTGTTTTTTCCAATATGCACTTTCACTTCTAATCCCTCCTAATTAATATCCAAGTTCAAGAGCTAGATACAGCGTTCCATCTGGTGCTTTATATTGTCCTACACCAATTTTAGTAAAGCCAGCATTTGTAAGATTTGACCAATGGTCTTCAGATTGCTTTACCCGTGCAATGATTGCATTAGCTGTCTTTTGATTGCTCGTATCAAAACTATCAATACCAATATCTTCAGTGCCATAGTAGCTATCCCAAATTCCGTATTGTTTTGCCAATGGCTCTACATACGTATTCCCATTTTCATCCTCATGTGCAAAGTTATTTACTAACTGTTTTGCTCGTACATTACCTACTTGAGTTAATGCCTCATCATGTACTAAGGCTCCTGTATGAGTCACTGTAAATTTTGATCGTGCAGTATTTATCTGACTAATAACATCATTGGCTAAAGTCGTTGGATTATACGTTTCGTCAGGATTAACTGTCTTATTTTTAGTTGGTGTCTTTGCTACAGTAGATTTTTTAGCAAGTGCTTTGTAACTACCCGCTTTCAAATACTTATGCCACGTCCAACCAGTGACACCTTTACTGGTTACGTAGAAATAGCTATATTTCTTGCCATGCTTGTAAAC
>NZ_QWZQ01000099.1 GCF_003885105.1 Lactiplantibacillus garii
TTCATCTTTATTGTCTTCTATATATTCTGAGGATTCTCTGGAATAACCATTCTGCTGTAACCAAATCCGTAAGTCACTATCTGTTCCATACTCCATGAAACGATACCAGTCATTCTGAGGTGGCATTCCACTCTTAGTTAACTCCTGGGTAACTTTCAAGAAATATTTACCTAATACAAACTGAAGATTTTGCAATCTTTTCATCACTAAATTAATGGTTGTAGTCTCCCAGTCAATATTAGGGGTATTCTCATGGTATTGCCTTACCCTATTAAGAAATCTTGTATCTCCACGCTCAGGATCACGGATTTGAATTGCAAAGTCGCAAATCCGTTGCAGGCTGTACCCACTCATCCAAAGTAAGGCTATTTTAGCGTCATCCTCGATGACCTTATCTTGAGTTTCCTTGTCTTGTTTTGACTTAACAAAGTCGGATTCATAAATAGCCCAGTTAAATATTTCTGATAGTTTGAGTAAAAAAGCTTTGGCTTCCGGCCACCTCAATTTTTCCCCATCATGAATATTAGGATATCCTTTAATATTTTCCTGACTAATCTTGTTTCTAAGACTTTCAGACTGATCAGAAGAGAAGTTAATATCATCCTCTAATTCGTCAACATATCGTTCTTGTAAGGATTGTAAAATTTTTCGTTCTTCTTTGTAGGTTATATGTTTTGCTAAATGGGTTCTAACTACTCCATGATGATCATTCCGTAATTCCTTGACATAAAGTAATGATAATTTCCGGATTAAATCATAGTTCTTATCTTTTTCAATGTTATATAAACGCACATCGCCTTTCTCTAGGCTCTTCTTAATTGCTGCCGCTTGCTTAGGCTTAATAACATCAACAGATAACTTAGCTTTTTTTAGTCTGTTATTCATCCTAGATAAATAAGCAGCACGGTTACTATGCGAATTCGCCGTATCGCCAGTAATTAGAAAGATATTTCCTAGCATGGAGTGACCTAACCTACCCACTCGACCAATTAAGTTCAAGAAGTCTAATTGACTGAGCGTCCTTTTTCCATTTTGCAGCGTAGTAACGAAAATATTATCAGCCGGCAAATTTACTCCCTCCAGTAGGGTACTAGTGCAGAAAACCAGCTTTAGGATTCCTTGCCGACAGGCTTCCTCGATTCTAATGCGAACGTCAACTGGCAATTCTCCAGTGTGGAAGGCTATTCCTTTTCTAACTAGTTTTACCAAGATGTATTTAGGGTGAATTTTACGTGAAATATAATCAGCTAACTCTATCAACCTTGGATCGTTACTTTCTTCCATTGAACGACTAACAACCACAGCATCTGAAATGGCATTGACTTTTGAACCATAATAAACCAAGTTGCAATTACTATTCCCTAAAATGCTTATCATCTTCCGAATAATATCTGGTACTGATAGCGTTTCTTTAAGTTTACCTATCGGAATAGTATTTTGATTCAAATCATCATATACTTCCGCTTTATTAGCATAGCGATCAAAGATAATTTCCACCTGGGTTACTGGGGATTCGACAATGCGAAGGCCATCATTCGATGCGGCTGTTTGTACTAACTTTTTAAATATTCCTGGATTTGGAATCGATGGTGAGGCAAAGGTTACCTTCGGTCGATTTTCCCATGCACTAACCCTGTCAAATATTTCATAGTAAAAGACACTACGCGAACTTGCTTCTGTAACTTTTTGAGACTCATCAATAAACAGGTGTATTAACCGTGCTTCTGAATATTGTGTTAAAAGGGCTAATAGGCGTTCAGGAGTCATTACGCAAATATAGCTTCCCTCGTAATCTACCCTGTACTCTTCAGGATGAGAAATGACTCGATATTGTTTTTCGCCTAATTTTGCCCCTAAATCCTTAATAAGCTGAACCTTTACTTCGGTAATGAGTGCCTTGCTTGGTACAGTGATCGCAAAGTTGCCTACGACACCCTCCTTCACTTGAAGCTCAATATACTTTTCAATTAAAAAGGTCTTCCCCATCGATGTTGGAGCTGAAAAACTAGTAAGTTCATTGCTCAAAGACTTAAAAATTATATCTTGCTTACCGATAAACGACTTACTTCCTTCTCCAGGAATCTGGCGTTTCTCTTTTTGATAGTTTACCAAGGCTTCGTTCCATAAC
>NZ_QWZQ01000009.1 GCF_003885105.1 Lactiplantibacillus garii
AAAAGTTTTCAAGTAAACTCCTTTTTACTTTAGCAATTGATGTTTCAATTCATATTTAACATAGTGACCAGCCTTTTTTGCACTGATCATTTTCAGCCCACTAATTCTAGACTTTTTAGGTTTGATATTTTCTTCAATATGACTAAACTTATGATTATTTATACGCCAGGCGTTATTATCGCCCCGATAAATCGTCGGAATCTTGTAACTATTTTTACCGGTTCGAACAACTTTGAGAGTACCTGAGCCACTAGCAAAATTATAACCTTTTTGATTCTTATTTAGTAACGTCTTTAGTTTAAACGTGAGTGTGTTACCCTTGGCAGTTTGTTTAGTAATCTTGTAATTTAAACTGCTCGTATACATCCCATTATCACAAACCATGAACAGCTTCTTGGCAGATTGTTGGTGTAGCGTTATTCCCATGTCTTCGGCGGTATATTGTTTAATCAAATATTTTTTCTTTGACCGTAGCAAGTTTTTACTGATCTTGTAAGTCTTCGCCTTTTTCTTGTTAACTTTCTTAGCCCTTTTGACCGTTTTAGCCTGTGCGACCGAGGGATTTACTACACTGGCTAACGGCACAACTGTGATTGTGGCAAGCGTCACAACTCCTAATTTAGTAACTAAATTCATGTCGGGTATCTCCTCTTTAATCGTAAATAACTATCAATTCTAAACTTAGTAGAATGAGTAGAATTTCATTGCTATGGCATTGGAATTACTGGTGGCTGTTTTGTTATTGGCTGTTTTAAGTGTCTTTAAACTAGTCAATTTACCCTTATAAGTAGTTCTCTTTTCTTTCCACCACTGATTTTGAAACTGGACTTTGTTACCGTTAACTCGCGTTCCGCCGTTACCAGAATAAATTGGCATCTTATAACTATTCTTACCAGTTCGAGTAATTTTAACCATTCCAGCACCCTTAGCTAAACCATACTTTTTCTCTCTTTTGCTCAGCTTAGGCGTCAACTTCATAGTCATGGTTTTACCTTTTACCTTTTGACCAGTAACTTTATAATCAATAGCGTTTGAATCTGCAGAGGCAGAATCGATAATTCGAAGATTATTAGCTTTATTTTGCTCAACAATGACACTCTTATTAAACACCATAATGTTCTTTTTGCTACGTAGAACTTTCTTGCTAATCTTATAGGTTTTAGCTTTCTTCTTGCTGACCTTCTTAGCTTTTTTTACAGTTTTGGCTTGTGCATTGACCGGACTGATGGTGCTAGTTGCTAACGGTGCAACCGTGATTGCTGCTAACGTTACGACCCCTAACTTGGTAACCAAGTTCATAACAAATATCCCCTTTAATAAATAAAATTATGGTTCAATTAGATGATACCGCTATTATTGAATAAATCTAGTACTAATCAGCAATTAAAACTCCACACTGGCAGTCGCCGACCATCAACCGCCCAATCATTGCATATCCGGCTACTACTCACTTATTGGTGCTTTTCCCTTAATTTTATGTTTTTACACCATCCCCACCCTGCGCAACTAACTTGGCAAGCTTGATACAACGAGGGCATCAAAAAAGGCTCGGCAGTCAAGGTGTACTGCCGAGCCAATCATTAATTAACAATTTATTTAGTTACAGCGGGGGTCACAACTTGGTCCTTGCCTAGTTCAATGACTAAGTAAAGGTTACCAGCTTGCTTGTACGCCGTAATCCCAACCTTGGTGTTGGTCTTATCCGTCAACGTAGCCCAGTCAGCGGACGAACGCCGTAAGTTATCCGTCAATAAACTAGCGTTAGCGTCGTCACTAGCAACGAAGCCGCCGTTAGTGGTAACTTCACCAGTGAAGTAATCACCAATGCCAATGCTCTTGGCTAAATCGTTAACGGTGACCTTTGAGTCGGCTTTCAACTGTAAGGCACGGGTTTCAGCCATGTGTTGTAACGTCGCATCGTTAGTTAATTCCGCTTCACCGTTAGCTTTGCGCGTCTCGTTGATGGTCTGCGTAACGGCCTTTACAACGACGGTCCCGTCGTACGGCTTAGTCGTATCAGTGTTCGGTTCCGTTGGTTCCGTCGTTGCGGGTTTGTCAGTTGGCGCGGTGTAAGTTCCAGCCTTCAAGTAGTTGCTCCATACCCAGCCTTCGGTACCGTTCGTACCGGTGACGTAGTAATACTTGTAAGTCTTCCCCTTCTTATAAAAGCTCCGTTGCTGGGTCGCTTCATAGGTTGCCGTCTTACTTAACTTAACGCCCTTACTGAACACGGCGTTGTTAAGATCTGTATTTAATTGATAAACTTTTCCGGACTTAGCTTGAACGTAATTTGTAGCCGTCATTTTCTTTGCGGCGGTCATTTGATAATTACGCCCAGCTTTCAGGTATTTGTGCCAGACCCAACCCTTAGCACCGTTCTTAGAGTTAGTCACGTAGTAGTATAAGTATTTCTTACCGTGCTTCGTCACGTACGTCTTTGAACTGCGCGTCCAAGTGGTCTTCTTGTAATTGGCTAAGTTATGGTTGGACTTAAACTTGAACTTCTTAGTCGTCCCAACAAACTTATAAGTCTTCGCACTGCTCGTGGAGTAGTAAGCAGCTTTGCTGACCTTGGCCGTCTTGGTCCGGTGATAATAGGTTGCCGCTTGGGCACTGATCGGTTGAGCGGCAATACTGCCACCCACCATGACAACGGCTGCTAACGCGGTCGTGCCAAACTTAAGAACACTACTTTTTTCCAACATAAGTGAAAATCCCCCTTAGTATTTTTAAATCAAATTAATTATATAACAATAAGTCATTATCGTTAATTAGTTTTTAAAACGTTTTCATTAAAAAAGCTACAAACCATTGACACTCGTTGGTTTGTAGCTCATAAATTATTTTATTTTAGGGTTTTAAATACGCGTACCCTTGTTCCTGCAATTCCACCAAACGGACCACGCCGGCGGGAACCACCGTAACTCCCGCTGGTAAGTCCGCCGCCGTTAATTGGTGACTCGCCATCGCGTTATGACAAGCGTCCAGTTCCACTTGTGGTAATGTCGTCAATAATGGTGCCCATTTGCCATCGGCCAGCGTCGTAATGGCGGGACCGTTAACGACGATCACCACCGTACTCATCGCTCGCAACGCTAAAAAGTTGCGGACGTTGCCAATCGCCATGCCAACCTTGGCCGGCTCGTCGACGTGGACGACTAACTTACTCACCGTGACGGCCCCCTTCGATCAAACGGGTCTCCATGTTCCGCAAGTAGTGGTAGCTGCTGAGCATGTTCGCACAGGTGGCATCGGTCTCGTCCGGCACTTCATAAATCATGGTGGCTTTCGGGTTCAGCATCGGTAAAACACGCTGCCAATCAATCAATCCGTGTCCTAACGGCAGGCTATCGTGTTGCTGTCCGAGCGAATCCACCAGATGGTAGTGCTGGATCAGCGGTCGTAGTCGTTTTAACGCCAGCATCGTTAGGCCCATGTCACCGTGTAACCCGATAAAGACGTGGCTCAAATCGCAAACCAACGGTAAGTGGTGTTGAATAATCATTTCGTCCAACTGCGGATCACCGTACATAAAACTCGGTGTAATCCCATTTTCGATGATGACGTGACCGTTAGCCTGACGTACCAGCTCATCCAAACGACTGAAGACCACCGTCCGTGCTTCACTGACTGACGGGTACTGGTCCAAGAGTTCACTCCCCCCGTAACCACCGTGTACTAAGACCCGGACGTCCAAATCGTTCGCCAAATCTAAAAGTTGAGCCGTCGACGATTGCAAAAATTGGTAGGCTTCCGGTTGCCGTTGAGGGTCCAATAACTGGTCCAAATGCAGCCCCTGATAATTCATCGGGTGGTGGATGATTACCTTAGTCGTCACGTTAGCCTGCACAAATTTAACGGCCGTTTTTAGTTCCTTGAACGCCGCCGGTTCAAAATCCGCGGGACTCGTAAAGAATTCAAAAACGTCCGGCCGGTATTGCAACCGGTTCAACAACTGCTCGGGCTGATCAGAGGCCTTTAAGCCCAAGCGCACTTTTCCGGGGCACGCCGGTAATACTAATTTTGCCATTTAATCCATCCTCTCTAAACGGTCCGAACAAAAAAGGTTCAGAACCGAAGTTCCAAACCTAGTATAACGCTAAGTAGCCCCCCACCGCCGTGGAGAAAACCAGCTTAGCGTCAAAAATTAAATTAGTCGGCCGACTTAGTCGAAGCCCGGCGAACGATGCCGTATGGTAACGTAACCGTCTTTTCGTCAAGTTCCTTATCATTCATCAGTTTAGTCAACATCCGCATTGCCACGGCACCAATATCGTACAGTGGTTGCGTAATGGAGGTAATGGCTGGCCGGGTGATCTGCGTGACGATGGTATCGTTACTCGTAACAACTTCCAAATCGTTTGGCACGTTGATGCCGGATTCCATGCTGGCATTGATAATGCCGGCAGCCATTTCGTCGTCACCAACGAAGACGGCCGTCGCACCACTATCCGCAATGACCGGTTGTAACTTGGTCCCGGCATCATAGGAGTAGCCCGCTTCGTAAACCAGTGCATCGTCGTACGGTAACTTGGCCTTGTTGAGGGCCCGCTTGTAACCCGTTAACCGGTATTCCGCGTTGATCGACTGTGATAATGACCCTAACGCCAGGGCAATCTTCTTGTGACCGCGTTTGATCAAATTAGTCACGGCTTCTTCAACGGCGGCCGCGTAGTCGATATTAACGCTCGGTGTATCCCCTTCAGGATCAACCGTACCAGCTAAAACGACCGGTGCCTTAGCCCGTTTAAATTCGGCCCGTAACTTGTCGTCGATGTGGTTCCCCATGAAAATGATACCGTCAACTTGCTTAGCCATTAAGGTGTTCAGCACGTTAACTTCTTGTTCGCCAGCATCGTCGGAGTTGGTTAAAATAATGTTGTACTTGTACATCATCGCAATGTCGTCAATCCCACGGGCAAGTGAGGCAAAGTAAATGTTGGTCACGTCGGGAATAATGACCCCAACGGTCGTTGAGCGTTTACTTGCAAGCCCCCGGGCAACCGCGTTTGGCCGGTAGTCTAAGCGTTCAATAACCGCCAAAACCTTTTTCCGCGTCGCTGGTTTAACGTTCGGATTCCCGTTAACCACCCGTGAAACCGTCGCCATTGAAACCGCTGCTTCCCGGGCAACGTCATAAATCGTTACTGTCTGTTTTTCCATATATAATAGCCCTTTCTTAACTGATATGATATGTTTTCATTCGTTTTCATGCAACATCAACCAATATAGCAAAATAATGGTCCTGATGCAACTTAAGATACTAATTGAAATCGCTTTCATGAAAATAATACCGTACTTGTTTTCAAAAATCAAGATTTTACAACGAAGATAATATTATTTTCAGCTCATAATTCTCAGCTTTTTTTAAGGAACAGCGCTATACTGGACTATATCAACAACTAAACCTATCTTTCAAGGAGTGATTGAAGTGGCAGATTACACTAAGCTGCAACAAGTTCGTCAATGGACCGTGGATAACCACGTCGACGTAACTTACGTCAGCAATTTTCACACGATTTCATATTTAACCGGATTTGAGAGTAACCCGTACGAACGGACGCTCGCACTATTTATTTTTGCGGACGCCGAACCCTTCCTGTTTGCTCCGGCCTTAGAAGTTGAAGCCATTAAAGAAATGGGCTGGCCTTACAAAGTCTTTGGTTACTTGGACCATGAAGATCCGTACGCGTTGATTGCGGACCACATTCACGAACAGTTAACCGACCCCAAAGTTTGGGCGCTGGAAGAAGGCAACCTCACTTTGGACCGGTACACGGCCTTAAAAGAACAGTTCCCGGCCGCACACTTTGACAAGGACCTGTCCCCTTACATTCAACAGTTACGGTTAGTAAAAACGGCCGATGAATTGGAAAAGCTTAACGTTGCCGGCGAATGGGCCGACTTTGCGTTTGAACACGGCTTTGCCGCCGTTAAAGCCGGCCGCACGGAACAACAAATTGCCGCCGAACTCCAATACGCCTTAATGCAAAAAGGAATCATGGAAATGAGTTTTGGAACCCTGGTTCAAGCTGGCGAACACGCGGCCAATCCGCACGGTGCCACTAACGAAACGCAAGTGAAACCGAACGAACTCGTATTGTTTGACCTCGGCGTCATGTATAAGGGTTACGCTTCCGACGCTTCACGGACCATTGCTTACGGTCAGCCAACCGACAAACAAAAGGAAATTTACGACGTTTGTTTGGAAGCTCAACTGACCGCCCAAGCCGCCGTTAAACCCGGAATGGCCGCCGAAGACGTCGATAAACTCGCCCGCGACGTCATTACCAAGGCGGGCTACGGCGAATACTTCATTCACCGCCTCGGCCACGGAATCGGCCAAACCGACCACGAATTTCCGTCCATCATGGCTGGTAACCACATGCCGTTAGTTGAAGGCATGTGCTTCTCAATTGAACCCGGAATCTACATTCCGGGCGTTGCCGGTGTCCGGATCGAAGACTGTGGGGTCGTTACTAAGGAAGGCTTTAAGCCGTTCACCCACACTTCTAAAGATCTCAAAATTTTAGACCTCTAATTTCATCCAAAAACCGTCGCCGTCTGAGCATTTACTCAAACGACGACGGTTTTTTAGTGGCGTTCTTTAAACGGTTTACGGTAAATCGTTGCCAGCGGCGAAGTATACGTCGTACCATTCCTGTTTAGTCAGGTCAACGGTAGTTCCGGCGATGCTTTCCGTCAGGTGTTGCGGGTTCATGGACCCTAAAATAACTTGCATGTGGGCCGGGTGCCGTAGAATCCATGCAGTCGCAATGGCGTTTTTGGTGACCGCGTACTTGTCGGCTAACGCTTGTAACTTAGCGTTCAGTTCGGGAAACTTCGGGTTGTCAATAAAGGTACCCGCAAACATCCCGTACTGGTATGGCGACCAGGCTTGAATCGTCATCCGGTGTAACCGTGAATATTCAATGATTTCACCATCGCGGTTAATGCTGGAAGCGTCCTGCATGTTGGTGTGTAACCCAAATTCAATTGGCCCGGTGTGCATGACGCCAAACTGTAACTGGTTGACCATTAATTTTTGGTTCAGGGCCGCTTGTACCAGTTCAACTTGCATCGGGTTAAAGTTTGACACCCCAAAGTGACGAACTTTCCCGGCAGCTTGCAACTCATCAAAGGCCGCCGCAACTTCTTCCGGTTCCATCAATGCGTCGGGACGGTGCAACAGAAACGAATCCAAGTAATCCACTTGCATCCGCTGTAAAATACCGTCGACCGCTTCGATGAGGTGCTGCTTGGAAAAGTCGTAACGTTGACCGAGCACCACTTCCCCACTGCTCTTAGCCGGATCCAACACGATCCCACCCTTAGACTGGATGAAGAAATCGTCCCGATTTAAGCCAGATTGTTTCAGGGCCTGCCCGAAAATCGTTTCGGATTGTCCGTTACCATAAATATCGGCACTATCAATGAAATTGATTCCCTGGTCGTGGACCGTACTCAAAATATTAGCGGCCTGTTGCACGTCCAAGCGCACCATCCGCATAATTCCCAGCGCCACTGCCGAAACACTCTGGTTAGTACCACCAAATTTAACTTGTTTCATAAAATTATTCCTCCTTAGTTACAACAACGTCGGCAACTAAAAAATCCCTTAGTCGCTGACGTTTTCGTCATCTTCTAAAGGATAGGTCTTAGAGCTAACTCTAAGTCAAGTCAATCTATTTATTTTTTTACAACGGGTGTTTAATTTCGTAGGCCGCAACCTGTTTAAGTAATTCGGCCGACGACCGTTTAGAGATCACGTCACAGTCCACCGCGGCCTCACTCCCAGCCTGACAAGCTTGCCGGTAAGTATCAATTTTATGGTTGACCTTCTGTAAATTCTTTAACGACTCATGTATCTGCGCAACGACCGCCTCACGCTGGGTTTCAAACATCGCTAAACGTTCGGACAAGGTTTGATCCCCCGCTTCACACCAGCTAATGAACTGGCGAATATCTTCCAAGGGCATCCCGGTTTGTTTTAAACACCGAATTAAGGCTAACGAATCCAGGTCGTCATCGTTAAAGACCCGCCGGCCCTGAGCATCCCGTTTCACAAACGGGGTCAGTCCCGCCTTATCATAATACCGTAGCGTATAACTTGAGATACCGGTCTTTTTTGCAACCGTCCCAATCGAATACATCATGTTAAACTCCTTCCAAACAAAAAAGGCCGGGTAAGCCCAGCCTCGCTAAATCAACTGACTAAATTACTTTGCAGGGTGCTCGTCGTCCGTTGGGGCTTCACTAGCCGCACTGGCCGACGGTTCTTCGGCACTGTCCGGGGTATCGGTCGCCTTTTCAACGTCCTGATCATCATCGCCAAAAGCTGCGGCGCTGTCAATCACGATATCATCTTCATCACCCTGGTCGTCTTCTACTTTGGCAAGTTCTGAGCGGAGACTGTCGGTTGCTTGATCTAAGTTGGAGCTGAAGTTACCGCCATCGGTTTCCTTAGCGGCCTGATACTGATCAGCAAACTCACTGACCTTGCCCTTAGCATCTTCAAAGTACTTGCTTGCATCGGCCTTAAAATCTTCAGCCGCGTCGTTGGCGTAAAAAGCGTAGTCAATCGCGCGATCTTTAAAGTCCGCAATTCCTTGTTGGGCTTTTGCCTTTAATTCGGCCTTTTTATCCGCATCCATTTTATTTGCAATTGTCGCGATTACGGCACCGCCGACTGCTAAACCAAATAAGAATCCTTTTTTCGACATGTTAAGACTCCTCACTATCATTATTATCGTTATTCTTCGAACGCCGGTTCCGGTAGACATCGAAGGCGGCTTTTCCAACCTTGCTTGCACTGGCGAACTTACTCCGCTTTTCGTTCGTCTTACCAATCTTAGACGTTAATTCCCGGGTCGCATTGTTCAAATCAGAAACGCTTTGTCCGAGGTCGCCCATCGCTTGAAACGCTGGGTCGATCGTGGCAACTTTACCGTTCACATCTTTCAGTAATTCGTTCGCATTCGACATGATTTGTTCAGTTTGATGGGATAGGGCATCCACGTCGTCCGTGATGGCGTTCAAGCTTCGGTTGACTTCCCCCATGGTTTTTGTGATCCGCATCAAGAAAATCCCGATGAAGACGACTAAGAGCAAAAACGCAATGGCGGCAATGATCCCCGCAATGTGTGTAATCATTTTAAAATTCCTCCTTCAACTGCCTTTAACATTAGAACTAGCATAGCATTGTCTTAATTATACTGCAATTAAAAAAGTGCTTACACCCCCGTGAGAAGCGAGTTAACTAAACTTCCCGTTCGTCGGGAACTTGGTGCGCGTGCCAAAATCTGCTAAACTAGTGAACAGACAATTTTATATGAAGGTGAATTTATGTTTTCTCCACTCGCACTTGCCATCGACGCCCCGACTAAACAGGTCTCGGTGTGGGTCAAACTGGCTCAAAAAATCGACTGGCAACAAATTATCATCAACATTGGTGGTAAGATTATTGAAATTATTCTTTTTATTCTTTTATTTTGGGTGATTGATCGCCTTGGTAAACGATTGATCCACCACGTCTTTTTATCCAACGCCAGCACCAGTGATACGGCCAATAACCGTATTTCAACCATTTTTACGCTGACGCTGAACATTTACCACTACATTATCATGTTCTTCGGGATCTACGCGGTTCTCTCCGTCTTAGGCGTCCCAGTTGGCACCCTGATTGCTTCCGCCGGGATTTTCAGTGTCGCGTTAGGGTTAGGTGCCCAAGGATTTGTCAGTGACATTGTGACCGGCTTCTTCATTTTACTCGAAGATCAAATTGACGTGGGTGACTCGGTTAAAATTGAATCCATCGAAGGAACGGTTTCCGCAATTGGTCTCCGAACCACCCAAGTCACTAGTCCTGACGGTACGCTTAACTTCATTCCCAACCGTAAAATTTTAATTATCAGCAACCAATCCCGTAATGACATGCGGGTCTTGATCGACCTCTATATCGAACCACACACTGCCATCAAAACGTTAACCGACGCGGTCCGCACCACCAACAAACAGTTAGTTCCCAAGTATCCAGACATCATCGGTGAGCCGGACATTCAAGGGGTCACCACTCAAAGCGATGGGACACTAGTTTTTCGTACGCAGTTCTACGTCAAAAACGGCATGCAGTTCGCAATTCAACGGGACTTTTTAGCAGCCTACCTCGCCGCTGCCAAAGCCGCGGGAATTGAACTTCCCTCGCCCCGGTTAAACATCAACAGTACCCATTAATAACCACCTGTGAATGCTGGGTTACACTGCTTCAGGACCCAATTAAAACTTATCACACAAATAGCCAGTAAGTTGGCGCACCACGTCCAACTTACTGGCTATTTTCCCGTCTCATGTGAGATGCCTAGCGGTTGCACAACCAGTTAGGATTAATATTTTAATCTTAACAGTCATTGAGGAGTGACCCGCAGCGGCTGGCGTCAGGATGGGTGTTCTAACTCAAATAGTTTTTGGGATTGTTTATTCAAAATAGTTGGTACATTGGGAATTGTCTTTTCCAATGTACTGACTATTTTTATGCAATGTTATGGATATTTTGAGTTTTAGACGCAATTGATTAAAAATAATTAATTGTTATTTAGCGAAAAACAATCCGGTTGGCATTTAAAACTAAGTATTCCAAGCAACGTGCCATTAAGACTAAGCAAATTAATGTTTAACACCCGCCAACGACTAGTTAAAGCCTGGAGGGAGCGCGTGGATGGCCCCAGCGGTGAAATTTCACTTGGTCGGGGTCTTTTCCCGGCCTAGTGAAGGGCCAATGGTTGAGACCTGGGTTATGGGCTCAAGCTTGTGCCCACCGATTTTTGGGCCAGTCCACGCCGACCGGAAGACTGGAAAGTGCGACCTAACTTGGAATCGATAGGTGGAATTTGAAACAAGCTAGGTCAACTAGTTTAGTTTGATCCAACTGTTCAAAGTTAGTAGCGTAGGTTTTAGTCCTCTGAAACAGCTGATATTCATATCGTCTATATTTAATAACGGAATGAGTGTCATGGCTGGGTAACGTGCTTTCAAGAATAACGGAACAAAAAAACATCGTTGATAAAATCAACGATGCTTAACAGTTATTTTCTAAGTGCGTTGCGGTGCGTCAGAAAGCCGGTCATCGCGTCGACGCCGCTCATGATGGCATCGGTGTGCGGTACCATGCTTTCGGAGTGTAGCGAGTATGGGCTGTCAACACCGAGCCAAAACATTGTTCCGGGGATTTGGTGAATTAAGAAACCAAAGTCTTCCCCTGTCATGGCTGGTTGCGTTTCGATGAAGTTAACGTCGTCCGCTTTTTGCATGTAATCGATGAAGTCGGCCGTAATGGTGTCGTTGTTCTCAACCGGGTAATAACCACCCTGGTTGAGCTTTAAATCGATGTTGCAATCGTAGGCTAACGCAACCCCTTCGGTAATCGTGCGGACCCGTTTTTGAATGTGTTCATTCATGTCCTGGGTCAACGCCCGGATGGTCCCGTCAATTTGGGCTTCACCCGCAATGACGTTACCGATCGTACCGGCCGTGAAGTGCCCCAAAGTGACCACGCCGCTTTGGATGGGGTCCACGTTACGGGAAACGATCGTTTGCAATTGTTGAACCAGGGCCGCACCGGCAACAACCATGTCGTTCGCTTGGTGCGGATAAGCCGCGTGACCACTCTTACCGTTCAGGTGGGCGTGAATCTCACAAGTTCCGGCAAACAACGTCCCCATACGACAGCCAATGGCGCCGGTTGGGAGGTTGGGATTGTCGTGAAACGCGAAGATCTCATCCGGCATCCAGTCAGCGTCCAAAGCGCCGCTTTCATAAAGCCGTTTGCCACCTGAGGCGTTTTCTTCGGCCGGTTGGAACATGAAGACCATGTCGGTCGTAGGCTGGTGTTCCGCGAAATAACTCAGGATTCCCAGCGCCACGGACATGTGAATGTCGTGTCCGCAGGCGTGCATCTTCCCGGGATGGGTCGATGCAAACGGTAAACCGGTTTTTTCGGTGACCGGGAGCCCATCAATGTCGGTCCGGTAACCGATCCGGTAATCGTGCTTCAACCCACTAACTTTAACCAAGATGGCCGTATCCAGCGACGGAATCTTTTTAACGGTTAAGTGGTCTTGCGGCATCTGCGCGATAATTGATAGCAGGTAGGCCTGCGTTTCGTGTTCTTCTAAACCGAGTTCGGGAATCTGGTGAAGATGTCGATAAATCGGAATTAATTCGGTTGCCCGTAATGCCATTATTTATCCCTCCCCAGAATTAAAGGTTCCGTAATTCACTCATTAGTTCAGTTTTACTCTTGGTTTTATCGTCGATGTCCTTCAACTTGCGAGCAGGTACCCCACCCACAACGGTGTTCGGTTCAACGTCACTAATTACAATGGCACCGGCCGCAACGACGGCACCCTTACCAACGTGAACGCCTTCCAAAACGGCTGCGTTGGCGCCGATTAAAACGTCATCGTCGATTTGAACGGGTTTTGCCGAAGGTGGTTCTACCACGCCGGCTAACACGGTACCAGCACCAATGTGACAGTTTTTACCAACGATGGCTCGACCACCTAAGATGGCCCCCATGTCGATCATTGAACCTTCACCAATTTCGGCACCAATGTTAATCACGGCCCCCATCATAACCACGGCGTTATCGCCAATTAAAACTTGGTCACGAATAACGGCACCGGGTTCGATCCGCGCGTTATATTGCTTTAAGTCCGCCATCGGAACCGCTGAGTTACGCGCATTGTTTTCTAATTCGTAATCTTCGATGTGGTCAGCGTTGGCCTTTAAAAACGGTTCAACGTCGGCCCAATCACCGAACAATACGCCCGCGTTACCGCTGAAAAAAGTTTTAATTCCAGCTGGGACGTTCAGTTGGTCAAGTTGGCCCTTCACGTAGACTTTAACGGGTGTTTTTTTCTTGGCACTGCCAATGTAGTTAATAATTGATTGTGCATCTAATTTTGCCATCGGAGACCCTCCATAATTTTCATTTGGCTTTTTCACTAACGGAAAAATCCTTTTCAATCATATCATACTGTTTCCCAATTTCATGGGTCAAGAAGTTAAAACTCTTCATGTATTCACGGCGCGTCACGATTCCCTTAAACATCCCGGCTTGATCCACGACCGGGACGAACGGATTATCAATCATTAAGTGTAACGTCGCTTCAACGTTGTCCACGTTCGGCACCGTTTTCACTTTAGTTTCCATCACGTCACTGACCCGTTTTTCCATCAGGATATCGGTGTTCAACTGGTCAAAGCCTAACATCTGCTCGGTGATCAAAGGTAACGATATCAAGCCTTTAAAGTGGCCCGCGTGGTCGAGAACCGGAATCTTGGAATACTTGATTTTGGTCAGGACTAAAAACGCGTGATACAGATTATTATCAGTTTGGACGTTGGCTACGATGTCGGCCGGAATCAAATAGTGGTCGGCATTGCGTGACAACAAATCCGCAACTGGTTGAATTAACATTCAAACGCCTCCTCGTCACAGGTACATAGTCCTATTCTACCTGAAAACGCTCTTAAGTTAAGCTGTCTGAACGAATTTTAACAATCTTTTAGTTGGAAAAGTGAAATTTTAACTCGGGAACGGCCTGCATCTGACGGTCATAATACTGTACGTCAATAGCCTTTTCTGCCGTGGTTACGATGGCGTAAGTGCCACCGATCCGTGTAAATTCTCCACGGGGAAAGCTAATGCTACCAGGGTTCAGCATTAAGATCCCACCGTGCCGTTCCACGCCTAACTGGTGCGTATGGCCGAAGAAGGCTAACTGTGCACTGACCGCTTCGGCGTTCGCTAGCAAATGGTCAAGTCCGAGGTTTACCCCTACCAGGTGGCCGTGAGTCATATAGACCGGCACACCGCTAACGGTAGGATGCTGTTCCTCTGGTAACTGACCATCAAAATCCATGTTGCCACGAACAACGTACATATTATCAAAAACCGGGTCATCGTGTTGTAACTCGGAGTCGCCACAGTGAAAAAAAGCGTCGACCTTTCCCCGATACGCGTTTAAAAGTTGAACTAAAATATCGCGATCGCCATGGCTATCGCTAACCACTAAACATTGCATTATTGTGCCCACCATTCATCAAATTTTTGCATCAGCTTGCGCAACGCGTCGCCGCGGTGACTGATAGCGTTCTTCTGTTCCGGTGTCAATTCTGCTAAGGATTTTTGGTACTGCTCTGACCAGAATAACGGGTCGTAACCAAAACCGTTGTCCCCGCGCGGGGTGGTCAGAATCCGCCCAGGTAACTCGCCGTTCACCACTAGCTTCGCCCCATCGGGTTTAATGGCGACCAGGGTCGTATGGAAAGTCGCCGTCCGTTTTTCGGGTGGCACCCCGCCTAAATTAGCTAACAACTTTGCGTTATTAGCCGCGTCGTTGTGGTCACCCGCGTACCGGGCGGAAAAGACCCCCGGATCACCGTGGAGTGCGTCCACCATCAACCCGGAATCGTCCGCAATGGCCGGCAAACCGGTCGCATCAACGACCGTTTGGGCCTTCTTAGTGGCGTTTTCTTCAAAGGTGATCCCGGTTTCCTTAATCGCCGGAATTGCCGGGAAATCGGCCAGCGTTTTAATGTCAATTGCGTACTGCTCAAACATCGCAGCAAATTCACGGGCCTTATTGGGATTATTCGTCGCAATGATCAGCGTTTGTGGTTTAGCCATTCTGTTCACTTCCTAAGTCAATGTGGGTCGCTTTAAAGTTTGGTAATTCTAACCAATCAGCCGCAATCGCAGTAAACTGGTCCGGTGAACCGGTCGTAAAGTACTCATCCGGATACGCCTTCGTCGCACTGGTGTTGGCAATGTCTAAGTACGCCAACATGGATGAAACGTCGTTGACCGTTTCCGCTCCGGAATCAATCAAGGTCACGTGGGACCCCATCACGTTTTGGATCAACGGTCGCAGTAGTGGGTAGTGGGTACAGCCCATCACCATCGTATCAATGTTTTGGGACTTAAAATCCTTTAAAGTTGCCGCCACGACCCGTTTAGCCACCGCCGAATGGTACTCATTTGACTCGACTAACGGGACAAATTTGGGACAAGCTTTAGAAATCACCGTCACCGACGGGTCCTGCCGTAAAATCGCCTGACGGTAGGCATCACTCTTAATGGTTCCCTCGGTCGCGATGACTCCGATCCGGTGACTCTTAGACGCCTTAATCGCCGCCCGGGAACCGGGTGCAATCACCCCAATGACCGGGATCGGTAACTTCGCCTTCAAATCCGGCAGTGCGGCCGCCGTCGCCGTATTACATGCGATGACCAACATTTTGATTTTTTTCCGCAATAAAAAGTTAGCCATTTGCCAAGAAAACTCACGCACCTGTTCAGTTGGTCGTGGGCCGTACGGTAAGCGCGCCTGGTCGCCCACGAAGTACACCGTCTCACGTGGAAGCTGCTTTAAGGCCTGTTTGACTACGGTCAACCCGCCAACTCCCGAATCCATGAAGCCAATTGCATGTTCATCTGACATTTTCAAAATCTCCGTTCGCTGAATTCTGAAACTACATTATGTTCTTTTTTAAAAGTGATTTCAAGCCGAACCAATTGTAATCTATTTGTAAAGTTTCGGTTCATATACTTTAAAAAATCCCGCATTCGAACGGAAACAAGGTATAATATCTATTATAAAGTGGTGACCATACCACGATTTTTTGCATGGAAAGGAACTATTATGACGAACGCCTTTTATTCTCAATTTGCGGGTAACTCGATCAAGGCTTCCATTTTAAGCGTGGAAGTCTTGCGGGATGCCTTAATACCAAACCTACTCGGAGACGAGCGTAGCGGAATCCTCTACTGGGCTGGGAAAGACTTGGCGCGGCAGTTTCCAACTGGTTCAACTGAGGACCTAGTCACTTTCTTTGAACAAGCTGGTTGGGGGCACCTCGTCCTCGTAAAGGCAACTAACGATCTGATTACTTACGAACTGACCGGTGAACCGGTCGCACGGCGCAGTGCCACCGTCAAAGACCCCGATTTTATGCTTGAAACGGGATTTTTAGCTGAACAAGCGGTCCAACACTCTGGTTGTGTGAGTGAAGCCGAGATCACTTTCCAAAACCGGATGCGATTGCGCATTGCGGTCACAGTGGACCATAACCAACCACTGACCAACCACGATCCCGCAACGCCACTTGAAATCGTGCATCCCCAAGTTGACGAGCACCCCACTGAAGACGCCACCCCCGAATCAGAAGCTTAAAAAAAGACGACCATCGCTGGCCGTCTTTTTTAGTCCCTAAAATCCAAATGCCGAATCTTAAAGGTACTGATCAAGTTTTTGCTTAATTTGTTCTTTTGAATGGTAACCGACCAGGGTGTCGACTACTTCACCGTCTTTTTTAACGAGTAACGTGGGAATACTCATGATGCCAAAGCTGCTGGCCGTTTCGGGGTTCGCATCGACGTCCATTTTATTAAAAGTGACCTTGTCACCCATTTCATCAGCTAATTGTTCAACGACTGGTGATTGCATCCGACAAGGACCACACCAAGTTGCCCAGAAATCAGTTAACGTGACGCCCGTGGCAGTATCCGTTGTAAAAGTTTTATCAGTAGTTGCTGCGACCATTTCAATCGGCCTCCTAAATAATATTTCGTTACTATAAGTAAGTATAACCAGTTCAACCGCTGAACACAAACAATTCGTTCACAATTGAATGTTTTTTACAGTTGACCGGACTACTTAAATTGAACTTCGGTTGCCCCGTTACCACCGTGGTTAGGTGCAGCGAAGTGGAAGGATTTGACCTGCCGGTTGGTCTTCAAGTAATCGGTGATACCCTGCCGTAACGCCCCGGTTCCCTTCCCGTGGACGATGGTGACGGACGGATAGCCCGCCAGTAGCGCCGCGTCAATGTAGCGGTCGACCTGGGTCATCGCGTCCTCATAACGGACCCCGCGTAAATCTAGGTTCGGGGAAACGTGGCTGGCGTGCGCACTCTGCACGGTTGCCCGGGCCCGTTTAGGTTCGGCTTCCGGTTTGACCCGCTCCATGTCCGCGTCCGCAATTTTCATCTTTAAGATTCCTAATTGGACTTCCCAAGCGTGTTTACCCATCTTCTGGACCAACACACCCCGTTGCCCGTAGGATTTGACCATCACGTCGTCACCTTCGTGGAAGTCCTGTTGGGCCTTAGCCCGCCGTAAAATCCGGTTTTTCTTCAACTTAGGTTGCTGCTCCAAGGCGTTTAACGCGCCCTTAGCATCGATCAGTTCGTTTTCCTTCACAACGCTGTGACCACTAGCCAACTGTTTTTTCCGCAAATCACTAATAATGGCATCCGCCTTAGTTTTGCTCTTTTCAACGATGGCGTTGGCTTGAACCTTGGCATCTTCAATCAGCTGGTCCTTACGTTGTTGATAAGCGTTAAACTCACTCTTCAGTTCCCGATGCAGTTGGTCGGAATCCGCCAATTCATCCGTTAAGTGCCGTTGCTCGTCTTCAACCTGCTTACGTTTTGCAACCAAATCGGCAATCATGGCGTTTAGGTCCTGGCTATCCGAGTCGGTCAGTGACCGGGCCTGATCCACGATACTCTGGGGAATTCCCAAGCGTTGCGCAATGTCCAACGCGTTACTGCGACCAGGAATGCCAACTAATAACTTGTAGGTCGGTTTCAGCGTGGCTTCATCGAACTCCATGCTGGCATTAATTGTGTCCGGCCGGTTAAATCCGTATGCTTTTAGTTCCGGGTAATGGGTCGTCGCAACGACCTGCGTCCCCTTAGCCCCAATCGCATCCAGGATGGCAATGGCTAACGCCGCCCCTTCCTGAGGATCGGTCCCAGCCCCGAGTTCGTCGACTAAGACTAAACTACGCTGGTCAATTTTTTTCAGGAAACTTTCGATATTTTCCATGTGGGATGAAAAAGTACTCAAGTTTTGTTCAATCGACTGTTCGTCACCAATGTCGGCAAAAATTTCATCGTAGATTCCAATGCGGCTACCGGCTTCAACCGGGATAAATAGACCGGACTGGCCCATCAACTGCAATAAACCCAACGTCTTTAAAGTGATGGTTTTCCCACCGGTGTTGGGCCCGGTGATGACGATGGCTTGATAATCGGTTCCCAGTGCGATATCGTTTGCAACGACCTTTTTCGGGTCGATCAGCGGGTGCCGGGCCTGCCGTAAGTAAACCTGGTTATCCGTTGAAATGGCCGGTTCACTGGCCCGCATATCGTGGGCGTAACGCGCCTTGGCGTTAATAAAATCAAAATGGCCTAAAATTTGTGCGTTTTGCAGGATTTCATCCTGGTACGGCGCAATCAGGTTAGACAGTTCTTCCAAGATACGCTGCTCTTCCTGTTTTTCGGCCACTTGATTTTGGCGTAAGCGGTCGTTTAAGGCCATGACGGCTTGGGGTTCAATAAACAGCGTTTGACCACTGGCACTCTGGTCGTGAACGATGCCCCCAAACCGGGAACGATTTTCCGCCTTAACCGGAATAACGTAACGATCATTTCTAATGGTAATAATTGGATCACTTAAATACTTAGCGTCCCGGCCACGGGTAAAGTGTTCCATCTTGGCGCGAATTTCACCCTCGGTCCGACTAATATTGCTGCGAATACTACTCAACTTGGGGGACGCGTCGTCGGTAATGTGGCCGTCACCTTCAATTGCCGTCGCGAGTCGTTTGGTCACGTCCGGAAGGGTCACTAGTTCTTGAACTTCGTCAAACAGGTGCCGAATGTCATTTTCGGGCGCGTCTTCTAATAGCTCGTCAAAAAAGCGGGTAATGGCCCGGGTTGTTTTTAGAACCCGGCCAACTTGTCCCAGTTCACTTCCGTTTAGCGTGGCGCCGATTGCTAACCGCTTCATGTGCGGCGCAATGTCCGCCAAACGGGCAATCGGAATGCCCCCCTTTAACCGGTAGACTTCCGCCCCGTCGTTAGTCTCGTCAAGCGCGCGCTGTACCGCCGCCACGTCACTTTGCGGTTGCAACCCATTCAATTCTTTTTGTCCAGCTGCCGAAACTAAGTACGGCGCCAGCCGCTGTTTAATTTGCTGATATTCTAAGGTGTTTAATACTTTAGGATTCACTTACATACCTCCGAAGCTTCGATTCAATTACGAAGGTTGCAAAAAAAAGATGATGCAGTTATTTGTCGGCATCATCCGTTTGCATCTTCAATAATTCTGCTTGCTTATCCACCTGATCCGAGATCGCGTTAAAGGCGAGCAACGTCGCCACTTCTTGATCAGAAAGGTCAGGAGCTAATTTTTTTAATTGTTTAATTTGTTCGTTCATCATCCGCGTCACCGTTTGCATGTGACGGTCGGACGCCGTGCCGATGATCGTATAGGTGTGACCATCAATTTCCGCTTTAAAGCGCCGCTTATTCGCAGTCATCAACATCCCGCTTCCTTTCAGTAACACCTAACATTTTAGCATGATAGCAGCGTTTATGCTAACCATAGAATCAAACGCCAACTAGCAGTTAACCCGTGGCTGCATTTTACCCACTCTCCCGACAAACCCCGTTCTTAATGCCAGTTTTCTAACCGGACTTAAAAATGGAAATAAAAGGCGCTAGCTCGCTAAAGAAAGCGTTTACATAATTATAAATATCTGTTATAGTTCAATTTGTCAAAGCTGATAAACACAATGCTAAAAAAGGAGGATTAGCAGATGACAGGTTCATGGGATGCACGCTACGCAGCGGAGTTTTTTGGCACGTTAATCTTAGTCGTACTTGGTAACGGGGCTGTCGCCAATGCATTTCTGAAGAATACAACTGGTAACGATGATCCGGGGCTCGCTAACGGGGGCTGGTTACTAGTCGCTTCAGGGTATGGTTTGGGGGTCATGTTGCCAGCAATGATGTTTGGCTCGATTTCGGGGAACCATTTGAATCCGGCGGTGACCCTCGCGCAGGCCTGCGCGGGTATTTTTCCGTGGTCACACGTCACGCCCTACTTGCTCTGGCAATTTTTAGGCGCGATGGCGGGACAGATCCTGATTTTGATCGTTTACTGGCCCCACTACAAGAGTACGACCGACCCCAACTGCGTGCTCGGCACGTTTGCTACCAGTGACGAAGCCGATAGTCAGCTCAACGGTTTTATCACTGAAATGGTCGGTACGGCGGTGTTATTATTTGGTGCGATGGGACTGTACCGGGGCATGTTTTTCCATCAAAACGTCGACATTGCCAACATTGGGGTTGGGTTATTGATTGCCGCGATGGTCATTTCCCTCGGGGGGCCCACCGGACCGGCACTTAATCCGGCCCGGGATCTCGGTCCCCGGTTAGTTCACGCGTTACTCCCCGTTCCGAACAAGGGGAGCTCCCACTGGGAATATAGTTGGGTTCCAGTCGTCGCCCCCATCGTTGGTGGGATTATCGGGATCTTCGTTTATAAATCATTCTTCGGCTTATAGTCCGGTCGCAACGGGGGGCTTTGATCTTATACTTAAATAACGCTATTATTCAAACCCGAAGCGCAAAAAAAGCTCGTAGACCATTCGTGGCTACGAGCTTTTCCGTTTATTAACTAGCCTTACTGCATACCGCCGTCATCGGCTAAGAAAGTATTTAACACTTGTTCAACCATATCCCACTCTTCATCGGATTCGATCAGTTGTAATTCGCCGTTATCGCCATCTTCAGGATCAAAAATGTAGGCTTGAATGTCGACTTCATCGTCGGCCGCCGCGTCAGCTGGGTACAGCAAAATGTACGAATGACCAAAATCTTTGGAATCAAACGTGAATAAAATATTGAATAAGGTTTCGTTACCGTCGTCGTCGACTAAGGTAATCACATCGTTATCTTTACTTTGGTTTTGGCTCATGTTAGTTCCTCGCTATTCTTGTGTGAGTTTGCCGTGGCGATCAAGGTAGTTCTGCAAAATCAAACTTGCTGCTAACTTATCGATCACCTTTTTACGCTTTTTGCGTGAAACGTTGGCTTCTTCCACCAACATACGGTCGGCTTCGACCGTCGTTAAACGCTCGTCTTCAAAATCCACCGGTAAGTGGAAGCGTTCCGTTAATAAGTCGCCATAATGTTTGGACGCTTCGGCCCGTGGTCCCAACGAGTTGTTCATGTTCTTCGGCAACCCCAACACGAAACCAGTTGTCTCGTGCTCCTTAACGAGTTCGGCAATCCGGTCGATTCCGAACTCCTCCTCGTCTTCGTTGATACGAACAATTTCAACGCTCTGCGCAGTCCAACCAAAAATATCGCTGACCGCTACGCCCACCGTTCTAGAACCAACATCTAACCCCATTAACTTCATGCATTAACATCCTTATCCGCCTTCAAGTAAGACTTGACCAGCTCTTCGATAATTTCGTCGCGTTGATGCTTACGAATTAAATTCCGGGCATCGTTTAAGCGCGGGATATAGGCCGGATCACCAGATAGCAAATAACCCACAATCTGGTTAATCGGGTTATAGCCCTTTTCTTGTAACGCTTCATAAACCGTCGTTAACGTGTCGTGGACATCCTTAACGTTGTCATTATCGAAGTCAAAGTACATTGTTTTGTCTAATGAACTCATATAAAGCACCTCCCGCTAGTTTCCGCTTCTAATCTATTTTACTAAATGGCCATATGAAGTACAATCAATCCATTCTGATGTAACACATTCGTAATAAAACGATTAGCAAAACCGGTTAATACCGGCCTTGTAACCGCAACCACCATTACACCATCCCATCTAACTAGTTTTCGGATACTACCGCCAAGAAGACCTTTGAACAAACGCCCGCTCTCGTTGCTAAATGGTAAAGATATTCTACCAATTTTGCAAGTATTCGTCACTGGTTTCCAAATTACAATCAGCCAGCCAGACCAGTCACAAAATGCGCCACGCTAAGTTAGTCCGACTATAACGTAAATGCCGTAATTATTCCCAAAATCAGGACTAATTACGGCATTTGAATTACGCACAGACGTAAACTAACGGAGTCAGCAGTTTAAGCTGACACCCCAGTTTTGTCCCGCCCGTAAGTTTAATTTTGGCTACTTACTGCTCGTTCAACCAGTCGTGCGCGGCCTTCAGTGCGTCTGGTAACCCGGCCGGTTTTTTACCCCCAGCTTGGGCCAGGGTTGGTCGGCCACCACCACCGCCACCGACTTTCGGGGCAATGGCTTTGATCAAGTCGCCGGCCTTTAAGCCCGCTTTGACCTTGGCATCGCTAACGGCGACTAGTAAGTTGACCTTCTCGCCAATGGCGGTCCCTAAGACCAGCACGTCGGAGTATTGCTTAGCTTTCCAAGTATCCGCTAATTGACGGAGTTGATCCATCCCGGAAACTTCCACTTGTTGGGCAATTAGCGTCGTCCCGTTAACGTCGTCGACTTGTTCAAAGACCGCACCAGCCTGTTGTTTGGCTAGCCGACTTTCCAACTTAGCACTCTTTTGTTGTTCGGCTTTCAAGTCCGCTTGCAACTGGCTGACCCGTTCCGGCACGTCGCTCAGCTTCGGTGCCTTGACCTGCGCGGCAATGGCCTTTAAGCTCTGTTCTTCACCGGATAACAGTTCGAACGCTTCCTTGGAAGTAACGGCCTCAATCCGGCGTACCCCGGCACCCACACCAGCTTCGGAAACAATCTTGAACAAGCCGAGCTCACTACTGTTCTTCACGTGGGTCCCACCATCAAATTCAATGGAGTAGTCGCCAATTGACACGACTCGCACGATTTTCCCGTACTTCTGAGTAAAGACGGCAATGGCGCCCATCTTGTGACCGGTTTCCTGATCGGTTTGAATGGCCGAAACTGGCAGGGCCGCCCAGATCTTATCGTTAACGATCTGTTCAACTTTGGCCAGTTCTTCAGCGGTCACCTGACCGAAGTGGGTGAAGTCAAACCGTAAGTAGTCGGGTTCAACCAATGAACCGGCCTGTTGAGTGTGTTCACCTAAAACGTCCCGTAATGCTTGATCCAGTAAGTGGGTCGCGGTATGGTTCTTTTCGACCTTTGCGTGAAAGGCTAAATCCACGTTCATGGTGTACGTCTGGTCCTTGTGCATCGGCTTCAACACTTCCACCGTGTGCAGGTGTTGCTTATTCGGCGCGTTTTGCACGTCGGTTACCTTAGCAACCGTCTCACCGTTAGCGTCTAAAATAACCCCACGGTCGGCAACTTGACCACCCATTTCCGCGTAGAACGGCGTCTTGCTGAAAATCATTTCGGCCGTCCCGCTTTGAACGTCATCAACGAGCTTTTCGTCAACGATAATATCGTTTAGGACGCCCTGAACGTTGGTCAATTCATCGTAACCAACGTATTCACTCGGCGTCTTAATATCAATCAACAAACTCCGTTGCACACCCATGGACTTAGCGTTACCCCGGGCATTGCGGGCCCGGTCACGTTGCGCCTTCATTTCAACTTCAAAGCCGGCTTCGTCGACCTTCAGCTTTTCGTCGCCCGCGTATTCCTTAGTCAATTCAAACGGGAACCCGTACGTATCGTACAGTTTAAAGGCGTCGACGCCGGGTAAGGTATCACTACCGGCCTTTTTAGTTTCGGCAATCAAATTGTTTAATAAGTTCAGCCCGTCGTTTAACGTTTCGTTAAAGCGACTTTCTTCGGACGCCACGATTTTTTCAATGTACGGTGCGTTCTTCAACACGTCGGGGTAGTGTGACTGCATGATTTCACCGACAATTGGCACCAGCTTATCAAGAAAGGCTTCCTTTAAGCCTAACTTTTGGCCGTGTAAGATTGCCCGCCGGATCAACCGGCGAATAACGTAACCCCGGCCTTCGTTGGAAGGTAGGGCCCCGTCAGAAATGGCAAAGGTAATGGCCCGCGCGTGGTCGGCGATCACTTTAAACGAGACGTCGTCTTGAGCGTTGGCGCCGTATTTTTTGCCATCACTTAACTCTTCCGTCTTACGAATGATTGGCAAGAATAAGTCGGTTTCAAAGTTGGTTGGCGCGTTTTGGAAAATTGAAACGACCCGTTCAAGGCCCATCCCCGTATCAATGTTTTTCCGGGGAAGGGGTTCGTAAGTTCCTTCCGGCGTATGGTTAAACTGTGAGAACACGATGTTCCAGACTTCAAGGTAGCGTTCGTTTTCACCACCAGGATAATTTTCGGGATCATCGTCGGCCAAGTTATTAAACGCTTCGCCACGGTCGTAAAAAATTTCGGAATCGGGACCGGATGGGCCCTGACCAATATCCCAAAAGTTATCTTCAACTTTAACGATGTGGTCGGGTTTGACCCCGGCTTCTTCCCAGAACTTAGCGGCGTCGGTATCTTTCGGGTAAACCGTCATAAACAATTTTTCCGGATCCCAACCAAACCATTTGGGAGACGTTAAAAGTTCCCAAGCCCAGGTAATGGCTTCTTTCTTGAAGTAGTCCCCGACCGAAAAGTTCCCCAACATTTCAAATAACGTGTGGTGCCGGGCGGTCCGACCAACGTTTTCAATATCGTTGGTCCGAATACTCTTTTGTGAACTGGTCATCCGCGGGTTTTCTGGAACAACGGAACCGTCAAAATACTTTTTCATCGTGGCAACCCCGGAGTTGATCCACAGTAAAGTCGGATCATCCACCGGAACTAACGACGCACTAGGAACGATCGTATGGCCCTTTTCGTGGAAAAAGTCCAGGTACATTTGCCGAATTTCACTACTGCTTAACTTCTTCATTAAATTTGGCACCCTCTCTAATTTATGTCTTAAAGGCAAAAAAACACCGTTGCTAGCAAAGACGCTGTTAACGCGGTACCACTTTGCTTGCAACGATGTGTTCGTTTACCTCTTAAGCTCATTAACGCTGAGAAACGGACTAGTTTGCTAGTCATTGATCACAGGTAGCATTTAAACCGTACCGCACTTTTTCCAGCAACCAAAGTGTTTCTAGACCGACGCACGGTTTAAACATGTCCTTACTTTGAAAAGTATATGGCACCATCGTTACGGTGTCAATAGCGCGACCCGAACTAGGACTTACGATCCTTACGTGCTTGGCGCATCGCTGCCCGTTGTTCGATTCGGCGGTCCATCCGAGCCTTGTCACTGATCTTTTTGCGAATTCGGCGCTTATAGCCCGGTTTGATTTTTTTCTTGGATTTTTTGACGTAACCAATTAAAGTTGGGTCCAGCTTTTCCTGCTTAGGCCCGCGGTTCGCCCGGCGGTTGCGGTCGTAGGAATCCACAATTTCACCATCACGAATGGCTTTGGGCTTGAACTTAATACCCATGGCTTCCACCGCACTGACCTTCTGCTCTTCTCCCGGACTATAAAGGGTGATGGCCGTTCCCGGCATTCCGTTACGGCCCGTCCGGCCCACCCGGTGAATGAAGAATTCCAAGTCGTTCGGAATATCGTCGTTAATGACGTGCGAGACGCCTTGAATATCAATGCCACGGGCCGCTAGATCGGTCGCCACTACAAACTGGTACTTTAACTGTTGCACGTCACGCATGACGCGTTTCCGTTCCCGTGGTTGAATGTCACCGTGAATCATCGCTACCGTTAACCCCTGTTGACGCAAGTAGTGGGTCAGTTCCTGGACCCGTTCCTTAGTGTTGGCAAAAATCAACACTAAGTAGGGTTCCCCAATGGTCAGCAAGCGGTAAATGATACTGTTCTTATCGTGACTCTTCGTTGAAATTAACCAGTTATCAATCGTCGGGCTAATCACTGACTCGACCGGAATTTCTTCCATCACCGGATTATTCATGTACTTCTTCAAAAACGGTGTTAGTTTTTGGGGCATGGTCGCCGAAAAGACCAACATTTGTAAGTCGGCCGGCATCCGACCAGCAATCTGATCAACCACGTTTAAGAACCCGAGGTCCAACGTCATATCGGCTTCATCGACCACTAACTGGCCCGCCGTATGAACGTCCAACGCCTGTGACCGCATTAAATCCAAGATACGGCCCGGCGTCCCGATAACGAGTTGTGGCTGGTGGCGGTGTAACTTGTCGATCTGTTCCTGCTTATCAGTCCCGCCAACGTACAACCCAATGTGAATCGCCTTGGGGCTGTGCTTGATCAACTGCTTGGCCGCGGTCTGGATCTGGTAAGCCAGTTCCCGGCTAGGTGTCGTGATCACGTCTTGGACCCGGCGTTCGTCGGGGTTTAACTGGTTGATCATCGGCAACAGGAAAGTATGGGTTTTCCCACTCCCCGTTGCGGATTGCCCAATCACACTGCGACCATCGGCAATCACCGGAATCAACTTTGCTTGCACCGTCGTTGGCTTCCGAAAATTAATGTCGGCTAACGCCTGCATCAAAAACGGCTGCAATTTAAAATCTTCAAAACTTGCGGTCATACTTAAACCTCTTTCTCATAATGACTGGCAACTTGGTCCAGTTCCCGGACAACGGCCTCGATTTCTTGCTGGTTAGCCGCTTTAGCCCCACTAGCCATGGCGTGACCGCCACCGCCGTGTTGCTTGGCAAGTTCGTTAATAGCCGGGCCCTTCGACCGTAATCGAATCCGGAAGTCGCCTTCCTTTTGCTGTACAAAAATTGCCCAACACTTCACGGTGTCAATTCGACCGGGTAACGGGACAACGCCCGCCGTGCTGGCATCCCCGATTTCAAACGAATCCATGAGGTCGTTCGTTAAGATGACGTACGCGGCACCCGAATCCATTTGGGTCAAGTGTTCGTACACGTAAGCCGATAATCGGGCTACGGGCAACGTAATCGTATCCTCAATGCGGTTGACGGCGGTGGCATCGGCCCCGGCTTCCATCAGCGCCGCAGCAGCCCGCATGGTACTAGGTTTAGTTGCCGAGTATAAGAAGCGCCCGGTATCACCCACAATACCAGCATAAAGTAACCGGGCAGCGTTGGCCGTTAACGTCAAGTCAGCGCCGACTTGGGCGTACCAGTTATAAATCATTTCACTCGTACTAGAAGCGTCCACGTCCACCCACTGCGGGTCACCAAACGCGTCGTCGTTCGGGTGGTGGTCAATTTTAACTAACCGTTGACCCTTTTCGTAAAATTCACCGTCAATCCGGGGCTGGTTAGCCGTATCCAATACCATGACGAGGGCGTCGTGGTAATTTTCTTCGGTAACGGTATCCATCTGACCTAACCAGTCAAAACCGTGGTACTGCTTTCCCGGTGTCAACACCTTTTTATCCGGAAAACTCGTCTTGAGGATGTCGGCCAACCCGAGTTGACTACCGATGGCATCCGGGTCTGGGCGTTGGTGGCGGTGAATAATAATCGTTTTTGCTTGTTTAATTAAATTTAAAATTTCTGTTTGGACGGTCATAATGATCCTTCCCATTTCTGAATTTACTGGTGGCTGAAAAGCTGTCACAGTACTCCAGTATACCGAACAATGCGGCATTCGCCAAATGAATTAGTGTTCATTCGGGTAAAGCGGTAACGTCAGGTTCTCAAACGCCAGTGGGGCTAAGCCCGTTAACGTGATTCCGAGTAACCGGATTCCCGTGTCAAAATGATCATCCACCACGTCGTCAAAAATTTCTTCGGCATAACGGTCAAAGACCACCGGATCATTCGGTAAAAACTCCCCGAAGGAGCGCCGCTTAGTAATGGTCACAAAGTCCCCGTAGCGTAACTTTAAAACTAGGGTCTTACCGTGCCGTTGGTGGGCCGTCATCGTCTCGGCAACCATCTGAGCCAGCGTTTTTAAATGTTCAGTAACCTCAACCTGGGTCGTTAAAAACGGCCCAAAGGTGCGTTCCTTCCCGATGGACTTACGTTCACGCTGGTACTCCACCGGCCGGTCGTCACTTCCCCGGACCCGCCGGTATAAAATGTAACCCAACTTACCAAAGTTTTTGATTAAATCCAGCTCCGACTGGTCAAACAAGTCCTGACCCGTTTTGATTCCCAAATCATGCATCTTGGGGACGGTCTTCTTCCCAACTCCCCGAAACTTTTCAATTGGCTCGCGGAGTAAAAACGGCTCCGCGTCCCGTGGTAATACGATCGTTACCCCGGCAGGCTTCCGGTAATCAGAGGCTAATTTAGCAATAAATTTATTGTACGAGATCCCAGTGGAGCAGGTTAGGTGCGTCCGTTGCCAAATTTCTTGTTGCAACTCGTGGGCTAACTGCACCGCACTGTGCAGGTGTTTTTTATTATGAGTCACGTCTAAGTATGCTTCGTCAAACGCAATCGGTTCGATCATGTCGGTATACTCGTGAAAAATCCGGTGAATTTGCGCGGAAACTTGTCGATAGAGTGGAAAGTTCGGCGTTTTAAAAACTGCTTGGGGACAAAGTTCCAGTGCCTTAGCAGCCGGCATGGCCGAGTGGACGCCAAACTGACGGGCAACGTAATTGGCGGTCGTTACCACTCCCCGGCCACCGGTTTGCCGGGGATCGTGGGCAATCACCAGCGGCTGGGTCTTATAAGCTTCGTGTTCCCGTTCTTCAATTGACGCGTAAAAAGCATCCATGTCCACGTGAATGATTTTACGACTACTATCAATCCGGATCGGTGCTTCAATAATCGACTGGGCCATGACCGTTCCCTCCCTTGTTGATTACATTATACACGAACATACGTTTCGTTTGTAGTCTGTGCGCGCACAAAAAAATCCAGCCCTAACAGACTGGATTTTTTCACGTGGTCCTATTTAGCTTCGGAATCGTCGGCCTGACTATCAGCACTTGCAGCGCTGCTATCATCGGCACTGCTATCGGCTTCACTAGTCGTGGCAGTCCCGTCGGTGGCCGACTTAGGTGCTTCGGTCTTGGCGTCTTCGGCTGGTGCAATTTTGGCAATTGCGTTTAAATCAAAGACTAAGAAGATGCCGTCGCAGTCAAGCGTAACCGTCTTGTCGGCTTCGTTGACTTCATCAACGACCCCGTGCAAACGGCCAATCGTGGTGACCTTGTCGCCCCGCTTGATTTTACTTAACATACTTTGGTGTTGTTGTTGCTGTTTACGCTGTGGACGAATCATGAAGAAGTACAAGAACGCGAACATGACCACGATAAACAGAATTGATGTCATTTGACCCATTTAAAAATCGCTCCTAATCTATTCAATGTTTGACTATCTTTAACTTTAACAAATTACACCCAAAATTACTAGTAACCCTAGAAGTTTTTGGGATTTTTCTGGTTAAACCCGTACATTTCAAAAAAGTCTTGGCGGAATTCTAGCAGATTGTCATCTTGAATCGCCTGGCGAACTTGCTTCATCAGGTGTAACAAGAAGTACAGGTTATGGTAACTGGTTAACCGTAACCCAAAGGTCTCATCCGCCTTGATCAAGTGGCGAATGTAAGCCCGACTAAAGTTACGACACGTGTAACAGTCGCAATTATCATCCAGCGGGCCAAAATCGTGGGCGTACGCCGCGTTTTTCACCACTAAACGTCCGTGTGACGTCATACAAGTTCCGTTCCGGGCAATCCGAGTCGGCAACACGCAATCAAACATATCAACACCCCGAATGGCCCCGTCGATCAACGCGTCGGCCGAGCCGACTCCCATTAAATACCGCGGCTTATTTTCGGGGAGTAACGGGGTCGTGAAGTCCAAAACGTGGTTCATTTCAGCCTTAGATTCCCCTACGGACAAGCCCCCAATGGAATACCCGGGGAAGTCCAGACTAACTAGGTCCTTGGCGCTTTGTTCCCGCAGGTCCTTAAAACCAGCCCCCTGAACGATACCAAATAGGCCTTGGTAATCGGGATGCTGGTGGGCCTTTAAGCCCCGCTCCGCCCACCGACTAGTTCGGGCAACCGACTTACTAACATAGTCATAACTCTCAAAAAACGGCGGGCATTCGTCTAAACTCATCATAATGTCGGGACCCAGATCGTTTTCAATTTGAATGGCCTTTTCTGGTGACAAGAACATTTTTGACCCGTTTAAATGGTTCTTAAAGTGGACCCCTTCTTCGGTAATATCCCGGTTCTTGGCGAGTGAAAAGACCTGGAAACCACCGGAATCGGTCAGGATCCCCTTTTTCCAATTCATAAATTGATGCAGACCACCGGCTTCTTTTACGATTTGTTCACCAGGGCGCAACCATAAGTGGTAAGTATTAGACAAGATCACACCAGCGCCCATCGCGTCTAGTTCTTCGGGCGCCAACGATTTGACACTTGCTTGAGTACCAACGGGCATGAACATTGGTGTTGGGAAGGTCCCGTGGGGGGTGATCAATTCACCCAGCCGAGCCCCCGTATGTTTTTCTGTTTTAATTAATCGGTATTTAATTGCCGGTTCCATATCATTTCCTCCGTTAAAACTGTTGCTAAACTCTGAATATCATAGCACGAAACGCACGCCCTCACCAGCGGGACCGCTTTAGCGCCCCATTTAGAAAGAGGCTGTGACAAAAGTCACAGCCTCTGCATTATCTCCGAACAATTATTGTCGAAACGGGTTTCAAAAGTCAGCGGGCTCCGCTTAACCTCGTCATTTATTTTAATGAATGAACATGGCGTCCCCAAAACTAAAGAAGCGGTAACGTTCGTCAATGGCGTGCTGGTAGGCGTTTAAGATCATGTCACGGCCAGTGAAGGCGGCCACTAACATGACCAGGGTCGACTTAGGTAAGTGGAAGTTCGTGATGAAGGCGTCCACCACTTTCCACTGGTAGCCCGGCTTAATGAAAATGTCGGTCCAACCCGAATCCGGCTTAATTTCGCCGTCAAACTTGGTCCCAATCGTTTCCAACGTTCGGATCGAAGTCGTTCCGGTCGCAATAATTCGGCCACCATTGGCCCGAACGTCGTTTAACGTTTTAGCCGCGGCTTCGTCCAACCGGTAAAATTCACTGTGCATCTTATGGTCTTCGATGTTATCCTCTTCAACCGGTCGGAACGTCCCCAACCCAACGTGTAAAGTTAAGTAGACCAACTTGACGCCCTTATCCTGAACTTTTTGTAACAAGTCCTTGGTCCAGTGCAACCCGGCCGTGGGTGCGGCCGCCGAACCGTTTTCCTTCGCATAAACCGTCTGGTAACGGTCCGGATCATCCAACTTTTCTTTGATGTACGGCGGTAATGGCGTTTCGCCCAGGCTTTCCAAGATCTCCATGAAAATACCATCGTAATGGAATTCAATCAACCGAATTCCATCCTCTTTTTCGGCAGTCACGGTTGCGGTCAACTTCCCGTCGCCAAACGAAATAACCGTCCCAACGTGGGCCCGTTTAGCGGGTTTCATCAACGTTTCCCACTCGTCACCCTCTGTGTTGTGCAATAACAGCACTTCGGCGTGACCACCGGTTTCAGGCTTGACCCCGTATAACCGTGCCGGCATAACCCGCGAGTTATTCATGACAACCGCGTCACCGGGGTTTAACTGGTCGATAATATCGTAAAAGTGTTTGTCCTGCATTTCACCAGTTTGCCGGTCTAATTCCAATAACCGGGACGTGTCCCGCTGCTTAATTGGTGTTTGGGCAATCAGTTCGTGTGGTAAATCATAGTCGAAATCTTCAAGTGTTAAGCTCATGTTGCAACCCCTTATCTTTAGTTATTTGACGGGTACGCTAACCCTAAGTGTTGGTAGCCCTTGATCGTAACGACCCGGCCACGTTGTGTGCGTTTCAAAAAACCAATTTGTAGTAAATACGGTTCCACCACTTCGGCGATCGTATCGGTTTCTTCGCCAATGTTGGCCGCAATTGTTGCTAAGCCAACCGGACCACCGTCGTAGTATTCGATCATCGTCCGTAACAGTTTGTTATCCGTTTCGTCTAACCCGTCCTGATCAACCCGCAAGTAAGTCAGTGACCGGTTAACGATCATCTCGTCAATCGCGTCCTGATCAGCAACTTCCGCGAAATCCCGAATCCGCTTAAACAACCGGTTCGCGATCCGGGGCGTTCCCCGTGACCGGCGCGCAATTTCGTGCGCGCCGGACGGTTTGATACTCGTCTGAAAAATATCCGCTGTCCGCTTGACGATGTCCTCTAAGTCGGCGACCACGTAATACTCCATGTGCTCGACGATTCCAAACCGGTCCCGTAACGGTGCCGAAAGCATCCCGGCCCGCGTCGTTGCCCCAATCAGAGTAAACGGCGGCAACGGGAAGTGCACCGGGTGCGCGGTTGGTCCCTGTCCAACCACGATGTCGACGTAAAAGTCTTCCATCGCGGAATAGAGCATTTCCTCCACGATTTTTGGTAACCGGTGGATCTCATCAATAAATAAGATATCACCCGGTTCCAGTTCGTTCAAGAGGGCCACTAGATCACCCGGCTTTTCAATGGCCGGGCCGCTCGTTGTTCGAATGTGGACCTGCATTTCGTTAGCAATCACCATTGCCAAGGTCGTTTTCCCTAAACCGGGCGGTCCAAACAGCAGCACGTGGTCTAGGGATTCCTCCCGTTTACGCGCGGCCTCAATGTAAACCCCCAGTTCGTGTTTGACCTGGTCTTGACCGATGTACTGGGCTAAAGTTTGCGGACGCAGTGATTTTTCAATCGAAGCTTCGGCATCATCAGCCTTATCGCCGGATAATAACTTGTCATCGTCGTCCATCAATGATTCCTCCCTTACTTGGTCAATAACCGTAAGCCTTCACTTAACAACGCGTTGGTATCAGCCGGCTTACTCTGGCTATAGGCTTCCAACTTTTTCGTAATCTTTTTAACCTCACGCTGCGAATAACCGAGCGCTTCTAAGGCCGCCAACGCGTCGGCTAAGGCGTCATCGACGGCCGGTGCCGTAACGTCGAGTTCGGTTTGCCCGGTAACGTCAACGTTCAAGTCGTTTAATTTACCCTTCAGATCCAGCACAATTTGTTGCGCGGTCTTTTTACCAACCCCCGGAAAACTGGTTAAATAAGTTGCGTTTTCCTGGTTGATTGCCTGGATCAAACCCGAATGGTCGTTATTGGCTAAAATTGCGAGTGCCGACTTCGGACCAATTCCGGAGACGTTGAGTAGTTTTTCGAACAGCGCCTTTTCGTCGGCGTCGTAAAACCCAAACAAACTCATGCCGTTTTCACTAACGGCTTGGTGAATGTACATCTTAACTTGCGCGTCACCGACTTGGTAACGGTACGGATTGGCCGTCAAGACTTTATAGCCAATGCCACTCACTTCAATCACCACGAAGCTGGGTGTCACATCGGCAATCTGGCCGAGAAAATATTCATACACGAACGAAAAACTCCTTTAAATAAAACGTATGTTTGCTTGCTAAATTGTACCACATTTCTACCCGGGCTTTATAGCACCACCTTCAGAAAAGCCCTTTTTCACGCAAATTCTTGCCGTAACCGTTATAAACGTGCTATGCTCAGTGTTCAGGAGGCGTTCAATTTATGGAAATCAAGCCCTTTACCGCCGTTTTACCCACCGAGGCGGGACTTCACAAGCTCACCACTAACGACCACCAATGGACGTCCGCGGACGAACGGGTACAGCCCAGCGCCGGTTACTACTGGTATGAACTGACCCACAACGGCATTCACCAGTGGCGATTAATTGCTAGCTGGCCCGAACAACTCAGCGTTACGACCATGCTTCCCGGCGGCATCAACACGGTGTTGTACCCCAAGCAGCCGGTTATCGAAATGTTGATCGACGACTGGGTCGGCCATTTTCCTAAAACCTGTGAGTTTACCGACGCACAGGGTGTTACCCACCGGCTTTGGCAAGTAACTGAAGCGGAGGTTAACGCCGACATTACCGAAACGATGGCGCCCGTTGCCCCCCGTAAAACTTGGTTAACCACGACCAGCACACCACTGGTGATGCTCGTGGCGGACAGTGAATGGACTAAGTTTAAGACCCAGCCCCAAGTCCCGGAACACCTGATTCAACAACTAACCAATCAATAGCTAACACCCAAAATACTAAAGCGAGCAACCACCCGATCGTCAGGCGGTTGCTCGCTTTAGTTTTACGTTCATGGGACCCGTCACTTATTGATAACTAGGCGTTTTATGCAAATTTAGCCCCGGCACAGTTAGCCGTGATTCGTTAGCGCCACTTCTTCCAACCCCACCAACTGGCAAGTCCCAGTGTCGTCAAAGCACAAACCACCGTTAACCACCGCCCCACTGTCAGTCCCGGAGTTTGGTAAGTTAGCTTGATGACGTGGCATCCCGCGCTTAACCGGGCGCCCACGAAGGCCTGGTCAACGACCTGAGTCGCTACGGCCTTACCGTCCACTTGTAAATGCCAGCCACTGGAATACGGAATCGACGTTGTTAAAACACTCGCCGCGGCAGTCGTCGTGGTAGTACCGGTGACCTGATTATCCGTCACTTTCAAGTGCTGCAACCCCTGCTTTTGTAGCCGCCGTGTTTGCTGGTGATAACGCCGGCCAAACGGCACCGCAACTAGCCGGGCGGATTTAAAATGCAGTCCCTTGATACTCGTAAAGTTTAACCCAATCGTCTTGCGCGCCGAGTGACTGTAACCCAAGTTGATAACCGCCTTAGTTCGAAGCTCGTAATCGGACATGTTGGTCGTCCCCAGCTGATTAAAACTAACCAGGTTATCAACCGTCTGGGCCGTTAAAGAATACCCGCTCGCACTCAAGTTGCCCTTTAACCCGTCACGTACGTCGTTGAGCGTATCAACTTTGGTATACGGCCGGTCCGTAAAGACGGTCGTATTTTGACTCGTCAACAGTTCGTTTTGAATTGACGAGCGGTCGTAAGAAATCCCGTCAAGTACGAGGTACAACTCCGTATTACGGTACCGTTGCGGGTGCTTGATCGTCAGTTGATACGGGATTTGGTGGCCCTGTACGTCACTGACCATTGATTTTAAGCCGTGGACGTTGGTCTGAGCGTTGCGCTGTAATAGTTGCTGATTAGCCTGAATCAGGCCGAGCAGTTTTTGACTGGGTGCGGTCATCCCGGTCGCCGGGGTCAACTGTTGCCGCTGCTTTGCCGTTAATTTCACGGTTTTGGCGGGCAGCGCACTGCTCAAACCATTGGACGTTCCCGTTGCGTGTTGATTCCGGTAAATAATAACTTTGTCGGTACTATCAAGTACCGCCGTATCGTCGGCTTGGACCGTGTACGCCACGCGCTGACCAATTTTTTGCGGACTGACCGTTTGAACCCCGCGTGCGCTCCCCGACGTCAGGACACCTTGTAAGAGGGCCTGTTCCTTATCCACCGCGCTCAGTTGCTTAAACTGGGTTGCGTTAAGCCGCCGCGTCTGGGTATAAACTAACGGTAAGGCGTCCTTAGACTTTAATAGGACCGTACCGGTATGGTTACTTAAGCCGTAAATAAACTGATCCGCGTAAACTCGCGGTTCACCGCTTTTCGTCCGCACCACGTCGTACCCGGCCGGTAACGCGTGCCCCTTTAACTGGTCTTCGCGGGCAAACAAGTACTGCACACCCAGTAAATTATTAAAGGTCGTCCGGCCGTTCAGCGTCCCTAACGGTGAATTCATCGCGTATTCGGAGTTGCCTAAAGTTTGACTTAAACGGCCCACGTCCGCGTTTTGGACGGAAAAGTACGACCCCACCGTATGGGTGCCCAACACCATTGGGACGTCACTTTCCGCGGAACGCATCGTGTAATAATCCGGCACCAGGGCCGTCCGATAAAAGGCCCCCGTTCGTGGTAACCCTTGTTGCGCACCGTCAAGGTAACCCTTGACCCACTTCATTGCCGTTCCCTGGCGGATCTGTTCGGTACTGTTCGCGTTGGTATTGGTACTGAGCCAGCCCAAACCGTTATTGACCAAGTTCAACGTCACCAGCGCAAGCAACAGCCCATTAAATTGCCGTCCAGTTAAGTGCAGACTATTCTTCGCCAGCAACAACCCGACTAACGCTAATAAAATGAAATAGGTCGCCAAGTCGTGCTTGCGAATGTTGAGGTAAAAGCCGTTAACTAACCACAGTAGGACTAACCACCCAAAGCTAACCCCAGCGATCCACTTTAAATCGGCCGCTGTCAAATCAGCCAAGTGATCCACTAGTTCCATCGTTGCGTACGCAAAGACTAACGTCGCGAGTAATAGCCAGCGGTTAGACGGTGTCGAAAAAACGTTAAAAACGGCCGCAAAACTGGGTAGCAAGATTCCGATGGTCATCACGATCAACACCCAGTTCAATACCCAGTAGCGTTTAAAGTGCCGTAACGTGTAAATCATGCTGATGAAGCTAATGCCGCTGAGCCCTAAGGTAATCCAATACTGGACGCTGCCCCCATTTGTGAGTAACCGGTTGGGCAGGTTAACGTAGTAGTTAATGGGGTACGTCCACAGACCGTTTGCAAAGTTAAAACTCGCCCGGGTAGCATGAAGCATCGCGAGTAACGTTGGTACCAAAATGATTCCGGCCATGCCGACACCCAGTAAAACGGCTACTAATAACCGCCAAAATAGCTGTCCAAACGAGCGCATCGGCGCGTGGGCTCGTTTTCTGGACCAAAAACGCACCAGCGCGTAGATCAAACTCCCCAGTGCCAACAGGTAGGCGAAGTAAAAGTTGCTCATAATCACGATGGCCGTCATCACACTTAACGGCAACCATCCCCGACCACGTAGGACCCGTTCGATGGCCCAACATAGTAACGGAAACCAGATCATCGGGAGCAGAAAAAACGGGTGGTGCATCCCCACATAAAACGTATACGCAGTAAACGTGTACGTCAGCGTCCCAATCAGCTGACTAAGGCGGCTAAAGTGAAATAGCCGACTGAAAGCTAAGAAGGCTAACCCCACACAGTACAGCCGTAACAAGATGAGGGCTTGGTACCCCCATTCGAGGTGCGCCGTTGGAATCAGTGCCACTAGGTAGTTAAACGGGTCCCCTACAACGTAGTAGGCGAAAGTCGTGAGTTGGTCGGCCCCCAAGCCGAGATTCCACGACCAACTAAACAGACCCTGTGAACCGCCCCGTAATATCTTTTGAAATTCCAGTAAGATTGGAAAATGCTGGGCGATTCCGTCCACTTCCCAGATGAGTGTCCGCCCCGCCAAAAAAAGTCCGCTATAACTAATTGTCGCAATGACGACAAACATGATGCTATACCAGACAACTAACGGTATTTTACGTCCTTTAATCACAAATTCGTTCCCCTTTTTTCGTCTTACAACGCTTGGTAAGCCCCATCACTTAATCCGAACGGTTGGCCATGACCAACCGAAAAAACAATGCCCTAATTTTACCATTAATCTTTGCGGGAACCGCGCTCTTCATCAAAATCTTAAAGAATAAACAACGACCGCGAGTAAAACTTTCAAGCCCATAAATCACTCAAACTAAACTGAGCAATTTATGGGCTTGATGGGTTGTAACAAGTTTTCAAAAGTCAGGTTTGTCCGTTGATGCTTCCACAACAAGTGACCTTTGATGCCTTCTTTAATTCACTTTTAGCCGTGCAATGGGGATTCGTGACTATCCTGAATTCGTTTAAACATCCGTTCCATGTCAGAGTTAGTAAAGTGGACCGTTACCGGCCGACCGTGGGGACAGTTAAACGGATTCTCACACGTCGGTAACTTAGCGAGTAAGGCCCGCGCCTGTTGATCATCAAGGTGGTGGTTCGCCTTGATGGCCCGTTTACACGACATCATAATGGCCGACTTTTCCCGAAATTGGGCCACGGTTAACTTATCATCCTGTAAGCACCAGTCCACCATTTCTTTGATGGTATCCTCCTCCTGGCCCGCTTTAAACCAAGTCGGGTGGGAATGGATGATAAAACTGTTACCGCCAAACGGTTCTAAGTGTAAGCCGAGTTCCGCTAACAGCGGTAACTTTTCTTTGATTTTTAAAACATCGCTCGTTGGGTAGTCCAACACGATGGGGACTAGTAAATTTTGCTGGTCCGCGCTAACTTCGCCAATGGCTTGCCGGTAGTACTCGTAGTTGATCCGCTCCTGCGCGGCGTGTTGATCCAAAATGTACATCCCGTCATCAGCTTCCGCTAATAAGTAGGTCCCGTGCATCTGCCCGAGGTAGCGCAATTGTGGAAACCGTTCGGTACCCGGCGCTTCACTCGTTGCCTTCATCTGCGGGGCCACTGCCGGCGCGGCGGAATCGGCGACTTGGCCAAACGGCAACGCCGGCGTTTCGCGTTGGTACTTCTGATCAAACGCCGTCACGTCACGGGCTTGTAAATCGTGGCGGTCACTGATCATAATTTGCCGGGGTTCCGGCCCCGCGGCAGTGGTTGCCGTTGCCGCTGCCGCTTCAGAGGGGGCTTCCGCCCCGCTGCTTAACGGGGTGCTAGTTTCCTCCGCAGAAGCAGTTTTACGTGCAGTGGTCGCCGAAGACCCCGTTGCGACCAACGACGCCGCAAAGTGTTCCACTGCCTGCGGACTGGCACTAGCGACGTGGTACTGTGACGACGCCGCGTTTAAATCAATCGCCAACTGGTCGGTACTCAGCCGTTCACGCCGGTGGCTGCCTAAGTTAGTCAGTGCGGATGGAATTAAGTTACCGTCCGCTAACCGGGCGGTAATGGTCGTACTAATGAGCTTGGCCAGCTCCGCTTCCTTGCTTAAACGAACCTCCTGCTTCGTCGGGTGGACGTTCACGTCAACGAGCAACGGGTCCATTCGTAAATCGATCACCGCGATGGGATACCGGCCCACCATTAACTTGGACCCGTAACCCTTGATCACGGCCTTGGTCAACTGTCGGTTTTTGATTGCCCGACCGTTGATCAGCACCGTCATGTACTGCCGGTTTGCGCGGGTCAGTTCGGGCAAGGCCACGTAGCCCTTTAATTGAAAGTCATCGGTTTGACCCGCAATTGCGACCATTTTACGGGCGTTTTGGACCCCGTAGATGCCCGCGATGACTTGTTGCAAATCACCGCGTCCCGCCGTTTTTAGCAGCTCCTTAGCATTATGAACCAACCGAAAAGCGACGTCTGGGTAACTCAGCGCTAACCGGTTCACCACGTCTAAAATGTTGGCGAGCTCCGTTTGCGGTGATTTTAAATACTTTAACCGGGCCGGGGTGTTGAAAAACAGGTCGGTCACGGTAATGTCGGTACCTTGGCGTAACGGCGCTGGCGCCTGGTGCAACAGTTTGCCACCACGGTAATGAATACTCGTTCCACTGCTCCCAGTACTCGTTGCCATCACGACGTCGGCCACCGAGGCGATACTTGGCAGGGCTTCACCCCGAAACCCAAGCGAATGCACCCGAAACAAGTCCTCACGCGACGTGATTTTACTAGTGGCATGGCGCTTAAAAGCGGTCAGCACGTCCTCTTCGGCAATCCCGTCACCGTTATCAATGACCCGGATCGATTGAACTCCGGATTCTAATACTAAAACGTCAATTTGACTTGCGTGAGCGTCCAGGGCATTCTCAACTAATTCTTTGACGACCGAGGCGGGCCGTTCCACAACTTCACCCGCAGCAATTTGGTCCGCTAATACGGTGGATAACTCATGAATTTTTCCCATCACCATCGGCCTTTCCGTTAAAATTTAAATCTATTTATTAAGCTTTTGCTGCCATTTGTAGAGCTGATTCATCACGTCCATCGGTGTCATCGCCATCAGGTTTAAGTTCTTGAGTTGTCCCAACACTTTTTCACCCTTAGCGTCCGCAACGGTTGGTTCGGCAAACAACGACAACTGTTCGTCGGTTGCCGCGCTGGCTTTTGGTTGCTGTTCCACTGGTTCCGGTTCGGGTTCCGCTGGCGTTGCGGCTACGGCGGATTGTGACTGCGCACTCACCGGAGTCGTCGGGTACGTCGCGGCACTTGCCGCCAACGAATCGGCCGTCGTCGATACCGTACTCGTTTGACTCTCCAAACTAGTCAGGATCGTCGTGGCACGTTTTAATAGGTCGGCCGGCATTCCGGCTAACTTCGCCACGTGGACCCCGTAGGACTTGTCCGCGGCCCCCGCCTCTACTTTGTGCAGAAAGACCAGTTCACCGTTTTGTTCAGTCGCCCCCACGTGCACGTTACGCAATCCCGTTAATTCTTGATCAAGGGCGGTCAGCTCATGGTAGTGCGTTGAAAACAACGTTTTAGCGTGAATGTGGTTATGCACAAACTCAATGATGGCTTGCGCTAACGCCATCCCGTCGTAAGTTGCCGTTCCGCGACCAATTTCATCAAACAAGACTAAACTATTGGCCGTCGCGTGCTGCAACGCGTTGTTAGCTTCCTGCATCTCAACCATGAAGGTACTTTGACCGGAGATCAGGTCGTCAGTCGCCCCAATCCGCGTAAAAATCTGGTCAAAAATTGGTAATTTCGCCGCCTTAGCCGGGACAAAACACCCAATTTGGGCCATGATCACGGTCAAAGCCAGTTGCCGCATGTAGGTACTCTTCCCGGACATGTTTGGTCCGGTGATCAACAGTACGGTCTCATCCGGTGCCATCTTAACGTCGTTAGGAACGTAACTCTGGTTGCCCATGACCTTTTCAACCACCGGATGACGCCCGTCTTCAATTTGTAAATCGTGGGACTTAGTTAACGTCGGCCGCACGAAGTGGTAGTCCTCACTAACGACCGCAAAGCTTTGTAAGACGTCAATGGCAGCCACCGCCTTAGCCAACGTTTGGAGCCGTTTAATGGCTCCCTTAACGGTTTCGCGGACCTTGGTGAAGAGTTGGTACTCCAACTGAGTAGAATGGCTCTCAGCCTCTAATATTAAGGCCTCGTGTTCTTTGAGCTCAGGAGTACTGAAACGTTCGGCGTTGGTCAACGTTTGTTTACGTTCATAGCGGTCACTCGGTAACTGTGCCAAGTTCGCTTTTGTGACTTCGATGTAGTAACCAAAGACCCGGTTGAACCCAATTTTTAGGTTCTTGATACCGGTAACCTGCCGCTCCTTAGCTTCTAATTCCGCGATCCATTTTTTCCCGTTATTCATCGCGTCACGGTACTTATCCAGTTGCGCATCGTAACCGTCCTTAATGACGCCACCATCCGTTACGGATAACGGCGCTTCCTCAACGATCGCCTGATCAATTAGATTGGCTACGTCTTCCACGGGGTCCAATTGACGCACTTCCGCATCAAAAATTTTGGGATCTAATTCCGATAAGATATAGCGAATCTTAGGAATTTGACGTAACGACGTTTTTAACTGGATCAAGTCGCGACCGTTGACGCTCCCAAACGCGACGCGCCCCGCTAACCGTTCCAGGTCGTACACTTTAACGAGTTCTTCTTGTAAGTTACTCCGTTCAAAATAGTGGTCAAGTAAAGCCGCCACTTTATTTTGACGGGTTTCGATGTCCGCCTTAACGATCAGTGGGCGGTCCAGCCACTGCTTTAGTAACCGGCCCCCCATCGCCGTTTTAGTCTCATCAAGTAACCATAACAAGGTTCCCTGTTTTTTACCCGTCCGGATAGACTTCATTAACTCCAAATTATACTTGGAATTGTGGTCCAATTTTAAAAAGTACGACGGTTCGTAAGCCACCGCTTTTTGTAAGTGGGCCAGGCTCCGTTTCTGGGTAACCGTAATGTACATTAACAAGTGTTCCACCACTTGTTTTTCCAAGTCGACGGTCAAATCCTGTGTTAAATAACTTAACTCGGCCTGGGGTTCCACCTGATTCTGCTCAGAAATCAAAATGCCTAAGGTTTTAATTTGTTCGCGTAATTCGGCTGAAACCGAATCATCGACCACGATTTCTTTAGTTTGCAAACTGGTCAATTCGTTAACCAGCGCGTCGTTAGTCGTCAGCAGGCTGGTCTTTAGTTCACCCGTTGACAAGTCGGCGTACGCAAACCCCAGTTGCGACCCCTTTTGGATCAGGGCCGTTAAGTAGTTATTCGACTTCGCTTGCTCAGCACCGCGTTCAAGCGTCGTCCCCGGAGTGACGAGCTGAATAACCTCCCGTTTAACCATGCCCTTGGCAAGCTTGGGATCCTCCATCTGTTCACAAATGGCAACCTTGTAGCCCTTGTCAACCAGGATGTCGATGTAATTTTGGACCGCGCGGTGCGGCACGCCGCACATGGGAATGGGGTTCTCCGCCGAATGATTCCGCGTCGTCAGGGTCAGTTCGAGTAACTGTGCTCCCTTGATGGCGTCATCAAAAAACATCTCGTAAAAGTCACCGAGTCGATAAAACAAAAACGCATCGGGATATTGATTTTTAACGGCAAAATATTGACGCATCATTGGCGTATCTTTAGTTTTTTGTGGCACGAATCATTCCTACTTTCTTATTCCAAACTTTAATCATCAAAATACGGGTGGTCGGGATTAATCAAAATTCGTTGAATCTTTTGCGCGTGGCCGGTCTTTTCGTTCACGTCAATAACGCAACCGGATAACACGGCCGGACTATCTTCCTGAACGTTAAAGCGCGTCGGCATCTGTTCCAAAAACCGTTGGATGACGTTTTCCCGGGTCATCCCCAAAATGCCATTATACGGGCCGGTAAATCCGACGTCACTTAAAAAGGCCGTGCCCTGCGGTAACACCCGTTCATCACTCGTCTGAACGTGGGTGTGGGTCCCTACGACCGCGCTAACTTGACCGTCTAAATACCAGGCCAAGGCTTCTTTTTCACTAGTGGTTTCGGCGTGAAAATCAATAAAGATGTTCGGCGTCGTCTGGCGAAGTTCCGCAATCAGCGGTTGAACGGTCGTAAACGGGTCGGCTAAATTCTGTCCCATAAAGACGTTGCCCTGCAAGTTGATCACGGCTAATTTGACCGTGTTCACCTTCACAACGGTATAGCCCTGACCGGGAGTCGTCGCCGGCGGAAAATTCAGTGGTCGCACCAGCTTTTTGGCCCCACCGATAAAATCAAAAATCTCGTTATTGTCCCAAGTATGGTTGCCCATCGTAATCACGTCCGCGCCAGCACTCAGAAAATCCTTATAAACTTCCTGACTAATGCCCCGGCCCCGCGTGGCGTTTTCACCATTAACGATGGTCACTTGCGGCTTGTAGCGCCGCTTTAATTTAGGTAAGTACGTGGCAACGGCGGTTTGGCCAACGTTACCCATGACGTCCCCGACAAATAAAATTCGCATAGATTGCTCCCTTGTTTAACGTTATACCAACTATTTTAGCATTATTTACGCCAGAAAACCGGCCTGAATTTTACGTACGTTCTTTCAAAATTCACACGCAATATCCCGATAGTCATCCATTTTTACACGGCGCTAATCGAAAAAATAAGCCTGGGAAACTTTTCCCAGACTTACTCGTTTACTTAGCGTAGTCAACTGCTCGAACTTCCCGAATAACGGTAACTTTAATGTGTCCGGGATATTCAAGTTCATTTTCAATTTGCTTTTTAATATCGTGAGCCAAAACGGTTGCCTGTAAATCAGAAATCTCGTTTGGCTTAACGATAACTCGAATTTCACGACCAGCTTGGATGGCGTAACTCTTCTTGACACCCGTTTCATCGTTAGCAATCGCTTCAAGTTTTTCAAGTCGGTGAATGTAATTCTCCAGCGACTCGCTCCGAGCACCTGGCCGGGCGGCTGAAATTGAATCAGCCGTGGCAACCAGTACGGCAATAATCGATTTTGCTTCAACGTCCCCGTGATGGGACGCGATCGTATTGATTACAACTGGACTTTCCTTGTACTTCGTTGTTAATTCCACGCCAATTTCAACGTGTGATCCTTCGACCTCATGATCGACGGCTTTACCAATATCGTGTAATAATCCTGCGCGTTTCGCGAGTGTAACATCTTCACCAAGTTCAGCGGCCAAAACGCCCGCCAACTTCGCAACTTCAATTGAGTGATTTAAAACATTTTGACCATAACTGGTCCGATAATTCAACCGGCCGACTAACTTGATCAGGTCGGGATGCATCCCGTGTAACCCGAGATCAAAGACGGTTTGTTCACCGGTCTCACGGATTTTTTCATCCATTTCTTTACGTGCCTTTTCAACCATTTCTTCAATCCGTGCCGGATGAATCCGGCCGTCTTGAATCAGTTTTTCCAGCGCGATTTTTGCGATCTCACGACGAATCGGATCAAAGCCACTCAAAACGACCGCTTCGGGAGTATCATCAATAATTAAATCGATTCCCGTTAACGTTTCTAACGTTCGAATGTTTCGACCTTCCCGTCCGATAATCCGGCCCTTCATGTCGTCATTTGGTAAAGAAACCACTGAAACGGTGGTTTCGGAGACCATATCGGCCGCACTTTGTTGAATCGCTTGGACAATTAAGTTTTTGGCTTCTTTTTCAGATTGCGCTTTCACTTCGTCCGTATTTTCTTTGATCATTACGGCCCGTTCATGCGTTAATTGTTCCCGCGTTTGGGTTAAAATCTGTTCACGTGCTTGGTCTTGCGACAAAGCCGCGACCTTTTCTAACTCAGCTTGACGTTGCGTGATTAGTGAAGCTGCACTTTGTTGCTGCTGTTCAACGCGTTTTTGTTCACTGGCAATTTTATCTTCCTTCTTGCCCAGAACGTCTTCGCGTTTTTCAAAAGTATTTTCTTTGTGATCCAAAGTTTCTTCACGTTGGAGCAAACGGTCCTCTTGCTTTTGCACTTCGTTCCGTCGTTGCTTCAATTCATTTTCAACTTCGGTCCGGTAACGGTGACTCTCCTCTTTAGCTTCCAGGATTTTTTCCTTTTTATGAGTCTCCGCAGACCGTTTGGCCTCAGAAATAATACCTTCGGCGGTGTTCTTAGCTACGTCCAATTCCTTTTCGTGGACATTCTTACGAACATAGTAACCAATCCCATAACCGACAACAATTGCGATGACTGCGAGGATTATACCGAAAACATTCATGTTTCCACCTCCGCATCACCAAAATCCAGTTAACATAAAATCAACTACAAATTTTCAGATGTTATATTTTGATTATTTACACACTTGTTATTCTAATGTTTGCGGGGGGGAGTGTCAACTTAAAGTCCTATGTGAACCGGTAAGACTACGGGCATTAGCGCCGTTTTAAATGATAAAAACGCCTAAAGCAACCGCTTTAGGCGTTTCTGAATCTTTATTTATCGTTTTGATCGTCACCCAAGTCCAACGCGGTCGGATCCGCTTGGCTGTCCGCCGTTTCATCCTCGGCATCACTAGCCGCGTCCATACCGTACGCGTCACGAACTTTCTGGCGAATTTCCGCCATCACGTCAGGATGTTCAACCAAGTACTTCTTGGCATTTTCACGTCCCTGACCAATCCGGTCATCACCGTATGAGTACCAAGAACCACTCTTCTTAACGATGTCCTTATCGGCAGCCATGTCGACAATTTCACCGGTCTGCGAGATTCCTTGACCATACATGATGTCAACTTCGGCCCGTTTAAATGGCGGCGCTACCTTGTTCTTAACCACTTTAATCCGCACACGGTTCCCGATGATATCGGTCCCGTCCTTGATTTGTTCCGCCCGCCGAACTTCTAGGCGAATCGTAGCGTAGAACTTCAAGGCCCGGCCACCAGGCGTGGTTTCGGGGTTACCAAACATCACCCCGACCTTTTCACGAATTTGGTTGATAAATAACGCAATCGTCTTCGTCTTGTTTAGCGTCCCGGAAAGTTTCCGTAACGCTTGTGACATCAACCGGGCTTGTAGCCCCACGTGGGCGTCACCCATTTCACCTTCGATTTCAGCCCGCGGAACTAAGGCCGCCACTGAATCGACTACTAAAATGTCCACGGCGCCACTTGAAACCAAAGCGTCCGCAATTTCAAGTCCCTGTTCACCAGTATCGGGCTGGGAGAGTAACAGGTCGTCGATGTTAACACCGAGGTGTTCCGCGTAAACTGGATCTAACGCGTTTTCCGCATCAATATACGCTGCGGTACCACCCTGCTTTTGAACTTCCGCAACGGCGTGTAACGCGACGGTCGTCTTACCGGAACTTTCTGGACCGTAGATTTCAACGATTCGGCCCCGGGGATAGCCCCCTACGCCTAACGCATCGTCTAAGGCTAATGACCCACTTGAAACGGTGGAGATTTGGGTTTGAGCCGCATCGCCCATCCGCATAATGGAGCCCTTACCAAAGTTTTTTTCAATCTTCTTTAAAGCAGCATCGAGTGCCGCTTGCCGTGCATCAGCCAAATTATTTCCTCCTTTGGTGCTCGTTTTCACTCTTAATATCATAGCGGTTCAAACTAAGAAATGCAAGCAAAAAGCGAACAAAAGTTCGTATTATTTTTAAAGCTGGTGATCAGCCATTAGCGCGTGCCGCAACAAGTCCAAACCGACCAACACACTCCGTTCACGAATCTTTTGCCGATCACCGGCAAAGTGGTATAGCTTACCAATCGTCGGTTGATCCCGGTAAGCTAGGCCAATCCAAACCGTACCAGCCGGCTGATCCTCAAGTGCGTCCGGTCCGGCCACGCCGGTGAAGCTCAACGCCGCATCCGTCCCCAGTTGGGCCCGGGCACCGTCCGCCATGGCAATCGCCGTCGCTTCCGACACAACGCCGTCTTGGTCAATCGTAGCTTGGGGCACGTTTACTAACTGGTGCTTGGCCGCGTTAGCGTAGGTGACAAAGCCCCCGGGGAAGATGGCGGAAACCCCGGGCACGCCGCCAATCGTACTCTGAAATTCACCGGCTGTTAAACTTTCCGCGGCGGTAATGCTGAGCTTAGCCTTAATCATCGCGTTGATGACAACTTTGGCCAACGAGTTATCGTCGCCGTAACCATAAAAATAAGGGCCCACCTTAGCCTTAATTTGCGTTTCAACGTGGTCAAGGGCCGCCTTGGCCGCCGCCTGCGTATCAGCCTGAGCACTAATACGCAACGTGACCTCGTTCGTCTTGGCGTACGGCGCAATCGTCACACTTCCCTGTTCATCGATCATGGCCTGTAATTCGGTAACTAGTTGAGATTCACCGATGCCAAAGAAGCGTAAGACGCGTGAATAGATTTGGGATTGTTGGCCGTAAGCCGCTTGTAATTTAGGCTTAGCCTCCGTATCAAACATCATCGTCATTTCACGGGGTGGCCCGGGTAACAGCAAAAAGTCGGCTGAATCCGGAGACTGGTAAAAGGCCCCGACCGCTAATCCGTTATGGTTAGTGAGCGGCGTTGCGCCCTGCGGATACAGTGCCTGCAACCGGTTATTAGCCGTCATGACTTTGCCCGTTTGTTCAAAGCGGTTGGTAATGACTCGCATGGCCGCGGCGTCTTCCACCAACGGCACGTTTAAATATTGAGCTAACGTTTGTTTTGTTAAATCATCCTTCGTCGGCCCGAGTCCCCCGGCCAAAATGACCAGGTCGTTACGTTGGGCCGCAATTTCAATCACGGTTGCTAAGCGTTTGGGGTTGTCCCCAACAACCGTTTGGTAATAACTATCAATGCCTAATTCAGCTAACCCCTGTGCAATGTGGGTACTGTTGGTATTGGTGATCTGCCCGAGTAAGATCTCGGTACCGACCGCAATAATTTCTGCTTGCATTATAATTAAAAGCCTCCTCATAGCCATCATCAGACTATGTTCAGTATCGGCGTTAGTCCGACTAGCTTGCGACCAGCGTCTACACTAAGTATATACGAAAAAAATTTGAGCGCCCATTAAAAAGGTTGCCGTAAAAAGAGTATGGGCCAAAACGGTTAAAGCTCAGCTTCACGACTTAAATTTGCACAAAGACGAGCGCCATTTTGCTCGTCCGTGGTGCCGAAACGGGTGTCAAAAGCCTGTTTGTTCTGCTTAATAAAAATCAAGAGGCTGTGACAAAAGTCACAGCCTCTTTCCATCTCTGAATAATTATTGCCTAAACGGGTGTCAAAAGTCAGCGGGCTCCGCTTAACCCCGTATGTCAAACAATCCAAGCCCAGGATTATTCGCCATCCGCCGTTAATGCTCACCAGCTAACCGACTTTTGGCACACGCTGTTTACTTAGTCTATTTAAATCCGTCTGAAAAAACATCCCGATTCTGGACAAAATAATCGATGCCCGAGTAAATGACAAAGAATAGGCAGACGTACAACATAATCAGCGCAAACGGCACGTGGATCGCCGCAAACAACACGTTGTTTAATAACAAAAAGATAATGGCAATCATTTGAGTCGTAGTCTTAATCTTGCCCGGCATGGCTGCTGCCATGACCTTACCATTGTTTTCAACGATCAATAACCGTAACCCGGTCACGGCCAATTCCCGACACATGATAATGGCCACAACCCAGTCCGGCGCCGCGTTTAACCGCACCAAAATAATAAAGGCCGTCATAACCAACATTTTATCCGCTAACGGATCAGCAAACTTACCAAAGTTGGTCACCAGGTGTTGGGAACGGGCAATTTTACCGTCCGCCAAGTCGGTCAACGAAGCCACTGCAAAAATGACCGTCGCCACGACCTGCGTTACGGGAATGGTCGTCCCCGCCCACACAACTTGTCCCCAACTTAATGGTAATACCATAATCAGGATAAACACGGGAATCAGAATAATACGAAAAACGGTTAACTTATTGGGTAAATTCACGATAATACTCCTCCGTCACGGTCTATTTAATGGTTAACGTAATCGTCCGGACTTGGGACGTACTATTATTCGGGTTAAAGTTAAACTTCTTCCCGTTGATCGTAACCGACGTCGCAACCGCGTTACCAAATTGGAACTTAACCGTGGACGCGTTACTTGGTAACGTGACGGTGTGTGAGCCGTTTGCCGTCAAGGTTCCTTGCCAAGTTTGACTCCCGTTCGTTGTTACGGACGTCCAGGCCGCCTTAGTCGACTTAATGACCACCTTGTTCTTCGTTGCACCGTTAGTTAACGTGTAGGCCGTGTCGCTGCTACCGTTAGCCTTGATGGTTTGTTTGTTAGTCGTCGTCTTCTTCGAACTAGATTTAGCACTACTGCTTGCTTTAGAACTAGCTTTACTGCTGGACTTTTTCGAACTGGAAACTTCAACCGACGAACTGGTTGCGGTTGCCGAACTAGACGTGGTGTGCGTCCGGGCAGCCATGAACCAAATGAAAAGTAGAATGATCACGACGATTGCCGTTACGATGATCGTTGGTAGGTAGTTACGAACTCGGCCGGCTGGCGTGTTAGGGTCCTCGCGGCTCGCGCTGCGGGTCAGTTGAACTTCATCTACGTTTTGGACGTAAGTTTCCGCGTGCGTGGTGGGTAATTCGTCACTGTATTCTTCCAGTAAAGAATTACCGTCCAAATCAACGGTGTCGGCGTACTGTTTCACAAACGCGCGGACGTAAAAATCGCCTGGCAACTTGTCAAACTGTTCGTCTTCAATCGCAATCAAATACCGTTTTTGAATCTTAGTAATTTGTTGCAAATCGTCAATTGTTAAACTTTTGGCGATGCGGGCCGCCTTTAGGCGTGCGCCGATCGTACTTTTTTCTTCACTATTTTCACTCATTGACCTTTTCTCCACCCTAAGTCTATTTTCATAATCTTACGAATCTTAGTATATCACAGCCACTTTAGTAAACCGTCGCCGTACCATTAATTTTCAGATTTCTTTAATTCTTCCGCTTGGGGCCGAATCTGGTACTCGCTGATTGCTTGGGACTTCAATAACTGGCCCGCAACGGATTCCACGTCCGCTAAGGTTAACTGGTTAAGCACTTCCGGTTCGTCAAATAAAGTTACCGAACCAAATAACCGTTGATCGTACCGGTTAGCAATCGCTTCAAGCGAATTAGTCATGAAAACGACCCGGCCGATCATTTCTTTTTTGACTAGGGCCAGTAAGTCTTCTTGACCAGTAATGGCCGTTTGCCAATTTTCCAAGACGTCAATAACCGCCGCGTCAAACTTCGCCGGATCATCGCTTTCCCCGCTAAAGGTTAGGAAGTTAAACCCACTTTGAAGTTCAAAGTCGTAGCCAAAGGTATCGTCAATAACGCCCGCGTCGTACAACCGCAAATAATTCTGGGACGTATCACCAAATAACATCTCGAGTAATACGTTCACGGCCGCACGGTACTTCAGGGCTGGCATTCCGGCCGTAATTGGCTGTAGGCCCTTGACCCCTACAATTGACTTGGCCCGGCTAACCGGCATTTCAATGGTCCGGTAAGGGATGATATCGTGCCCGTCTTCGGCGGTGGCCGGAATCTTACGTTCAATGGGTTTAAAATCGGCAAACGTCTTAGCGGATTGGTTTGCTTCGATCCAACTTAAAACTTCGTCGGGGTCCAGTTTACCGACAATAAACAGGGTCATGTTCTCGGGATGATAAAACGTCCGGTAAGCCGCGTACAAGTCCTCAGCGGTAATTTTAGCAATGGACTGCGTGGTCCCCGCAATGTCGTACTGTAATGGGTGGTTCGGGTACAAGTTACCAATCATGCCAAAGTATAACCGCCAACTGGGGTCGTCGTTATACATTTCAATTTCTTGGCCAATAATTCCCTTTTCCTTCTCGACGGTTTGCGTCGTAAAGTACGGGTCCTGTACAAAATCAAGTAACGTTTCCAGGTTCTCCTTCAGATTGCGGGTCGCTGAAAACAAGTAGCTTGTTTTAGTAAAACTCGTAAAGGCGTTGGCACTGGCACCGTATTCCCCAAACGTTTGAAATGCGTCGTGGTCGGCCTTTTCAAACATTTTGTGTTCCAAAAAGTGTGCGATACCGTCCGGAAACCGGTGCAACTCATCCCCACCAGCCGGAACAAACGTATTGTCAATCGAACCGTAGTTGGTCGTGAAGGTTGCGTAAGTTTTATGAAAGCCGGCCTTAGGAAGCATGGTCACGGTCAACCCGTTGCTCAGCTTCGTTTGGAAACAGCTTTCGTTAAATTGCTCATATTTTTTTACTTGCATGTTTGCGCCCCACTCAAGAAGAACCCGTCGTTTAGGGTTACCATCTTAGATACTTCGATAATCTGCTCCCTAGTCACCGCCTGGATCCTTTGTAACCATTCGGCGTCCGGTAGGCTCTGTTGCGTCAAATCGTCGATCAATGCTTGAATTGCAAAGGTCCGTTGGCTATCCAAACTGGATTCAAAGTCGTTGATCAAGCCTAACTTCAACTGATCAACCAGTTCGTCGGTAAAATCACCATTTTGAATGGCCGTTAACTGTTCCCCAATAATTGCCAAAACTTGGTCGTGCTTTTTGCTATCGATCCCCGCCTGCACTTTCATCACGCCCCTAAAAGTGTCCAACGAGCTGCTGGCGTAATAGGCCAAACTAGCCTTTTCACGGACGTTCATAAACAGTTTCGACAGTGGTGACCCACCGAATAATTCGTTAAACACGAGCGCCGCGTAATAGTGATCCCCGCGGTAAAAGACGGGCAAGTCATACCCTAAGTTCAGTTTAGCTTGACTCAAAGCTTGAATCTCGCTGTTTTCAACGTATTGGCGCCGGTTTTGATGGCGGTAGAACGGCTTGGGGCGCGCCGTTAAACGGTCGGTAAAGCCCACCGCCTGCCACTGTGCCAGGACGGCCGCCTCATCGACATCGCCCATGACAATGATGTCAATTTGGTCGTCTTTAAGCAGGGACTGATAATAGGTAAACAATTCCTTGGCCGTAATCGTTTCCAAGTCCGCCACGGTCCCGTAGCTCGGCACTTGTTGCGCCGGTTCATCTTGGAACAACGCCGCGTTTAACCGTTGGGCAGCGTAATACTGCTTATCGTCCGCAACCGATTTAATGGCGGCCTTTAGATTGGTCACTTGCCGGTCAAACGTGGGTTGATCAAACTGGTCACCAGTAACCAATGGTTTTAAAATAACGTTTTGTAAAAATTGAATGGCTTCGTGGGTCAGTGGCTGATCAGTCGTTAAATACTGTTCGTTGGCCACCGTTAACGCTAAGCGTAAGTTGTGAGTCGGTCCTTTGCGACTAACTCCCGCACCGAACGCCGCACCGTACATGGCCGCTAACGCGTTCGCTAGTGCCCGCTGATCCGGATAATCCGCGGCACTCGTTTCCAATAAGTTGGAAAGTAACGCCCGCTTCGTGATGGTGTCCCGCCGCAGCGGTGCCCGGAAATTCACGATAATTTGATTGGTTTTAAATTGATGACTCACAACCGTCGTCAATTGAACCCCTTTTGCTAACTGAGTTTGCAATTCAAATCCTCCTTGCATATGTAATAAATAATAAGCGAAAGCCCGGTTTGACGCAACTTTCCGTCCTATTGATTGTAAATTTTAATAAATCAAGGTCATTTCCAGGCAAAAATTAGATTCCCGTGAGGAGCGATTACCGTTGCAAACTCAGGGTTTGTCTGCTATTCTTTTCATTATTGACAAATTGAGGAGCGATTTAATGTGAAAGTAATTAAATTTGGTGGCAGTTCGTTAGCCAGCAGTACCCAACTGCAAAAAGTCCTGTCGATCGTCGAAGCTGATGACCAACGTAAATACGTGATCGTCTCGGCACCCGGGAAACGTTTCGATGGCGATACCAAGGTCACCGATTTGCTTATCCAGTATGCTCGTCAGACCATTCACCATCAGGATACCACCGCCGTTGTTCAGGCCATTATTGAGCGTTACGCGGAAATTGGCCACGGGTTTAACGTCGCAGAGGACCAGCTGACCCCGATTTTTGAAACGATTCGGAACTTACCAAACCAAACGTACGCGGACAATACGTACCTCATGGCAACCTTTAAAGCCCACGGGGAACGCCTAAACGCCCAACTCGTTGCGGCGGTCTTTCAGCAGTCCGGCTTAAACGCCCGCTACCTTGATCCGAAAGATGCCGGCATGGTCGTTACCGACGTGCCCGATGATGCTCAGATCATTGCTAGCAGTTACGACCAGCTGGCACGGTGGGCCGATACCGATCAAATCCTGGTGATTCCCGGTTTCTTTGCCTACAACCGTAACGGTCAAATTTGTACGTTTTCCCGTGGTGGTTCCGACATTACCGGGGCCATCGTTGCCCGTGGCGTTCACGCCGACCTCTACGAAAACTTCACCGACGTTGACGCCATCTACGCCGTTAACCCGTCGCTAGTCGAACAACCGGCCGCCATTTCAGAAATGACGTTCCGGGAAATGCGTGAACTTTCTTACGCCGGTTTTTCCGTTTTCCACGACGAGGCGTTAATTCCGGCCATTCAGGGCGACATCACCGTGAACGTCAAAAACACGAATCACCCGGAAGCACCGGGTACCCTGATCAAGTCTACGCGCGAACCCAACCCCCATTACCCGGTCACCGGGATTGCTAGTTCGTCTAGTTTTTGCTCGCTCTACCTCCGCAAATATTTACTGAACAAGGAAGTCGGGCTGGGACGTAAAATTTTAACGATCCTTGAGACCCACCACATTAGTTATGAACACATGCCTTCCGGGATCGATGACTTAACGATTATTTTTGATGAACACCAACTCACCCCGGAACTTGAAAAAACGTTGGTGGCCGAAATTTCGGCTGCGATCCACCCGGATGAGATTTACTTCACCCACGATTACTCAATCTTGATGCTGGTTGGTGAAAGCATGCGTAACCGCGTCGGAATCATGTCCCGCGCGGCGACCGCCCTTGCTGATCACAACATTAAATTGATCATGGTTAACCAGGGTGCCAGTGAAATTTCCATTATGTTTGGTATTCACGACCGCGACGCTGACCAAGCCGTCGTCGCCCTCTACGACGAGTTTTTTAAATAACCCCTCCCCAATAGGGAGTTAAAATTAACACCCGGGCCTTAATTGTCCGGGTGTTAATTTTTATTTAGCACGCGGCTTTTGAAAACGGTTTCACTAATGCTGGCTAAGTTTGCTATAATGAGCATGAATCAGTTAGACACCGCGGGGGCCGCGCTGTCTAATGAACCGTCTGACTAACGCATTGATGATTGGAGGAGCAAGCAAATGGCTTTACATAAATCACAAGACGACCGGGTCTTTTACGGGGTCTGCGGGGGCATTGCCGAAACCTTGGGAATCTCGTCAACCGTCGTTCGCCTCATCTTTTTCTTCGGTGGCAGTCTCCTTTTCTGGGTCTACCTGTACCTAGCGCTCCGCCTCCCGGACGAGTATTTGTAAGGCAGCTTTAAGGCGCATAAATTACTCAAAATAAACTGAGTAATTTATGCGCCTTACTGTTCCTTAGCGATGGTGCCAAGAGTCAGTTGGTCCCGCTTAACGTAAATTCGTCGACACTTTAAAGCCAGAAATAATTGCCAAATTCACGGTAATACTTACAAGCTAAACGACTTTTGGCTCACACCTTTATAGAACGCTTGCTTAATTTTCCACCTTTTGGTTCCCAAACCATTTCTTATTAATTTTGGCGAGGGTCCCGTTACGCTTCAATTCTTTCAAACCAGCATTGATTTTGCGGCGCATGGTCTTATCACCCTTACGCATTCCGACCGCAAAGTCTTCGGATTTAAAGTTTCCCTGCGTTTCGTTGTAGTCGGCTGAGTTAGCTTCGTGTTTAATGTAGTAGTTCGCGTACACACTATCGATCAACAACCCTTGGATCCGACCGGCGTTTAAATCCAAAAACGCGTTGGTAAAGGTATCGTACTGTACCGGCGTCTTTTTGGCGATTTTATCCTTTAAAAGTTTCGGGTTATTCTCCAACGATTCGTAACCCGACGATCCGGATTGAACCCCTAAGGTTTTACCGGTCATGTCGTTAAAGGAATTGATCTTATTTTTCTTGAGTGAAACTAAAATTTGTTTATTCTTTAAGTAAGTATTGCTAAACGCCACAACTTTTTCCCGTTGCGGGTTCTTCGTGTAGCCGTTCCAAATTAAATCAATCGTCCCGTTACGAAGCTCGGTCGCGTTCATCGACCAGTCAATGGTCTGAAAGCTAATTTTGATCCCGTAAAGTTTAAAAACGGCCCGGGCCAGGTCAATATCGTAACCGACCAACTTACCAGATTTTTCCCGGAACCCCATCGGAACAAAGCTATCGTCTAGCCCAACGACCACGGTGCCGCGTTTTTTAATCGTTGACCACGTATCCTGCGTATCGGCCCGCTTGGTAACGGACTCCCCACAACCACTGAGGGTGCCGGCCAGTCCGATTAGCATGACTAGTAATAAGCTTAATGAAATTAATCGTTTTTTAACTCTCAATCGCCGCACCCCCTACTTCGAATTGTTCGGTTCAACGTGGAACATTTCGTCCGCGATGTTTTCCGCAAACGTCAAATCGTGGGTGACCACAATTTGAGTCATGCCGTCCGCTTTTAAGCCCATGATCAACTTTTCAACTTCCTGCCGAAGGTTCGGATCCAGCGCCGAAGTGGGTTCGTCATAACACAGGACGTTGGGCTTCATAGCCAAAGCCCGCGCAATGGCCACCCGTTGTTTTTGCCCACCTGAGAGCTCGTACGGGTACTGGTCAGCGTGATCAGCTAAGGCCAAACGGGTCAACAGTTCGTTGGCTTGTTTTTGCGCTTCAGCTTGGGACTGTTTCAACACCATTGTTGGTGCTAAGGTAATGTTTTGCATCACCGTTAAATTTGGAAACAGTTCGAAGTTTTGAAAAACAACCCCGATTACACTCTCGTTGGTGCGGTTGGTATACGGATCAAAGGCCTGTCCGTCAATGAAGAATTCACCGGCGTTTACCTTCTCGAGCCCGGTAATACACCGTAGCAACGTCGTTTTACCAGCTCCGGAAGGCCCTACGATACTTAAAATTTCACCGTCTTTAACGGTTAAATTTAACTTGTTAATAATTGTTTTGTCACCAAAACTTTTCGTAATGTTTTTGAGTTCTAACATATTGTGACCTCCCTATTTCCAGTAACTGTAGTGCTTTTCAATGCGACCCAGGATAAACGTGGTGACCGCCGTTAACAACAGGTAAATGACCCCGACAAGAACTAGTGGAACTAACGTTACGTCACGCGCCGTTGCCACGTTTCCGGCCCGGAGCAAGTCGCCCAAGCCAATCACGTAAACTAACGAAGAATCCTTAACTAAATTAATGACTTCGTTCCCAACGGAAGGTAACACAATTTTGATGACTTGGGGAATGACGATTTTACGAATGGTCTGACCATAGCTTAACCGTAATACCCGGGCACTTTCATACTGACCATCATCAATGGACTGTAAGCCGCCACGGAAAATTTCGGCGAAGTACGCGGCGTAGTTTAAGATAAACGCGAACAACGCGGCGTAGTAACGCGGAAAAACAATTCCAACCAGCGGTAAACCGTAAAAAACAAAAATCAGTTGTAACAGTAACGGTGTCCCCCGCATTAACCAAACGTAAAAATGCAGCAACCACTGCAACGGTTTGAAATTGGAAATCAGTCCCAAACTAACCACTAACCCCAACGGCAACGATCCAATCAAAGTCCAAATAAAAATCTTTAGCGTCATTCCGGCGCCGGCTACTAACGATGGCAAAATCTCTAAAATATAGTGCATGTGCTTTCCCTCCTATTTTTGGCAACAAAAAAATCCCCTTAAGATCCAATGATCTTAAGAGGACGTCTACGCGCGGTGCCACCTCACTTCGCAGTGACCTCACAGTCACTGCCTCAGGGAGTTTAGTGATAATAAAAAAATCGTCCTTAGGCCTAAAGCCTAAGAGGACGATTTCATCGCGGTGCCACCTCATATTTATCAATGGCTCACACCATTGAACTCAACGAGTTTATCACTAAACTCCGCCAATAACGAGGCCAACCGGAACGGCTTACTATGATTTCAGCCACTCAACTCGCAGATGTGGTTCGTTCACGTTAAGGACCGTCTTTCCACCACCGACAGCTCGCTGGACATCTTAACGTCAACTACTCTTCTGTTCCTTGTTTTTTAATGTTGTTCTCATAATAATCGAATTTAACGGCACCGTCAAGTCTTTTTTACTTGTTTCGGTGAAAAATTCCGGTGATTCGGGACCACATTCCTGGTTTCTGAACTTCAATATTCATCAGCGGTACCGTTTCGCCTTCAAGCCGCCGGGCAATGTTCCGGTAGCCTTGTGAAGCGGAATTTTTAGGGTCCAACACGATTGGTTCCCCGTTATTCGACGTCCGAATCACGGCGTCATCGTCAAAGACGATCCCCAGTAAATCAATTGACAAATGGTGCGTAATTTCGTCAATATCCATGGTTTCACCGTCCTGCATCATCCGCCGCCGAATCCGGTTAATCACCAGTCGGGGGGCTTCGTTCAACGGATATTGTTCTAACAAACCAACGACCCGGTCCGCGTCACGAATGGCTGAGATTTCGGGTGTTGACACGATAATTGCCGCGTCGGCCCCCGCAATCGCGTTCATAAAGCCCTGTTCGATTCCGGCTGGACAGTCCAGTAAAACGTAATCAAAATCGGGCTTTAATTCGTCAACAATCGAACGAACCTGATCAGGGTTTAGCGTGTTCTTATCCGCGTTTTGTGCCGCTGGTAATAGGAATAGTAAGTCGTCGAAGCGCTTATCCTTAACCAGAGCTTGACGCAACTGGGCCCGGCCCTGAGCGACGTCTACGATATCGTACAGAATCCGGTTATCGAGCCCTAAGATCACGTCCAGGTTACGTAACCCAATATCTAAGTCAACTAGGCAAACCTTTTTGCCCATCAAGGCTAAGGCCGTTCCCAAATTGGCCGTGGTCGTTGTTTTACCAACACCGCCCTTGCCAGAAGTGATGACAATTGCTTTTCCCATCAAATATGTCCTCCATTCCGAGTAAACAACTTCGGTCGTACCCGTTTTAATTGATCCAATGGTTGGTAATCTAACGCTTGAATGTCGTTAATATAAACAACGTTTGTACCAGCTACCGTTTTATCGGCATCCACAAGTTCTAACAATTCACCAACCCGCACGCGGGGTACCGTGGTCAGCGCGCTAACGATAACGGCGTCATTATGGTCCGGATAGCCGGCTTCCAAAGCACCAGCCACCTCACCCATCACAAAAATACTCCCAGTGGCGCGCAAAACGCCCCCTTCGTGAATTTTCCCAAAGAACAAGACGTCCCCGGTGATGTCAATGACCTGACCGTTACGAATAATCTGATTAACTAAGTGGACCGTATTTCGCTCAACCATCGCTAACGCGTCCGCCGTTAAAATTACGTCGGCACTTAATTTATGGATGCTGAACATGGGGTAACGCTGGACGAGTTGGGTGACCTGCTGATTTTGTTCAGGGGTCAACAAACGCCCCTCCGTGCCCATATCAAATGAAATCTGCTTATCAGTCGTATTATCCGCTTGTAAGCGGTCAAGCAAGGTTTTCAAATCAACCATGATGGCGTCGAAACTAGCGGCTTGTCGAAAAATTAGTTCGTAGCCGTCGTTGCTTGCTTTTAAAACCACACTTTGTTGCATGTTAGAATTCCTTTCTGCCGACTAATTAACGCTAAAGTATAACCGTCGTACCGGGTAGTATAAAATGACGAAAATCGCCAGGTTGACCGCAATGGTCGGCCCTAACGTGTACACTGCAAAATCGGCAAGGTTACCGTCAATGACGTTACTCATGCTGTACCAGATGTACACGAACGCTTCAACGATCGTCAAATTAATAATATAGACCATCAATAAGGTTAAAAAGTTCAGATCTAACCACGGCTTAATTTGCCGGCAGAGATAAACGATTAACGGGAGGGCGACAACGTAAACGCCCACCACTCCGGTATAGTATAAGTCAAAAACTAGGCCAACGAATCCCGACCACAATCCCACGGCCAAATCGTCCCGGTCGTCTAGGAAAATGGCAAAAATCAGCCAGAGTAAGACTAAGTGCAGCGCACTACTGTAGGGGTATGAAAATAGGTGACCCGCAAACACGTTGGACAGTGACCCGTCCAAAAAGAGGGCCAAAAAGAGGCCAATCGGAAAAATGATTTTTAAACGTGAGTATCGCAACGTTGTGCCTCCCTTACTGTTCGGCAACCGTCACGACCGTTAGATCGCTCAAGTCCGCCGCGGGTGTAATTTCAACTTCAGAAGCCAAACCATAGTCGTCCTGTTTAACACTAGCAACGGTCCCAACGTATAGGCCCTTCGGCGTCGTTCCACCTAAACCAGAAGTCACGACCTTATCGCCCTTCTTAATTTTAACGTTGGACGTAACGGAACCCATTTCAAGCGTATTAGCACTCTTATCGTAGCCCGAAATAATCCCGTTGACCGTTTTACCGGCCTTGTTTGTAATTTGAATAGCAAACTTATTGGCCGTCGAACTCGTATTCGAAATTAATTCCACTTTAGAATTCGTTTGGTTCACTTCCACGACCCGACCAATCAGGCCGGATTGTGACATGACGGGCATGTTCTTCTTGATACCAGCCGTAGCTCCCTTGGAGATCACGAGTTGGTTCATCCATGAAGAAGGTGTCCGGGTCAAAACGTTCGCCGTCACACTAGTGTAGTTCGACAGTGAATCGTTTAGTTTCAGTTCTTTACGCAGTTGCTTATTTTCTGCGCTGGTCGTTTGGGCGGTAACCTTCGCCTGGGCGAGTTGGTCAACCTGCTTCTTTAACTTCTGGTTTTCTTGATAAGTGTTCAGTAGGTCCGAAACCGAATTAGTCGCGCCCTGTAACCCGTTAACGGGTAACGCTACCACCCGGTCGACCGCGCCGGCCACGTCATTACCAAATTGTTGGATCAACGGTGGCGTCGACTTTTTGTCACGAATCGCTACCGACACACTCATCAAGCCGAAACTAATAATCAATACGATAATCGCAATGACAAGTTTACGGTTAGAGAAAAACTTTTGCATAATGAACCCCCGGTCGAAAATTCAAAGATTTAACAATAAATAAGCGGGAAGATGTCTTCCCGCTCACCTGTTATCGCTTTTTCATAACATCGATGCTCTTAAGTGATTTACCGGTACCAACGGCCACACAGTCAAGGGGTTCGTTAGCGATGAAAACTGGAACTTTGGTTTCATCCGCAATCACTTCGGAAAGATTCTTCAATAAGGCGCCACCACCGGTCAAAACGATCCCGTGGTCAATTACGTCAGAGGCAATTTCTGGAGAAGTTTCTTCAAGGGTTTCCTTAATTGCCGAAATAATTTCTGAAACGATTTCTTGAATCGCTTCGGCAACGTCTACCGCTGAAATTTCAACGGTCTTTGGTAACCCTGACAATAAGTCCCGGCCACGAATGGTAGAACCTTCAATGTCTTCAGCAGCTTCAAGTGAAGCTGAACCAACGTCAATTTTTAACTGTTCAGCAGTCCGTTCCCCGATTAGGAGGTTAAACTTTTGACGAACGTGGTAAATAATTGAATCGTCGATCTTGTCACCGGCCATTCGAATTGAACGACTTGAAACGATCCCGCCTAAGGAAATGGTGGCAACGTCGGTCGTCCCACCACCAATATCAACGACCATGCTACCGGTTGGGTCCATAACTGGCAAACCGGCACCAATGGCTGCGGCAAATGGTTCTTCAATGACGTAGGCGTCCCGCGCCCCCGCAACCCGGGTGGCGTCGATCACTGCCCGCTTTTCAACTTCGGTAACCCCACTCGGCACACAAACCATCACGTACGGCTTACCGTTTGACCGGCCTAAAGTCTTTTGAATAAAGTACTTCATCATTGCCACGGTGGTATCGTAGTCCGCGATAACCCCATCTTTCATTGGCCGAATTGCCACAATACTTGCTGGCGTCCGTCCAATCATGTCCCGTGCTTCAGAACCGACGGATACAATTTCACCAGTCTTCGTGTTCTTCGCAACCACGGATGGTTCTCGTAATACGATGCCCTTGCCGTCAACGTAAACTATCGTGTTGGCTGTACCGAGATCGATCCCGATATTTTTTGTCCCAAATCCGAACACTACATTCATCCCTTCATTAATTACAAATTTAATTTTTTATTAGTCATAATAGTAAGTATTATAGCATAATCGTGCAGCATTAAAAATCCTGCTCGAAACCTAGCATACCGTAATCCGTTCAAAAATACAGTCCCACTATTTAACTTAGATAAAATTTAACAAAAAAACGCGGCCAGGCGGAATAATATCCGTCCTAACCCCGTTATTTTACCACATTCTACTGAGAATCCGTATTACAATTTACCAACCCTTGCTCCGCAAAGCTAAAGTAATCGTTTGCACCGATAACAAAACTATCTAACAAAGGGACGCCCACAATTTCACCGGCTAATTGCAACCGTTTAGTAAACTCAACGTCCTTTTTACTAGGGGTCACGTCCCCACTCGGATGGTTATGGGCAATGACAATGCGTGCGGTCGCAACCGTCAACGCCGTTTGCATAATTTCCCGCGGATGAGCCGGACAACTGTTCAGGGTGCCCTGAAACACCACTTGCCGCTTAACGATTTGATTCTTGGTGTCCAGACATAATAGTAGTAACCGTTCTTGCTGCCAATTAGCAAAGTCGTGGGCCAACTGTGCACCGGTTTGCTGACTACCATAAATCTGCCCCACCACTACCTGATTGGGGTGGGGTAATAATTGGCCACAGCGCAAGGCGATTAATAATCCGTTCCATAACGGGTCACTCGCCGTCTGATTTAACCACGTCGTTGCACTTCCGGGCGGAAAAGTACGCTCAAAAGCGTGGGTCGCCCGCTTTAACGCCGGTCCGGTCAAGAAAGTGGCAAAGTACTGTTCAATTAGTGCGTGAATCTGGATCAACGGTAGATTTTGTTCGGTTAGGCTCGTCATTTAACCACCCCTTCACTGAACAATTGCGTAAAAAACCGTTAGCACCATTTTCAAATTTAAGTTTTCCCTAAAAACGGACGGGCACCACAAGGCACTTCGTTTGTGATTATTAAGGTGAACCCGGCGACCATTCCTGAATTTGAAATGGTCACCGGGTTCACCTGTGGAATAAATTAAATTTTTACGACTGTTTCGGTACCCTTGCAACGAGCACGCAAGACACGGGCCCACTCGTTGGTGCAGCAGACTTTAAAAATTGTTACGCTTCCCGATTTTTAAAGTACGTCCGCACGTCGGAAATAAAGTACAGTGACCCGGTCAGTAACAGGACGTCCTCACTCGACATCTCCTGGGTTGCTTGGATCAACGCTGCCTGCCAATTCGCAAATAGCTCTGCCGACCGATTCTGTGGTAATTCCGCTGCCAACTCGTTCGGGTCGGTGGCGTGGCGTTGCGGGTTCGGTCCGGCAAACTGGGTCAACAATAAGTGGACGTTGGTCAGTTGCCCCAAGGTTTGGATCATTTGAGCGTGTTGTTTATCGGCTAACACGGCAAAAATAATATACACGTTTTGCTGACCAAAACGCTCCTTGAGCGTTGTTGCCAACTCCGTCACCGCGGGTTCGTTGTGGGCCCCGTCAATCATGATCAACGGATCATCGTTTAGGCGTTCAAACCGTCCCGGCCACTGGACGTGGGCCAAGGCCGACTTCACGTCGCGGACTTGGACTGGTACACCGGTCTGCCGGTGATAATCCAAATATGCCGCCAAGGCTACCGCGGCGTTATCCACTTGATAATCGCCAAGTAACGGTGTGACTAAGTCCTTAAAGTGGTGCGCCGTACCATCGAAGTTAAAGCGTTCCTGCCAGCCTTGGGGGGCTAACAACTTAGTCGTGAAATCGACCCCGAGCGTTTGTAGCGGGGCCCCGTTCGTTTGGGCCGTCGTGACCATGACCGCCTGTGCTTCGGCGGGCAGCTTGCCGACGATCACGGGTACGTCAGCTTTTATAATGCCCGCTTTTTGGGTCGCAATTGCCGCCAACGTGTTCCCCAAAATTTGCATGTGATCGTAACCAATCGTCGTGATCACGCTCACCTGCGGGGTCCACACGTTGGTGGAATCGTACAACCCACCGATGCCGACTTCCACGATGGCTAAGTCAATGGGTTGTTCCGCAAAGTAGGTAAACATCATGGCGGTAATAATTTCAAATTCAGTGGGACCACCCTCCGGCAACTCGGCGTCAAGTTTAGACACGACCGGTTGAATTTTGTTTACTAACGTCACGAGGTCGGTGTCACTAATTGGCTGACCATCTACGCTGATTCGTTCATTGAAGCGGATAATAAACGGCGACGTAAAGGTCCCCACGGTTAGACCGTCCGCCATGAACAGGTCGCGTAAATTAGCGACCGTTGAACCCTTACCGTTCGTTCCGGCCACGTGGATCCCGCGGACTTGTTGCTGGGGATCACCTAGCTCGTGTAAGAACCGGCGCATCCGTTTGAGCGTTGGAATTTTCTTAAACTTTGTGCGACCGTGGATGAATGCCAGGGCCGCTTCGTAATCGGTTACCACTGTCCTTTTCCTCCCCCTTGCAAAAAACAGAGTGTGCCAAAAGTCGGTCAGCCGTTAAGCGGAGCCCGCTGACTTTTGAAACCCGTTTCGACAATAATTGTGCAGAGATACAAAAGAGGCTGTGACTTTTGTCACAGCCTCCATTTTGTTAACTTAAGCCTGTGCCTTAATGTCGGCTAACCGTTGTTTCGTAGCGGCTAACTTATTCTCATTATCAGCTAACTTTTCTTTTTCACTGTTCACAACGTCTTCCGGCGCGTTTGCAACGAAGCGTTCGTTCCCCAGCTTCTTAGTTGCCCGGGTCACTTCGCTTTCAAATTTCGCTTGTTCCTTTTCCAGCTTCTTAACTTCTTCGTTCAAGTCTACTAGTTCGGCCAACGGAATGTAAACTTCGGCGTCACTGATGACTTGGGTCATCGAAAGTTTAGGCGCAGCCACGTCGGCCCCAATGGATAAGGTCTTCGGGTGCGCAAAGCGCTGGATGTAATCTTCATTCGTCTTAAAGACCGTTTGTAACCGTTGATTATCGGTCTTGATCAGTAAGTCAAAGGCGGAGGACATCTTCGCGTTTGCTTCGGCCCGAATACTCCGAACCGCGGTGATCAATTCAATCAACGAAGCCATGTCGCTTTCAGCGTCCTGATCGTCAAATTCTGGGTGGTCAACGGGATAGTCCGCAACCACTAAGGATTTGCCAACGTGTGGCATTGATAACCAGATCTTTTCGGTCACGAATGGCATGATTGGGTGTAATAAGCGTAAAACTTGGTCCAAAACGTAGGCTAAGACGTTTTGGGTGTTTTGCTTAGCGTGCGCATCGTCACCGGTCAGAACTTCCTTACTCATTTCAATGTACCAGTCACAGAAGTCGTTCCAGATGAAGTTATACAGTGCCCGACCAGCTTCACCAAAGTCAAACTTATCGAAGGTGGTCGTCACCTGCTTAACGGTTGCGTTCAACCGACTTAAGATCCACTTGTCGGCTAACGTCCACTCAGCCTTTTCTGGCAGAGTTGGTTGGGTCATGTCGCCTAAGTTCATGATAACGTAACGGCTGGCGTTCCAAATCTTATTGATGAAGTTCCAGGCTGCGTCCATCTTCGTGTAACTAAAGCGAACGTCCTGCCCAGCAGTAGAACCATTGGAGAGGAACCAGCGTAGAGCATCGGCCCCGTATTTTTTGATGACGTCCATCGGGTCAATCCCGTTACCTAAGGACTTACTCATCTTACGACCCTGTTCGTCACGAATCAGACCGTGTAAGAGCACGTTCTTGAACGGACGGCGACCGGTAAATTCCAAACTTTGGAACATCATCCGTGAAACCCAGAAGAAGATAATGTCGTAACCGGTGACTAACGTATTCGTTGGGAAGTAGCGTTTAAAGTCTTCAGCATCTTCGTCCGGCCAGCCCATCGTTGAGAACGGCCAGAGGGCACTGGAGAACCAGGTATCCAACACGTCGGGGTCTTGTTCCCAGTTTTCGATATCCTTTGGTGGTTCAACGTCAACGTACGTTTCGCCCGTCTTTTTGTTATACCAGGCTGGAATTTGGTGGCCCCACCAGAGTTGCCGTGAGATGACCCAGTCATGCACGTTTTCCATCCACTGATCAAAAGTGTCTTCAAACCGGTCCGGTACAAAGTTAACCTTATCGTCCGTCTTTTGGTTCTTTAAGGCTTGTTCGGCTAGCGGCTTCATTTTAACAAACCACTGGGTTGATAAGCGGGCTTCCACCTGAACCCCGGTCCGTTCCGAATGGCCAACGCTGTGGACGATTGGGTCGATTTTGATCATTAAGCCTAAGTCGTCGAGGTCCTTGACCATGGCTTTACGAGCTTCGAAACGATCCAGCCCTTCGTACTTACCGGCGTTCGCGTTCATCGTGGCGTCTTCATTCATGGTGTTGATCCGTTTTAAGTCGTGACGGTTTCCAACCTTAAAGTCATTCGGGTCGTGAGCTGGCGTAATTTTAACCATCCCAGTCCCGAATTCAGGATCAACGTAGGCGTCGGCGATAATTGGAATTTCCCGGTCAGCTAATGGTAAGACGACCTTCTTGCCGACTAAGTCTTTGTAACGTTCGTCACTCGGGTTAACAGCAACGGCGGTATCCCCCATCATCGTTTCGGGACGGGTCGTCGCGATTTCAATGTAGTGTTTACCGTTGAAGGTGAAGTCTTTGTCAACAAACGGGTACTTCACGTGGTAAAAGGCACCCTTATCGTCTTTATGAATAACTTCGATGTCGGACAAAGCGGTCCGAGCTTGGGGATCCCAGTTGATGATGTATTCACCGCGGTAGATCAACCCTTTGTTGTAAAGCGTCACAAACACTTTTTTAACGGCGTCGGACAAGCCCTTATCCATTGTAAAACGTTCGCGTGAATAGTCGAGGGATAACCCCAGCTTAGCCCACTGTTGTTTGATAATTGAGGCGTATTCGTCCTTCCAATCCCAAACTTGTTGAATGAACTTTTCACGGCCAAGATCGTAACGGCTAACACCCTGCTCACGCAGTTTAGCTTCAACCTTTGCTTGCGTGGCAATCCCGGCGTGGTCCATTCCGGGTAACCAAAGCGTGTCAAAACCCTGCATCCGTTTTTGGCGAATGATAATGTCTTGTAACGTGGTGTCCCAGGCGTGACCTAAGTGTAACTTACCGGTAACGTTCGGTGGCGGTAATACGATTGAGTACGGTTTAGCTTGTTTGTCGCCCGAAGGCTTAAATAAATCTTCATCTAACCAAGTTTGGTAACGACCCTTTTCAACGGCGGTCGGATCATACTTAGTTGGCATATCAGTAGTTGGTTCTTCTGACATATGGGGCACATCCTTTCTCTTGGACCAAAAAAATCCATTCATCCTAAATGACTAGGACGAATGGATTTCGCGGTACCACCTAATTTTAAAGCACGGCTACGAACCGGCTTTACAACTTAAACATAATTGTTAACGAACGGTGTATCCCGTCCGGTTACCCCTACTCATATTCAGGATAACAGCTCGCAAGCTACTTTCAACTTAACCCCGCCGAAAACTTCCAGTCCCGTTTTCTTCCTGTAGACGGTGGTTAAGTCTACTCTCTTGCTCATCGCTGAATGACACTATTGTAATGAATTTCGCTAAGCGCGTCAATCTTTATTCAAATTGTTTCAGTGCATCAAGGGCCGCCACGTAGTTCGGTTCGTGACTTAAGTCCGGCACAATTTCATGATAAACGATTTTACCCTCGGCGTCGGCCACGTAAATTGCCCGGGTCAACGTCCCGTTGTTCGGCAGGTACAAGTTAGTGGCGTAACCAAATGATAATTCTTCGTCGGAAACGACCGTTAAGTTTTTAACGCCTTCCTTGGCACACCACCCCGCCTGATCGGCTACCGAATTGTTAGAAACGGCTAAAAATTGGACGTGCGGGTACTGATCGGCCTGCTGATTAAACTTACGGGTCTGAATGGAGCAAACCCGGGTATCGATATCGGGCATCACGCTGATCAGGACCGGCTTACCTAGTAAATCCTTGGTTTTCAGCTTCTGATCGTGGGTCGTAAACACCTTGAACTTGGGTAGCGAATCGCCATCCTTAAGCGGTTCACCAACTAAATCTAATTTTTGATCATGAAATAACACTTGCACAGCAAACACCCCTTCAAAAACTTAATGCAGCCAATTAATCTTCCAACTAGTATGCATTAAACTTACCGCAAACCGGCAAGCCGCGCAAATGATAGCCTCAATTTTTAAAAATTTGCGACTAGTCACACTAGCCACCCGCATGGCTTAGTGGGGTAAAACTAAGGATCAGCTGGGACGGATCAGTTCACTGCGCAATATTTTGGCATTTAACCCTTCCCAGAAAACCCACTGCCGTCCAGCAACGTTTCACCGTGGCGTTCAGCTAATTGGACGGCTAACTCGGTGGGATCAGTCGTTTGACACGCCCGCCACCACCTAGCGGCCAGGGTTTGGGCGGGATCATTCAATTCCCGCGTAACGTCGGCGATGACGGTCGTCGGCGTAGGCCCCGGTAGCTGGGCCAACATGCCCGCCAACTGTTGCATTAGCCAGCGGCCCTCACGTAGCGCGTTGGGACGTTCCCACGGCCGTTGCAACGCTACGGACTCGTTAAGACCGTCTCCTCGCTTGACAGCCTCGTCCACCGCTCTGGGGGCCGGTAACCACAACATTAACAGTAAAAAGGCGTGTACAAAGGCTAACTGCTTGCGATTGATCCCCACCGGTGCGTACGGGTTAAGGTCCAAATGGCGAATTTCTAAGTATTCAATTCCCGTCGTAGCCAGGTCGAGTACCCGGTGGCCACCCCGTAGCCGAACGTGCCCGTAGAACTCCTTTTCTTCACTCAGTCGTCCCCGTTGGACTAAGCGGACTAGGTCCACTAGGTAGGCATTTAACGACTGATACGAGACCCGGACGTCGGGGGCGTTAACGTAGCCGTAACGACTATTGCGTAAACTCCGGACGGGTTCCTTGGGTTGCTTCTGGTCCACATACAGGTTGGGCCAACTTGTTGGCGTGGCACCGTAACGGTACGTGATCAACCAGCGGTAACGCAAATAGTTTTGCGCCACGTGCAGGTACAGGGCGTTTCGAAACTCAGCCAGCGTCCCGTATTCGTTCTGCCGGGCAAACATCGCCGTCACTAATTGCGGGGCCAACTCAAAGTTAAAGTGCAGCCCGCTCAACATTTGGCGACGGCGACCGTAGTGTTGGGCCAAGTATTGACGGTACGTCACCGCATCCCGATTGGCTAGTTTTGCGATCACAATTTGCTGCTCATCCACGGGAAGTTGTGGGGGCGTACTCAGCGGCCAGATCAACTCCCGCGGATTTAGTTGACCCACCACTTCCCGTTGGATCGTGGTTAGCTCTCTCAATGCCTGGGCGGTACTGGTTGCCACCGGCGTGACTAACTCTAACTGGGTTTCCGCAAAGTCACGGGTCACGTTGGCAACGCGATCCATCCCCACCGTCTTAAAATCGGTGGTCGCTAACTGACCATCAGGCGTGACCCGCTGGCCTTCACGCTCAAGGCCGACCCGTACCATCTTTAAATTGTTGGACGTGGCAACCGCCCGTAGTAGTGGCTGAAAATCCATGGTCACTCCCCCTCGCAAAACTAATTTGGGCTTATCTTAGCATATTCATAGTGATTTTAATTCGAGAAACGTCCCTTAATTTTATCAATAAAAAAACTCGCTTCAGCGTTTAACCTGAAACGAGTTTCAACATCAATTTAAAGTAATTCGGCAAAAACGTCTTCTTGGGCGTTCATGTAGTTTTCACCGGGTTTGATCTCGGTGATCGTAATGCCGTCCATGGCACGTTGCATGAGCCCATCGACGTCGATCCGTTCTTCGTAAGCACGGGCACGGTCCAACTTAGGATGAGTCTTGGGTGCCGGTGGTGCAAAGATGGTGCAGCAGTCTTCAAACGGCATGATTGACAAGTCGTAAGTGTTAATGTCTTCCGCCACCTTGATAATTTCGGTTTTATCCATCGAAATCACCGGTCGTAAGACGGGCAACGTCGTCACGTCGTTAATGGCAATCATGCTATCCATTGTTTGGGAAGCCACTTGACCAAGCGATTCGCCGTTAAAGATGGCCTTTCCGTTACGTTTACGCGTAATGGCGTCCATCAATCGCATCATCAACCGCCGTTGGACGGTCATTAAATAGCCCTCCGGAACCTTTTCCTTAATTTCTTCCTGGATCTCGGTAAACGGAATTTGAATAAACTTCACACTGCCAGAATAGCTTGCCAACGTAGATGCTAACTGCTTCGCCTTAGCTAGTGCCTGTTCACTCGTGTATGGCGGACTAAAGAAGTGCACCATTTCCATATTAACGCCACGCTTCATGCCAAGGTACCCGGCCACCGGTGAATCGATCCCACCGGAAAGCATCAACATTCCCTTACCCGCGGTACCCACTGGCAACCCACCGGCGCCTTGGATCGTTTCGGAAGACAGAAAAATTCCGTTCAACCGAACTTCGACCCGTAAAACGATGTCGGGGTGCTTCATTTGGACCTTAATGCCGTCAACGTGGTCTAAAATTTGACCACCCAACATGTCGTTAATTTCGTTCGTATCGTATTCAAACTTATGGTCAGAACGCCGGGTATTGATCTTAAACGTCATCCCCGGTTGGTACTGGGCACGCACCATTTCAACGGCCGTTTTATAAACGGCGTCCATGTCCTGATCGACCCGAATACTGGGTGAAAAGTTTTGAATACCAAAGACCAACTTCAAGCGGTCCATGACCTTCGCTGAATCTTCACCATTTAACATGATGTGCATCCGATCCCGGTTAGCATGGACCTTTAGTTCCGGAAAATCGTGCAAAGCTTTACGGACGTTACGGCCCAGACTGTCGATAAAGTTCCGCCGGTTTTTACCCTTGGTCGACAATTCCCCGTAACGCACCATGATTTCAGTGTATTGCATGAAATGAGGTTCCTTCTTCCTTTAAGACTGACAAACTAAGCGTCCGCGTTGATTTTTGAAAACTTGTGGTACAACTTGTCAAAAATCTTAATAAATTCATCGGCTTCCGCCAACGTGTTATTTTCATCCAAACTGATTCGAACGGCACTGGTTGCCACGTTTTCTTGAACGTGCATGGCCATCAGCGTACTGGAAGCCAGGTGTTTTTTCGACGAACAAGCACTGGTCGTGGAGATGTAAACACCTTGATCCTCGAACGCGTGCACGATGGTCTCACCCCGTACCCCGTTGATTGTAAAACATAGAATGTGCGGTGCAAACCCGGCCGTTGGTTGACTAAAAATCGTCACCTTCGGGAAGGTCTTAATGTGGTCGTAAATACGTTGCTTAATGGCACGCTCCCGGGCCACTTTTTGGTCCTCATCGGTCAATAATAACCGTAACGCCTTGGCCATTCCGGCAATCGCCGGTAAGTTTTCCGTTCCGGAACGCCAATTACTCTCCTGACCACCACCGGTCATCAACGGCGCTAATTTACGACCCTGACGTGCGTAAATAAAGCCAATTCCCCGCGGAGCGTGGAATTTATGGCCCGAAAAGGTCACGAAGTCCACCCGGTCATTCATGATCAGGTCCTGAATACCCTTACCGATTCCCTGGACCGCGTCGACGTGAAAATGGATCTTAGGGTAAGCCTTCAACACGTCGGCCACTTCTAATAACGGTTGAATCGTCCCAATTTCGTTATTCACCGCCATGGTGGAAACTAGAATGGTGTCCGGTCGAATCGCCGCCTTTAAATCGGCCGCGCTGATCCGACCCTCCGCGTCAACTGGTAAGTAGGTCACGTCAAAACCCAATTCCTTTAATTGTTCCATGGAGTTATGAATGGCGGGATGCTCCACCGCCGTCGTGATCAGGTGTTTGCCAAAAGTCCGCTTCTCCATGGCCGTTCCCTTAACCACCCAGTTATCCCCTTCAGTCCCACCGGACGTAAAGAAGATTTCGTTAGGTTTGGCGCCAATTAGCGTGGCAATCTGTTGCCGGGACTGTTCCAATAAATGAAACGCATTTTCACCAAAACTGTGTAAACTGGACGGGTTGCCCCAAATCTTTTGGGAAACCTTGGTATAAGTTTCTAGTACGGCCGGTGCTGCCTGGGTCGTCGCACTATTATCAAAATAAATCATTTCTGAGCCTTCACTTTCTAATAAAGCAGTGCCACGCACTTACTTTCGATAAGAATTCTTTGCAATTATACCAAATAATGACGTTGAAACAAGTCCTTTTGTCTGACCAATCAGGAATCATTAGTGGTCAGCCGCTGTCAACGCGGGCACCAACGGCAATCACTTTCGTTAAACGTAAACAGAGTGTGTCAAAAGTCAGTTAGCTGGTGAGCATTAACGGCGTATGGTGAACAATCCTGGGCTTGGATTGTTTGGCATACGCCGTTAAGCGGAGCCGGCTGACTTTTGGCGCACGTTTCGCCAATAATTGTGCGGAGATACAAAGAGGCTGTGACTTTTGTCACAGCCTCTTTACGTGCAGCTTCACCGTCCCATCGCCGGTTAGTTTCCGGCCACTTCAACCGCGAACACTACTCAGCGTCGGTTCGTTCTGACTGTTTTTGGGCGTAATAGCTGTCCTCAATCCGTTTATAGGCACCGGGATCCACTTTATCTACCGCCGTCGCGATGATCTCTAAACTGCGCGCGTAGTCGTACTCTTCATTAAAGAGCCGTTGTGACTCCTCGCTCGCCGTTTGGACTTCTTCGTGGTTCGTTTTATACCGGTTCGCATACTGCAACAACTGTTCTGCCAGTACGGCCGCGTCCATTAAATCACCGGTTTTTTCTTTTAAAGTCGCCATATCGGCCTGAATCACGATCAATTGCTTGGTAATGTCATCCATGTTGATCACTAACTTATTAATATCATGATCTAGCCGCTCAATTTCCTTTGAAACCACTTGGAAATAGTCCAAGTAATCCTTGGGTAATCCCGGTAAGTTTAAGTTCTCCACCTGCCGTTTGACGGCGTGAATTTCAAAGTCAAAGCGTTGCAAGGTGTCGTGGGCTTTAGACTCTTCCGCCGTTAAGTTAGCAACACCGTCGTTGACGGCCACCTGTTCTTCTTCAATGGCCTTAAGCTGCTTATCCTGTTCCTCATAGTGGGCCGCAATTTGACTATAGACCGCCTGCTTACTAGTTAACGCGGTCATGTCGGCTTGATAAGTCGCTTCGATGCCCTTCAACTGTTCGTTTAGTTCACGGGTCCGTTCAACTTCGTGATTATTCAGCGTATAACTCTGTGCTAACCGGTCCAGTTCAATCTGTAACCGGTGATTCTGATTCATGGCGTGGGTCAAAAACTTACTGATCTCGCCCTGGCGTTTGTCTACGACTTCCTTGGCATCAATTTCAACCTGCATCACGTCGTAAAGGTGGTCGATCCGTTTTTCGATCGCGTGATTGCCATTCTCCGCGTCAGATACCTTTAAGTCGCCTAACAGCGCGACATTATCATCAATGGCCTGCTTTAACGCCGTTATTTCGGGTTCGATGGTCGTCACTTCAAAGTGGAAGTGTTGTGCAACTAACTGGTGATACCCGGAAGCCAGTTCGGCCAGTTGATCCGGAAAGCCGCTGACGAGGTCTTTATAAATCGGTGGAATCCGGTCAATGTCCATCTCTAGCGAACTGGTATCGTGCCGTAACTGGTCCAGGACCTTTTCAGCGGCGTCGTGGTCACCAGACTTTGCTAATTCTGAAAAGCGGTCAAAGTCACTTTCCAAATTAGATAACCGGTCTTCCAGTTTATCAATACTGGGGCCAAACGAAAAGTTCTGGGACAACAACGTCTTACGTAGATCCTGATACTTTTTCTCCAGACTGGCAACGGCTTCGCGGTGCGCGGCGTCGGCGTCGTCCAACGCTTGTAGTCCCTTGCGTACGTCAGCTTCGCGTTGCTCAATAGTATCAAGTTGGCTGCTAACCTTCTTTAAGTTTTGTTTGGCGTCTAAAAACTTGACGCTCCGTGCGAGGGCGGTAATTTTTGTCAACTGCTCGCTGACGGCGGGTAATTGGTCATTCGTAAGTTCCTGACCCTCTGTCTGCAATGCCTCCAGCTTAGCTAACGAACCGCCCGTTAAGCCCAGTTGTTCAATTTTTTCAAAATCCGTTGTCTGTGCCTGTTTGGCTAACGCTTGTTGACGAACGGTCAATTGTTGGACTTGTTTATCTATGTATACTTGGAAGCCCTTAACCGCAGCGTAGATCACAACGGCGACAACTACTATGCCGATTGCTACTTGCATATGAATACCCCTTACATAATTTATTCCGTTTTAATTGCAGTTGCGCCTCACCCTGTTGAACCGTAACCTTGCTTTTTTCTGAAAATCCAATTAAAATCTACCTTAAATTATAACATAGTCATAACTACCAAACAGTATGAATTTGTTAACTTTCAGGGAGGATTTTTGCATGGCAACCACGGACACATCACTTATGAATCAGCAACTTGACGCACTTCTTTTTCAAGAAACGAACCTCGTTGCAAACCTTAGCAACGCCAGCGCGTTATTAAACAGTACCTATGACGACCTTAACTGGGCCGGTTTTTACCTTTACAACCAGACCACTAACGAACTTGACCTCGGTCCCTTTCAGGGAAAAGTTGCTTGTATGCACATTAAAGTTGGTGCCGGCGTCGTTGGTACCGCCTTTAAAACGCAGACCAACCAACGCATCAAAGACGTTCACCAGTTTCCGGGCCACATTGCCTGTGACAGCGCCAGCAATTCTGAAATCGTCATCCCCATCACTAAGGACGGTCGTCAAATCGGCGTATTAGACGTCGACTCCCCTTCACTTGACCGGTTCACCGCCGAAAATGAAGCCGAATTAACCGAATTCGTTAAGATTCTGACCCAACACATTGACTAATCACCGTCAAACATGCTATGCTACTCTTTGTGTAAAATAACGCAGCAGTGAGTGGGTAAGCTCGTCAACAGATTGGTGCCACTTATGGTCAGTTAGTAACCTGCGGCTGCAATGGTGAACCCTGCAGTCCGATCTGAACGAATATCGAACTCACATCGGCTTATTTTACTCCAACTAAATATATTGGAGGAAACAATTTATGTCTCGTTATACAGGTCCAAGTTGGAAAATTTCCCGTCGTTTGGGAATGTCCCTTTCAGGTACTGGTAAAGAATTAGCACGTCGCCCATACGCACCTGGTGATCATGGCCAAGGTCGTCGTGGTAAGATGTCAGAATACGGTACCCAATTACGTGAAAAGCAAAAGTTACGGATGATGTACGGTTTAACTGAACGTCAATTCTCTAACTTATTCCTTAAGGCTGGTAAGATCCGCGAAGGTAAGCACGGTGTTAACTTCATGATCTTACTCGAACGTCGTTTGGATAACATGGTTTACCGTTTAGGTTTGGCTACGACTCGTCGTCAAGCTCGTCAATTAGTCAACCATGGTCACATCACCGTTGATGGCAAGCGCGTTGACATTCCTTCATACGAAGTTAGTGTTGGCCAAGTTATCTCCGTTCGTGAAAAGTCCAAGAAGTTGGCCGTTATCACCGGCGCCGTTGAAGCCGTTGTTGCGCGTCCTAACTTTGTTCAATTCGACGCTGACAAGCTTGAAGGTTCATTAACTCGTTTACCAGAACGTGAAGAACTTGAAGCAGACATCGATGAATCATTAATCGTTGAATACTACAACAAACTTTAATTTCCGGTTATTCAAAGAGGCTGTGACTTTTGTCACAGCCTCTTTCCTACGATTAGTCAAGCCCAGATTGTGGAAGCCTTCCGCCTTACCGGTTGGTTCTAAAGCAGCTGGAACGTGGTGGACACGACTTTAAGCCAAGAACCCCACTTGTCTTAAAGCTCGGTCTTTG